>NZ_JAQQLE010000001.1 GCF_028548475.1 Vogesella margarita
CAGGACCGTGAAACGCCTTAGCGCCGATGATAGTGCAGATACCTGTGTGAAAGTAGGACACCGCCAGACGCCCCTTACGAAGCCCAGCTCAATCGAGCTGGGCTTTGTGCTTTGTGGCGTGCAAAGGCACCGAGCCTTGCTGCCGTCATTCAAGCTTCTTCCCTCGGGCCTGTTGTGGCCAACCTTGCTTGATTTACCCTGTTCGCCTCTGTCTTGCTGACGTCTCGGCCACCCCTGCGGGCTTGTCCATCACGTCTTCCCCTGTTCCCGCAGCAGGCTGGCCAGCACCTGGGCGCCATGCCGGATTGCCTGCTGGTCGACGCCGGCATAGCCCAGTACCAGGCCTTGCTGCTGCGGAGTTGCCAGATAGTGGCGCGCCAGTGGCCGCAGCCAGACGCCCTGTGTCGCGGCGGCTTGACTCAACGTCTGCTCTTGCAGGCCAGGTGGCAGGCTGGCTACCAGGTGCATGCCGGCTTCTCCGGGCGATAAAACCAGCTGTTCAGCAGCGGAGTCGGCCAGTGCCTGGCGCAGTAGTAGCTGCCGCTTACGATACAGCTCGCGCATGCGGCGCACGTGGCGGGAGAAGTGTCCGGCGGCGATAAAGTCGGCCAGCGCCGCCTGTACCGGGTACTGGCCTTCCCTATAAAGGCGGGCATTGGCACTGCGAAAGGCGTCGATCAGCGCATCCGGCACCACCAGGTAGCCGATACGCAGGCCGGGGTACATCACCTTGCTGAAGGTGCCGACGTAGATCACCCGTTCGTCCGGTGCCATGCCCTGTAGTGCCGGCAATGGCTGCGAGCGGTAGCGGAATTCGCTGTCGTAGTCGTCCTCGATGATCCACGCCTGAGCCTGTTCAGCGTGCTGCAGCAAGGCCAGTCGCCGCGACAGGCTCATCACTACGCCGGATGGATACTGGTGCGACGGCGTGGTGTAGATCAGGCGCGGCGGGCGCGGATCGGCGACCAGTTGCGGTGCCAGACCTTCGGCGTCGACCGGTGCCGGCAGCAGTGTCAGGCCGGCACCGCGGAACGCGGCATGAGCGCCGGCATAGCCCGGCTCTTCCACCCAGGCGATGTCGCCGGGGTCGGCCAGCAGCCGCGCCGTCAGCTCCAGCCCTTGCTGAGCGCCGTGGGTGATCAGGATCTGTTCCGGCCGGCAGCGTACCGAGCGCGACAGCTGCAGGTATTCCGCCAGGACCTCGCGCAGTGCTGGCAGGCCGCCGTCGGCGGTGTAGTTGAGCATGGCCGGATGAGCTTGCCGCTGGTGGCGCGATAGCAGCTGCTGCCAGCAGTGATGCGGGAACTGGCGGATCTCCGGCACTCCCGGTGCGAAGGCGCCGCTTAGCCCCTGTGGCAGGCCGCAGCTGGCGAACAGGCTGGCGCCGCGCGCCGACAGCCCCAAGGGCAGGCTTCTTGCTGGCAGCGGCGTCTGCTGGCGCTGGCGAAACAGGCCGGTGACGTAGGTGCCGGCACCGTGGCGCGTACACAGATAGCCTTCCGCCTGCAGTTGTTCATAGGCGTTCAGTACCGTGTTGCGGCCAACTTTGAGGCTGGCGGCCAGTTCGCGGCTGGCCGGCAGCAGGGTGTCGCCGGCCAGGCGCCCGTCGCTGATCCACTGTCGCAGCAGCCGCATTAGCTGCCGCGACAGCCCTTCCTTGCTGTGCCGCTCCAGACTGGCGGCCAGTGCCTCGCTGATCCATGCTGCTTGCAAAGTGGTTCCCCTCTACCGTCATAGACTGGCCCTTGGACAGGGCCGCCAATGTTTTTACCATGAAGTGGTCGGGATACCAACGGAGCGGAAACAGAATGGATCAAATCGCGTTTTATCAGGCCAAGCTGGCGTACGAGATCGACAGTTGGGATGTGGCGGAGCGGCAGAAGCAGGGCGCGGCGCTACTGCTGGTGGATGGCCGCTCGCCGGCGGCCTACGCTGCCGAAACCCTGCCGGGCGCCATCAACCTGCCGCATCGCGGCATCACGGCAGAAAGCACCGCACAGCTGCCGCGAGATGTGCTGCTGGTGACCTTCTGCGATGGCATCGGCTGCAATGCCTCCACCAAGACCGCGCTGAAGCTGGCTGAGCTGGGCTTTAGCGTGAAGGAGCTGCAGGGCGGAGTGGACTGGTGGAAGCGCGATGGCTATCCCACGGTACAGGGCGGCACCTGCTGCGATATCAACATGGCGGCCGATTGCGGCTGCGGAGGCTGAACATGGACATGCAATACGATCAGTATGGTCGCGCGCTGGGCGTGACGGTGGACAACTGGCAGGGCGCCACCCCGCCGCAGCGTGTCACCCTGCAGGGGCGCAGTTGCCGGGTGGAACCGTTCAGCCGCCAGCAGCATGGCGCCGGGCTGCGCGCGGCGCTGGAGCTGGATGTGGATGGCCGCGACTGGGCCTACCTGATGCCGCGCCCGCAGAGTGATGCCGACTGGAGCAACTGGTTCGGCATGATGGAGGACAGCCGCGACCCGCTGTTCTTCGCCATTGTCGATCAGGCCAGCGGCCAGGCGGTGGGCAGCTGCAGCTACCTGCGCATCGACCCGGCGATGGGCGTGATCGAAGTGGGCTGGCTGCGCTTCTCGCCGCTGTTGCAGCGCACTGCGGCGGCTACCGAGGCCATGTACCTGATGATGTGTCAGGCTTTCGACTGGGGCTACCGCCGCTACGAGTGGAAGTGCAATGCGCTGAACGCACCGTCGATGCGCGCCGCGCCGCGGCTGGGTTTCACCTTCGAGGGCATCTTCCGCCAGGCGCGGGTGAACTGGGGGCTGAACCGTGACACCGCATGGTTCAGCCTGCTGGACAGCGAGTGGCCGGCCAACCGCGCCGCCATGGAAGCCTGGCTGGATGCGGCCAACTTCGATGCCGAGGGCAAGCAGCGCCGCAGCCTGGAGGAGTGTCGCCGCGTGCAGGCAGCGCAGACGCGGCAGGATGGCGTGCGGCTGGCCACGCTGGCCGACCTGCCGCAGCTGGCTGTGCTGTTCGATGGCTACCGCCAGTTCTACGGCCGCCACGACGATGCCGCCACCTCGCATGATTTCATCCGCCAGCGCCTGGTGCAGGGCGATTCCACCATTCTGGTGTACGAGCAAGCGGGCGCGCTGCAGGGCTTTACCCAGCTGTATCCGCTTTATACCTCGGTAGCGGCTGCGCCGGCCTGCCTGCTGAACGACCTGTTCGTGGCGCCGGCGGCGCGCGGGGGGGGGGGTGGCCGCAAGCTGCTGGCGGCGGCTGCCGAACTGGCCAAGGCGCGCGGTCTGGCGCGGTTGGAGCTGGCTACCGCGCACGACAACCTGACGGCGCAGGCACTGTACGAGAGCATGGGCTGGCAGCGCGAGACCCAGTTCTATCGTTACCGCTTGCCGCTGTAACAGCGATAACAGCACACCATACGGCGGCGTCGGGGTAGAATGCCAAGTTGTTTTTCAAGACAGTATCGACGTCAGCCGTATGAAATCGCATCCGCGCAATGTCCCGATCAAGGGCGACCCATTCATCCCCAGCCGTTTCATCTTTGGTGACGCCGTCGAAGAGAAGGGGCTGGAACCTTACGAATACGTGATTCATACCCAGGAGCCGGTGTTCGTCTGTCGTCTGGTGGGTATGGACCTGACGCCGTTTGACGGTCGCGACCAGGAGGGATTCCGCAGCGTGGTGCTGTACGACGAAAGCCATCACCTGACGCACTACGTCACCAACTCCGGCTTCCGCCTGTTCGATTTCAACTTCTGGGGCGAGATCCCGACCGCAGCCCAGTTGCAGAAGATCTGCGACGAGGCGATGCAGGTCTACCAGCGCCTGCAGAAGGCCTATATCGACCGCGAGGTGGCACCGAAGGAGCGCGATTTCCGTCTGGTGCCGACCGAGCCGCTGCCGCCGGCGGAGCGACAGGCGCGCATTGCCGAGCTGCTCGCGCTCAGCCGTGACGCACAGCAGAACCCGGTCAAGCGCATCCAGCTGGCCGCGCTGGTGCAGCAGGTGCTGTCGGGTGGCGACCAGGCGGTGTTTACCGAGGCGCAACTGGCGCTGCAGGGCGAGGCCGCGGCGCGCAAGCTGCTGCTGGACTGCGCCCACGACACCATCGCCTTCCCCGAGGTGATGCGTCCGGACGGCCATGTCGCCTCCTACGAGCTGTGGGCGTTCCCGGTGGTGTTCTCGCGGGCGCAGGGCGGGGTGTGGTGGCACTTCCCGCTGCTGGAGCAGGTGGAGCCGCCGCTGGCCGAAGCGCTGCAACTGGCGCCGGAAACCATCCTGTGGATGTCGCCGACCATCTTCACCGTCGACAGCCTGGCCGAGCGCAGCTGCCAGTCGCTGGTGCATCTGGCGCCGACCATGGACGCCGGCTGCGATCTGGCGCTGCACGACGTTGCCGCCTCGCGCGCCAGCTTCGAGGCTGCCTCCACCGTCAACGAGCCGCAGCTGGTGCTGGCGTGGCTGCCGTTCATCGTCGAGCGCGGCAAGTTGCCGCTGGCGCAGGTGCGTCGCCACGCACGCGAGGCACTGGACGCCACCATGCCACTGGTGCAGCAGGCGCTGTCGGCGGAAATGGTGTACGGCGAGGCCGAGCTGTTCATGCCGCTGCCGTGGTGGGAGGCGCTGGCCGCCGGTACCGCCGCCTACAACCGCAAGCGTTTTGCGCTGACCATGGCGGTACTGGCCGGCAGCGAACTGCCGGACGGACTGCACGCTGAGGCGGAGTACCAGCCGGAACACCAGGCGTACGATGTGCGCCTGCTGGGCGGCTCGCAGCAGCTGCTGGCACATACGCCGTGGTTGCTGACGCCGGACCTGAGCCCGGATCGCAGCCTGGTGTGGCAAGACCTGCAGTCCTGCCTGCGTCAGGCCGGGATTCCGGTGACCGAACACGCCCCGAAGCTGCACTGAGCGCTGCCGCCCTCAGCCATAGCCAACTGTTGTCCAGGGATGCCGAGCCGGGCCATGTTTGAATGTATGCCGTTGTCGACGCTGCGCCACCGTCTGCTGGTGCTGGGTGGCCTGTTTCTGCTGCTGCTGTTGCTGCTGTTCGGCGCCGGAGCCTATCTGGAGAGCCGCAGTGCACTGCGCGAGGTGCAGGCGCACAATCTGGAAACGCTGGCGACAAGGTTGGCCGCAGATGTCGACGACCGCGTGCGCACGCGCCAGGTGCTGCTGGAGCAGGCTGCGGCCAGTCTGCAACTGGCGCCGCCGCAGCTTGAGCGGCAGGGCGCCGCACTGGTTGCCCGCTTCCGCGATCTGAAGGGCATGTTCAACAACGTGCTGCTGTACGACCGCAATGGCAAGCTCATTGCCGACTACCCCGGACTGTCGGGGCGGCTCGGCGCCGATGTCTCCACCCAGGATTATTTCCGCAGCACCCGCGACACCTTGCGGCCGCAGGTGTCGGAGCCCGTACGCCTGGGCGGCGAGCCGAACCGCGCCGTGATCGTGTTCACCGCGCCGGTGTTCAGTGCCGAAGGCCAGCTTGCCGGGGTACTGGGCGGCAGCCTAGACCTGGACGCACCGGAGTTCTTCGGCGAACTGAAAAACATCGCCATCGGGCAGGGCGGCTTCCTGACTATCCATACCCTGCGCAGCCGGCTTGCCATCCTGCATGCCGATGCCGGTTCGGTCATGCAGGCGCCGGTATCGGTCGATCCGCTGCTGCAGCGTGCCTTCAAGGGCATCCAGGGGCCGGCCGGGGTCGGCGTCAGCCGTGGTGTGCCGGCACTGCTGGTCTACCAGCGCCTGCGCAATGTGCCATGGCTGCTGGGTGTCGAGCAGCCGCTGCACGAGGCGATGCAGCCGGCGCGTCTGCTTGGCCGCAATTATCTGTTGCTGGGGTTGGGCGTGCTATTGCTGCTGTTGCCGCTGGCGTGGTGGGGCATGTACCGCCTGCTGCGGCCGCTGCCGCGACTGCAGGCGCAGCTCGCGCGCTGGCGGCATGAGCCCTACGCGGCGGTGCCGGTGTTGGGTTGTCGCGAAATGCAGGACATCGCCCATGAAGTAGCGGCGGCCGTCCGTCGCCGTGCCGACTGCGAGCGGCAACTCGCCGCGCGCGACGCCCTGTTCGACACCCTGAGCGAGGAGTCGCCGATGGGGGTGCTGGTGGTGGATGCGCAGGCGCGCCTGCAGTCACTCAATCCGGCCAGCATGCGTCTGGCCGGCCTGCCCGCGGCGGAGATCGGCAACTGGATCGGCCGTCACTGGCTGGACGAGATCCATCCGGACAGCCTGCCGCAGGTGGCCGGGCAGTGGCAGCAATTGCTGGCCACCGGCAGCGGCTTCGAGCTGCTGTGTCGGCTGCAGCATCGCAACGGTTGTCAGGCCATGGTGGAGCTTCGCTTCAGCGAGCTGGCCGGCAGTGGCGGCGAGCGCCGTTTCCTCGGCCTGATCAGCGATGTCAGCGCCCGCGAGGAGGCGCGCGGCAAGCTGCAGGCTGAGCGCGAGCGCAGCATGCTGCTGCTGGGCTCGATCAGCGACGTCGTGGTGCTGACCAACCGCATGGACGAGATCGAGTACGTGAACCCGCCGGCGCTGGCGCTGTTCGGGGTGCCGGCCTCGGACGTGCTTGGCCGCCTGCTGGGGGTGTTCCTGAATCTGGTCTGCCCGGAGAGCGGACAGGCGGTGGCGCTGCGCGACATCGAGCGCGATGCCGCCGGCAAGCCGCTGGCGCTGGATCTGCTCAGCCGCGACATGCGGGTACAGCCGGTACTGCTGACGCTGTCGGTGCTGACCGGCAACAGCCCGCTGCAGGGCTGCAAGGTGGTGACGCTGCGCCCCGACAGCGAGCGGCAGCATCGCGAGCTGCTGCAGCGTCGGGCCGCCAGCCATGACGGGCTGACCGGGCTGCGCAACCGCCGCGGTTTCCTGGCCGCGCTGGGCGAGGTGCTCGACGACAACCGCGTGCACTACCAGCCGCACGTGCTGGCGATAATCGACCTCGACCACTTCAAGGCCGTCAATGACAGTGCAGGGCATGAGGGCGGCGACCTGTTGCTGCAGGATGTGGCGCGCATCATGCAGCGCCAGGTGCGCAGCAACGACATCGTCGCCCGGCTGGGCGGCGACGAGTTCGCCATCCTGCTATGTCACTGCGAGCTGGAAGTCGCCGAGCGCACGCTGCGCGAGCTGCTGCAGGCGATCGACGCCCACATCGTGTATCTGGGCGAGCGCGTGTTCCGCATCAGCGCCAGCATCGGCGTGACCATGATCCTGCCGCAGGACGAGCGGGCACAGCCGGTGCTGTCCCGCGCCGACGACGGCTGCTACCAGGCCAAGCAGCGCGGCCGCAACTGTCTGGTGCTGCACGCCGGCGCGCTCTGAGGATGCCGGTGCCGCGGTGATCGGCAATGACAAAGCCGGTGTCGTCGACACCGGCTTTGTCTTGCGCAAGGTTGGCCGCAAGCGGCCAACCTGTCTGTCACGGCTTACTTGTCGATGCCACCCAGCAGCACGTACTTGATTTCCAGGTAGTCTTCGATGCCGTACTTGGAGCCTTCGCGGCCGAGGCCGGATTGCTTCACGCCACCGAACGGTGCGGCCTCGTTGGACAGGATGCCGCTGTTGACGGCGACCATGCCGTACTCCAGACCTTCGGACACGCGGAAGATGCGGCCGATGTCGCGGGCGTAGAAGTAGGAAGCCAGGCCGAACTCGGTGTCGTTGGCCATCTGGATCGCTTCTGCTTCGGTCTTGAAGCGGAACAGCGGCGCCAGCGGGCCGAAGGTTTCTTCCTTCGCCACTTTCATTTCCGGAGTCACACCGGTGATCACGGTCGGCTCGAAGAAGCTGTAGCCCAGTTCGTGGCGCTTGCCGCCGGTCAACAGGTTGCCGCCCTTGGCCAGCGCGTCGGCGATGTGCTCTTCCACCTTGGTCACCGCGTTCTCGTCGATCATCGGGCCCTGGGTGATGCCGGCTTCCAGGCCGTTACCCACTTTCAGTTTGGCGACTGCGTCGGCGAACTTGGCGGCGAAGGCATCGTACACGCCGTCCTGTACCAGCAGACGGTTGGCACACACGCAGGTCTGGCCGGCGTTGCGGTACTTGGAAATCATCGCGCCTTCTACTGCGGCGTCCAGGTCGGCGTCGTCGAACACGATGAACGGTGCGTTGCCGCCCAGTTCCATCGATACCTTCTTCACGGTTTCGGCACACTGGCTGATCAGCTTGCGGCCAACTTCGGTGGAGCCGGTGAAGGAGAATTTCTTCACGGTGTCGCTACCGGTGAGCACGCCACCAATTTCGGTGGAACCACCGGTGAGTACCGAGAACACGCCAGCCGGAATGCCGGCGCGCTCGGCCAGTACGGCGATGGCCAGTGCCGACAGCGGGGTCTGGCTGGCCGGGCGTACCACCATCGGGCAACCGGCTGCCAGGGCCGGGGCTGCCTTGCGGGTGATCATGGCATTCGGGAAGTTCCACGGGGTGATGGCGGCGGTAACGCCGATCGGCTCCTTGCTTACCAGGATGCGCTTGTCGGCGCCGGTGGAAGGAATGGTGTCGCCGTAGATGCGCTTGGCTTCTTCGGCATACCACTCGATGTAGCTGGCGCCGTAGGCGATTTCGCCCTTGGCTTCCGCCAGCGGCTTACCTTGCTCGCTGGTCAGGATCACGGCCAGGTCGTCCTGGTTCGCCATCATCAGGTCGAACCACTTGCGCAGGATGCCGGCGCGTTCCTTGGCGGATTTTTTCTTCCAGGTCTTGAACGCTTCTGCAGCGCCGTCCACGGCGCGCTGGGCCTCGGCGCTACCCATTTTCGGCACGTGGGCGATGGTTTCGCCGGTAGCCGGGTTGGTGACCGCAATGGTCTGGCCGCTATCGGCATCCACCCACTGACCATTGATGTAGCACTGCTGGCGCAGCAGGGAAGGATCTTTCAGATTCAGCATGGTGTTGTGTCCTTGTTATGCAATGCGGCCAACGTTGCATGGTGCAAGGTTGGCCGCAGGTCAATTCAGCTCAGGTAATCAGGCCTTGATGGCGGCAACCAGCTTCTGCAGCGCTTCTTCGAAGATAGCGTCTTCGATGGTCAGCGGGAACAGGAAGCGGACTACGTTGCCGTACACACCGCAAGTCAGCAGGATCAGGCCGGATTCCAGCGCCTTGGTCTGCACTTTCTTGGTGAAGTCGGCATCGGCTTCGTGGCTGCCGGCCTTGTTGAATTCCACGGCGATCATGGCGCCCAGGCCGCGTACTTCGGCGATCTGCGGAACTTCAGCCTTCAGGCCGTTCAGGGTTTCCTTCAGCTGGGTGCCAAGCTTGTTGGCGCGGTCCAGCAGTTTTTCTTCCTGGATTGCCTGGATGACGGCTTTGGAAGCTGCCAGTGCCAGCGGGCTGCCGGCGTAGGTGCCGCCCAGACCGCCCGGTGCCGGTGCGTCCATGTATTCTGCCTTGCCTACCACTGCGGAGATCGGGAAACCGCCAGCCATGGACTTGGCCATGGTCATCAGGTCCGGGGCTACGTCGTAGTGTTCCATGGCAAAGAACTTGCCGGTACGGGCAAAGCCGGCCTGTACTTCGTCGGCGATCATCAGGATGCCGTGCTTGTCGCACAGCGCGCGAACGGCGCGTACCCATTCCGCCGGCGCGGCGTAGAAGCCACCTTCGCCCTGAACCGGTTCGAAGATGATGGCAGCCACGCGGGTGGCTTCAATGTCGTACTTGAACAAGTGCTCGATGCTGGCGATGGAGTCTTCAACCGATACGCCGTGCAGCGGGTTCGGGAACAGGCCGTGGTACACGTCGGACGGGAACGGGCCGAAACCGATCTTGTACGGTGCTACCTTGCCGGTCAGCGCCATGCCCATCAGGGTACGGCCGTGGAAGCCGCCACCGAAGGCGATGATGCCCGGACGGCCGGTTGCGGCACGGGCGATTTTCACTGCGTTTTCCACGGCTTCGGCGCCGGTGGTGTAGAACGCGGTTTTCTTGGCGAAGTTGCCCGGGGTCAGCTGGTTCAGCTTTTCGGCAACTTCGATATAGAGTTCGTACGGTACTACCTGGTAGCAGGTGTGGCTGAACTTGTTCAGCTGCTCGGCAACGGCGGCTTGTACCTTGTCATGCAGGTGGCCGGTGTTCAGCACGCCGATACCACCGGCGAAGTCGATGTAACGCTTGCCTTCGGTGTCCCAGATCTCGGCATTCTTCGCGCGCTCGGCGAAGAAGGAACACATCACGCCCACACCGCGCGGGGTGGCATTGGCTTTACGTTGCATCAGTTCTTGCGGACTCATGAATTTCTCCTTTGGACGGCCCTGCCTTGTCTGCTGGGGACGACCTCGCCCAGCACCGGCTAGAGTATTGGCTCATTCTATGCTGGTGTTTAGTAAAAAGCCACGGGTGATCGATAAGTTAAACATCTGTCGTCGCAAAATTACCAATTCCGTGTGGTGCAGAGCGCAGTCGTGCTGCGCACCACACGGTGCTTAGCCTTTTTCGATACATCCATAAGATTTTTAATGCCAATTAAAATACGTATGGCATTATTTGAAAGCAGGGCAGCCGAAGAGGGGTACGAACATGTCGCGGACTCATGGCTTTTCACTGTTGCAAACACTGATGGTGCTGCTGCTTTGCGGCGTGGTGCTGTCGTTTGCCGTTCCGGCGTGGAGCGGCATGGTGCGGGAGCGGGTGCTGCAGGCCTATATCAGCCGCCTGCAGGTGTTGCTGTTGCGAGCCAGGAATGATGCATTGCTGCGGCAACAGCCGGTGTATGTCTGTGCGGCCAACCTGAAGAGCAACCAGGATCTGCAGGGCTGCTTCGCCAGCCCTCCGCTTGTGGCCGGCGTGCGCCATTGGCCAGAAGGTGTCCTGCTGTATCAGGACCGGGCGGGAGGCAGCCTGGCTCGTTACGACTCCAAAGAGGCCCTGCATGTGCTGGCGCTGAAAGCAACGTCGGCCGCGCCGCAGTTGCTGGTGTCGGTTCCACATTTTGAAGTCGGTGAGTGGGGCGGCTTGAAGAACGTGCAGGAGGTCAGTTTTACGGTACAGGATCGGGACGGCGGCTGCCGGCAACTGCGGGTGTCGGTGCCGATGCGTATCCGCGCGCTGCCATGCTAGCGCGGCGCGGCTTCACCCTGCTTGAGCTGCTGCTGCTGCTGGTGCTGGCATTGCTCGGCATCCTGTCTGCCGCGGCCTTGCCGGCGTATCAGGGGTATGTGCAGCGCAGCCAGCGGGCGCTGGCGGTCGCCCTGCTGCAGGAAAACGCGATGTTTCTGGAAGAGTTCTATCACCGTCAGGGTAGCTACAAGCTGACACCGACGCGCTGGCCGGCGTTGCCGGCGGTGGTGTCGCCATCCGATGGCGAGCCGCAGTATCAGCTGGCATTCGGCTCGACGCCACGCAATACCGACGACGGCTACTATGTGCTGCGTGCCACGCGCTTGCAGGCAAGGGATGAAACCGAGGTGATTACCCTGACACAGACCGGCATCATGAAACTGTGCCTGCGGCGTGACGGGGTGGAGCGGTGTGAACTGGTGCACTGAGTGCGGCTTGGCTGGCGACGTGCCGCATTACCGAAGTGTCGATCGGCTGCGCGGGCAAGGGCGGTTGACTGCCGCTTGCCCGGCGTGGTGTGCGACATGGACGCTCAGTGCATGGACTGCTGGAACAGGGGATACTCCGGTGCCAGGCTGCGGCCAACGTGGCAGATGTGCGCCCACTCCGGCCGGTGTGCCAGGCGGCCTTGCAGTTTTGCGGCCAGCTGGCAGTAGTCCTGGCTGCTTTCCAGCAGATAGTAGGTATGCAGCAGCAGGATGTGGGCCGGCAGGTTGTCCGGCTCGGTCTGGATGGTGTGGCGCAGGACTTGCCGCGCCCGTTTGTAGCGCTGGTAGGTGAGATACACCTCGGCTTCGCCGACCGGGTCGATGCCACGCTGTCGTGGCGGCACGAAGCGCAATTGATGCATCAGCTCGCCCGGGTGGGCAATGTCGGCGACAGTGTCAAAGGCTTTGGCGACATCGGCAAGTAGACGCAGCATGGTGATCCCTCCTCGTTGGAGCAACCATTGTGCAGTGCGCTACCCGCCGCGACAATTCGTAGAAATGCGTAGTGGTATTTACGCGATATTGCCGACAAAACGACTGTTCAGGGTCTGCTCCAGGATGGCAGCGGGCAGCTTTGCGACAACGGCATGGCCCAGCGACTTGAGCAGTACGAAGCGGATCTCGCCACCCTCTACTTTTTTGTCATGGCCCATCAGTTCGATCCAGCGAGCGGTGCCAAGAGCGGGTGCGACGGTCGGCAGACCGGCTTGTTTCAGTACCGCTTCCACCCGCGCGACCTGGGCCTGATCCAGCCAGCCCAGCTGGCGTGACGCTTCGGCCGCCAGCTGCATGCCGGCACCGACGGCCTCGCCATGCAGCCAGGTGCCAAAACCAAGGCCGGCCTCGATGGCGTGACCAAAGGTGTGGCCGAGATTGAGCAGCGCGCGCATGCCCTGTTCCTTCTCGTCCTGGGCCACGATGTCGGCCTTCATCTTGCAGGAGTGCTCCACCGCGTAGGCCAGTGCCTGCTTGTCGCGCTTGCGCAGCGCGGACATGTTCTGCTCCAGCCAGCCCAGAAACTGTTCGTCGCCCAGCAGGCCGTACTTGATGATTTCGGCCAGACCCGCCGACAGTTCGCGCTCCGGCAGCGTGTCCAGCAAGTCCATGTCGGCAATCACCGCTTGCGGCTGATAGAACGCACCGATCATGTTCTTGCCTTGCGGATGATTGATAGCGGTCTTGCCGCCGACGGACGAGTCGACTTGGGCCAGTAGGGTGGTCGGAATCTGGATGAAAGGCACGCCGCGCTGGTAACAGGCGGCGGCAAAGCCGGTCATGTCGCCGATGACGCCGCCACCCAGCGCGATCAGCGTGGTGCCGCGCTCGCAACGGTGCGACAGCAGCGCATCAAAAATCTGGTTGAGGGTGTCCCAGGTCTTGAAATCCTCCCCGTCCGGCAGTATCACCGGCAGGCAGTCAATGCCGGCCTGTTCCAGGCTGCGCAGCAGCGGCTCCAGGTACAGCGCCGCCACCGTGGTGTTGGTGACGATGGCCACGCGCGGCTGCTTGAGGTGGGAGGTAATCAGCTCGACCTTGCCGAGTAATTGCTGACCGATATGAATGGGGTAACGGGTATCGGGGAGAACAAGATCGAGCGTTTTCATGGTTCAGGTGGATTTCGGAGAGGTCAGGATCTCGGCCAACTGCTGTTCCAGGCGGGCAATCAGCGCATTAACGTTTTGATGGGAAGTATCGATGATCAGGTCGGCCACTTCGCGATACAGCGGATCGCGCTGGGCAAACAGCTCTTCCAGCTTGGCGCGCGGATTGCCGGTCTGCAGCAGCGGGCGGCTCTTGTCGTGCAGGGTGCGGGCCAGGATGTCGTCGATCTGGGCGCGCAAATAGATCACGGTGCCGTGGCTGCGCAGTGCCTGCCGGTTTTCCGGCGCCAGAATGGCGCCACCACCGGTGGCCAGCACGATATTGTCCATCGCGCACAGCTCGGCAATGGTGTCGCGCTCCCGCTCGCGAAAGCGCTCCTCGCCCTCGATGTCGAAGATGGTAGTGATGCGAACGCCGGTGCGCTTTTCGATTTCGTGATCGGAGTCGAAAAATTGTTTGCCGGTATGGCGGGCAAGGGTGCGGCCAACCGTGGTTTTGCCGGCACCCATCAAGCCGACCAGAAAAATATTGCCTGCCAGTTTCATGACAGGCATTGTAAAGGAAGTGTCACCACGCTGTCGCCTGCCCTTAGCGGGCAATCAGCTCGTTTTCGACGATTCGCGGCGTGATGAAAATCAGCAGTTCGCGACGGTTGTTGGTGACGGACTTGTTGCGGAACAGCACGCCCAGCAGCGGGATGTCGGCCAGCAACGGAACTTTGTTTTCGACATTGTTTTCTTCCTGCACATAAATGCCGCCGATCACGACCGTGCCGCCATTTTCGACGCGAACTTGGGTATTGACGGTCTTGTTGTCAATGGCTGGCCCGGCATCAAGAGACAGTTTCAGGTTCGGTGTGTCCTTGGTGATGTCGAGCTGCATGATGATGTCGTCTTCCGGCGTCACCTGCGGGGTCACCGACAGACTCAGGTTTGCTTTCTTGAAGGTCGTGGTCGACTTGCCGTTGTCGTCGATAGACTGGTAGGGAATCTCGGTCCCTTCGGTGATGGTCGCCTTGGTGCGGTCTGCGGTCAGGATGCGCGGGCTGGACACCACCTTGCCCTTGTCCTCGGCCTGCATTGCGGACAACTCCAGACCGATCAGGGTACTAGCGTTCTTGAAGATGGCGCCAATGGACGCACCGGCAAGGCCAGCAGGCAGGTCAACGTTGGGATTCCATACCTTGGGTGCGCCAAGCACTCCGGTGCCTGGAATGGGCATGCCAGAGCCTTCTTCGCCATTCCAGTTGCCGATGGCAGTGTCGCCACCAAGCTTGGTGACGCCAAGACGCACGCCCAGATCGCGCTGGAAGTTGTCCTTGGCCTCGACGATGCGCGCCTCGATCAGCACCTGGCGCAGCGGCACGTCCAGAATCTCGATGACCTTGCGAATTTCCTCGATCATGGAGACACCGGCGCGCACGATCATCCGGTTGGAGCGGCTGTCGACCATGATGGCCATGCTGTTACTGACGGTGGTCGCCGCCCGGGTATTGGAGCCCGTTTCGCTGTCGCTGCTTTCCCGTTCACTCTGCGCCACGCTACTGAAACGCCCCAGATCCTTGATCGCTTCCTTGATTTCTTCTGCGGCACGATAGCGGATGGCGAAGGTCTCGGTGATGAACGGCTCCGAGGTCTTCTTGACGCGGTTGGCTTCGGCGATCTGGCGTTCGATGTTGACCAGCTCGCTACGCGGTGCGATGCGAATGACGTTGCCGACCTGGCGTTTTTCCAGGTTTTTCTGCGCCAGGATAAGGTCCAGAGCCTGATCCCATGGCACGTCGTTGAGGCGCAGGCTAAGGCTGCCGGTCACGCTGTCGCTGGCGATGATGTTCAGGCCGGTGAACTCGGCGATGACCTGCAGCAGCGAACGCACGTCGACGGTCTGGAAATTGAGGGACAACCGTTGTCCCTTGTAACTGGTCTTGCCCTGCGCCAGCAGGTTGGCCTCGGCCTCTTCCTGTGATATGGCGCGAATCTCGACCACCAGCTGCTTGTCGGTTTGATAGGACGAATACTCCCAGTTGCCGGCGGACTGGATGGCAATGCGGCTGCCGCTGTTCTGGTTGACGGCATCGACGCGGCTGCTCGGGGTGGCAAAGTCGCTGACATCGAGGCGCCGCTCCAGGTGGCGTGGCAGCTTGATGCCGGCCAGATCCACGATCAGGTTGTTGCCTTCGCGCTTGATGTCCACCGGGCTGTTGCTGGCAGGCAGGTCGACGATGATGCGCGCCTCGCCCTTGCTGCCGCGGCGGAAATCGACATTGGCGACCTGGCCTGCCGTGCCAAGGTTGGCCGCAACGGGGCTGGCAAGCGGGATGCCGCCTGCCGTAGCCGGCTTGTCGGCTGCGTTGAAGCTCACCAGCAGCTGCTTGCCGTCGATGCGGGCGTTGTGCGCGCTACTCTTGTTGAGATTGAGCACCAGCCGGGTGCGGTCGCCGCTTTCCACAAGGGTGGCGGCGTTGAGCAGGTCGCTGCTGAACGGCAGCAGGGTCTTGCCACTCTGGTTTTTCGTGTCCTTGAAGTCGAAGGCGATGCGCGGTGGGTTGGTGATGGAAAAGCTGGCCGGCATGGCGGGCGCTTCGGCAAAGCTGATGGCCAGCACCGGCTCGTTCCGGCTGTTGTTGACGAGGTCGATGGCGGTGATGGCATTGGCGGCGAGCAGGGCCGGGGAGAGGCCGGCCAGGAGCAGGCTGCTGGCCAGTGTTTTCAGGTAATGCTTGTTCATGGTTTTGCCCCTTGTTCCGGCTGTAGCAAGTACAACGTACTTTCCTGTTGTACCCACTCCCCATTGATGTTTTCCACGGTTTCTTCCAGAACCACTTCGGTCTCGCTGACTTTGCGCACTATGCCAAAGTTGGGACCGACAAAACTGCCAGGCCGCACACGGTATATTCCGTTGTCGGGTGTCTGGATCAGTCCGAAATACTGTTTGTTGAAGCGCAAGGTGCCGGTCAGCTTGAGCTGGCTCAGCTCATAGTTTTCCAGTGCCTCGCGCGGCCGGTTGCTGTTGAACAAGCCCTTGACCTTGTTGCGGGCCAGTTGCAGCCGGGCCGGATCAAACGGCGAGCCCAGTTGGGCGCTTTGAAACGGATAAGGCTCATAAGGCTGCACCGGTGGCAAGGGTTCGACCTTGCCTTGCAGGTCTTTGCCTGCGTGCTGCATCCATTGTTCGATGCTCTCCTGCTCGGCGCCGCAGGCGGTCAGCGCCAGCAGGCAGGGCAGGATGAGGGCGGTGCGTAGGCGCGCTGTTTTCATCATGGTTTGCCTGCCTTGGCCGTCTGCTCGCCGGCCTCCAGTGCGCGATAGGTCTTGGCAGTGGCCTGCAGTTGCAGCCGGTCGCTGCCGTTCGGCGTCAGGGAAATGTCGCCGATGGTCACGATGCGGGACAGCTGCGCCACGTCATTGACGAAGGTGGCCAGCTCGACGTAGCTGCCACTGAGGCGGATCTGGATCGGCAGGGTGGCGATTTGCGCCGCCTTGGTTTCGCTGCCGGGGCGGAACAGCTCGAACAGCAGGCCGCGGCCAACTCCGGCCTGGTTGATTTCGGTGAGCAGGGCCGGCATTTCGGCCTTGGTCGGCAGCTGTTTGAGCAGGGCGCCGAAAGACGATTCGATTTCTTGCAGCTGCTTTTCCAGGGCCGCCAGGTTGGCAACCTGGCGCTTCTTGTCGAGGAAGGTTTCCTTCAGCTGTACCTCTTTGGCTTGCTGACGCTCGATCTGGTCCTGCAGGTCAGCAAACACGAAGTAGTAGGCCAGCCCCAAGATGGCGGCAATCATGATGACCAGACTGGCGATCTGTGGCCCGAGCGGCAAGTCCGGCAGGTTCTTGAGGTCGAGTTGACGGAGTTCATCCATTGTCATGGCGCTGCTCCTGGTGGGGTCTGGCCGGGTTGGCTGGCGTTGGTCGCCGGCGCACGCAGCGACAGGTTGAGGCTGAAGTCATTGGCGCGCACATTGTCGATCAGCGTGGAGCTGACCTCGATCAGGATCGGTGAGCTGAACACCTCGGACTGCTCCAGGTTACGCATCAGTGCCGACACCCTGGCGCTGGACAGGGCGGTGCCACTGATCGCGATGGATGTGCCGGTCTGCTTGAAACTCTTGATGAACACGCCTTCCGGCAGGGTCTTGATCAGGTGGTCGAAAATCCGGGTGGCTTCGGTGCGGCTGCTTTGCAGCTGTTCGACCAGCTCCTTGCGCGAGAGCAGGGCCATGCGCTGCTGTCGCAGGTTCTCGATATTGCTCAGTTGCTGGTCGAGCTGGGCAATCGCCTGTTCCAGCTGCTGGTTGCGGTGCTGCTGCTCGCCGAGGGTGCTGTCCAGCCAGCTGTAGCCGGCATAGGACAGTCCCAGCCCGGCGAGGAGTGCCGCGGCCAGCATGTTCTGGAAGCGTTTGCGGTGGGCCGCCTTTTTCAGTTCGCGGTGGGGGAGCAGGTTGATCCGGATCATGGTTCAGTCGAATCTCCGCAAGGCCAGTCCGCACGCGACCAGTAACGATGGCGCATCCAGCAGCAGGTTTTTCAGCTCGACGTGCGAGGAGTGCGTCATGGTGGTAAACGGGTTGGCGATCATGGTGCTAATCTGGGTGCGGCCAAGCACGGCGTCGTCCAGCCCTGCCAGCATGCTGGAGCCGCCGGCCAGCAGGATGTAGTCGACCCGCAGGTACTGCGACACGCTGACACTGGTGTAGAAAAACTGCAGTGCGCGCTGGATTTCCTGTGCCAGCGAGTCGACGAAGGGGCGCAGCAGCTCGTTCTCGTAGCCTTCCGGCAGCATCATGGTGCGCTTGCCGTGCTCCGATTCCTCGTGGCTGTAGCCGTAGCGGCGCTGGATGTCACGGGTGAGCTGGCCGCCGCCGAAGGCCTGTTCGCGGTAGTACAGCTGCTGGCCGTTGCGGATCACCGAGCAATGGATGGCGGTGGCGCCGATGTCGAACAGGGCGAAGGTCTGGTTGATGCCCTGATCCGGCAGCTGCTGTTGCAGCTGCTCGAAGGCGGTCAGCATGGCGAAGGCATCAATGTCGACCACATCCACTTTCAATCCCGCCATTTCGGCAACAGCCACGCGTTCCTCGACTTTTTCCTTGCGCGCGGCGCAGATCATCACGTCGAGGTCGTTGCCGCTGTTGGCGGACGGGCCGAGCACCTGGTAGTCGAGGTTGACCTCGTCCAGTGGAAACGGGATGTACTGGTTGGATTCGGACTCCACCAGCATGGCCAGGTCGTCGGGGTTCTGGGCGGCTGGCACCAGGATTTTCTTGTAGATCGCCATCGCGGTGGGCAGGGCGATGGCTACCCGCTTGCAGGACGAGCCGAGGTGGCGGCGGGCCTCGCGGATGGCTTCGGCCACGGCCTCCATGTTCTGGATATTGCCCTCCACCACCGCATCCTTGGGCAGCGGTTCGATGACGTAGCGCTCCAACTGCAGGCCGCGACCGGCGCTGCCGAGTTCGACCAGCTTGATGGCGCTGGAGCTGATGTCCATGCCCAGCAGACCGTGCTCGGTACTGCGCAGCAGCGGCGCCAGGGCTTTTTTCAGTCTGGAAACATCCAGTGAGGATTTTTTGTCAAACATGGTATTCAAGCCGCGCCTGTCGTGATTGCTGACTGGGCGCGGCCAACCTCCGGTCTTGTGGCCATTGATCGGCTGGTGGTCATCCGCGGCACGGCTGCGATGACCGGCTGAGGCGCCGTTACGTATCGTCGCTATCTGAAAAAGGTATAATGCGCCATCCTTCTGAAAGGCAAGAGTTCCACTATCCACTTATGTTGCCACGCATACTCTCCGTGACCGCCGGTATCATCGCCGGCCTGACCATTCTGGTGCTGGGCTTGGCCGTGATCGCCATTCTGGTGACCTATCCGCGCCTGCCGAGTCTGGACGTCCTGACCGATTATCGTCCGAAAATCCCGTTGCGCGTCTATACCCAGGACAAGGTATTAATCGGTGAATTTGGCGAGGAACGACGTTCTTTTACCAAAATCGGCGATGTACCACAGTTGATGAAACAGGCGGTTTTGTCGGCAGAAGATGAGCGTTTTTACCAGCACGGCGGTATTGATTACATTGGCGTAATGCGTGCCGCAGTAGGCAACATAGTATCCGGTCGCACGCATTCCGGTGCAAGCACGATCACCATGCAGGTGGCCAAAAACTTCTTCCTGTCCAGCGAGAAAACCTTTACCCGGAAATTCAACGAAGCGCTGCTCGCGTTCAAGATTGAGCACACTTTATCGAAAGACCAGATTCTCGAGCTCTATTTCAATCAAATCTATCTGGGACAGCGTGCATACGGCTTCTCCGCTGCGGCGCAAGCCTATTTCGGTCGCCCGCTGCAAAACCTGAGCGTGGCGGAGATGGCGATGCTGGCCGGCTTGCCGAAGGCGCCATCCAGCTACAATCCCGTTGTCAATCCAGAGCGGGCAAAATTACGCCAAGCCTATGTTTTACGTCGTATGCATGAGCTGCGCTACATCACCGCCGAGCAGTACGAGGCAGCCAGAAACGAGCCGCTGCGCCTGGCTGCCGCCAATCAGGACACCTCGCTTCCGGCGCAGTACGTGGCGGAAATGGTGCGCCAGGCGATGTACGAGCGTTACAAGGACGGCGCCTACACCGAAGGGTTTCGCGTTTTTACCACAATCGACAGCCGCCACCAGCAGTGGGCGTTCGACGCGCTGCGTGCCGGCCTGATGGATTACGACAGCCGCCAGCCCTACCGCGGCCCGGAGTCGTTCGTCGACCTGAGCAAGGTGGACGATGCCGATCTGGAAGAAACGCTGGATGAAACGCTGGCCGCCGTGCGCGACAGCGGCAACATGCAGCCGGGCGTAGTGCTGTCGGCTTCGCCGTCGTCGGTGAGCGTCTACCTGCGTGGCGGGCGCAAGCTGCAGATCCGCGGCCGCGGCCTGACCTTCGCCCGCAGTGCGCTGTCGGAACGGGTAACCCCGGTGCAGCGCATCCGCCGTGGCGCGGTGATCCGCATCGTGGAGCAGGGCAATAACGCCAGCATCGTGCAGATGCCGACGGTGGAGGGCGCCTTCGTGGCGATGGACCCGGCCAATGGCGCGATCCGCTCGCTGGTCGGCGGTTTCGACTTCAACCGCAGCAGCTTCAACCACGTGACCCAGGCGATGCGCCAGCCGGGTTCCACTTTCAAGCCCTTCGTCTACTCCGCTGCGCTCGACCGCGGCTTCACGCCGTCGACCATGATCAACGATGCGCCGATCACAGTCGATCCGCAGACCATCGGCGGCCAAAGCTGGGACCCGAAGAACGATGACGGCAAATATGCCGGCATGATCACGATGCGCCGCGCGCTGGCGCTGTCGAAAAACCTGGTGTCGATCCGCATCCTGATGTCGATCGGCACCGACTTCGGCCAGCAGTACGTGCAGCGTTTCGGCTTCGAGTCGAAGAACATCCCGGCCTACCTGACCATGGCGCTGGGCGCCGGCCAGGCTTCGCCGCTGCAGATGGCTGAAGGCTACGCTGTGTTCGCCAACGGCGGTTACCGCACCCGCGCCTACTTCATCGACCGCATCGAGGATGCCGGCGGCCGCCTGCTGGCGCGCACCGAGCCGGCGGTGGCGGGACGCAACGCGGCGCAGGCGATCGATCCGCGCAATGCCTACATCATCAGCAACATGCTGAAGGACGTGGTGCGCTACGGCACCGCCAACCGTGCCACCGCGCTGGGTCGCGGCGACATCTCCGGCAAGACCGGTACCACCAACAACTTCCGCGACGCCTGGTTTGCCGGTTTCACCCCGTCGCTGGTGGCGGTGACCTGGGTCGGCTTCGACCAGCCGCGCAGTCTTGGCCGTTACGGCTACGGCGGCACCGCGGCGTTGCCGATCTGGATCAACTACATGAACAATGCGTTGAAGGGCGTGCCGGACATCGAGCTGCCGCCGCCGCCGGGCATCGTGGTGCGGCCGGGTGCCGGCCTGCGCGGCAACGACGAGTACTATATGGAAGAGTTCCAGCGCACCAATCCGCAGCTGAGCATCAACAACCGCGGCACGGTGCCGGGTAGCGGCAACGCGACGCCGGACGAGACGGCGCCGGCCGAGGAGGCGGCGCCGGCGGGCGACGCGGTGGAAAACGTGAAGGAACTGCTGTTCTGACGTTGGCCGCAGCGACAAAGCAACAAGGCCAGCATCTGCTGGCCTTGTCGTTTCGCGGAAGCGCTGCCGTTACAGCAGCGACAGCACCTGTTCCGGCGGCCGGCCGATCACGGCGCGCTCGCCCAGCAGCGCGATCGGACGCTCCAGCAGCTGCGGATGGGTGTGGATCGCCTGCAGCAGATGCTTGTCCTCCAGCGACACGTCGTCCAGGTGCAGGCGGGCGTAATCGTCCTCCTTGCTGCGCATCATCTGGCGCGGGCTGACGCCCAGCGCCTGGCACAGCTGCTGCAGCTCTTCGATGGTGGGGGGAGTTTTCAGGTATTCCACGATCTCGAGCGGGGCGGAGCGCTCCTGTAACAGTTTTAATGCTTCTCTGGATTTCGAGCAGCGCGGGTTGTGATAAAAACGGATCATGAATCGCTACTTTCTGCTATGTATTGAGAGTTCTTGAACACACTGTTGTTCGTCAGCGCCACCGTGGCATGCTACGGTGCCGATTATATTTCCTAGCCCGTTCTTTGCCGACTATGCCCGAATCCTCCCGCCAGCGCCACGCCGTGCTGGCCCTGCTGCTTGCCGCGCTGGCCACCCTCGGCCCGTTCTCCATCGATACCTTCCTGCCGGCGATGGCCGACATCGGCGTGGCGCTGTCCGCCTCGCCGATGCAGATGCAGCAGGCGCTGTCGGTCTACCTGTTCTGCTACGCGCTGATGATGCTGTGGCACGGCGCCATTTCCGACAGCGTCGGGCGGCGGCCGGTGATCCTGGTGTCGTGCCTGTGCTTTGCCATCGCCTCGGTCGGCTGCGCGATGGCCAGCGACCTGTCGACGCTGCTGCTGTTCCGCGGCATGCAGGGGCTGTGCGGCGGCGCCGGGCTGGTGGTCGGCCGCGCCATCATTCGCGACCGCTTCCACGGCCACGACGCGCAACGCATGATGTCGCAGGTGACGATGCTGTTCTCGGTGTCGCCGGCGATTGCGCCGGTGGTCGGCGGCCTGCTGTTCGGCAGTTTCGGCTGGCGCTCGATCTTCGTGTTCATGGCGCTGTTGGGGCTGCTGCTGTTTGTCGCCTGCTGGCGCAGCCTGCCGGAGACGCTGGCGCGCGAGGTGCGCCCGCCGTTCGCCTGGCGGCAGCTGGCACGCAACTATCTGGAGGTTGGTCGCAAGCGCGAATTCCAGCTGCTGGCGCTGGCGGTGTCGTTCAACTTCGCCGGCTTCTTCCTTTATATCCCGTCGGCGCCGGTGTTCGTGATGCAGCACCTGGGGCTGGGCCACGACCAGTTCATCTGGATGTTCGGCCCGGCGGTGGGCGGCATCATGCTCGGCGCCTTCCTGTCCGGGCGGCTGGCCGGGCGGCGCAATGCGCGGCAGCTGGTGTCGCTGGGCTACGGTCTGATGTTCGGCGCCGCGGCGCTCAACGTGCTGTCGGCGTGGCTGCTGCCGCCGTCGGTGTGGAGCAGCGTGCCGCCGCTGGCGCTGTATTCGACCGGGATGTCGCTGTCGGCGCCGTCGATCACCATCGTGCTGATGGACCAGTTCCCGCACCTGCGCGGCACGGTGTCGTCGATGCAGGGCTTTACCCAGACCATGTTCTCCAGCCTGATCGCCGGGGTGATCGCGCCGCTGGTGTGGACATCGACGCTGTCGCTGGCGCTGACCATGAGCGGCCTGCTGCTGGTCGGCTTCCTGCTGCGTAGCGCCTACCGCCGTCGCGTCAGCCGCGCGGCGTAAGAGCGGTCACCGGGGTGATCCGGGGTGGGCATCGCGCAAAACGGGCGGACTGATATCGACAGCCACGGCGCGTTGTTGGCCAATGCTGGCTGCTCTGACGTTGACGCGCGAGAGCGGGAGCCGCTCGCTCAGCTGGCGGCGGCCTGCACCAGCACCGGCTGCAGCACGCGGATCACCTCCTGCGGCGACAGGCCGAGCAGGAAGCCGCGTTTGCCGCCGTTGATGTAGATCTTGTCCAGCTCGGCGATGCTGGCTTCCATGTACACCGGCATGCTGGCGCGGGTGCCGAACGGGCTGGTGCCGCCGACCTGGTAGCCGCTGTGCTTGTCGGCGGTCTTGGCGTCGCAGGGGCTGATCTTCTTGACGCCGGCCTGCTTGGCCAGCATGCCGGTGCCGACCTCGCGGTCGCCGTGCATCAGCACGATCAGCGGCTTCTTGTGCTCGTCTTCCATGATCAGGGTCTTGATCACGCAATGCTCGTCGACACCCAGCTCGCGCGCCGAGACGCGGGTGCCGCCTTTTTCCTCGTACTTGTACAGGTGTTCGCTGTAGCTGACCTGATGCTGGCGCAGCAGGCGGATGGCCTGGGTGACCGGGGCTTTCTCTTTCGACATGATGCTGGATCCAGTGCAAGACGCCGGCTATTTTACCCGTGCGGCCAACGTTGGCCGTAAGTATCGCCACACTCGCCACAGCAGCAGCGCCGCGAGGATGGCGGCATAGATCAGCGGCGACTGGAGGTCACGCTTCACCAGCCACAGGTAGTGCAGCACCCCCAGCGGGGCGATGACGTAGACCAGGCGGTGCAGCTTGCCCCAGTTGCGCTTCAGGCGGCGGATCCAGCCGTCGGTGGAGGTGATCGCCAGCGGCAGCAGCAGCACAAAGGCGAGCATGCCGACGGTGATGAACGGCCGTTTCACGATGTCGCGTACGATGGCGGCCCAGTCGAAGAACTGGTCCAGCCACAGGTAGGTCAGCAGGTGCAGGCAGGCGTAGAAAAACGCGTACAACCCCAGCATGCGGCGCAGGCGCAGCAGCCAGCCCGGCGCCCCCAGCGCGCGCAGTGGCGACACGCACAGCGTGATCAGCAGGAAGCGCAGCGTCCAGGTGCCGCTGCCGTGGGTCAGGTCTTCGATCGGATTCACCGCGGCACCTGACAGGATGTGCCAGGCCAGTTGCGCCAGCGGCAGCAAACAGACCAGGAACAGGCTGCCCTTGATGGCGGCGAACAGGCGCGGGCCGGGCTGTTGCCAGTGCAGGGCCAGCGGACGGGCGAGGGTGGTGCTGTCGGCCATGTCAGAAGTTCCGTCGCAGGTCCATGCCGCGATACAGGCCGGCGACCTGATCGCCGTAGCCGTTGAACGGCAGCGTCTTGCGCTTGAAGAATTCGCCGATGCGGCGCTCGGTCGCCTGGCTCCAGCGCGGGTGGTCCACCGCCGGATTGACGTTGGAGTAGAAGCCGTACTCGTTCGGCGCCGCCATGTTCCAGCTGGTCGGCGGCTGCTTTTCCAGCAGGTGGATGCGGCTGATGGACTTGATGCTCTTGAAGCCGTACTTCCACGGCACCACCAGCCGCACCGGCGCGCCGTTCTGCTTGGGCAGCACCTCGCCGTAGAGGCCGACGGCGAGGATGGTCAGCGGGTGCATCGCCTCGTCGATGCGCAGCCCCTCGCGGTACGGCCAGTCCAGCACCCGCCGCGCCACGCCCGGCATCTCGCCGGGACGCAGCGCGGTCTCGAACGCCACGTACTTGGCGCGCGAGGTCGGCTGCACCTGCTTCAGCAAGTCGGCCAGCGGGAAGCCTATCCACGGGATCACCATGCTCCAGCCCTCGACGCAGCGCAGGCGGTAGATGCGCTCCTGCAGCTTCATCTTCAGCAGGCTGTCGATGTCGAAGGTGCGCGCGTGCGCGACCTCGCCGTCCACCGTCACCGTCCACGGACGCGTCTTCAGCCGCTGCGCGTACAGCGCCGGCTCGTCCTTGCCGGTGCCGAATTCGTAGTAGTTGTTGTAGCTGGTGATGTCGTCGCGGCTGTTCGGCTTCTCGCTGGTCGACAGCGGGCTCTTCGCCGCCGGCAGCGCGGCGATGGCCGACACCGGCAGCAGCAGCCCGGCACTGCCGGCCATGAACTGGCGGCGGTTGAGGTAGACCTCCTGCGGGGTGATGTCGGCGGCGGACAGGCGGTCGGTCAGGGTCTTGATGAGCATGGTGGTGATCTCGCAGGGGAACATGCCTTAGTCGTGGCATTCCGCCTGATCTGACAGCCGCCGGCAAAAACAGTTGCGCGCCGCGGCTTACCCCGCCACCCAAGGTCGGCCGAGCGCGCTGCCCTGCGGCCCGTCGGCGGCCAGGTTTGCGGCAATCGCCTGCAGCGCCGGCCAGCGCGGACCGCACCAGTCGGGCGCGATCAGCGTCGGCGCCTGCGCGGTGGCGGACACGCGGTGGTAGACCACCCCGGGCGGGGTATGGCGGATCAGCTCGGCGGCCAGCGCGGCGTAGTGCGCCTGCGTCAGCGGGGCGATCTCGCCGCGGCGGTACTGCGCCGCCATGCGGCTGCCGCGCACGATCATCAGCGGGTGCAGCTTGAGGCCTTCCACGCCGATGTCCAGCACCGTGGCCAGCGTCTGGCGTACCTGAGCGTCGCCCTCGCCGGGCAGGCCGGCGATCAGGTGGGTGCAGACCTTCAGCCCGCGCTGGTGTGCACGCCGCACCGCGTCGCGGTAGTCGGCGAGGCCGTGGCCGCGGCGGATCCGCGCCTGGGTGGCGTCGTGCGCGGTCTGCAGACCCAGCTCCAGCCAGACCTCATAGCCGCGCTGCTGGTAGCCGGCGAGCAGGTCGAGCGCGGCATCCGGCACGCAGTCGGGGCGGGTACCGACACACAGGCCGACCACGTCGCTCTGGGCCGCCGCCTCGTCGTACAGCGCCTTGAGCGTGGCCACCTCGGCGTAGGTGCTGGTATAGGCCTGGAAGTAGGCCAGATAGCGGCGGGCGCGGTCGGTCTTGGGTTTCTCGCGGGCGATCTGCTCGGCGATGGACAGCGTACCGCCCTCGCGACCGAAGCTTTTCACGTTGCAGAAGGTGCAGCCGCCGCGATCTAGCGTGCCGTCGCGGTTGGGGCAGGTAAAGTCGCCGGCCAGCGACAGCTTGTGCACCTTTTCCCCGAAACGGGTCTTCAGGTAGTGGCCGAAGGTATGAAGGTGGCGGGTCAGGTCCATGCGCAGCCAGGCTCGTCGGCAGAAAAGCCGGCAGTCTAGCGCCTTGGGGTCCGATGCGGAGTGAGCGGGATCAAGGCGATGGCCTACAGCCGCACACCGGCCAGATTCAGCAGCAGGAACAGCAGTGAGCTGGCCAGCAGCGCGATGGCGAGGGTGCGGATGAAATCGCGGACGGTCTGGCGCTGTTCGCGGCTGAACAGCCAGCGGATCAGCAGGAAAGCGGCGACAAACAGCAGGGCGAGCCGGAACAGGCGACCGATCATGGCGAAAAACCGCGAAAATTTGCAGGGAATGATTATTGGCGGCGCGGGCAAGCCTGTGCAAGCGTGCGTCGGCAAGTTAAGCTCTCTCCTTGCTCAGGAGCAGCCTTGAACGGGGACGGGCAGAGCCGAAAAGGCCGCCATTCCTGCCCCCGCCGCCGATTACAAGAGGCAGTTATGTCCAATCTTTCGTCATCCGTCGGCATCGTCACGCCGCAGCACGCGGATTTTGCCACGCCCTTGCCGCTCAATAGCGGCCATGTGCTGGCGTCGTATCGCCTGACTTTTGAAACCTACGGCACGCTGAATGCCGCGCGCAGCAATGGCATTCTGATCTGCCACGCGCTGTCCGGCCACCACCACGTCGCCGGCCGCTACAGCCCGGACGACAAGGCCGCCGGCTGGTGGGACAACATGGTCGGCCCCGGCAAGCCCATCGACACCAACCGTTTCTTCGTGGTCGGGGTCAACAATCTCGGCGGCTGCCACGGCAGCACCGGCCCGTCCAGCATCGATCCGGATTGCGGCCAACCCTGGGGCTCGCGCTTTCCGGTAATGACCGTGCCGGACTGGGTCACCGCGCAGGCGCGCCTCGCCGACCGTCTCGGCATCGACCGCTGGGCGGCGGTGATCGGCGGCAGCCTCGGCGGCATGCAGGCGCTGCAGTGGAGCATCGACTACCCGGAACGCATCGCTCACGCGCTGGTGATCGCCTCGGCGCCCAAGCTGTCGGCGCAGAACATCGCCTTCAATGACGTGGCGCGGCAGGCGATCATCACCGACCCCGACTTCCTCGGCGGCGACTTCTACGCCGCCGGCACCATTCCGCGCCGCGGCCTGCGCCTGGCGCGCATGCTGGGCCACATCACCTACCTGTCCGACGACGGCATGGGCGAGAAATTCGGCCGCATGCTGCGCTCCGGCGAGTACCAGTTCGGCTACGACGTGGAGTTCGAGATCGAGAGCTACCTGCGCTACCAGGGCGACAAGTTCTCCGACTACTTCGACGCCAATACCTACCTGCTGATGACCAAGGCGCTGGACTACTTCGACCCGGCCAAGGATTACGGTGGTGATCTGGTGGCGGCGCTGAAAAAGGCGACGGCCAGCTTCCTGGTGGCCAGCTTCACCAGCGACTGGCGCTTCTCGCCGGAACGCTCGCGCGAGACGGTGAAGGCGCTGATCGCCGCCGGCAAGCGCGTCAGCTACGGCGAGATCGAGTCGGTGCACGGCCACGACGCCTTCCTGATGACCGACCAGCCCTACGTCGACCTGATGCAGGCCTATCTGGACCGCGTGGCCGAGGAGGTGAACGCATGACGACCCTGACAACATTGCGCCCCGATCTGCAGCTGATCGCCGACTGGGTGGCCCCGGCCAGCCGCGTGCTGGACCTCGGCTGCGGCGAGGGTGAGCTCTTGGCCTGGCTGCAGCAGCACAAGCAGGTCAACGGCTACGGCGTCGATTTCGACGTGAACAACGTGGTGCGCTGCGTGAAGGCCGGCGTCAACGCCATCCAGGGCGACCTGGAGGCGGGCTTGGCCGAATTCGAGGATCAGCGCTTCGAGCACGTGGTGCTGTCGCAGACCATCCAGGCGATGCAGCACACCGAGGAGATCCTGCAGGAGATGCTCAGGGTTGGCCGCGAGGCCATCGTCACCTTCCCCAACTTCGGCTACTGGCAGAACCGCTGGCAGATCATGCAGGGCCACATGCCGGTGTCCGACGACATGCCCTACCAGTGGTACAACACGCCCAACATCCACTGGTGCATGCTGGGCGACTTCGAGAACCTGTGCGCCAAGAACCACATCCGCGTGCTGGAGCGGGTGGTGATGACGCACGGCCGGCAGGTGAACTTCCTGCCCAATCTGCGCGGCAGCCTGGCGTTTTACCGCGTCGGCCGTGTCTGACGCGCAACCGGCCGGGGTTCGCCCCCGGCGGCTTCAGGGCGCGTGATCCGCGCTCTTTTTATTTGGCAGGGACAGGAAGGGTAGATGGCTGATTTTCGCAAGAGCGGCGCGTGGCGCATGTTGATGATCGGGGTGCTGGGCTTTGCCAGCGGCCTGCCGCTGGCGCTGTCCGGCACCGCGATGCAGGCGTGGCTGACGGTGGACGGTCTCGACATCGCCACCATCGGCTTCCTGAGCCTGGTCGGCCTGCCGTACACCTTCAAGTTCCTGTGGGCGCCGCTGATGGACCGCTTCGAGCCGCCGTGGCTGGGGCGCCGCCGCGGCTGGCTGGTGCTGTCGCAGCTGGGCATCGCCGCCACGCTGGCGCTGATGTCCCGGACCTCGCCGGCGCACGGCATCCAGGCGTTCGCGCTGCTGGCGGTGCTGCTGTCCTTTCTGTCCGCGTCACAGGACGTGGTGATCGACGCCTACCGCACCGACGTGCTGGCGCCGCAGGAACGCGGCCTCGGCTCCTCGCTGGGGGTGTTCGGCTACCGGCTGGCGATGATCCTGTCCGGCGGTATCGCGATGGTGTGGGCCGATCCGGTCAGCGGTAGCGGCCTGAACTGGAACGGCATCTACCTGCTGATGGCGGGGCTGATGCTGGCGGCGGCGCTGGTGTCGCTGTTGCTGGTGCCGGCGGTGCCGGCCGGCAATGTCGCGCCGCACAGCAACGCGCGCAACGACCTGAAAGGCTTTGTCGCGGTGCTGCTGGCGGTGGTGGTCGGCTACCAGTTCACCTCCCGCGTCGGCGCGCCGCTGGCCGACGCCGTGCTGTCGCCGCTGTTCGGCACGGCCCCTGCCTCTGCTGCCAACCTTGCGTCGCCGCCCAACCCGGACCAGAAAAAATGGGTCGACCTGCTGACCCTGCTGATTGGCATGGCGGTGACCATCCCGCTGGCGTGGTGGGCGGCGCGGCGCGCGCGCTTCGAGACGCTGAACCGCTCGCTGGGCAACTACTTCAGCATGGAGGCGGCCGGCGCCTTCCTGGCGCTCATCATCCTCTACAAGCTGGGCGACGCCTTTGCCGGCGCGCTGACCACCACCTTTTTGCTCAAGGGCGTCGGCTTTGCCCAGGCCGAGATCGGCGTGGTCAACAAGGTGATCGGCATCTGGCTGACCATCGTCGGCGCGCTGGCCGGCGGTGCGCTGATGATGAAACTGGGGCTGTTCCGCTCGCTGCTGCTGTTCGGCGTGCTGCAGCTGTTGTCCAATCTCGGTTTCTGGCTGGTGGCGGTGTCGGGCAAGGGCGCCTGGGGCGGCTTCTCGCTGCCGCCGTTCGACTGGGGACTGGTGGCGCTGCACGAGGCCACCGCTGTCGACAACCTGCTGCTGTTCGCGGTCAGCATCGAGAACCTGACCGCCGGCATGGGCACCGCCGCCTTCGTCGCCTTCCTGATGGCGCTGTGCAACCAGAAATTCACCGCCACCCAGTTCGCGCTGCTGTCGGCGTTTTCCGCCATCGGCCGCGTGTGGGTCGGGCCGATGTCCGGGGTACTGGCCGCAAGCGTCGGCTGGCCGGCGTTCTTCCTGTTCTCGACGGTGATGGCGCTGCCGGGGCTGCTGATGCTGTGCTATCTGCGCGGGCGCATCCAGGCGCTGGACGTGCCGCGCGGCGCGCTGCCGGCGGACGATTGAGCCACACCGCAAACCGATTCAAGGAGTCCGAAACATGAAAGGCAAGACCATGGCACTGGCGCTGCTGCTGGCGGCGGGCACGCTGCAGGCGCAGACGGTGGATCAGCAACTGCTGTCGGCGCAGATGGCGTACCAGAGTGCCGACAGCCGGCTGGAGAGCGCGCGGCGGCAGAAACAGCAGGCGGAGGCGGAGCAAAGGTTGGCCGCACAGCGGCTGGAGCAGGCGCAGCAACAGCTGGCGCAGGCCAATCTGCAGTTGCAGCAGGCCGACAGTCAGTTGCTGGCGGCGGAAGGCGGCCTGCAGCAGGCGCAGCAGGTATTGAAGGACGCCTGGCAGCAGAAGGAAGCGGCGCAGCAGTAAGGCCGACCGCCCGCCGTTCAGGGCATGGGTGTGGCCAGCGGCCGCGCGGGGCGACCGTGGCCGGGAGTGCCGCGCGGCAAGGCGCGGCGACGTCGCTCAGGCGTTGACGCCGTACTGGGCGCGGTAGGCGCGTACCGCTTCCAGGTTGTCGGCCAGCTCCGGGCTGCCTTCGAGGAAGCCGAGCAGGTCGTGCAGGTTGGCAATCGCCACCACCGGCAGGTTGAAGTCGCGGGCGACTTCCTGCACCGCCGACAGCTCGCCGGTGCCTCGTTCCATGCGGTCCAGCGCGATGGCGACGCCGGCCGGCTCGGCACCGGCGGCGCGGATCAGCTGTACCGATTCGCGCACTGAGGTGCCGGCGGAGATCACATCGTCGATGATCAGTACCTTGCCCTTGAGCGGCGCACCGACCAGGGTGCCGCCTTCGCCGTGATCCTTGGCTTCCTTGCGGTTGTAGGCGAACGGCACGTTGCGGCCCTGTTCGGCCAGCGCCATCGACGCGGCGGCGGCGAGGATGATGCCCTTGTAGGCCGGCCCGAAGATCATGTCGAACTCAACGCCGCTGCTGCTGATGGATTTTGCATAAAAACGCGACAGCTGCAGTACGCTGTCGCCATCATTGAACAGGCCGGCGTTGAAGAAGTACGGCGAGGTGCGTCCGGCTTTGGTGACGAATGCGCCAAAACGCAATACCTGCTTGCTCAGCGCAAAACGAATAAAATCCTGACGAAAATCGCTCATTTCCATATGCCTCTTTAATGATTAACACTTTGACGTGCCTGAAAAATTGCCGGCAAGGATACCACGGGAGACCCCATGCTTCGAATCGTTTCCGCCAACCTCAACGGCATCCGCTCTGCCGACAAGAAGGGCTTTTTTGACTGGCTGGCCGGGCACAATGCCGATTTTGTCTGCGTGCAGGAGCTGAAGGCGCAGGCCGGCGACCTGTCGCCGCGGATGCAGAATCCGGACGGCCTGACCGGCTACTTCCATTACGCCGACAAGAAGGGCTACAGCGGCGTTGGCATCTACACCCGCCACCAGCCGGACGCGGTCACCATCGGCCTCGGCGTGGACTGGATCGATGCCGAAGGCCGCTATCTGCAGGTCGATCGCGGCAATTTGTCGGTGATTTCGCTGTACCTGCCGTCCGGCTCCAGCAGCGACGAACGCCAGGACGTGAAATTCCGCTTCCTCGACGTGTTCAAGCCGCACCTGGACCAGCTGCGCGCGCAGGGCCGTGACGTGGTGATCTGTGGCGACTGGAACATCGCCCACCAGGAGATCGACCTCAAGAACTGGAAGGGCAACGTCAAGAATTCCGGCTTCCTGCCGGAAGAACGCGCGTGGATGACGCAGCTGCTGAACGACGGCTGGTGCGACGTGTGGCGCCGCCTGTATCCGGAGGCGCCGGGCTACAGCTGGTGGAGCAACCGCGGCCAGGCCTACGCCAAGGACGTCGGCTGGCGTATCGACTACCACATCGTGACGCCGTCGCTGATGGCACAGGCGCACAGCGCCAGCGTCTATAAAGACGAAAAGTTCTCCGACCATGCACCGTTGACGGTGGACTACAATATGACGTTCTAAAAACCAAAATGGGTCACACATGGACTCGCTTTGGATCTATTCCAGGCGAGCTGTCCCAAACTTGATAGGCCAGACATGCGTTTTTCTACCAGACGATGGATCGTCTTGCTGGCGAGTTGTTGCGCAACGCAACTGTGGGCCGCTGGAGCCGTGCTGAAGCTGACCGATGCCCAGCAGCAATGGCTGACCCAGCACCAGCAGCGACAAATCAAGTATTGCTTCAATGCTAACTGGGCGCCCTATGACTCCCTGAAAGATGGCAAGCCACAGGGTATCTTCCATGACTACTTGGGCATCTTTACCCAGCGTCTCGGTATCGAGTTCGTTCCGCACATCACCCCCGACTGGACCGCGGCGCTGGCCGCGGTCCAGCGTGGCGACTGTGCTTTCCTCGTCGGGGCGGTGAAGACGCCGGAGCGTGAAGCCTTTCTCAATTTCACCAGCCCCTACTTCAGCATGTACAACGTGCTGGTGGCCAAGCCGGACAAGCCCTTTATCGGCTCGCTGGACAGCCTCAACGGCAAGAGCATTTCCGGCCCGAGAAACGGTGCGGTGATGCAATGGCTGGCGAAAGAGCATCCTGGTATCAAGCAGGTCAACGTGGTCACTGGCGACGAAACGCTGGCCCTGGTCATGGAAGACAAGGCCTATGCTGCGGTTTCCCCGCTCGACTCCTTCGTGGCCGACTACAAATGGCAGATACACAATCTCAAGATCATCGGCAAGCTGGACTACCCGTATCCCATTTCGGTTGCCGTGCGCAAGGATCAGCCTGAACTGTTCAGCCTGATGGAGGTGGCGGTCAACAGCCTGGGCGAGGCCGATCATGCCGCAATCACCCGCAAGTACCAGAGCTTCACGGTGGTAGAGGAGGTGGACTACCGCAAGCTGGCCGGTATTGTGGCGGTGGCGCTGGCCTTGATCGGCTATCTCTATTATTCCAACCGCCGCCTGAGCGGGGAAATTGCCCGCCGCCAACGTGCCGAAGCAGAGCTCGTACATCTGGCCCATCATGATGCGTTGACCGGTCTGCCCTCCCTGCGTATGGGGATGGCTCAACTTGATGCTGCGCTACTGCGTAGCCAGCGGACACGGAAATTGGTCGGTGTACTGTTTATTGACCTGGACGGCTTCAAGGCGGTTAACGACAACTGGGGGCATCAGGCGGGCGATGCCTTGCTCAAACAGGCCGCCTTGGCCATCCAGTCGAGTTTGCGCTCCAGCGACATGGCGGCTCGCATCGGTGGTGACGAGTTCATTGTGCTGCTTGAAGATGCCGACAAGGTTGAGGACATGATGGTGGTTGGCCGCAAAATCCAGCAGGCACTGGCGTGCACCTTTTCTGTGGGCGAGGCATCGGTGCAGGTAACGGCCAGCATTGGACTGGCGGTGCATCCGCTTCACGCCAACGATGCGGAAAGCCTGATGAAAATGGCCGATCAGGCCATGTACGAGGCCAAACGCGCGGGGAAAAACACGGTGCAGATGGCGAACAACATAAGGCAGGAGCAGGCAGGGTAGAAGAGGAGATTTGCATAGCGGATGTCTCGGCGCTGGCCGCTCCTTTAGCTGGTTTTCTCGGGTTGATATGCTCAAAATTTTGTCGGAAATAACGATACGTCGTGTGTGCTGCCAGTGCGTACGGGACGAAAAGTTCTCCGACCATGCACCGTTGACGGTGGACTACGACAGGAGTGAGTGATGCTGGACGATGACGACGTGTTCCTGATTACCGTGCCCGGCTGGGGCAACTCCGGCGCCAGCCACTGGCAGAGTTACTGGGAAGTGCTGTATCCACTGGCGCGGCGGGTGGAGCAGGACGATTGGCTGTACCCGACGCGTGACGCCTGGGTGCAAAGGTTGGCCGCGACGGTGGCGGACTGCGACGGCAAGGTGGTGATCGCCGCGCACAGTCTCGGCTGTCACACTACGGTGGAGTGGCTGGGCCAGGCCAGCCTGTTGGAGCAGAAAAAGGTGAAGGGCGTGCTGCTGGTGGCGCCGCCGGCGCTGCCGATCACGCCGCAGCGCGCCGCCGCCAGTGGCGAGCTGCCGCCGGGGGCGCCGCTGCCCGACTTTGCCGGCTTTGCCGCGCCGCGCGAACTGCGCCTGCCGGTGCCGGCGCGGCTGGTGGCCAGCCACGACGACCTGTTCTGCGACTGGACGGAGGCGGAGGCGCTGGCCGCGTGCTGGCAGGTGCCGCTGCTCAGCGCCGGTAACAGCGGCCACATGGGCAGCAACAGCGGGCTTGGCGACTGGAAGGCCGGCCAGCGCCTGATCCAGCAGCTGATTCTCGACTGAGCGCGGTCGCGCCTTGCGGCTAACCTTGAAACAACAATCCCCGCCGCGGCGGGGATTGTTGTTGTGCAGACATTGAACCGGTGCTCAGGCGCCGGTGGCCACCGGGCGCGTCGGGTCGCTGCACCACTCGCTCCACGAGCCGGCGTACAGCCGCGCGCCGCTGAGGCCGGCGTACTCCAGCGCCAGCTTGTTGTGGCAGGCGGTGACGCCGCTGCCGCAGGACAGGATTACCTGCCCGGCCGGGGTGCCGTCCAGCAGCGCCAGCCATTCGGCACGCAGCTGCGCGGCCGGTTTGAACAGGCCGTCGCCGCCGAGGTTGTCCATGAAGAAGCGGTTCTTGGCGCCGGGGATGTGGCCGCCGACCGGGTCCAGCGTCTCGTTCTCGCCGGCAAAGCGGTCCGGTGCGCGGGCGTCGACCAGCTGGTACTGCGGCGTGCACAGGTTGGCCGCAATCTCGTCCAGCAGCACCACGCTTTCCTGCGGCGTGCCCATGCTGAAGCGGGTGGCGTTGCGTTCCGGCGCGGCGGTGTCCAGCGCGCCGCCGGCCTGCTGCCAAGCCTGGATGCCGCCATCCAGCACCGCGACATTGACGTGGCCCAGCCAGCGCAGCAGCCACCAGGCGCGGGCGGCGAACATGCCGCCGGCGTCGTCGTAGGCCACCACCTGGGTGTCCGGGCCGATGCCGAGCGCGCCGAGGTTGACCGCCAGGCGCTGTCCGTCCGGCAGCGGGTGACGGCCGTTGCTGCCGTTCTTGGTGCCGGACAGGTGGTAATCGAGATGCAGGTAGTGCGCGCCGGGCAGGTGGCCTTCGTCGTAGGCCGCACGGCCGAAGTCGGGGTCGTTGAGGCGGAAACGGCAGTCGAGCAGTACGGTGTGCTGGTCGTCCAGTTGTTGTAGTTGGCTGGCGGAAATCAGGGTAGTGAACATCAATGCTCCTCGGTCAAGGGTGACGGAGCCGCTTCATAGCCGGTCTGGAGGGTGGACAAGACCGGCTGGGAAGTGGTTCTGGTGGGTGAACTGAAACGCGGTTCACCTTAGCACCCGCCCGCCATGCCGGCAATGTCATTGCGTTAACCGGCGGCCCCCAGCGCGTGGCGCAGTTGTGCGGCCAGCGTTGGCGAGCCGTGAGCCACTCCCTCGCGCATCGCCGCGCCCCACAGCGGGTTGGGGAAGTGCTTGTCGTCGGCAAAGCGCGGGATCACGTGCCAGTGCAGGTGCGGCACCATGTTGCCGAAGCTGGCGAGGTTGATCTTGTCCGGGTTCAGCACGTCGCGCAGCGCCTGCTCGGTGCGCAGCACCCAGTCCAGCACGTGGGCGCGGTCGGCGGGGGCAAGGTCGGTCATTTCCTTCACGTGCGCGTGCCAGATCACGCGGCAGAACGCCGGGTAGTCGGCATCGGCCACCAGGATCACCCGCAGCCTGTCGTCGCGGTACAGGATGTCGCCACCGTCCTGGTGGCACAGTTCGCAGTTCATCATTACTTCTCCAAAGGTTGGCCGCAGGGTTTACAGCCAGTCGCGTACCGGCAGGAAGTCGCTGTACAGCGCCGCCTCCGGGCTGCCGGCCTCTGGCTGGTAGCCGTACTCCCAGCGCACCAGCGGCGGCATCGACATCAGGATGGACTCGGTGCGGCCGCCGGTCTGCAGGCCGAACAGCGTGCCGCGGTCCCACACCAGGTTGAATTCCACGTAGCGGCCGCGGCGGTAGAGCTGGAACTGGCGCTCACGCTCGCCCCACTTTGTCGCCTTGCGGCGTTCGACGATGGGCAGGTAGGCATCAAGAAAGCCGTTGCCCACCGCCTGCATGAAGGCGAAGCTGGTGTCGAAATCCGGCTGGTTGAGGTCGTCGAAGAACAGCCCGCCCACGCCGCGCGCCTCGCCACGGTGCTTGAGATAGAAGTATTCGTCGCACCATTGCTTGTATTTCGGGTAGGTGTCCTCGCCGAACGGCACGCACAAGTCGCGTGCCACCGTGTGCCAGTGAACGACATCTTCCACGTTGCCGTAGTAGGGGGTGAGGTCGAAGCCGCCGCCGAACCACCACACCGGTTCCTCGCCGTCTTTCTCGGCGATGAAGAAGCGCACGTTGGCGTGGCTGGTCGGCACGTAGGGGTTCTCCGGGTGGATCACCAGCGACACGCCCATCGCCTCGAAGCGGCGGCCGGCCAGCTCCGGGCGGTGCGCGGTGGCGCTGGCCGGCAGCGCCGGGCCGGTGACGTGCGAGAAATTGACGCCGGCTTGCTCGAATACCGCGCCGCCGGTGAGCACGCGGCTGATGCCGCCCCCGCCGAGACCGGCGTCGCCGCGCTGCCAGCTGTCGGCAACGAAGCGGGCGCCGCCGTCGGCGCCCTCCAGCCCGGCGCAGATGCGGTCCTGCAGGTCGAGCAGGAAGGCCTTCACTTGATTGGCGTGGGGGTGGCTCATCGTAATGTCCTGATTGGGTCAACAAGCGCCGATTGTAGCAAATGCGCCTGCCGGCGCCGCGACTGATCACGCCCGCGCGGCGGGCAGGCTGCGCGGCCGGCGACATAAAAAAAGCCCGCCGGGGAGGCGGGCAAATGCACACGAGGATGTTACTGAACAGCAGGAAATCAGAAGCGGTAACCCAGACCGACCTTCAGCGCGCCGACCGGCGCGGTATCGGTGATGTCCTTGTGACCGATGTTGCCGATGCCTTCGTACTCGACACGGGCGGACAGGTTCTTGTCGAAGTTGTAGGCGGCGCCTACACCCAGGCCCATGCCGAAGCTGCTGTCCTTGCTGCTGGCCAGCGCGGGCGAGGCACTGTTGAACTTGCTGCGGATGTGGTTGGCGGACACCTTGCCGTAGACTTCAAGCTGCTGGTTTACCGGGATGATGCCAAGTGCAGCGACACGAAAAGTGTCGTAGTCCAGGCTGCCGGCACCGTTCAGCGCCGTGGCGTCGCCGTGGCGCAGATAGCTGCCCTCGACCGCGAAGTTGTCGTTGATGCGCTGGCCGACACCGATCTCGACCATGCCGGAGGTGGCATCGTCGTCGTTGACCTTGCGGTCGCCGACGCCGGCGCGGTTGGCGGCGCCGTCTTTCAGTGTCCACTGGTTGGCGGAGATGCCGACATTACCGAACACGTAGTTGCCGGTTTCTGCGGCGAAGGCGGTACTGGCGACAGCGGCAAACAGGGTAGCGACAAGCAGTTTCTTCATGATGGACTCCGTTTCACGGTGAGTGAGGTTGATGAGTCCATTCTGCGTGCCGCCGCCGCGCAACACTATGGCGCTTGCGTACGCCGACTGTGTGGTTGCCGTGCGTTTATGTGACGCTTTGTGACGGCGCCGGCTGCAGCGGCAGCGTCAGCCCGAAGCGGGCGCCGCCTTGCGGCGACTGGGTGATCCACGCCTTGCCACCGTGGTGGTGGGCGATCAGGCGCACGAAGGACAGGCCGAGACCGTAGCCGCCACTGGCGCGGTCGCGCGAGCGGTCGAGGCGCTGGAACGGGTCGAAGATGCGCTCGCGCTCCTTTTCCGGGATGCCCGGCCCGTCGTCGTCGACGGTGACGATCAGCTGGTCGTGCTCGACCGCCACCGTCATGGCCACCTGCTGGCGCGCGTACTTGAAGGCGTTCAGCAGCAGGTTGCGGGTGGCGACGTAGACCAGGCGGCGGTCGACGGTGGCCTCGCCGCGTGCGCAGTCCAGCGTCAGCTGCAGCAAGGTTGGCCGCAACGGTTGCACCAGCTCGATCAGGTCCTCGAACCACTCTTCCAGGTCGATGGTGTCGTACTCCAGCGGCACCTCGCCGCGGTCGAGCTTGGCGTAGCTGAGGCTGACGTTGATCAGCTCGTCCAGCTCCTGCATGTCGCGCTCCATGCCGTCGCGGTAGCCACGGCGTTCGTCATCGGATTCCGCCTCGTCCATCATGGTCAGGCCGAAGCGCAGGCGCGCCACCGGCGTGCGCAGCTCGTGGGCGATCGCGTGTGCCAGCGCCTGCCGCGTCTCCATCTGCGTTTCCAGTTTTTCCGCCATGCTGTTGAGCTGGCGTTGCAGCGGCGAGAACAACGGGCTGCGCGCCGCCGGCGCCCGCGCGCCGAGGTCGCCCTCCGCCAGCCGCAGCGAGGTGTCGCGCAGCGCGGCCAGGTCGTGCCAGTGCGGGCGCAGGTTGAGGTAGATCAGCAGCGCCAGCGGCACGCCGAAGAAGACAAACCACAGCACGAACAGGCCCAGCTCGCTGTGCAGCCAGCCGCCGCCGCCGTCCTGGTTGTCCAGCGGGCCGATCACCAGCAGCTGGCTGGTGCCGGGCAGCGGCGCGTACAGGTTCTGCTGGCTGCTGTCGAGCCAGCTCTGGCCGCTGGCCAGCCGCGCGCGCGCCTCTTCACCGAGCGTGGCCGGCGCTTGTTTAAGCAGCGCCAGCGGATAGGCGAACAGCGGCTGCAGTTCGCGCAGGCTGGCGTCGCGCTGCGCCGGTGGCTGGCGCAGCAGCTCGCGCTGGATCAGGCGCACGGTGCCGTCCATCTGCTTTTGCAGCCGTTCGCGCTCGCCGTTGGCGGATAGCACGATCAGCAGCAGCACGAAGCCGAGCAGCAGCACGAACTGCAGCAGCATGGTCTGCGCGAAGTAGCGCGCGAACATGCGCGCCATGCCCAGCGGCGCTCTCACTCCCAGTCGCTCCGCGAGAACAGGTAGCCCTTGCCGCGCACGGTCTTGATGCGGGTTGGCGTTTCCGGGTTGTCGTCCAGCTTCTTGCGCAGGCGCGAGATGCGGGCGTCGATGGAGCGGTCCAGGCCGTCGAAGCCGATGCCGCGCAGCTGGTTCATGATGTCGTCGCGCGACAGGATTTCGCCGGCATGGCTGGCCAGCAACCACAGCAGGTCGAATTCGGCGGTGGTCAGCTCCAGCGACTGCGCGCCAAGCACCGCCTCGCGCGTGCTCTGGCAGATGCTGAAGCTGCCGAAGCCGAGCCTGTCCTGGTCGCCGCTGTCGTCGCCGCCGTTGTCGCTGCGACGCAGCAGCGCGCGGATGCGCGCCAGCAGGCGACGCGGCTCCACCGGCTTGGCCAGGTAGTCGTCGGCGCCCAGTTCCAGGCCGAGGATCTCGTCGATCTCCTCGTCGCGGGCGGTCATCATCAGGATGCGTCCCGGATAGCGGTGGCGCACCGCGCGGCAGACTTCGAAGCCGTCCTTGCCCGGCAGCATCACGTCCAGGATCACCAGGTCGGGCATGATCTCGATGATGCGTTCGGCCGCACCGTCGCCGTGGGCATGGTGCTGGATGTCGTAGCCGTTCTTGCGCAGGTAGCTGCTGACGAGGTCGGCCAGGCGCTGATCGTCCTCGATCAGCAACAGACGTGGGTTCATGGCAGATCCTTTGGGGGTGACTGGCCGGTTATACCGCAATTCCGCCGGCAGGCAAAACAGCCCGCGGCGGGCGGGCTGTGCGGTGGCGGCTGGCGGGCGGGATGCGCGTTACAGCCAGAAGTCCTGGCGTGCGCGGTGCGCTTCCAGCAGGCGCTGGAACACGCCGGGGTCCTTGGTGTAGGTCATCTCGCCGCTGGCCGGACGGTAGAAGTCGAGCAGGCGCGACACCCAGAAGCGCAGCGCCGCGGCGCGCAGCATCACCGGCCACGCCTTGCGCTCCTCCTCGGTCAGCGGCCGGATGCTCTGGTAGCCGGCGATGATGGCGCGCGCCAGCTCGGCGTCGATGTCGCCCTGCACATCGCGCGCCCAGTCGTTGAGCGCGATGGCGAGGTCGTACAGCAGGATGTCGTTGCAGGCGTAGTAGAAGTCGATGAAGCCGGCGATGCGGTCGCCGTCCATCAGCACGTTATCCTTGAACAGGTCGGCGTGGATCACCCCCTGCGGAAGGAAGTCGAAGCGGTGACTGTCCTGGAACGCGATCTCGCTGCGCAGGCTGGCGGCATCGGCGGCCGGCAGCTGCGGGTACAGCGCGGCGGCGGTGCGGCTCCACCACTCCGGGCCGCGCGGGTTGCGCATGCGGCGCGGGAAGGTGCTGCTGGCCTTGTGCATCTGCGCCAGCATCTCGCCGACGGCGTAGCACTGCGCGGCGTTCGGCGCTGCCACGTCGTGGCCGTCCAGACAGCTGACCAGGCAGGCCGGCTTGCCGGCCAGCAGCGAGGCGAAGTGGTCGTTGTGGTCGGCAATCGGCGCCGGGCAGGCGACGCCGTGGCGCGCCAGATGGCTTTTCAACTCCAGGAAGTAGGGCAGCTCGTCCAGCTGCAGCACCTCGAACAGCGTCAGCACATAGCGGCCATGGGTGGTGGTGACAAAGTAGTTGGTATTGGTGATTCCGGCCGCAATGCCTTTCAGCTCGACCAGCTCGCCCAGCGCATAGCGCTGCAGCCACTGTGCCAGCTCTGCGGTCGAGACCGAGGTATAAACCGACATGCCCGCTCCTCAGAAGGTCAGCAGGACCCACTGCGGCACCACCAGGCGCTGCGACGGGTCGATGCGTTTCATCTGGCCGTTACCCTCGTCGTCACGCAGGTAGTACGGTGGCGCATTCTTTGGCGTCACTTTCATCAGGTAGAGGCGGCCGTTGAGACGGTATTCCTCGATGCTGTTGTCGCCGTCCTGGATGATGCGGACTTCCGGCTCTGCCATGGCATCGGCGGCAATGGTCGGCGGTGGCGGCAGCACCGCGGCGGGGGTATCGGCCAGCGCCGGCAGGGCGATGGCGGCCAGCACGGCCAGAATCAGGCGGGACATGGGGTTTCCTTGGTTGTCGGCGCTGCCAGGCAGCGCCGGTCGGCAAATATTACAGATTGAGCAGCTGTTCGCGTTCTTCCGGCAGGGCCTCGAAGCCGCGGGTTTCGTAAAAGGTGAAGATGGTTTCCACGATCTGCTGCGGATCGTCGATCAGCTGCAGCAGGTCTAGGTCTTCGGCGTTGATCAGGCCGTCGCCGATCAGGCGCTGGCGCACCCAGTCGAGCAGACCGCTCCAGAATTCGGCGCCGCACAGGATGATGGGCATCTTGCGCGTCTTGCCGGTCTGGATCAGCGTCAGCGCCTCGAACATTTCGTCCAGTGTACCAAAGCCGCCGGGCATCACCACATAGGCCAGCGCATGTTTGACGAACATCACCTTGCGGCTGAAGAAGTGGTCGAACTTCAGGCTCAGGTCCTGGTACTCGTTCGGGCGCTGTTCGTGCGGCAGCACGATGTTGAGGCCGACCGACGGGCTGTTGCCGTAATAGGCGCCCTTGTTGGCCGCCTCCATGATGCCGGGGCCGCCGCCGGAGATCACCGCGAAGCCGGCATCGGATAACAGGCGGGCAATGTCCTCGGCCAGCTTATAATAGCGATGATCGCGCGGCGTCCGTGCGCTGCCAAAAATACTTACAGCTGGACTGATCTGTTGCAGTTCTTCTGCCGATTCAACAAATTCCGACAGAATTTTCATCACATGCCAGGCTTCGCGCGAGCGGAAACGCTGCATCATCGCGTAGCGGTCGCTGGTTTGCGGTAATTTATCGGACAAGCTCATATCTGCCCCTTTTCTTATGAAAACCTTGTTATTGATTGACGGCTCTTCTTATTTGTACCGGGCCTTCCATGCGATGCCCGACTTGCGCTCGCCCACCGGCGATCCGACCGGTGCCATCTACGGCATGGTCAACATGCTGCGCCGGCTGGAAAAGGAAGTGCAGTTCGATTATAGCGCCTGCATTTTCGATGCTAAAGGTAAGACTTTCCGCGACGAGCTGTACCCGGAGTACAAGGCCAACCGGCCGTCGATGCCCACCGACCTCGCCGCGCAGGTCGTCACCGTGTACGAGGTGGTGCGCGCCAGCGGCTGGCCGCTGCTGATGGTGGACGGCGTCGAGGCCGACGACGTGATCGGCACCCTGGCCCGCAGCGCCGAGGCTGCCGGCATGCGGGTGATCGTGTCTACCGGCGACAAGGACATGGCTCAGCTGGTGACGCCGGCGGTGTCGCTGGTCAACACCATGACCAACGAAAACCTGGACGAGGCCGGGGTGCAGGAGAAGTTCGGCGTGCCACCGCACCTGATCATCGACTACCTGACGCTGATCGGCGACAAGGTCGACAACGTGCCCGGCGTCGACAAGTGCGGCCCGAAGACGGCGCTGAAGTGGCTGCAGGAGTACGGCACGCTGGAGGGAGTGATCGCCCATGCGGCCAACGTTGGCGGCAAGGTCGGCGACAACCTGCGTGCGGCGCTGGACTGGCTGCCGCGCGGGCGCGAGCTGATCACCATCAAGTGCGACGTGCCGCTGCAGGCCGAGCTGCCACAGGGCATGGACAGCCTGCTGCACGGCAGCAAGGACAAGGCGCGGCTGGCGGAACTGTTCGCCGCCTGCGGCTTCCGCACCTTCCTGCGCGAAGTCAGCGAGACGGTGGCCGACTCCGTCACCAGCAGCCCCGCCGTGCCACGGGCGCAGCCGGCGCTGCATACCAGCGGCGACCTGTTCGGTGACGACAGCGAGGCGGCAGCGGAGACGGTGCCGGCGGCGCCGTCGCCCGCCGCCATTGCGCGCCACTACGACACCATTCTCACCGACGCGCAGCTGGACGACTGGCTGCAAAGGTTGGCCGCGGCCGAGGTAGTGTCGCTGGACACCGAGACCACCAGCCTCGACCAGATGCAGGCGCAGCTGGTCGGTATCAGCTTCTCGGTGGCGGCGGGGCAGGCGGCTTACCTGCCGCTGGCGCACCGCGGCCCGGACGCGCCGCAGCAGCTGGATTTCGACGCCACGCTGGCGCGACTGAAGCCGTGGCTGGAAGACGCCGCCAGTAAAAAGCTGGGGCAGAACCTGAAGTACGACCGCCACGTGTTTGCCAACCACGGCATCACCCTGCGCGGCGTCATTGACGATACGCTGCTGGCCTCCTATGTGATCGAGAGCCACGAACGCCACGGCATGGACGATCTGGCGCGCCGCCACCTGAACGAAACCACGGTCAGCTACGAGGACATCTGCGGCAAGGGCGCCAAGCAGATCGGCTTTGCCGAGGTGGCGGTGGACGTGGCGGCCAACTATGCGGCCGAGGACGCCGACATCACCCTGCGCCTGGCGCAGCACTTCGCCCCACTACTGAGCGGCAAGCTGGCCGAGGTCTATCGCGACATCGAGCTGCCGGTGGCGGAGGTGCTGTTCAAGATGGAGCGCAACGGCGTGCTGATCGACCGCGACAGGTTGGCGGCGCAAAGCCACGCGCTTGGCAGCGAGATGCTGCAACTGGAGCAGCAGGCCTACGCGCTGGCCGGTCAGCCGTTCAACCTCAATTCGCCGAAGCAGCTGCAGGAAATCCTGTTCGGCAAGCTCGGCATCCCGACCAAGGGCGTGCGCAAGACGCCGTCTGGCGGCTTTTCCACCGACGAGGAAGTACTGGAAAAACTGGCACTGGATCACCCGCTGCCGAAGCTGATCCTGCAGTACCGTGGCCTCGCCAAGCTGAAGTCGACCTATACCGACAAGCTGCCGACGCTGATTAATCCACAGACCGGCCGCGTGCACACTACTTATGCACAGGCGGTGGCGATTACCGGCCGTCTGGCCAGCTCCGACCCCAATCTGCAGAACATCCCGGTGCGCACCGCCGAGGGCCGCCGCGTGCGCGAGGCCTTCATCGCCGCGCCCGGCCACGTGATCGTTTCCGCCGACTACTCGCAGATCGAGCTGCGCATCATGGCGCATCTGTCCGGCGACGCCGGCATGCTGGCGGCGTTCGCCAGCGGCGAGGACATCCACAAGGCCACCGCCGCCGAGGTGTTCAGCACGCCGCTGGCGGAGGTCAGCACCGAGCAGCGTCGCGCCGCCAAGGCCATCAACTTCGGCCTGATCTACGGCATGGGCGAATTCGGCCTCGCCTCGCAGCTGGACATCAGCCGCGACGCCGCCAAGCTGTACATCGACAGCTACTTCCGCAAGTACCCGGGCGTCGCCGAGTACATGCAGCAGACGCGCGATGCGGCGCGCGAGCAGGGCTACGTCGAGACCGTGTTCGGCCGCCGCCTGTACCTGCCGGAGATCCGCGCCGCCAACCAGGCGCGTCGCGCCGGCGCCGAGCGCGCGGCGATCAACGCGCCGATGCAGGGCACCGCCGCCGACCTGATCAAGCTGGCGATGATCGCGGTGCAGGGCTGGCTGGAGGCGGAGCGATTGCAGAGCAAGCTGATCATGCAGGTGCACGATGAACTGGTGCTGGAAGTGGCAGACAGCGAACTGGCGCGGGTGCGGGAAAAACTGCCGCAGCTGATGGCGGGCGTCGCCGCGCTGAAGGTGCCGCTGCTGGCGGAGGTCGGTGTCGGCAACAGCTGGGAGAGTGCACACTAAGGGCACACATCTTCACCGTAATGACGAAAGGTTGGCCGCAACAGCGTGCGCTGTTGCGGCCAACCTTTTTTGTCGTAACGGCGCTTACAGCGATTCGGCGACGCAGACGCGGTTGCGTCCCTTGGCCTTGGCCTGGTACAGCGCCTGGTCGGCGTGGCGGATCAGTTCGCTCAGCTCGCGGCAGGCCGGTGCCAGCGAGGCGACGCCGATGCTGACCGTGATCGGGATGGTGTGGTCCTGGTGCGTGATCGGCAGCGCGGCGATGGCGTTGCGCAGGCGTTTTGCCACCACCAGCGCCTCTTCGGCCGGTGTATCCGGCAGGATGGCGGCAAACTCTTCGCCGCCCATGCGGCAGACCAGGTCGCTGGCGCGCAGCGCGCCCTTCACGCACTGGGCGAAGGCCTGCAGCACCACGTCGCCGCCCTCGTGACCGTGTTTGTCGTTGACGCGCTTGAAGTGGTCGATGTCCATCATCAGCAGGCTGAACGGTTTGCCGAGGTAGCGTGCCTCCTTGAAACGTTGCGAGGCGAGGTCGATGAAGTGGCGGCGGTTGGCCATGCCGGTCAGCCCGTCCTGCGTCGCCAGCCGGTACAGCGCGGTGGCGCGCTGCTCCTGCTGGATGGCGATCGCCATCAGGTGCGAGGTGCGGCGCACGATGTCCAGCAAGTGCGGCTCCGGCGTGCAGGGGTGCTCGTGGTAGAGGCCGAAGGTGCCGAGCACCTTGCCGTCCTGTGCCAGGATGGGCAGCGACCAGCAGGCGCCAAGCCGGTGGGCGGCGGCCAGCTCGCGGTAGTCCTGCCACAGTGGGTCATGGGCGATGTCGCTGACGATCACCATCTCGCCTCGCCACGCGGTGGTGCCGCAGGAGCCGATGCCCTCGCCGATCGGCAGCCCGTCGATCGCGTCCTTGTACTCGCTGGCCAGCGACGGTGCCGCCGCCAGGTACAGCCGTTCGCCGGCCTCATCCAGCAGCATGATGCTGCACATCGCGCCCCCGAGCTGGCCCTCGAGGGTCTGGCAAGTCCAGCCCATCACCTCCGGCAGCGGGCGGTCGTTGGCGATCATTTCCAGCAGCCGGTTCTCGTCGGCTTCCCATTGTCTGGTCGCATGCTGCTCGCTGATGTCGCGATCGATGCTGAGCAGCGATTGCAGCTCGCCGTCGTCGTTGTACTCCGGCAGCAGTCTCGATTCAAACACATAGTGTCGTTGCGGCAGGCTCAGCTCGCTGATGAAGCGTTGCGGCTTGCCGCTGGCGATCACCTGCTGTGCATTGTGGCGGATGGCGTCCTTCAGCTGCGCGGGCAGGAAACGTTCTTCCAGCGTGCGGCCGATGTGTTCCGCCGCCGAGGTCGGCGAGAACTTGCTCAGCGAGTGGTTGATGAAGCGGCAGCGCAGGTCGAGGTCGTAGCGGGTGATGATGTCCGGCGAGTTGTCGACCAGGGTGCGGAAGGCGTGGCGGTCCTCGCGCACGCTGATCAGCCAGCCGGCGCTCAGCGGTGTCACCAGCCACTCCAGCAGCAGGCCCTGCGCTGGCAGCGTCAGGTCGCCGTTGTCGGGTTGTTCCAGGCGCTGCAGCACCGCCTGTGGCAGCAGTGTGGCCGGCAAGGGACTGCCGACGACGGGCAGCGGCTGGCCGTGACAGGCGATGCTGAAACGCTCGCTGACGAAGACGACCTGTCGCGACAGGTCAAGCAGCAGGTAACCGGCCGGCAGCGCGCTGAGGACGGTTTCGAGAGTGGCTTGGGCGAACACGCGGTGCTCCTGCAGGCCATGGCCGCGCGGCGGGCGATGGCGGATCCGGAAATGTTTGAAGCATAGTACCTGAATGCCATGGCCGCCGGTATCCGCCGCCGGATGTAGTGCCTGGGTCGGGCATCGCCAAGCTGCGCCGGCTGGAGTATTCTGCCAAGGTCAGCTACAGGAGCATTCCGTGGAGTATTTTCCGATTTTCATGCGCCTTGCCGGCGAGCCGTGCCTGTTGGTCGGCGGCGGCGAGGTGGCGGTGCGCAAGGCGCGCCTGCTGCAGTCGGCCGGCGCACGGCTGACGGTGGTGGCGCCGCAGCTGGTGCCGGAGCTGGCCGCGATGGCGGCCGCCGGCGAGGTGTGCCATATCGACGCCTGTTTCCAGCCGGCGCAGGTCGGCGGCCAGCGGCTGGTGGTGGCCGCCACCAACCAGCGCGAGGTCAATCGTCTGGTGTCGCAGACGGCGCAGGCGCTGGGCATTCCGGTCAACGTGGTGGATGACCCCGAGCTGTCCAGCTACATCACGCCGGCCATCGTCGACCGCTCGCCGCTGGTGATCGCGGTATCGACCGGCGGCGGCGTGCCGGTGCTGGCGCGGCTGATCCGCGCGCGGCTGGAAAGCCTGATTCCGGCCGGTTTCGGTCGCCTGGCGCAGTTTGCCACGCGTTTCCGCGACCGGGTCAAGGCGCGCTTCGGCAATGTCGAGGAGCGGCGCGCGTTCTGGGAGGCGGTGCTGGAAGGGCCGCTGGCGGAACAGGTGATGAACGGCGACGAGCGCGCGGCCGAGGCCGACCTGCTGCAAAGGTTGGCCGCAGGTGACAGCGCGCCGTCCGGCGCGGTGTACCTGGTCGGCGCCGGCCCCGGCAACCCCGACCTGCTCACCTTCCGCGCCCTGCGCCTGATGCAGCAGGCCGATGTGGTGCTGTACGACAATCTGGTGGCGCCGGAGCTGATGGAACTGGTGCGCCGCGACGCGGAACGCATCTTCGTCGGCAAGCAGCGCGCCAACCACACCATGCCGCAGGAAGAGATCAACACCCTGCTGGTGCGCCTGGCGCAAGAGGGCAAGCGCGTGCTGCGGCTGAAGGGCGGCGATCCGTTCACCTTCGGCCGTGGCGGCGAGGAAATCGAGCTGCTGGCCGAGCACCGCATCCCGTTCGAGGTGGTGCCCGGCATCACCTCGGCCAGCGGTGCCGCCGCTTACGCCGGCATTCCGCTGACCCACCGCGATCACGCGCAGGCGGTGGTATTTGTTACAGGTCATAAAAAAGACGGTAGCATTCAGTTAGACTGGCCGGCGTTGACGCGCCCGGATCAGACGGTGGTGGTGTACATGGGACTGGCGATGGCGGCCGAGATCTGCGACGCCTTCATCGCGCACGGCAAGCCGGCTTCCACGCCGGCGGCGGTGGTGCATCGCGCCACCACCGCGCAGCAGCGCACTGTGGTCGGCACGCTGGCCAGCCTGCCGGCCAAGATCGCGCAGAGCGGCATCACCTCGCCGGCCTTGATCATCGTCGGCGACGTGGTGGCGCTGTCGTCGCGGCTGGGCTGGTTCCGCGATGTCGAGGAGATCGTACCGACCCCCGACACGCAGCAGTGAATCCAGGGCGGTGACGGCGCGGTACCGTCACCACGTCATAACGCGGGCAATACCGGCTCGTCCGGAGCAAGACAATCATGGTAGGTGTACTGATCATTTCGCATGGCGAGCTGGGCTTGTGCCTGGCCGACTGTGCACGGCACGTGCTGGGGCGCGTGCCGGACAATCTGGCCATCCTCGGCGTCGAGAAACAGGACAATCCCGACGCGCGGCTGCTGGACGCGCAGGCATTGATCGACAAGATCAACGACGGCAGCGGCGTGCTGGTGTTAAGCGACATGCTCGGCGGGACGCCTTGCAATATTGCCAGCCGCCTGCGCAAGCGCGGCGTGGTCGAGGTCGTCGCCGGCGTCAACCTGCCGATGCTGGTGCGGGCGCTGAGCTACAGTGCGCAGCCGCTGGAGGTGGTGGTCAGCAAGGCGATTACAGGGGGACTGGAAGGCGTGTACTACGTCATTCCCGAGGGAAAAGAATGAAAACACAGCAAATCGAGATCATCAACAAGCTGGGCCTGCACGCGCGCGCCTCCAGCAAGTTCACCCAGACCGCCAGCCGTTTCAAGGCCGAAGTCTGGATCGCGCGCAACGGCCGCCGCGTCAACGGCAAGAGCATCATGGGGGTGATGATGCTGGCGGCGGCGAAAGGCTCGCAAATCGAGCTGGAAACCAATGGCGAGGACGAGGATCTCGCGATGGCGGCACTGGTCGAACTGATCAACAACCGCTTTGACGAGGCGGAATAACCGCCCGCAACAAGAACAGGGACCGGACAGGGGAGAGGGCGCAACATGAGCATCGTTTTGCACGGGGTACCGATCGGTGGTGGCATCGCCATCGGCCGTGCCCACTTGCTGTCGCAAAGCATGGATGACGTGGTGCATTACAGTATCGACGACCACGAAATCGCGGCAGAACAGCAGCGTTTCGACCAGGCGGTGCGGGCCACGCGCAAGCAGCTGGAAATGCTGTGGGGCAGCATCCCGGAGAACGCCCCGGCGGAGCTGGGGGCCTTCCTGTCGTTGCACATCATGCTGCTGTCGGATGTGACCCTGACGCGCGACCCGCGCGAACTGATCGCCAGCCTGCGTTGCAACGCGGAGTGGGCGCTGAAACAGCAGTGCGACACCCTGATCGAGCAGTTCGACGCCATCGAGGAAGACTACCTGCGCGAACGCAAGCACGACGTGCTGCAGGTGGTGGAGCGGGTGTTCAAGAACCTCGGCGGCCATACCACCGAGCTGCAGCTGTCGGAAGGGCTGGACGGCGACGCCATCCTGGTGGCGCACGACCTGTCGCCTGCCGACATGGTCTACTTCAAGGATTCCAGTGTCGCGGCCTTCGTCACCGACGTCGGCGGCGCCACCAGCCATACCGCCATTCTCGGCCGCAGCCTCGACCTGCCGTCGGTGATCGCGCTGCACCACGCGCGCGAATTGGTGCGCGAGGACGAGCTGATCATCGTCGATGGCCAGCAGGGCGTGCTGCTGATCAACCCAGAACCGACGGTGCTGGCCGAGTACCGCCGCCGGCAGCGCGCCTGCGTCGAGGCGCGGCGCAAGCTGTCCAGCATCCGCAACACCGACGCCATCACCGGGGACGGCACCCCGATCGAGCTGCTGGCCAATATCGAGCTGCCGCAGGATGCGGCCAACGTGCTGGACGCCGGCGCCGTCGGCGTCGGCCTGTTCCGCAGCGAATTCCTGTTCCTCGGTCGCGACAACCTGCCGTCGGAGGACGAGCAGTTCGAGGCCTACCGCATGGTGGCGGAGCTGACCGGCGGCGCGCCGGTGACGGTGCGCACCATGGACCTCGGTGCCGACAAGAGCCCGCGCTGGCTCAACCATCAGCTGGCCGAAAACCCGGCGCTTGGCCTGACGGGTATCCGCCTGTGCCTGGCCGAGCCGCTGATGTTCCGCGCCCAGCTGCGCGCGCTGCTGCGCGCGTCGGCCTTCGGCAAGGTCCGCATCCTGTTTCCGATGATCAACAGCCTGGGCGAGCTGAAGCAGTCGCTGACCCAGCTGGAGTACGCCAAGGCCGAGCTGCGCGCCGAAGGCATCGCCTTTGCCGAGGCGGTAGAGGTCGGCGCCATGATCGAGATCCCGTCGGCGGCGCTGGTGGTGGGCAGCTTCATCAAGCATGTCGACTTCCTCTCCATCGGCACCAACGACCTGATCCAGTACACGCTGGCGATCGACCGCAACGACGACAGCGTCAGTCACCTGTACGACCCCATCCATCCGGCGGTGCTGAAGCTGATCTCCTACACCATCAAGACCGCCAGCAAGGCCGGGGTGCCGGTCTCGGTGTGCGGCGAGATGGCCGGCGACGCGCGCCTGACCCGGTTGCTGCTGGGCATGGGCCTGCGCCGCTTCTCGATGCACCCGGCCAACCTGCTGGACGTGAAGCAGCAGGTGCTGTCCAGTCACCTCGATGAAGTGGGGCCGTTTGTTGCGCGCATGCTTCGCAGCGAAGACCCTGATAGAATCGCCGATCTTCTGCAACAACTGAATGCCGGGCCGGACGCCTGATCCGGCTTTTTTCTTTTCTATGCTCAAAGACGCTATCGATCTGTCCACCGTGCGCCGCGTGCTTGTCGTCAAGCTGCGCCACCACGGCGACGTGCTGTTGTCGTCGCCGGTGCTGTCGGTGCTGAAGACGCACGCGCCGCATGCCGAGATCGACGCGCTGGTGTATCACGATACCCGCGACATGTTGTCCGGCCATCCGGCGCTGTCGCAGCTGTTCACCATCGACCGGAACTGGAAAAGGCTCGGCCTGCGCGGGCAGCTGGCCGCCGAGTGGCAGCTGCTGTCCGGCCTGAGAGCAAGGCAGTACGACCTGATCGTGCACCTGACCAATCACAAGCGTGGTGCCTGGCTGAGCCGTTTGCTGCGGCCACGCTGGGCGGTAGCACCGGGCGGCAGTTTCGGCAAGTTCTTCACCAACAGTTTCAGCCACCGTTACCCGGTGATTGGCGGCAACCGCCGCCATACCGTGGAAACCCATCTTGATGCCTTGCGCCGCCTCGGTATTTATCCAGCAGCCGACGAGCGCCGGCTGCGGCTGGTGGCGGGCGAGGCGGCCGAGCAGAGTGTGCGCCAGAAGCTGGCGGCGCAGGGCGTCAGTGCTCCTTACCTCGTCATCCATCCGACCTCGCGCTGGCTGTTCAAGACCTGGCCCGCCGCACGCATGGCGGCACTGATCGAACAGCTGCGTGCACAGGGCGAAACCGTGGTTCTGTCGGCGGCGCCGGACCCGGCCGAGCTGGCGATGCTGGCCGATATCACCGACCGGCTGTCACAACCGGTGGCCTCGCTGGCCGGCCAGCTGAGCCTGAAGGAGCTGGCGGCGCTGATCGACAGCGCGCAGGCCTTCATCGGCATGGATTCGGTGCCGATGCACATCGCTGCGGCGATGCAGACGCCGTGCGTGGCGCTGTTCGGCCCCTCCGGCGACATCGAGTGGGGACCGTGGCAGGTACCGCATCGCCTGCTGCGCGCCGAGCTGCCATGCCGCCCGTGCGGCAAGGATGGCTGTGGCGGCGGCAAGCGCAGCGAATGCCTGGAGCTGATCGGCGAAACACAGGTGCTGGCTGCCTTCAACAGCCTGATGACCGAGGTCGGCGCATGACGCGGCTGGCCATCGTGCGACAGAAGTACAATCCGGCCGGCGGCGCCGAGCGCTTCGTCAGCCGTGCGCTGTCGGCGCTGTCGGCGCAGGGTGATCTGGACGTGAACCTGATCGCACGTAAGTGGGAAGCGCTTTCCGGCGTGCGCGCCTTTGCGGCCAACCCTTTCTACCTCGGCAGTGTCTGGCGCGACTGGGGCTTTGCCTGTGCCGCGCGCCGCATCTGGCAGCGCGAAGGCTTCGACCTGGTGCAGTCGCACGAGCGCATTGCCGGCTGCGACATCTACCGTGCCGGCGACGGTGTGCATCGCCACTGGCTGCAACTGCGCCGCCGTGTACTGTCGCGGCGGGGGCGGCTGACCATGCTGCTGAATCCCTATCACCACTACGTGCAGTGGATGGAGCGGCGCATGTTCCTGCATCCGCGCCTCAAAACCGTGATCTGCAACTCGCAGATGGTGAAGCGCGAGATCCAGCACTATTTCGGCCTGCCGGACGAGCGTTTTGCCGTGATCTACAACGGCGTCGATACCGCGGCGTTTCACCCGTCGTTGCGCGAACATCGCGACGCGATGCGCAAGCAGTGGCAGATTCCGGCTTCCGCGCCCTTGCTGCTGTACGTCGGCTCCGGTTTCGAGCGCAAGGGCGTGGCACGGGCCTTGCAGGCCATCGTGCCGCATCCGGATGTACATCTGGTGGTGGTGGGGCACGACAAGCACGCCGCGCAGTACCAAAGGTTGGCCGCCACGCTGGGCATCGCATCGCGTGTCCGTTTTGCCGGCGCGCAAAACGACGTCAAGCCGTTTTACGGCATGGCCGACGCCTTCATCCTGCCGACCCTGTACGACCCGTTCCCCAATGTCTGTGTCGAGGCACTGGCCTGCGGTTTGCCGGTGTTCACCACGCAGCAGTGCGGTGCTGCCGAGCTGATCCGCGATGGCGACAACGGCTGGGTGGCCGACGCGCTGGACGGCGCGACCCTGCGCCAGCAGCTCGGCCAATGGCTGGCCTGCCGTGCCGATTGGCCAAGGTTGGCCGCAGCCGCGCGTGACAGTGTGGCCGAGCTGACGCTGGACAAGATGGCCGCGCGTCTGCTGGCTTGCTACCAGCGCTTGTTGTGACAGGGCCCGGCTGGCGCCGGGCTAGTTTATAATCGTCTGTTTTATCATTGGTTTTTCGCATGACAACTACTCCTGAGACCAGCAGTTTCGCGCTTTACAAGCGGGTACTCGGCTATCTGCGGCCTTACTGGAAGGTATTCGCGATATCGCTGCTGTCGATGAGCATCGCCGCGGCCACCGAGCCGGCCTTTGCGCGGCTGATGAAGCCGTTGATCGACGGCGGCTTCGTCAACAAGGACGGCTCGTCGCTGATCTGGGCGCCACTGGCCATCGTCGGCCTGTTCCTGGTGCGTGGTATTACCAGCTACGTCAACGAATACTCCACCAGCTGGCTGACCGGGCATCTGGTGCAGTCGCTGCGGGAGGAGATGTTTGCCAAGCTGCTGCGCCTGCCGGTGAACTACTACGACGACCATCCGTCCGGCCGCCTGCTGTCGCGCATCGCCTTCGACGTCAACCAGGTGACCGAGGCCGGTTTCAACGTGGTCACCGTCACCGTCAAGGACGGCATTACCATCCTTGGTCTACTGGGTCTGCTGTTTTATACCGACTGGCAGCTGACGCTGATCTGCCTCGCGGTACTGCCGATCGTGACGCTGTGCGTGCGCGTGGTCGGCAAGCGCCTGCGCGGCCTGTCGCGCCAGAACCAGCAGAACATGGCGCAGCTGACCCAGGTGCTGGGTGAAAGCATCGATTGCCATCGCGTGGTCAAAGTCTACGGCGGCGAAGGCTACGAGGCACAGCGCTTCCACCGCTCTGCCGAGGCCATCCGTCACAACGCCGTCAAGCAAAGCGCCACCTCGTCGGCCAATACCGGTGTTACCCAGCTATTCATCGCCTGCGCGCTGGCGGCTATCCTGTATTTCGCCGCGCTGCGTGCCCACAACGGCAGCTTTACCGCCGGCGATTTCATGTCCTTCCTGACCGCAATGCTGATGCTGTTCGCACCGGTCAAGCGCATCACCAGCATTTCGCAATCGCTGCAGAAAGGCCTGGCCGCCGCCGAGAGCGTGTTCGGCTTCCTCGACGAGCAGGGTGAGCCGGATAACGGCACCCGCCGCCTGCAGGGTACGCGCGGTGAGCTGGTATTCGACAATGTGCAGTTCCGCTACCCTGCCGCCGAGCGCCCGGCGCTGCAGGACATCCGCTTTGCCGTCAAGCCGGGCGAGACCGTGGCGCTGGTCGGCTCCAGCGGCAGCGGCAAGACCACGCTGGTCAGCCTGATCCCGCGCTTTTACGAGCCGTCCGCAGGCCAGATTACGCTGGACGGTATGCCGCTGACCGACATCACCCTGGCCAGCCTGCGCCAGCACATCGCGCTGGTCAGCCAGGACGTGGTGCTGTTCAACGACAGTGTGGCGGCCAACATTGCCTATGGTCGCATCGGCGAGGTCAGCCGCGAGCAGATTGTCGAAGCCGCCCGCGCCGCCAATGCGCTGGAATTCATCGAGGCGATGCCGCAGGGCTTTGACACCATGATCGGTGAAAACGGCGTGCGCCTGTCCGGTGGCCAGCGCCAACGGCTGGCGATTGCCCGCGCCTTGCTGAAGAATGCGCCTATCCTGATCCTGGACGAGGCCACCAGCGCGCTGGATACCCAGTCTGAACGGCTGGTGCAGGCGGCGCTGGAGAACCTGATGCAGAACCGCACCACACTGGTGATCGCCCACCGCCTGTCTACCATCGAGCACGCCGACCGCATTGTGGTGATGCACCAGGGCCGTATTGCCGAAGTCGGCAACCACGGCGAACTGATCGCGCAGGATGGCCTGTACGCCAACCTGCACCGCCTGCAGTTCAAGGAGCCCGCGCATGACTAAGCCGGTGCTGACCATCGTCCATACCGAATCGTCGCTGGGCTGGGGCGGGCAGGAGCACCGCACCTTCAAGGAGATGGTCGGCCTGCGCCAGCTGGGCCACCGCATGATCCTGCTGTGCCAGCCCAAGGCCAAATTCGGCGCCCGTGCGCGCGAGGCCGGTTTCGAGGTGTTCGAGGTGCGCATGCGCAACGGCATCGACCTGCCGGCGGCGTGGCGCATGGCGGCCATCATCCGCCGCGTGCAGGCCGACGTGGTCAATACCCACAGCGGCCGCGACAGCATCCTAGGCGGCCTGGCCGGGCTGCTGGCCGGCCGTCTGGTGGTGCGTACCCGCCATCTGGCGCTGCCGATCACCTCGCGTTTCACCTACACCACGCTGCCGCACCATGTCGTCAGTGTCAGCGAGCATGTACGCCGCTACCTGATCAGCGAGGGCGTGCCGGAATCGCGCGTGTCTACCGTGTATACCGGCATTGATCCGCAGGTGATGCAACTGGACGGTCCGTCCACGCTGCGGGCCGAGCTGGGCATTGCCGATGGCGCGCGCGTGATCGGCACCGTGGCCATCCTGCGCATGAAAAAGGGGCACCGTTTCATCGTGGAGGCAGCCGACCGCATTCTGGCCGCGCATCCGGACACCCATTTCGTGTTTGCCGGCGACGGCGCGCAGATGGACAACCTCAAAACACTGATTGCGGCCAAAGGGTTGGCCGCACGCATACACCTGCTCGGCCTGCGCCGCGACATCGCCAACGTACTGGCCGGCTGCGACCTGTTCCTGCTGCCGACCGAGCAGGAGGCGCTGGGCACCTCCTATATCGAGGCGATGGCGATGGGCCTGCCGGTTGTGGGCACCAATGTCGACGGCGTACCGGAAGTGGTCCGCGACGGCGACAACGGCCTGCTGATCGCGCCGGGCAATGCCGCCAGCCTGGCCGAGGCGGTCAACCGCCTGCTGGGCGACGACGCGCTGCGCCGGCGCATGGCCGAGCGCAGCCGCGAACTGGTGTCGTCGGTATTCCACGTCGATACCATGTGCCGCTCGATGCTGGACCTGTACCGTCGTCTGCTGGCACAACGGGGGCAGGGATGAAACAGGCCAAAGCCATTCCGGTACTGATGTACCACCACGTCAGCCCCAGCCCCGGGCTGGTGACGGTCTCGCCGCAGACCTTCGAGCACAATATGCGCTGGCTGGCGGAAAACGGCTGGACCACCATTCGTTGCGACGACCTGGCCGGGTTTCTGGCTGGCCGGCCGCTGCCGGACAAAAGCGTGCTGGTCACCTTTGACGACGGTTATCTCGACAACTGGGTCTACGCCCATCCGGTGCTGCAGCGCTACGGTCAGCAGGCCACGCTGTTCACCATCACCGGCTGGATCGGCGACGGCGCGGTACGTCCGCACGACGGTTACGGCCAACCTTTGCCGGCCACGCCGGATCACAAGGGCTGCAAGCGGGCGGTCGACGAGGACCGTGCCGATGAGGTGATGATGCGCTGGAGCGAGATCGAGGCGGCGCGCGCCGCCGGCACCTTCGAGTTCCACAGTCATACCCACAGCCATGCGCGTTGGGACAAGCTGTGTGCCAGTCGCGAAGACAAGCGCGAACGGCTGGCCGCCGATCTGGCACAGTCGCGTGCCACGCTGCAGGCGCGGCTAGGCACGGTCAGCGATCACCTGTGCTGGCCGCAGGGCTATTTTGACGACGACTACCTGGCGGTGGCCGACGCGGCCGGTTTCCGCCACCTGTACACGGTGGACAAGGCGCTCAATACCCGCAAAACCTCACCACGGCACATCGGCCGCATCGTGACCAAGGACCGCAGCGACGGCTGGTTCGGACGCCGTCTCGGCCTGTACCGCAGCCCGCTGCTGGGGCGCGCCTATCTGGCGTTGCGGGGCAAATAATGGGCACCCGCATTCGCGAGAACCTGCTGGCGTGGGGGCTGGGCCTGGCCCGCCGTTTCGATCGCCGCGCACCGGACCCGGCCGAACTGGGCACCGCAGCCATCCGCCGCATCCTGGTGATGTCCTGCACCGCCATCGGCGACACGCTGCTGTCCACGCCGGCCATTCGCAGCCTGCGCCAGCGCTACCCGCAGGCGCGCATCGTGCTGCTGGTCAACGCGCCGTATCACGGCCTGTTTGCCGATAATCCCGATATCGACGATCTGATCGACTACCACGGCGGCTATCGCCGTTTTGTGCGTCTGGCGCTGGCGCTGCGTCGCGAGCGGTTCGATCTGGTTACCATCCTGCACGCCAACGAGCCGCAGGCCACGCCGCTGGCGTATCTGAGCGGCGCCCGCTGGCGTTTCAAGCTGCCCAACAACAGCCGTTTCCGCTTCTTGCTCAGCAATCACCAGCAGGTAAGCAACTGGAGCGATTTCACCCACGGCATTGACCAGCGTCTGGCCGTGGCCGCGCTGGCCGGTGCCGACGGCCGCGACAAGCACATGATCCTGCCGGTATCGACACAGAACCGCGACGCGGTGGCCGGCTGGCTGCAACAACAGTACGGCATCACGCCGCAGCAGCCGGTGGTCGGCTTCCAGGTGGGGGCCTCGACCGCCAGCCGGCGTTGGCGCCCGGAACGCTATGCCGAACTGGCGCAGCGCCTGCTTGCGGCCAACCCAAGCTTACGCATCGTGGTGACCGGCTCGCCACAGGAGCGGGCGCTGGCGGATGCCGTTGCCGACGCCGTCAACGACGCGCGGCTGGTGGTGACGGCAGGGCAGCTGCCGCTGACGCGGATGCCGGCGCTGGTGCAGCGTTTTGCCTGTCTGGTGACGCCGGACACCGGCATCATGCACATGGCAATTGCAGTGGGCACGCCGATCGTCGGCCTGTTCGCCGCCGCGCACTGGCACGGCTCCGGCCCGACCACCGATCTGCAGCGCCATATCGTGATCCAGAAACACCGCACCTGCGACCCCTGCCTGGGCAAACGCTGCAAATATGCGGCGCCGCCGTGCATGGACAACATTACGGTTGACGAAGTACTGGCCGCCTGTGAGCGCCAGTTGTCGTTGCAACCGGAGAATCCTCAATGACAACCCGAACCAGAATCCTGTTGCTGGATACCGGCAATGAATGGGGCGGCGGGACCAATAGCCTGTTCGAGCTGCTCAAGCGCATCGACCGCGAGCGTTTCGACATCACCTGCCTGTTCTACCGCGATTACAGCAAGGGCCAGAGCACGCTGTCCCGCGAGCTGGCCGCCATCGGCATGCCGCTGCGACTGCTGCCGCAGCGTAAGCAGCCGCTGTGGGCCAAGCTGGCCAAGGAGCTGGCGCGCGGCCTGCTGGCCTGGCACAAGCCCTGGCGTCAGGCGCTGGTCAAGCGCATCGAGCACGCCTGGCGCATTGCGCCCAATGCGGCCGCGATTGCCCGCCAGCTGCGCGACGAGCGTTTTGACCTGCTGTACATGAACAACCAGCCGCGCTCCAATCTGGAAGGCTATCTGGCGGCCGAGCGGACCGGCGTGCCGGTGGTGCAGCACTGCCGCATCGAGCCGCTGATGGATGCCGCCGATGCGGCCATCGTCAACCGCGTGGCCAGCAAGGTAATCGGCGTCTCCAACGGCGTGGTCGGAGCTCTGGTCCGACACGGGGTGCAGGCAGACAAATGCGTGGCGGTGCTGAACGGCATCGATCCTGACCAGCCCCTGCCGGATGGCAGGGCGGTACGGGAACAACTGCTGGCCGGCCGCGAGCACGAGATCGTGCTGGGTGCGGTCGGGCAACTGGTAGAGCGCAAGGGCCTGCGCTTTTTGCTGCAAGCGACGGCTGAGTTGCTGCGGCGCCAGCTACCGGTGCGCCTGCTGCTGGTCGGTGACGGCCCGCAGCGTGCCGAACTGGAAAGGTTGGCCGCAAGTCTGGGCATCGCCGGGCAGGTGGTGTTTGCTGGCTTCCAGCCGCAGCCGCTGGCCTATACCGCCGCGATGGACGTCTGCGTGCTGGTGTCGCAAAGCGAGGGCCTGCCGCGCGTGCTGCTGGAGGCGATGCTGCTAGCCAAGCCGGTGGTGGCCTCGCGCGTGGTCGGCTCACAGGAGCTGGTGGCCGACGGTGACAGCGGTCTGCTGGTGCCGTATGCCGACAGCGCGGCGCTGGCTGACGCACTGGCGGCGCTGGTCGCCGATGCCGGCCTGCGTCAGCGCATGGGGCAGGCAGGGGAGGCACGGGTCAAGGCGAACTACACCATTGCCCGCTACGTGGCGGGTACCGAGGCCATTCTGGCGGAGGCGGCGGGCAAACCATGATCTATGTGCTGCTGACCTATCTGCTGGTGCCGTGGTGGCGGCTGGCCAAACGCCTGCAGCGCCGGGACAGGATTGAGCGCATCCTGCTGGTGCAGACCGCCAAGATCGGCGACATGCTGTGCGCCACGCCGGTGATCCTGGCCTTGCGCCAGCACTATCCCGACGCAGAGTTGACGGTGCTGCACGCGCCGGTCACCGGCAAGATCATCGCCGGCCTGAACGAGGTCGACCACTGCATCGCCATCCGCTCCGACTCCTGGCGCGGTCTGGCGGGCAAGTGGCGGCTGGCGCGGCTGATTGCCGCCGGGCGCTACGACCTGGCGGTGAACCTGTCGCCGTCGCTGCCTTTGCTATGCGGCCTGATCTGGGCCGGCGTGCCGCGTACGTTGTCCATCATGCCAACCAAGGTTGGCCGCACGCTGGCGGCCCTGCGCCGCTGCATCGATCTGACCGAGCAACATCGTCCGGGAGAGCTGGTGCTGGCTACCAAGCAGCGCCTGCTGCAGCAGCAGGGCATCGCCATGGGCCTGCGCAAGAAGATGGCCATCGCCGTCAGCGGCGAAGCGGTGTGTGACCGGTTGGGCATCACCCGCGACCATTCCGCCATCGGGCTTGCGATTTCCAGCGCCAACAAGCTGAAGGAGCTGGGTGAGGACCTGCTGTCGGCGCTGGTGACGCGACTGTTGCAGGATTATCCGGGGCAGGTAGTGTTGATTGGCGGGCCGGAGGACGGCCCGAGCGCCACCGAGGTAGTCGGCCGCGTACAGGGCGGAGAGCGCGTGATCAATGCCGCCGGCGCCTTCCAGCTGGACGAGCTGCCGGCGCTGATGCAGCGGCTGAAGCTGTTCATCGGCGTCGATTCCGGGCTGACCTATCTGGCGGACACCTTTGACGTACCGCTGGTTTCGGTGGTCGGGCCGATGGATTTTCGCGAGCAGCGACCAATGGGCGAGCGTGTCCGGTTTGTTGTGAAGAAGCCGGCGTGTTATCCCTGCGTGTTTATTTTTGATACACCCTATTATTGTAAACAGAAAAATAGAAGCTGCATTACTACGGTAGCGGTTGATGATATTGTTTTTGCTATTAATGATGCTCTACGAGACTTCTAGGTGAGTTATGAATATCAGAAAGCCTTTTTACCTGGCTATCGTTAGGGTTATTAATTTTTTTGATTTTAGAAAAAGAGATGCTGAGTTTTTTAATAGAAAAAAAGTAGGTAAAGTACTGATCATACCATCAACACAAATTGGTGATATGTATATGTCTTTGCCTTCCATTCATGCAGTAATACGATCATATCGCAGTGAAAATGTGGTCTTATTGTTGAATGAAATGTATCGAAATGTTTTTGACTTTCCATCGGGTGTGACAATTATTTATCGAGGAAAAGGGTGGCAGAATTTCCTTTATGATGCGTTGAAAGTATACAGGCAGCATTGTGATGTGGCGCTGATTTTGCATGCAAATGAAATGCAGCATACGCCTTTGGCATACATGTCAGGGGCACGATTTATTTTTCAGCTGCCGAATAAGACGAGGTTCAATTATTTACTTAGTAATTCGTTCCCTGTCCGAGGCTGGGGCGCGGACGAGCATGCTTCATACACAAGGTATGAGGTTGTAAAGCTAATAGGAATTTCTGAAGACAGGAATGATTTTTTTATAAAAGCATTTTCTAGTGAAGCCAACCGTAAGGTTGGTGTTCAGGTCGTGAATGATATCAAAAGTGACCATTGTTCTGATTTTGTTGTCGGTCTGCAATTGGGTGCTTCAAGCAAGAACAGGTGTTGGAGTATAAATAATTATGCTCATCTTGTTTCTATGTTTAAAGATTGTTCTGAACAATACGGACGAGTCACTTTTGTTGCTTTGGGTGGGAAGGATGACTTGGCCTTGGCAGAAGAGTTGCTGAAGTTGACCGGGTCAAGTGTTGTTTCTTTAGTTGGGAAAACAAAAATTTCAGAATTACCTGGTGTGATTTCTGGTATGGATTTTATTGTTTCTCCTGATACAGGCACTTTGCATATTGCGGAGTCGATGGGAACGCCTGTGATAGGTTTGTTTGGCGTTGAAAAAAGTAAATTCAGTGGCTCCGGTTATTTGGGTGGCAAGAAGTACATTATAGAAAAGCCTCAAACTTGTCAGCCTTGTCTTTATAACCGATGTGCTTATTCTCCGCCAAAATGTATGGAGCAGATTGCCGTGCATGAGGTTTTTTCTCTTGCCTGCAATATTATAAAGGATATTGAAAAATGAACGTATTGTTTGGTACTACGCGCCAATGGAATCCTGGTGATGAATTTATTCTTATGGGGTGTATTAATTTGCTCCATAAGGTCATTGGTGATTTCAATCCGATTATATATAACAGAAACCCTCAAACCAGGCCCGTTGTGAAACGGAAGGGGGTGAAAAAATTTTTCTATGAGAAATTTTTCTCTGGTAATGAGTTTTTGGATAATTCTTTCAAAGATGATCCTGAGGTAAATTATGTGGACTTGGTTGTTTTTGCCGGGTCTCCAGAATGGAAGGGTGAGAGACTTAGCTCTCTGTATGATTTTATTGTTAAACACAATGTGCCTGTTGTTTTTATTGGACTTGGCTCAGCAAAAAAATTCAATTTTGATGAGGGGTTTTTGACAGAAAAAGAAATGTCCGTATTGAATTCTGCCCTTTTTATTTCTTGTCGAGATGATGTTACTTTTGCCGGTTTTGATGGTAAGGCTAATGCAAGAAAAATTACCTGCCCAGCACTTCTTTCCAGTAAGACAAGTTCTGTTGTAGAAGAAGTTAAAAAGATTGGTCTAATTTATGGTAGGTCTGATGCTGTAAATAGTAATAGGGTGTCAGAAGAAACTTACGATTATCTGATGCGCTTTTACAGAAAATTGATAGAAATTTATTCTGGTCAGTACGAGTTTGAATTTATTGCACATTATATTGATGAGTTGCCTAGGTTTTCTGAAGATTTTCCTGGGTTTAAATTGAACTATTCGTATGATGCAAAGGATTACGTGGATATATTTGGTAAGTTCGATGTCGTTGTAGGCCATCGTATCCATGGTATTGGTTTGGCTGCATCTCAGGGTATACCTGGGGTTGCTATCTCTCATGATAGGAGAGGGGCGACTGCTAAAGGGTTTGGTGCTGAGATGATCTCTGTTGGTGAGGATCTGAATATGGCTGTTGATAAATTCAATATGGTTGTTTCTGAGGTTTCAACCCGAAGCAAAAAAATTATTTTTGATAAAAATGCTCTCATGGATGAGTATGTCTCTATTTTGAGTGATGCATTGAGTGAATTCAATAAAAAGGGTTAGCTTTCATGTTGAGGAGAACTGTTGGGAGGTTTGTTAGAAAACTCTTGAGAGTGGCAGGGGTGAATGGTGATGTTTATAGAAAGAGCGCTATTGATGATGGCAATTTGGTTTTTTTAGGTAGTGCCCGTCCTGATTTTTCTATAAAAAAACCAGTGGTTATAAATGGGCTTGTTGTTTACTGTTGGGATTCTACTGTCAAGTTGAGTATTGGTAATTATTCTTCTATTGCTGATGGTGTTTGTATTGTTGCTGGTGGTGAGCATAGGTTGAACTGGGTTACTACTTATGCTTTTATTGAAAATTGGAAAATTAAAGATTTGTACAACAAGCTTGAGAAGAAAAGTAAAGGGGATATCGTTATCGGGAGTGATGTTTGGGTGGGTAGTGGAGCTACAATTTTGTCTGGTGTAAGTGTTGGGCATGGTGCTGTAGTGGCTGCAGGTTCTGTGGTTGTTAAAGATGTTCCGCCATACGCTATTGTTGGAGGGAATCCAGCGCGGTTAATACGTTATAGGTTTACTCCAGATGTAATTGAGAAAATGATGGCTATTGCATGGTGGAGTTGGCCTGAGAATTTAGTCAGGGAAAGAGCTGGCGATTTAATAGATGTTGATGGATTTGTGAGAAAATATAGTTGTAGATAAATTGATTGCGCTGAAAATGAAAATCCTGGTGATACGTCGCGACAATATCGGCGATCTGGTTTGTACCACGCCCTTGATTGCAGCCTTGCGTGATAAATATCCGCAAGCGGCAATCTACGCACTGGTCAACGACTACAACAAGGATGTGCTGGATGGGCACCCGCTGCTGGATGGCGTGTACTTCTATACCAAACTGAAGCACCGCCAAGCGGGGGATTCGGTTGTGCGGGTGATCTGGCGCAAGCTGATGACCTACCTTGCGCTGCGGCGAGAACATTTTGATTACGCGATCGTGGCCGGCTCGGGTTATCCCAAGAATGCGGTCCGTCTGGCCAAGGCCGCTAGACCGAAGCACGTGATCAGTTTCGTGTCGGAGGGGACAGACTATGATGCCATCGTGGACTACCCGATCCCCTTCACGCGGGATCATGTGTTCCGTCACGAAGTAGAGTGCCTTGCCGAACTACTGGTACCGCTTGGCGTGACTCAAGCGCCCGGCAAGCTGAGTTTGCCTCCTGTTGTGGTGCCTGATGTCTTGGCCCGCCGTTTTTCCACCAAGCAGCGTCCGGTTATCGCCTTGCACATCAGTGCCCGCGAAAACAGTCGGGTGTGGGCGGTCGAGCATTTTTGCGAAGTGATCCGTAGCTGCTTGTCGCGGGACGTGGATTTCCTGCTGCTGTGGGCGCCTGGTGCCGCGGATGATCCCCGTCACCCGGGGGATGATGAGAAAGCGCATTACATCCGCAGCCAGTTCCCGGATCACGAGCGCCTGGTGTTCTACCCGACACGTACGGTCAAGGATTTGATGGCTGCTTTTTCCTGCGCCGATCTGGCGGTGTGTTCGGATGGTGGCGGCTTGCATCTCGCGGCGGGGAGCGGGGCCTGTGTGGTCGGCCTGTTCGAGCATCTGGAAAAGAAAACCAAACATTGGTATCCGTGGCAGGTGCCGCACCGGGTGTTGACCTCCGGTTCCGAACAGGACTGGCAGGTTGGTCATATCCCTGTACAGGCTGTTGTGGATGCGATTGACGACTTGCTGCCACAGGCGGCAGGGGCTAGCCGCGACTGAGCCGTTTCTGAAAACGTTGTGTTGTTGTGATTGCGGCCAACCTTGTCCAAGGTTGGCCGCAATGTTTTTGGTGCACCGTCTGCTGTAAACCAGAATCAGAAGAAACGGTTGACCTCTTCCACCACTTCGTCGTCCAGCGTGCCGGCAGCCTGTGCCAGCGCCAGTCTTGCCTGCAGGAAGTTGTAGCGTGCCTGTGCCAGCGCGCGGATGGCGTCCTGGTAGTCCTTTTCCGCGTTGAGCAGGTCGAGGTTGGTGCGCACGCCGACTTCCTTGCCGAGGCGGGTGGCGTCGAGCTTGCTCTTGGCAGAGACCAGCAGCTGTTCCTGCGCCTTGACCAGCGCCGCGCCGTTGCTGACGCCCAGCCAGCTGCGGCGCACGTTCTGCGCGTTCTGGCGGCGCGCGGCTTCCAGGTCCTCGCGCGCCTTGTCGAGGTTGGCCGCGGCTTCGGTCACTTGCGAATCGATGGCGCCGCCGGCGTACAGCGGCAGCTTCAGGCTGAGGCCGACGCTGCTGCCGCGCGTGGTGTCGCGGCCGCTGGCAACACTGGCGGCGTCGGTGCTGCGATTGTGGCTGTAGCCGGCGTTGAGGCTGACGGTGGGCAGATGCTTGCCGCGCGCTTCGTCCAGGTTCTTTTCCGCCAGCGTCAGCTGTTGCTGTTGCAGCTGCAGTGCCAGGCTGTTCTGTTGCGCGCGTTGCGTCCATGCCTCCAGCGTGCCGAGGTCGGCGGCGCTCAGTTGCGGCTTGTCGCGCAGGCGGCGGATGCTTTCCGGGTTGAGGCCGGTCAGCTGCGCCAGCGCGTTGCGCTTCAGGTCGAGATCACTCAGCGCGGCGATTTCCTGGGCGGTGGCGGCATCGTAGCCGGCCTGCGCCTCGTGGGTATCGGTAATGGTGGCGGTGCCGACCTCGAACGCCTTGCGCGCCTGCGCCAGCTGGCGCTCGTAGGCGGTCTTGGTGGCACGGGTGACGCTGAGCACGTCCTCGGCCAGCAGGGTGTCGAAGTAGGCCTTTGCGACGTCGATCACCAGCTGCTGGCCGCTGGCGTCGAACTGCAGCTGCGCCACGGTGCTGGCGATCTTGCCTTTCTGGTAGCCGCTGTAGCTGGCGGTGTCGAACAGCGGTTGCGTCAGCTGCACGCCCAGGCTGTCGCTGCGGTAGTTGCTGCCCGCGGGCTGCAATGGCTTGGTCTGGGTCGTGCTGGCGCTCAGGCCGATGCCGGGCAGTAGCAGCGCGCGGCCCTGGACCGCCTTTTCGGCACCGGCACGGTTGGCGGCGCTGGCGCTGGCGTAGCCGGCATCGTACTGGCGCGCGGCCTGCAGTGCCTGCAGCAGGTCGAAGGCGTGGGCCGGGGCGGCGAGGGCGCTGCCGAGCAGGGCGCCTAGGCCGAGGGTGCGGATGAGCTTCATAGTGGGCATTCCGTTTGCAACATTAAGGTGCTGAAACCGCTACCTTACCCAATTCCGGTAACGGCTTCACGCAGGATTGATTAATTTGTTTGCGGGCGCTTGACCCCGAACCACTGCGCGTACAGCGCCGGCAGGAACAGCAGCGTCAGCACGGTGGCCACCAGCAGGCCGCCCATGATCGCCACCGCCATCGGCCCCCAGAAGGTGCTGCGCGACAGCGGGATCATCGCCAGGATGGCGGCCAGCGCGGTGAGCATGATCGGGCGGAAGCGGCGCACGGTGGAGCCGACGATGGCCTCGAAGCGGTCGATGCCCTCGCCGATGTCGGTCTCGATCTGGTCGACCAGGATCACCGAGTTGCGCATGATCATGCCGAACAGCGCGATCACCCCCAGCATCGCGACAAAGCCGAACGGCGCGCCGAACAGGATCAGCGTCAGCGTAACGCCGATCAGGCCCAGCGGCGCGGTCAGCACCACCAGCAGCGTGCGCTGGAAGCTGCCGAGCTGGATCATCAGCAGCGTCAGCACCACCACCAGCATCAGCGGCGTCACCTTGGCGATCGCGCCCTGCGAGTTCTGGCTCGCCTCCAGCGAGCCTCCCAGCTCGATGTGGTAGCCCAGCGGCAGCGTCTTCTCCAGTGCCTGCAACTGTGGCCACAGCGCCTTGGAGATGTCGGCGGCCTGGACGCCGTCGGCGGCATCGGCGCGTACCGTCACCGTCGGCAGCCGGTTGCGGCGCCAGATGATGCTCTCCTCCGGCTGGTAGCTGATGCTGCCCAGCTGCGCCACCGGCACGTACTTGCCGCTGGCGGTTTGCACCATCAGGCTGCCCAGCGCGTCCACCTGCTCGCGGCCGGCGTTGTCCAGCCGCGCCACGATGCCGATGCTGCGGTCGCCTTCGCGCCATTCGCTGACGGTGCTGCCGCTGAGCAGCAACTGCAGCTGGCGGCTGAGCGACTGGCTCGACACCCCCAGCACGCGCGCTTTGTCCTGGTCGATTTCCACCCGCAGCGATTTCACCTGCTCGCCCCAGTCGATGTTGACGTGGCGGGCGCCGGGGTGGGCGCGCAGCAGTGTTTCAACGTTGGCCGCAATGCTGCGCACTTTGGCGTGGTCCTCGCCCATCACGCGGAACTGCACCGCGTAGCCGACCGGCGGGCCGTTCTCCAGCCGCGTGACGCGGCCGCGTACCATCGGGAAGTCACGCTCGAACAGCGTTTCCAGCTTGTGCTTGACGTCTTCGCGTACCTTTTCATCGCGCGTCATCACCATCAGCTGCGCGTAGTTCAGGTGCTGCTGCTGCTGGTCCAGCGGCAGGTAGAAGCGCGGGCTGCCGCCGCCGACGTAGGCGGTGGTGCTGACCACGTGCGGGTCGTCCTTGATCAGCGCCTCCAGCTTGCGCACCTCGGCTTCGGTGGCCTGGTAGCTGGCGCCCTGCGGCAGCCACATGTCCACCATCAGCTCGACGCGGTTGGAGGAGGGGAAGAACTGCTGCTGCACGAACAGCTTGAATGCCACCAGTGACAGCAGGAACGCGGCCGCGGTCAGCGCGACCACCGTCTTGCGGTGGTCCAGGCACCACTCCACCGTGGCGCGGAAGCGCAGGTAGAACGGCTTGTGGTAGACGTCCTCGTGCGCGCTGGCGGCGTGGTGCTCCGGCAGCAGCTTGTAGCCTAGGTAGGGCACGAACACCACCGCCACGATCCACGACAACAGCAGCGCGATGCTGACCACCGAGAACAGGCTGAACACGTACTCGCCGGCGTTGGAGCGGGCCATGCCTACTGGCAGGAAGGTGGCCGCGGTGAGCAGGGTGCCGGTCAGCATCGGGAACGCGGTGCTGGTGTAGGCAAAGGTGGCGGCCTGGAACTTGTTCCAGCCCTGTTCCAGCTTCAGCGCCATCATTTCCACCGCGATGATGGCGTCGTCGACCAGCAGGCCCAGCGCGATGATCAGCGAGCCCAGCGAGATGCGCTGCAGGTCGATGCCGAGCAGGTACATGGCGAGGAAGGTCATCGCCAGCACCAGCGGGATGGACAGCGCCACCACGATGCCGTTGCGCACGCCGAGGCTGAGGAAGCACACCGCCAGCACGATCACCACCGCCTCGATCAGCACCTTCATGAACTCGCCGACCGCGTTCTTCACCACCTGCGGCTGGTCGGACACCGAGTGGATCTGCATGCCGACCGGCAGCTTGTTCTGTACCTCCTGCATCAGCAGCTGCAGGTTGTGGCCCAGTTTCAGCACGTCGCCGCCCTGTTTCATGCTGATGGCGAGACCGAGCGCCGGCTTGCCGTCGAAGCGCATGCCGAACGACGGCGGGGTGACGAACTGGCGCTCGACGGTGGCGATGTCGCCGAGGCGGAAGGTCTTGCCGCCGGCGCTGAGCGGGGTGTCGGCAATGGCCGCCACCGAGCCGTAGCTGCCGGAGACGCGTACCCAGATACGGTCGCTAGCGGTGTCGTAATTGCCGGCCGGCGTCATCGCGTTCTGCTCCGCCAGCGCGCTCCAGATGGTGCGCGCGTCCAGCTGCAGCGCCGCCAGCTTGGCGTTGGACAGCGTCACGTAGATGCGCTCTTCCTGCTCGCCGATCATGTCCACCTTGCCGACGTCGGGCAGGCGCAGGATCTCCTGGCGCACGCCGTCGACGTAGCGGCGCACCTCCTCGTAGCTGAAGCCGTCGCCGGTAAAGGCGTAGATATTGCCGAAGGTGTCGCCGAACTCGTCATTGAAGAACGGGCCGCGGATGTCGGCGGGCAGGGTGTGCTTGATGTCACCCAGCTTCTTGCGCACCGTGTACCACAGCTGCTGCACGTTCTTGGGCGGCACGTCCTCGCGGATCGACAGGATCAGCAGCGCCTCGCCGGGCTTGGTGTAGCTCTTCACGTACTCCAGCTCGCCCATTTCCTGCAGCTTCTTCTCGATCTTGTCGGTGACCTGCTGCTCGGTCTCCAGCGCGGTGGCGCCGGGCCACAGCACGCGCACCATCATCGCCTTGAAGGTGAATTCCGGGTCTTCCTTCTGCCCCAGCTGGGTGTAGGCGAACAGCCCGGCCACCATCAGCACCACCATCAGGTACTGCACCAGCGAGCCGTTGCGTAGCGCCCATTCCGACAGGTTGATTTTCTTCGTCATCGTCGGCCCCTTATTGCTGCAGCAGGCTGACGCGCTGGCCGTCGCGCAGCAGGTGGACACCGGCGGTGACCACCTTCTCGCCGCCGGCAAGGCCGGACTGCAGCACGACGCCGCTGCTGTCGAGTCGGGCAACCTGTACCGCCTTGCGGCCAACCTTGTTGCCGTTGCCGATCAGCCACACGTAGTGCTTGCCGTTCTCGTCGAGAATGGCGCTGTGCGGCAGGCGGATGGCGCGCGGCTGGCCGCCGGCGGCCAGTGCGCTGATGCGTGCGGTCATGCCCAGGCGGACCTCGTCGCCGGCGTTCGCCAGCTGCAGCCGCGCGGCGTAGGTGCGGGTGGCCGGGTCGGCGTCGGCGGCCAGCTCGCGCAGGCTGGCGTCCAGCTCGCGGCCGTCGGCCCACAGCGCCACCTTGAAGCCGCTAGCGCGGCGCACCCGTTCCAGCGCGTTTTCCGGCACCTGGAACAGCACCTCGCGCGCGCCGTCGGCGGCAAGGCGGGCGACCACCTGGCCGGCGGCGACCACCATGCCCGGTTCGGCGCTGATCTCGCTGATGACGCCGTCGCTGTCGGCCAGCAGCGAGGTGTAGCTGCCCTGGTTACGGCTGGCGGCTAGCGCCGCCTGCGCCTGCTGCAGACTGGCGCGCGCGCTGCTGACCGCCGCCTGCTGGCGGTCGACTTGTGCCGCGCTGATGAAATTCTGGGTCAGCAATTCGCGGAAGCGTCTGAGATCGGCCTGCTGCTGCTGCAGGTTGGCCTGCGCCGCCGCCAGCTGTGCCGCCTTGGCCTGGCTGTCGAGCTGGTAGTCGCTGGCATCCAGCACCGCCAGCACCTGGCCGCGCCGCACGCGCTCACCGCTGTTGACGCGCTTCTCCACCACCTTGCCGGCGACGCGGAAGGCGAGGCGGCTCTCCTGGCGGGCGCGGACCTCGCCGCTGAATTGCTGGCTGGCGGCAGCGTCGCTGCTGCTGGCGGTGGTGTAGCGGACCGGGCGGATTTCCTCGACCGGTTTGACCTCGTCGCGGCAGGCGGACAGGGTCAGCAGCAGGGCGCCGGCCAGGGCCAGCCGGTGGTAGTGCGGTGCCATCGTGATTTCCTCGTTGCGTTTTATTGTTGTGGCTGGCGGCCGGTCATCAGGCCGCCCAGCATCAGGTCCAGCGACAGTTCCAGGTACTGCAGCGGCGGCATGGAACGGTGCTGGCTGTCGGTGATTACCTTGCCGAAGGAGCAGCGCCAGGTCATGGTCAGCATCATCGGCGCCACCAGGGTGTCGACCACCGCGTGCGGATTGATGTCGCGGAACTCGCCACGGGCGACGCCGCGCTGCAGGACGCGCAGCAGCATGTTGTGGCTGGGCTCGATCACCTCGTGGTGGTAGAAGCGCGCCAGCTCCGGAAAGTTGGTGGCCTCGGCGAACATCAGCTTGCAGATGCCGGCCAGCGGCGATTCGCCGACTTCCAGCCACCAGCGCCGCATCATCAGGCGCAGCAGGTCGGCGCTGCTGCCCTCGTACTGCTGTTCCAGCTCGGCAAAGCTGGCCAGCCGCGTCACCAGGTTCTCGCGCAGCACCGCCTTGAAGATGTCTTCCTTGTTCTCGAAGTACAGGTAGGGCGTGCCCTTGGTGACACCGGCTGCCTTGGCGATGTCTTCCATCTTGGTGGATTTGAAGCCGCGCTCGACAAACAGCGCCAGCGCCGCGTCCAGGATCTCCGCCGGGCGGACTTCCTTGCGGCGGCGCCAGCGGGTGATCGGACAGCAGGATGGTTTGCTCATGATATTTTCTGAATACTGGTTCATTAATCTGATGGCCGGACTTTAGTGCAGCACCCCGCGATCGGCAATTAATAAATCGAAATTTATTTGCAAATGGCGTATTGGCGGCGGCGTGCTGTTGCGGCGTTGCCAATCAACGCCCATTCGCGGGTGGATGTGCACAAACGCCAGCCGAATCGGCCGTGCTTGGGTAGAATGCGGCGCAGCAATCGCTGTTTCTGATTCCGACTACCGTGGAGATGCCCCGTGAGCGTAGCCCCCATCGACAAGGCCGCCATCCTGGCCGAAGCGCTGCCATATATCCGCAGCTTCAATAACAAGACCATCGTGGTGAAATACGGTGGCAACGCGATGACCGACGACAAGCTGAAGGAAGACTTCGCCAAGGACATCGTGCTGCTGAAACTGGTCGGCCTGAACCCGGTGGTGGTGCATGGCGGCGGCCCGCAGATCAACGAGCTGCTGGAGCGCGTCGGCAAGGAAGGCCAGTTCATCCAGGGCATGCGCGTGACCGACAGCGAGACCATGGACGTGGTGGAAATGGTGCTCGGCGGCCTGGTGAACAAGGAAATCGTGTCGCTCTTGAACAAGCACGGCGGCAAGGCGGTCGGCATCACCGGCAAGGACGGCCACTTCATCCGTGCCAGCAAGCTGTTCCTGAAGTCGGAATCCGATGAAAACATCGATATCGGCCAGGTCGGCGACATCGAGCACATCGATCCGAGCCTGGTGTCGTTGCTGGACAGCCAGGACTTCATCCCGGTGATCGCGCCGATCGGCGTCGGCCAGGACGGCGAGGCCTACAATATCAACGCCGACGTGGTGGCCGGCAAGCTGGCCGAGACGCTGAAGGCGGAAAAACTGGTGTTGATGACCAACACCCCGGGCGTGCTGGACAAGCAGGGCAATCTGCTGACCGGCCTGACCGCGGCCAAGGTGGACGAGCTGTTCGCCGACGGCACCATCAGCGGCGGTATGCTGCCGAAGATCAGCTCGGCGCTGGATGCGGCCAAGAGCGGCGTGAACTCGGTGCACATCATCGATGGCCGTGTACCGCACGCGCTGCTGCTGGAAATCCTGACCGACGAAGGCGTCGGCACCATGATCAAGGCCGGCTGATTCCATCGCCGTTCCCTGCCAAAGGCCGCTGTTGCGGCCTTTTTCTTTTGGCCCTGGCCGCGCGCTGTCTATATTGAACGCATTACGGTTCTACTCCGGTCTATGCCGGGTGGTCATCAAGGGGGGAGGGCGGCATGCAAACAGTGCGACAACTGCTGGCAAACAAGGCGATCAAGGATCTGATCAGCGTCGGGCCGGAAATGACGGTATTCCAGGCTTTGCAGGTGATGGCGGAGCGCGACGTCGGCGCCATCCTGGTGATGGAGATGGGCGACGTGGTCGGTATCTTCTCCGAGCGCGACTATGCGAGGCGCATCGTGCTGCTGGGGCGTACCTCGGCCGGGACCAAGGTGCGCGACATCATGACCAGCAAGGTGATCTTCGTGAGTCCGGAGCAGAGCATCGGCGAGTGCATGGCGCTGATGACCGAGCGCCGCATCCGCCACCTGCCGGTGATGGAGGACAACCGCGTGATCGGCCTGCTGTCGATCGGCGATCTGGTGCACGCCACCATCGCCGAGCAGCAGTTCGTGATCGAGCAGCTGGTGAAGTACATCCGTACCTGAAACGGGCGGCGCCCGCCGCCTCGCAAAAACCACAAAAGGTTGGCCGCAACGCTTGCGGCCAACCTTTTGTGCTTGTCGGGGCGTGCTGTCGGCTCAGGGCACGATCTGGCGCGCCAGCTGTATCAGCGCCGGCGCGATCTGGCGGCGCATCGCCTCCGCATTGAAGGCGAAGGCCGGGCCGCTGGCATTGAGGCACACCACCGGCATGCCCGGCACCGGCGACGGCAGCGCGACGCCGACCGCCATCACGTCGCGCTCGAATTCGCCGAACGACTCGCTGTAGCCGAACTGTGCGTAGTGCTCACAGCTGGCCTGCAGCCGCGCCGCCACCACCGGCCAGTCGCGGCCGTAGCGCTGCGCCAGCTCCGGCTGCAGCGCGGCGCGTTCCGCCGGCGACAGGATGGCGTAACAGGCGCGGCCGATGGCGGTGCTGGCCAGCGGCACGCGCGAGCCGACGGTGAGCTGTACCGACACCCGCGCCTGGCTGCGGCAGGTTTCCAGATAGACGATGCCGGTGCCGTCGCGCATGCCCAGGCTGACCGAGATGGTGTGCTGCATCGCGAACTCGCGCATCAGCGGCGAGGCGACGCGGCGGATGTCGTAGCTGCCGAGTACGGTGGAGCCCAGCGCCAGCACCGCCAGCCCCAGCCGGTAGTAGCCGGTGTCGTGATCCTGAGACAAATAGCCGAGCTTGGTCAGGGTGTAGGTCAGCCGTGACACGGTGGATTTCGGCAGGTCGGTCCGCTGCGCCAGCACCTGGTTCGACAGCGCGCCCTCACCGGGCTGGAACGCCGCCAGCACGCGCAGGCCACGGGCCAGTGCGCCGACGAACAGGCGGTCTTTTTCCTCGTCTGTATCTGGGGTTGACGACATCGGCAATCGGCTCTCTTTCTGGATGAGTGGCAAGAATAGTGCACCGCCTTATATCGACCAAGAAAAAACTTTACAGGCTGGCAGCTGGTTGGTAGTCTATTTTGCATTGTAGAACGTAATTCCGCAATGCGGAATTGCTCAAGGAGAGTCCACATGGCTGCAGCATCCAATCGCGCCCCTTTCCAGTGGGATGACGCACTGTTACTGAACGATCAGTTGACCGACGAAGAACGCATGGTGCGCGACAGCGCCTACGCCTACTGCCAGGAACGCCTGCTGCCGCGGGTGCTGATGGCCAACCGCGAAGAGCGCTTCGACCGCGAGATCATGAGCGAGATGGGCGAGCTGGGCCTGCTCGGCTGTACCATCGACACCCACGGCTGTGCCGGCCTGTCGCACGTGGCCTACGGCCTGGTGGCACGCGAAGTGGAGCGCGTCGACTCCGGCTACCGCTCAGCGATGTCGGTACAGTCCAGCCTGGTGATGCACCCGATCTGGGCCTACGGCACCGACGCGCAGAAGGACAAGTACCTGCCGAAACTGGCGACCGGCGAATGGGTCGGCTGCTTCGGCCTGACCGAGCCGGACGCCGGCTCCGACCCGGCCGGCATGAAGACCCGCGCCCGCAAGGTCGACGGCGGTTACGTGCTCAACGGCAGCAAGATGTGGATCACCAACAGCCCGATCGCCGACGTGTTCGTGGTGTGGGCCAAGGACGACGACGGCGAGATCCGCGGCTTCGTGCTGGAAAAAGGCATGAAGGGCCTGTCGGCGCCGAAGATCGAGGGCAAGTTCTCGCTGCGCGCCTCCATCACCGGCGAGATCGTGATGGACAACGTGGAAGTGGGCGAAGACGCGCTGCTGCCGCACGTGAAAGGCCTGAAAGGTCCGTTCGGCTGCCTGAACAAGGCGCGCTACGGCATCGCCTGGGGCGCGATGGGTGCCGCCGAGTTCTGCTGGCAGGGTGCCCGCCAGTACACGCTGGACCGCAAGCAGTTCAACCGTCCGCTGGCCGCCACCCAGCTGGTGCAGCTGAAGCTGGCGAACATGCAGACCGAAATCAGCCTGGGCCTGCAGGCCGCGCTGCGCGTCGGCCGCCTGATGGACGAAGGCCGTGCCGCGCCGGAAATGATCAGCCTGATCAAGCGCAACAACTGCGGCAAGGCACTGGACATCGCCCGCATCGCCCGCGACATGCACGGCGGTAACGGCATCTCCGACGAGTTCCACATCATCCGCCACGTGATGAACCTGGAAGCCGTCAACACCTACGAGGGCACGCACGACGTGCACGCCCTGATTCTGGGCCGAGCCCAGACCGGTATTCAGGCGTTTGCCTGATCGCTCGCGGGCGCACTGGGCAAGGGGGTCCCGTGCGCCAGCAGTGTGATGTACCGCCGCCGGCCTCCACCAGCGGCGCGAGTTGGTTCCTGTCTGTCCTTAGGGCTCGGTGCAACCGAGCCATTTTTTTCGCGGCCAACGTTGGCCGCAAAGGAGAAGCATCATGGCTGGCGCATTGTCGGGTATCAAGGTTCTGGATCTGAGTCGTGTCCTCGCCGGGCCGTGGACCGGGCAGCTGCTGGCTGATCTCGGCGCGGAAGTGATCAAGGTGGAGCGTCCCGGCAGCGGCGACGATACTCGCCACTGGTCGCCGCCCAGCCTGCCGGACGGCACCGCCGCCTACTACCTCGCCGCCAACCGCGGCAAGCAGTCGCTCACCGTCGACATCACCCAGCCGGCGGGGCAGCAGATCGTGCGCCAGCTGGCGGCCGAATGCGACGTGCTGCTGGAAAACTACAAGGTCGGCGGCCTGAAGAAGTACGGCCTCGACTACGACAGCCTGAAACAGCTGAACCCGCGGCTGGTGTACTGCTCGATCACCGGCTTCGGCCAGGACGGCCCCTACGCCGAGCTGCCCGGCTACGACTACATCGTGCAGGGCATGTCCGGCCTGATGAGCATCACCGGCCCCGCCGACGGCGAGCCGCACAAGGTCGGCGTCGCAGTCACCGACCTGTTCACCGGCCTGTACGCCGCCAACGCGGTGCAGGCGGCGCTGCTGTCGCGCCACCACACCGGCGTCGGCCAGTACATCGACATGGCGCTGTTCGACTGCGCGCTGGCGATGCTGTCCAACGTCAACATGAACTGGCTGGTCGGCGGCGAAGTGCCGCCACGGCTGGGCAATGCCCACCCCAATATCGTGCCCTACCAGGTATTCAAGACCGCCGGCGACGGCCACTTCATCCTCGCCTGCGGCAACGACAAGCAGTTCCGCGCGGTGTGCGAGGTGCTGCAGCTGCCGCAACTGGCCACCGACGAGCGCTTCGCCAGCAACCCGAAGCGGGTGCAGCACCGTGCCACACTGGTGCCGCTGCTGGCCGAGGGTTTCATGGCGCGCGGTCGCGACGAATGGCTGAAACTGCTCGACGCCGCCGGCGTGCCGTGCGGCCCGATCAATACCGTCGCCGAGGCATTTGCCGACCCGCAGATCCGTCATCGCGACATGGCATTGCGGATGACCGACAGCAAAGGACAGAACGTGCCCCAGGTGGCCTGCCCGATCAAGATGTCGGCCACCCCGCCGCAGTACCTGACGCCGCCGCCGGCGCTGGGCGAACACACCGACGCGCTGCTGCAGCATCTGGGCTACGACGCGGTGGCAATTGCACAACTGCGCGCTGCCGGGACCGTTTAAACGCTTGTTTGATTTTGACGCGCAGCCACATTCATTGGCATCATTGCGCTTATTGTCCCCTGCCAGCGCAAAGGAGAAGCGGTGGAACGCGAATACATGGAATACGACGTGGTGGTAGTCGGAGGCGGGCCTTCCGGCCTGTCCGCCGCCATCCGTCTCAAGCAGCTGGCTGCCGAAAAAGGTCAGGAACTCAGTGTCTGTCTGCTGGAAAAGGGCTCCGAAATCGGCGCGCACATCCTGTCCGGCGCCGTGCTGGAGCCGCGCACGCTGAACGAGCTGATCCCGGACTGGAAGGAAAAGGGCGCGCCGCTCAACACCCCGGCCAAGCAGGACAGCTTCCTGCTGCTGACCGAAACCGAGTCGATCAAGCTGCCGACCCCGCCGCAGATGAACAATCACGGCAACTACATCATCAGCCTGGGCAATTTCTGTCGCTGGCTGGGCCAGCAGGCGGAAGAACTGGGCGTGGAGATCTATCCCGGCTTCGCCGCCGCCGAAGTGCTGTACCACGCCGACGGCTCGGTGAAGGGCGTGGCCACCGGCAACGTCGGCACCGGCAAGAACGGTGACGAGGAGGGCGAACCGGGCATCGAGCTGTGGGCGAAGCAGACCATCTTCGCCGAAGGCTGTCGCGGCTCCCTGACCAAGACGCTGTTCGAGCGTTTTGACTTGAGAGAGGGATCCGACCCGCAGACCTACGGCATCGGCATCAAGGAACTGTGGGAAGTGAAGCCGGAGCTGCACGAAGAAGGCAAGATCACCCACACCGCCGGCTGGCCGATGGATTCGAACACCTACGGCGGCTCCTTCCTCTATCACCTGGAAAACAACCAGGTGGTGGTCGGCTTCGTGGTCGGTCTCGATTACGAGAACCCCTACCTGTCGCCGTACGAGGAATTCCAGCGCTTCAAGACCCACCCGGCGATCAAGGGCGTGTTCGAAGGCGGTCGCCGCCTGTCCTACGGTGCGCGCGCGATCTCCGAAGGCGGCCTGCAGAGCATCCCGAAACTGACCTTCGCCGGTGGCGTGCTGGTTGGCGACACCGCCGGCTTCCTCAACGTGCCGAAGATCAAGGGTACCCACACCGCGATGAAGTCCGGCATGCTGGCCGCCGAAGCGGTGTTCGCACTGTTTGCGGCCAACCCTGAAGCGCAGGGTGCGGAAGCGGTCGGCTACACCGCCGCCTTCAAGCAGAGCTGGCTGCACGACGAGCTGCACAGCGTGCGCAACATCCGCCCGGCGTTCCGCTGGGGGCTGTGGCCGGCGATGATCTACTCGGCCATCGACACCTACCTGTTCCGCGGCAAGGCGCCGTGGACGCTGCGCCACAAGCACGCCGACCACGAGTGCCTGAAGCCCAAGGACGAGTGCACGCCGATCGCCTATCCGAAGCCGGACGGGGTGCTGACCTTCGACCGCCTATCGTCGGTGTTCATCTCCAACACCAACCACAGCGAAGAGCAGCCACCGCACCTGAAGCTGAAGGACGCGAGCGTGCCGATCCGCATCAACCTGGAAAAGTACGACGCGCCGGAACAGCGCTACTGCCCGGCCGGGGTGTACGAGATCGTCGGCCGCGACGAGGGCGAGCCGCGGCTGCAGATCAACGCGCAGAACTGCGTGCACTGCAAGACCTGCGACATCAAGGATCCGACCCAGAACATCAACTGGGTGACGCCGGAAGGCGGCGGCGGGCCGAACTACCCGAACATGTAAGCCGCCACAACGGACAACGCCGCCAGCGACTGCTGGCGGCGTTTTTCATTGCGGCCGACCTTGGCCGCATCGGCGGGAACTCAGCCGCCGCTGCGTTTCACCGTCCAGCCCTGCTGTTGCAGCTCGGCCATCAGCAGCGCGACATGCTCGCCCTGGATCTCGATCTGGCCGTCCTTGACGGTGCCGCCGGTGCCGCAGCGCGCCTTCAGCCGCTTGCCCAGCGCCAGCAGTTCGCTGCCGGCCAGCGGTACACCGCTGATCACCGTCACGCCCTTGCCCTTGCGGCCCTTGGTCTCGTGGCGCACGCGCACGATACCGTCGCCGGCTGGCACTGCCGGCGCCTGGCAGACGCAGGCGTCCAGCGGCGCGCGGCAGGCCGGGCACATGCGGCCGTGTTCGGTGGAGTACACCAGTCCGCCGCTGGCATGCTTCTTCATGTTGTGTCCTTGTCCTGTTTGCGAAAAAACTGCATCTGGTGAGCTTAAAATGCAGGAATGACGCATTGTATTGCGCCAGCGCGCACGGCTCAATTGGTGATGGCGCTTGACAGCCAGCGGCGCGCGGGCGCATCATCGTCCGCTATGGCTACTGTTATCCGTTTCGTGTCCCACGCTTATTATTATGGTTACCGCACTTCTCTGGCGGCACCAGGACGCGTCACGGGCTGAACAAGCCTTACCCCCGAATCCCTGAATCAATGCCGCCGCACTCTGGCGGCATTGGTGTTTCTGGGCAGTTCCAATGTTTCCGGTTTGCGGCACCAGACGGAGTGCAAACATGGAAAACCATCGTTCCTGGCAGCTGCCAGCGGAAAAACTCGGTATCAGCAGCGCACTGTGCATCGTCAGCGATGTCGAGCACGGCTCGCATCAGCCCGGCAACCCGGTTGCCCGCCTGCAGGCGCTGCTCGCCGGACAGCAGACCCCGGCGGTGCTGGAGTCGCTGTTCCCCGAAGTGCGCAGCCTGGCCTACCTGTCGGCCGGGGGCCGCTCGCCGCAACGTGCCGACTGGCTGGCGGCGCGGGTGCTGGTGTTCTCGCTGCAGCATCTGGAACTGGCCAGCCACGAACTGGCGCTGATGGACGCGGTAAACCTGCGTTTGCAGCAGCTATCGCGTAAACTGGCACTGGATTGCCCGCTTGTGCGCTCGTTTGCGCTGTTTTGTGGCGCACGGCCGTGGCGCACCCACGGTCATGGCGAGCAACTGCTGCACGTGGCGTCGTCGCCGGTAGCGCAGTCGCTGGCGCTGCGCACTCAGCTGGGTACGCATCTGGCGCGCTTGCAACAGGCACTGGCGCGGCTGGTTTGATGCCGGCGCACACAAACAGCATGGCTAACAAAGCCCGGCGTGGCAATGCCGCCGCGTAACGGTTTTGTTAGCCATGCTCGAACAGGAGAAGAGATGGACGACGGTTATCTGCAACGCGTGCCCCGCGCCGACGACACACTGAAAACCCTGACCCTGGTGGTGTATGCGTTGCAGGCGCTGAGCCTGTTCGTCGGCGTCAGCGCCATCGTTGGCATCATCATCAACTACATCAAGCGCGACGAAGCCGCCGGCACGCTGTGGCAAAGCCATTTTGCCTGGCAGATCCGTACCTTCTGGTGGGCGCTGATCGGCTTTGCCATTTCCTGGCCGCTGATGCTGGTGCTGGGGCTGGGCTTCGTCACCGGTTTTGCGGTGTGGGTGTGGTACGTATACCGCATCGTGCGCGGTTTTCTGGCGTTTAACGACCGCCGGGCGCTGCCGCAGTGAATGCTTGCTGCGCATTGGCCACAGCTTTGGCACAATGCGCGGCTGATTTTTGAATGAACGCGATGAACCCCGAACATCTGCAACTACTCGTCACCCGCGTGATGCCCTATGGCAAGTACAAGGGTCGCGTGATTGCGGACCTGCCCGGGCACTACCTGAACTGGTTTGCCCGCGAGGGCTTTCCGCCGGGCGAGATCGGCCGCCTGCTGGCGCTGATGCACGAGCTGGATCACAACGGGCTGTCATCGCTGCTTGACCCACTACGAAAGCGATAATACATGGCCATCCAATGGTTCCCCGGACACATGAACAAAGCCAAGAAAGAGCTGCAAGAGCGTCTTGGCGGAATCGATGTGGTCATTGAAATGCTGGACGCGCGCCTGCCGGCCTCCAGCGCCAACCCGATGATCGCGCAGCTGGCGAAACGCAAGCCGTCGATCAAGGTACTCAACAAGCAGGACCTGGCCGATCCGGCCGTCACCCGGCAGTGGCTGGACTGGTACCGCAAGCCGGGCACCATCGCCATCGGCCTCGATGCCTCGGAAAAATCGCCGGCACAAAAGCTGATCGAAGCCTGCATGGACGTGGCGCCCAATCGCGGCACCATCGACAAGCCGTTGCGGGTGGTGATCTGCGGCATTCCCAACGTCGGCAAGTCGACGCTGATCAACAGCATCACCGGCCGCCGCATCGCCAAGACAGGTAACGAGCCGGGCATCACCAAGGGCCAGCAGCGCATCATGCTGTGCGACGAGATCGAGCTGTTCGATACCCCCGGCATGCTGTGGCCGAAGATCGTGGTGCCGCAGGGCGGCTACAACCTCGCCGCCAGCGGCGCGGTGGGCCGCAACGCGATGGACGAGGAGGAAGTGGCGCTGGAGCTGCTGGCCTACCTGCTGCGCTACTACGGCAAGGAGCTGGATGCGCGCTACAACATCGGTGACATCGCCGGCCTGCAGGACTGGCAGGTGATGGAGCAGATCGGCCGCAAACGCGGCGCCATGCTGCCTGGCGGTCGCATCAACATCCAGAAAACCGCCGAACTGATCCTCACCGACTTCCGCAGCGGCGCCATCGGCCGCCTGACGCTGGAGCGCCCGGACGAGTGGAAGGCCTGGGAAAAGGCGGCCAAGGAAGCCGCGGTACTGCGTGCCGCGGAGAAGGAAGCCGCGCGTCTGGAGCGCGAGGCGCGTGTCGCCAAGGCCGCCAAGCGCCGTTAAAGCATTGCGGCCAACCTTGGCCGCCAGCACAAACAAAAAGCCCGCTGCTGTGCAGAGCGGGCTTTTTTGTGTAGTGGGGCAGGGCTCAGCCGAGGCGTTCGCCGGGCTCCTCGAACCACGCCATCACGATCGCCTGCGCTGCCACCTGATCCAGCACCGGCTTCTGCTTGCGACCGCGCACGCCGGCTTCTTCCAGCAGACTCTCGGCGATCACCGAGGTCAACCGCTCGTCCACCAGCCACACCGGCAGCCGGTAGCGGCCGTGCAGACGCTGCGCAAACTTGCGGCACAGCGCGGTCAGCGCGTGGGCGTTGCCGTCCATGTGGGTCGGCAGGCCGACGACAAAGCCGGTCGGCTGCCATTCCTCGATCAACTTGCCGATGGCGGCGAAGCGCACCTCGTTGCTGTCGCTGTTGATGGTGGCCAGCGGGGTGGCGATGCCCAGTTCCGGCTCGCCCAGCGCCACGCCGATGCGCTGCTCGCCAAAGTCGAAGCCCAGCAGCGTGCCCTTATGCATGGCCGGCGTCCGTGCACAGCAGCGACGGATCGAAGCCCAGCAGCTTGATGGCGCTGTCGAAGCGCGCCTCGCTCGGGGTATCGAAGATCACCCAGTCGGCGGCGGCGACGGTCAGCCACTGGTTGGCGGCGATTTCCTCTTCCAGCTGGCCTTTTTCCCAGCCGGCGTAGCCGAGGCTGACCAGCAGCTTGTCCGGGCCCTGCGCCTCCGACACCGCCTGCAGGATGTCCTTGGAGGTGGTCAGCGCCATGTCGTCGGTGATGGTCAGCGTCGACTGCCAGTTGCCGATCGGCATGTGCAGCACGAAGCCGCGGTCCGGCTGTACCGGGCCGCCGAAGTGTACCGGCACGGTATTGGCGTCGTCGTTGGCCAGCGGCAGGTCGATCTGTTCCAGCAATTGCGCCAGCACCAGTCCGGAGGGCTTGTTGATGATCATGCCCATCGCCCCCTGGTCGCCGTGCTCGCAAATGTAGACGATGCTTTTGGCAAACAGCGGGTCGGTCATGCTGGGCATGGCGATCAGAAAATGATGTGCAAGGGTCAGCGTATCCATGGCTGCATTATGGCAACCATTGTCATGGCCGGCAAAGCACATCGCACAAAAGCGCCACCTGGACAGCGCACCAGGACCGCCCTCCGGCAAAGGTTGGCCGCAGCGGTGCGGTTGCTTGCTAAAATGGCCGACTGATTTCTCCTGAGCTGGATACCCCTTGCGCCTTACTCACATCAAACTGGCGGGCTTCAAGTCCTTCGTCGACCCCACCAGCATCGCCGTGCCCGGCCAGCTGGTGGCGGTGATCGGCCCCAACGGTTGCGGCAAATCCAACGTGATCGACGCCGTGCGCTGGGTGCTGGGCGAATCGTCGGCCAAGCAGCTGCGCGGCGAATCGATGCAGGACGTGATCTTCAACGGCTCCTCCAGCCGCAAGCCGGTGTCGCGCGCCTCGGTGGAGCTGGTGTTCGACAACGGCGACGGCCAGCTCACCGGCCAGTGGGGGCAGTACGCCGAGGTGTCGATCAAGCGCGTGCTGACGCGGCAGGGCGAATCCAGCTACTACATCAACAACCAGCAGGTGCGCCGCCGCGACATCACCGACCTTTTCCTCGGCACCGGCGTCGGCGCCCGTGGCTACGCGGTGATCGAGCAGGGCATGATCTCGCGCATCATCGAGGCGCGCCCGGAAGAGCTGCGCGCCTACCTGGAGGAGGCCGCCGGCGTGTCGCGCTACAAGGAGCGCCGCCGCGAGACCGAAAACCGCCTCGCCGACACCCGCGACAACCTGACCCGCATCGACGACCTCAAGCTGGAGTTGGGCCGCCAGGTCGAGCGCCTGACCGAGCAGGCCGAGGTCGCGGCCAACTACCAGGACATGCGCGGCGCGCTGACCTTCAAGCAGAACCTGCTTGCGCTGGCGCGGCGCGAGGAGGCTGCGCGCAGCGAAGCCGCAGCGCGCGGCGAACTGGCGCGCATCGAAACCGAGGAAACCGCGCTGGAAGCGGCGCACACCCATCTGGAAACCGAGCTGGAAACCGTGCGCGAGGCCCACTACGCAGCCAGCGACGCGGTGCACGAGGCGCAGCAGGCGCTGTTCGAGGCCAACGCCACGCTGGCGCGGCTGGAAGAACAGCAGCGCCACCGCCTGCAAAGCCGCGAGCGGCTGGAGCGCGATCTGGCGAGCGCTCGCAACGAGCGCCAGCAGTTGGCGGAGCAGAAGACCCAGGTCGAGTATGAGCTGGACGACTGGCTGCCGCGCCGCGAAGAGGCGCAAATGCGCATGGAAGAGGCGCAGATGGGGCTGGAAGACGGCGCCGACGGCCTGCCCGGCGCCGAGGCCGCGTTCCGCGTCGCCGACCAGCGCCTGGCGCAGATGACGGCGCAGATCGCCAACCTGACCCGCGAACGCGACCTCGCGCGGCAGCAGGGCGAGCACTTGCGCCGCAGCATCGAGCAGCTGGCCGGGCGCGAAGACGCGCTGCGCCGCGAGCTGGCCGACCTCAACCTGCCGGACAGCGGCGTGCTGGAAGCGGCCCATGCCGAGGTCGCCCGCGCGCAGGCGGCGCTGGACGCGGTGCGCGCAAGGTTGGCCGCCGACGAGGCGAAGCAGGCGGATCTCGCCAGCGAACGCGAACAGCTGGACAAGACGCTGCATGAATTCAATAGCGACGCCGCCCGCGCCGAGGCCGAAGTCGCCGCGCTGGACGCGGTGCTGGCACGCGAGGCCGCCGGTGAGCAGCTGGCCGGCTGGCTGGAAGCGCAGCAGCTGGCTGGCGCGCCGGCGTTGTGGCAAAGCCTGCAGGTTGATGAGCGCTGGCGCGCCGCGGTGGAAGTGGTGCTCGGCGACAGCCTCGCCGCCCGCGCCGCCGCCTTGCCCGGCGATCTGCCGCCGGCGCCGCTGGCGCTGGTCGACTGCGCACCGGTGCCAGCCGTTGCGGCCAACTCTAGCCGCCAGCCGCTGCGGGATGTAGTCAGCGCCGGTGCGCCGTTTGCCGCCGCGCTGGCCGACTGGCTGGCCGGCGTCTACTGCGCCGACACGCTGGACGAGGCCATCGCCCGTCGCGGCGAGCTGGCCGCCGGCGAGTGCTGGATCACGCCAGACGGCCACCGCGTCAGCGCGGTCAGCGTGCGCTTCAACGCCGCGCAGGCCGGCGACGGCATGATGGCGCGCAAGGCGGCGCGCGACGCGGCGGCGGAAAGGTTGGCCGCGGTGCAGCCGCAGATCGACAGCACCCGGCAACGGCGTGACGGCGTGGCGTCGATGCTGGGTATGCTGGCCGAGGCGGTGCGTGCACAGAAGGGCGCGGTATCGCGGCTGGAAGGCGAGCTGAACGCGGTCACGCTGGAGCACGTGAAGCTGGATCAGGCGGCACGGCAGGGTGCGGCGCGTCTGGCCGCCATCCACGCCGAACAGCAGCGCCTGCGCGACGAGCGCGACACGGCGCAGGAAACCATCGCCGAGGCCGAACTGCTGGCCGAAGAAAACGCGATGCAGCTGGAAGAGCTGGCCGAACAGCTGGAAGACGCGCGTCTGGCGCGCCTGAACGCCGAAACCGGGCTGGAGCTGGCGCGCAACAAGACGCGCGACGCCGAGCGCATGCTGCACGAGATCAAGCTGGCGCAGCATACCGCCGAGCAGAAGGTGGCCGAGCTGGCGCGCCGTGCACGCGAACTGGAAGACCGCGACCAGCAACTGGCCGAGCGCCTGGAAACGCTGGCGATGGAGGCGGAAACGGTGGAGGAGGCGGCGCCGGACGAGGTGCTGCAAGAGGCGCTGCTGCTGCGCGAAACGCGCGAGCAAACGTTGGCCGCAACACGCGACCAGCTCAACGCGCTGACCGAGACCCTGCGCCAGCACACGCAAAAGCAGCAGGAAGTCAGCGCCGCGCTGCCGGCGCTGCGCGAGGCGCGCTCCGACTGGTTGCTGAAGCATCAGGAAGCGCGGCTGAACGTCGAGCGCTTCGACGAGGAACTGAAAACCGCCGAGGCGGACGAGGCGGCGCTGCTGCCGCACCTGAACGACAGCGTGAAGCCGAATGCGCTGGCGGCGGAAATCGCACGCCTGGCGCGCGCCATCGAAGGCTTGGGCGCGGTCAACCTCGCCGCGCTGCAGGAGCTGGAAGAGGCGCAGAAGCGCGGCGAGTATCTGGCCAGCCAGACCGACGACCTGCTGCAGGCGATGGCGACGCTGGAAGAGGCGATCGCCCGCATCGACGGCGAAACCCGCGACATGCTGCAAAGCACCTACGAGGCAGTCAACGCCAAGATGAGCGAGTTCTTCCCCACCCTGTTCGGCGGCGGCCGCGCCGAGCTGGTGCTCACCGGCGACGACCTGCTGTCGGCCGGCATCCAGATCATCGCCCAGCCGCCGGGCAAGAAGAACAGCACCATCCACCTGCTATCCGGCGGCGAGAAGGCGCTGACCGCGATGAGCCTGGTGTTCTCGCTGTTTTCGCTCAACCCGGCTCCGTTCTGCCTGCTGGACGAGGTGGATGCGCCGCTGGACGACGCCAATACCAGCCGCTTCTGCGATCTGGTGAAGCAGATGGCTGCGCACACGCAGTTCCTGTACATCAGCCACAACCGCCTGACCATGGAGATGGCCGAGCAGCTGGTCGGCGTGACCATGCAGGAGCAGGGCTGCAGCCGCATTGTGGCGGTGGACATCGTCGAAGCGCTGAAAATGCGCGAAACGGCCTGAACGATGCGCGCGGCGCTGCTGCTGTCGCTGGTCCTGCACGCGCTGCTGCTGGCCGCGTTTGCCTGGCAGTTCCGCCCGCTGCCGGCGCTGGCGCCGCCCTTGCAGGTGCTGTTGCTGCCGACTGAGGAGGTGTTGACGGCACCGCGTGGCGGCGAACGCGCCGTGGCGCCGGTCGCGGCCCGTCAACCCGCTGCGGTGCCGGCCGCGCGCAGCGCCGCGCCGGCGGCAGCCGCGCCATCCACACCATCCACACCATCGCCGCTACCGGCAGCCACGCCGCCGGCGACGGTGGCGGCGACCGGCAAGGCCGCGGCGGCGGCCGTCGCGCCAGCCGGCAGCAGTAACGGCTCCGGCAGCAACACTGCGGCCAACCTTGCGACCGCCAGTACGGCGCCGGCCGCGGCCGACGGCAAGGGCGGCGGTGCGGAAAATCCGGGCGAAAGCCGCGCGGTGCGGGTACGCTTTGCGCCTAAGCCGCCCTATCCGGCGCTGTCGCGCGAGCTGGGCGAGGAGGGCGTGGTGTTGCTGCGCATCATGGTCGGCGCCGGCGGAGAGTTCGAGCAGGTGCAGTTGCTGCGCTCCAGCGGCTTCATCCGCCTCGACCGCGCCGCGCGCGACGGCGTGCGCAGTTGGCGCTTCGACGCCGCGTGGCAGGCGGGGCAGCCGGTGGCGGCCAGCATCGACATTCCGGTACGCTTCCGCCTCGACGAGTCGTAGCCGGCTGCCTTGCCTTGGGAGTAACAGGGACTTTCGGTGGCAGTTTTTTTGTGAAAATGATGCTTTCGGCGGGAAATGTCGAAAAATTGCGCGTTATTTCGATAGGGAATGGCCGATGACGCGAGGGTGGTCACCGTTTGCGTTGCGACGTTTGTTATAATACTGTCCTGAATAATGGCCACAGCAGTGGATAAGGCTCGATGAGCGACTTACAAATAGGCTTGCTGATGCTGGGGGGGATCGTCATCGCCCTGGTGTTCGCCTTCAATACATACCAGGAATGGCGCTTTCGCAAACGGACCCGCCAGGCCTTTTCACGTCATCACGCCGATGTGCTGCTGGACGTGCCCAAGAATCACGTCCGCGACGGCAAGCAGGAACGGCTGGAGCCGGTGCTGCTGCAGGACGAGGACGACACTCCCGCCTACCTGAACGACACGCCGCCGTCGCACGCCTTCACGCCGCCGCCCGCCGCCAGCGAGCCGCCGCCGGAAGAGGAGGAAGAGGAACAAGAAGTGGCGACGATGGACGCCGCCGACCACCAGGCACTGGTGGTGGCGCTGCTGGACCCGTCGCTGGACTTCATTGCCGAGGTGGTATTCAGCCGTCCGATGACGCTGTCGTCGCTGCCGCGCTTCAATGTCGCCAAGCGGGTCCAGGCCATCCTGCGCAGCGAGCGCGGGCTGTGGACGCCGGCCGAGCTGCTGCCGGGCACCCGTTACAAGCAGGTCAACTTCGGTCTGCAGCTGGTCGATCGCAGCGGCGCGGTGACCGAGCAGGAGCTGGCCAGCTTCTGCCAGCAGATCAACCACTACGCCGAGCAGTTCGATGCCCAGGTCAGCTTCCCGCAGCGCCAGCAGAAGCTGGTGGCCGCCCGTGAGCTGGACCGCTTCTGCGCCGACGTCGACGTGCTGATCGGCATCAATATCGTGCCGACGGCGCCGATCTCCGGCGCGCGCCTGCGCAGCGTGGCCGAAGCCGCCGGCCTGCAGCTGGAGCCGGACGGCCAGTTCCACTATCTCGCCGATTCCGGCAACTCGCTGTACTCGCTGGCCTCGGCCGACCAGACGCCGTTCACGCTGCACAATCTGCTCGACAAGTCTTTCCCGGCGCTGACGCTGCTGTTCGACGTACCGCGCGTGGCCGGTGGCGCCGCGGTGTTCGACCGCGCCATCGCCTTCGCGCTGCAGCTGGCGCGGGAGTTCGACGCCCGCCTGGTCGACGACAACCGCCGCGAGCTGAGCGAAGCTGGGCTGCTGAAGATCCGCGAGCAACTGGTGCGTATCTACGGCAATATGGACGACCGCGGCATCGCACCGGGCAGCGTCGCCGCCTTGCGCCTGTTCGCCTGATTCCTGCCGTTTTCATTGTTTCCGCACGCCGGCCCTTGCCGGCGTGCTGCATTTCCGGGGCCGCAACATGACCGAAGCCACTTCCGAACAGCGCCAGCGTGCGCAAGCCTTGGCCGCGCTGCTGGAGCGCTACAATCACGAGTACTACGTGCTGGACGCGCCGACGGTGCCGGACGCCGAGTACGACCGCCTGTTCCGCGAGTTGCAGCAGCTGGAGCATGAATTTCCAGAGCTGTGGACCCATTTTTCGCCGACCCATCGTATAGGTGGCGCGCCGCTGCCGGCCTTCGACAGCGTGACTCACACCGTGCCGATGCTGTCGTTGTCCAATGCCTTTTCCGACCTGCAGCAGGACGATTTCGCCAGCCGCCACGCCGAGCTGATCGCCTTCGACGAGCGGGTCAGCAAGGATCTGGCCGCGGCCAACGTCGAGTACGCGACCGAGCCCAAGTTCGACGGCCTGGCGGTGAGCCTGCTGTATCGCGACGGCGTGCTGGTGCAGGCCGCCACCCGAGGCGACGGCGCCAGCGGCGAGAACGTGACCGCCAATATTCGCACCGTGCGCTCGGTGCCGCTGAAACTGGCTGTGGCCAACGTACCGGCATTGCTGGAGGTGCGCGGCGAGGTGCTGATGCTGAAGCGCGATTTCGAGCGCCTGAACGATGTGCAGCGCGAACGCGGCGACAAAACCTTTGCCAACCCGCGCAACGCCGCCGCCGGCAGTCTGCGGCAGCTGGATTCGCGCATCACCGCGCAGCGCCGGCTGTCGTTCTTCGCCTACGCCATCGCCCAGGTGGAAGGTGCCGATTGGCCGGCCACCCACGCCGGCGAGATGGATTGGCTGGCCGAACTGGGCTTCCCGGTGGTGGCCGCCGCGCTGCGTCCGGTGGTGCAGGGCGCCACTGGCCTGGCCGGCTACTACGAAGGTGTGCTGGCACAGCGTGCTGCGTTGCCGTTCGAGATCGACGGTGTGGTGTACAAAGTGAACAGCCGCGCACAGCAGGCGCGGCTGGGTTTCGTGTCGCGCGCGCCGCGCTGGGCGATTGCGCATAAGTTTCCGGCCGAGGAAGCGCTGACGCGGGTGGAGGCGATCGAGGAGCAGGTTGGCCGCACCGGCGCCATCACCCCGGTGGCGCGGTTGCAGCCGGTGTTTGTCGGCGGCGTCACGGTGACCAATGCCACGCTGCACAACGAGGACGAAGTGCGGCGCAAGGATGTGCGCGTCGGTGACACGGTGATTGTGCGCCGCGCCGGCGATGTGATTCCGGAGGTGGTATCGGTGGTGCTGGTGGAGCGCCCGATGCGGCCAACGTCCGGCGGCGATCTGTTCAGCGGTAGTGAGGAGCCGATGTACCCGGCCTACCGCCTGCCGACTAAGTGTCCGGTATGTGGCAGCCACGTGGTGCGCGAGGAAGGCGAGGCGATCGCGCGCTGCTCCGGCGGGCTGGTGTGCAAGGCTCAGCGCACGCAGGCGATCCAGCACTTTGCCGGCCGCCGCATGATGGACATCGACGGCCTGGGCGAGCGCTACATCGACAAGCTGGTGGAGTTCGACTACGTCAAGAGCGTGGCCGACCTGTACCGGCTGACACTGGACGACCTGCTGGAAATGAAGCGCCGCGCCGACGAGCAGGAGGGTGTGACGCCGGAAACCGTCAAGGCCGGCAAGGTCGCCACCAAGTGGGCCGAGAATCTTATTGATGCCATTGCCGCCAGCAAGACCCCGCCACTGGCGCGCCTGCTGTTTGCGCTGGGCATCCGTCACGTCGGCGAATCCACCGCCAAGACCCTTGCCGACTGGCTGGGCACGCTGGATAACGTACGCCGCGCGCCGCGCGCGGTGCTGGCGGCACTGCCGGACATCGGCGGCGTGGTGGCGGATGCCATCGCCGAGTTCTTTGCCGAGGCGCAGAACGAGCGGGTGATCGACGCCTTGCTGGCCGCCGGCGTGGCGCCGGCGGACGAGCACGCGCCCAAGGCACAGCTGCGCGACAAGCTGGCTGCGGCCAACCTTTACGCGCGCCTGAACGTGCCGCGGCTGACCGAGATCCGCGCGCAGCAATTGGCCGCGCAGCAGGGCGAGCCGGCAAGGTTGGCCGCATTGCCGCGGGTGGACGTGATCCAGCTCGATCTGCCGGCCGAGGTGGTCAATGCACTGGCCGACTGGCTGGACGACGCGGCCAATCGCGCGCAGCTGCAGGCCATCGCCGACTATTGCCGTGTGCTGCTGGCCGCGGTGCCGCAGGCCGAGGCCGCGCCGCAGAACGAGGCGGTGGCCGGCAAGACCTTCGTGCTCACCGGCACGCTGCCGACCATGGGCCGCGATCAGGCCAAGGCCTTGGTCGAGGCGGCCGGTGGCAAGGTGTCCGGTAGCGTGTCGAAGAAGACCCACTACGTGGTGGCCGGTGCCGAGGCGGGCAGCAAGCTCGACAAGGCGCTGGAGCTGGGCGTGACGGTGCTGGACGAGGCCGGCTTGCTCGCCTTGCTGGCGTCGTGACGGCAGCCAGAACTAGAGCGGCGGCGATAAAACGCCTACAATTGCCCGCTACTTAACATGTTGTCCGGATAAAAAGACTCATCATGCAAAAAGTTACCAAAGCGGTATTCCCGGTGGCCGGCATGGGCACCCGCTTCCTGCCCGCCACCAAGGCCAGCCCGAAAGAGATGCTGCCGGTGGTGGACAAGCCGCTGATCCAGTACGCGGTGGAAGAGGCGGTGGCCGCCGGCATCACCGAGCTGATCTTCATCACCGGTCGCAACAAGCGCAGCATCGAGGACCATTTCGACAAGGCCTACGAGCTGGAAACCGAGCTGGAAAACCGCAACAAGAAGAAACTGCTGGAGACGGTGCAGGAGATCCTGCCGGCCAACGTCAGCTGCATCTACATCCGCCAGGCGGAGGCGCTGGGCCTGGGCCACGCGGTGCTGTGCGCCAAGCCGGTGGTCGGCAACGAGCCGTTCGCGGTGATTCTGGCCGACGACCTGATCGACGGTGAGCCGGGAGCGATGGAGCAGATGGTGCGCGTGTTCAACGAGACCCACAGCTCGGTGCTGGGCGTGGAAACCGTGGCGCGAGAGGAAACCGGCTCCTACGGCATCGTCGAGGTGGCTGCCGATGGCCATGGCCGGCAGCAGGTGTCCAGCATCGTCGAGAAACCGCACCCGGACGTGGCACCGTCCAACCTGGCCGTGGTCGGCCGTTACATCCTGACGCCGCGCATCTTCGACAAGCTGCTCAATACCGTGCCCGGCGCCGGCGGCGAGATCCAGCTTACCGACGGCATCGCCGCGCTGCTGAAGGACGAGCCGGTACTGGCCTATCCCTTTGCCGGCAAGCGCTACGATTGCGGCTCGAAACTGGGCTATCTCAAGGCTACGGTGGAATACGGCCTCAAGCACCACGAAGTCGGCAGCGAGTTTGCCGCCTTCCTGTCCGGCCTGCCGCGCGACTGAGCACAACCCCATCCATCACGCCGCCTGCTGCGTCGGGCGGCGTGCCGTTTTCTTGAATAAGGACTCATCATCATGGCTAATGTTGCCGAAGCCCGTGGCATCCTGAACAGCTCGGACATCCTGTTTACCGCCGAAGAAGTGGATGCGGCAGTGGACCGCATGGCCGCCGATATCACCGCCCAGCTGGGCGAGACCTATCCGCTGGTATTGTCGGTGATGGGCGGTGCGGTGGTGTTCACCGGCCAGCTGCTGCCGCGCCTGATTTTCCCGCTCGATTTCGACTACGTGCACGTGTCCCGCTACGGCGACAAGACCCAGGGCGGCGAGCTGGTGTGGAAAACCGCACCGAAGGAAGATGTACGCGACCGTGTGGTGCTGGTACTGGACGACATCCTGGACGAAGGCCACACCATGGCCGCCATCCGCGACAAGGTCCTGGCCATGGGCGCCAAGGCCTTCTACAGCGGCGTGTTCGCCAACAAGCTGATCAGCAAGGACAAGCCGATCAAGGCCGATTTCGTCGGCATCGACGTGCCGGATCGCTACGTGTTCGGCTATGGCATGGACGTGCGCGGTGCCTGGCGCAACCTGCCGGCCATCCACGCGCTGAAGTAAGCCTGGAAGCCGCTCACGGCAAGCCCGCAACCTTAAATGTTGCGGGCTTTTTTCATGCCTGCGGATTAGAATCCGGCACAGAGCAGCCATAACAAGGAGAACGTCATGCTCGCCATCATCGGAGGCAGCAGCCTCGCCAAATTGCCCATTCTCGAAGTCACCCATCGCCAGGTTGTGCGCACCCCGTATGGCGATCCGTCCTGCGCGCTGACCTTTGGCCGCATCGGCATGCAGAACGTGGTGTTCATTGCCCGTCACGGCTACGGCAATTCCATCGCCCCGCACGAGATCAATTACCGTGCCAATATCTGGGCCTTGCACAGTGTCGGTGTCAAGGGTGTGATCGCCATCGGCAGCGTCGGCGGTATCCGCCCGGACATGGTGCCGGGCAGCCTGGTGATCCCCGACAATATTGTCGACTACAGCTGGGGCCGCAAGCACACCTTTTTCGAGGGACCGGACAAGCCGGTGGTGCACGTCGACTTCACCTGGCCGTTTGACCGCGAGCTGCGTGCCCGCCTGGTGCAGACCAGCCGCGAGGCCGGCCTGAGCGTGATCGACGGAGCGGTCTATGCCTGCACCCAGGGGCCGAGACTGGAAAGTGTGGCGGAAATCCGCCGCATCGAGCGGGACGGCGCCGACATGGTCGGCATGACCGGCATGCCGGAGGCGGCACTGGCGCGGGAGCTGGCGCTGCCCTACGCCAACCTCAGCCTGGTGGTGAACTGGGCGGCCGGGCGAGGCGGTACAGGCAAGCCCATCGTGCTGGATGCCTCGGTAATGGATCGTGGCGTAGCCCAGATATCCCGGCTGCTGACGCAGCTGCTGTCATAAGCATACGGTCGCCATTGCCGTTTTGATGTTGTTATTAAATGTCATTTGCTCGTCATGCAATTTTACCCGCTACCTTGGCGGTATGCACGAGCTGATCTGGATAAAGCCATGACCAAAATCATTTCCATCAAGAACAAAATGCTCACCGTCCCGGCCATCGCCCCAGCCTATATGGCGAAGTTCCAGTGCATCGGGCCGGAATGTCAGGATCATTGCTGTCGTAAGTGGCATGTGAACATTGATAAACAGCACTATCAATACTTGCGCAATCAGGCGCCAGAAGGTTTGCGTGTATTGGCAAGCGAGTCGATCAAGCAGAATCCTGCATCAAAGAACGATGCGAGCTTTGCCGTGCTGGGCTTCAAGGGTGATGATGGTACCTGTGCGATGCTTGATGAGCGGAAGCTGTGCAAGATTCATGCTGATGTTGGGGCTGATGCCCTGCCGGACGTGTGCTACATCTACCCGCGCAGTCAATGGCGGCATCAGGGGGTCTGGCGTCAGTCTGCCATGTTGTCCTGTCCTGAAGCGGCCCGTTTATGTCTGACAGATCCACAGGCGATGGCATTGACAGAAAGTGCGTTTACCAGCCGGGCAACCGTCATGAACGATAAAACCAGTTCACGACCGGGTACGGCTGATGCGGATATCAATGCCTTTCTGATTAACCTGTTCCAGGTGCGTGACTACCCATTCTGGCAGCGCATGGCACTGATGGTGATGTGCTGTGCCGAGGCGGACCGCTTGCTTGCAGAGGGTAGGGCAGGGGAAATTACAGCCCTGCTGGATACTTTTTCTGCCGCGATCCTTAGTGGCGAATGCAGACAGTGGCTGGATCCGGTAAAGCCGGATTTCGCTGAGAAAGTGATGGTCGCGATTCCTCTGTTTCAAAAAGGCATCGGGCAGGATATCGGCCTCCAGTTCGACACCGTGATAAAGCTGTTTGCCCTGGGCTATGGCATTGCCGAACCTTTGGATCAAAAAAAGATCGAGCTTAGCTATCAGGCAATATGGCATTTGAAGCTACAGCCATTCCTGGATGAACACCCTTATTTCCTGGAAAACTGGTTCCTGAATCACTTTTTCCACACTGGATTCCCGTTGAATTATTCCGGCGCGCTGTTGCAGGGCTGCGCGCCTATCGTTGTTAAATACACTATGGCGATGTTCTTGCTTGGCGGGATGGCAGTTGCGCAAGGCGAGGCGTTTGATCTGCAGCAGGCGGTTTGGGCGGTGCAGGTTATTGAAAAAACATTCGAGCACAATACGTCATTCCGCAACCATTTGACACTGGATGTCGCGGCGACAGCACAGCTACTGAATTTGCTCGCGGAGCCTGCTGACCAGCTACCCGTCCCTTAAAGAGTGGCTGACTCGGATGGTGACGTTTGTCGGTAAAAAATTACTAAAGTCTGGATAAGTGCCGCCGATATCGCTAGCAAGGGTAAAAAGAAGTCCGGTGGCTAGCCGGAAAGCCCGGCAGCAGATCACTTATCAAGGAGTAACACACCATGTTGACCGTTAATACCAACGTCACTTCGCTGGGCGCCCAGCGTACCCTGAACAACTCGACCAGCAGCCTGTCCACCTCCCTGCAGCGCCTGTCTTCCGGTCTGCGTATCAACGGAGCCAAAGACGACGCCGCTGGTCTGTCCATCGCCAGCCGTATGACTGCGCAGATTCGCGGCGTAGGCCAGGCGATCCGTAACGCCAACGACGGTATCTCCGTTGCGCAAACGGCTGAAGGCGGCCTGAACCAGGTCGGCGACATGCTGCAGCGTATGCGCGAACTGGCGGTGCAGTCTGCCAACGGTTCTAACTCCGCCAGCGACCGTAAAACCATCCAGAACGAAATCACCCAGCTGTACGACGAGATCGACCGTATCTCCGGTGCCACCGAATTCAACGGCCAGAAGCTGTTCTCCGGTAATGATGCGCTGAACGCCAAAAGCTTCCAGATTGGTGCCAACGCCAATCAGACCATTTCCTACAAGATCGGTGAAGTGAGCACCAAGACCCTGGGTCTGAACAGCTCGGTAGCGGATGGCCAGACCTATTCCGGCCGCGTTGATCCGACCAACTTCTCTGTTGCCAATCTGACTGATGGCGATCTGGTGATTAATGGTAAGGCTGTCGATTTTGATTCGGCTGCTGCCAAGCTGATTGATGCCGATGGAGACGCCACGGCACAAAACTCCATTCGTGATATTGAAGCGGTGATCAATGCTTCTTCATCGGTTACCGGCGTGTCTGCTGATGCGTTTAATAAGGTGGAAGGTACCGCAGCTACTGTTAGCAGCAGCAAGCTGGTCTCTGGCTTGACTCTCAAAGTTGGTTCGGGTGCGGCGGTCACTATTGATGATGCCTCCAGCCTGGAGCAGTTGGCCGAAAACATTAACAAGCAAGTCGGTGGCGTTACCGCGACGATCGGTGATAAAGGCAATTTGGTCTTGTCCAACGATACCGGCGATGCCATCACCGTTGGTGGCACGACCGCCAACTCGGGTCTGAGTGCCGGTGCTTTCAACGGCATGTTGGCGTTCAAGTCGGCGGATGGCTCGGACATCAACTTTAGTACCAAGACTGGCACAGCATCTTCTAAACTGAACCAGTTTGGTTTGAATGCGAGCAGTGGCAACGGTAGCACCTCCAGTTCTGGCTCGATTACCGCAGCTGTAGGCCAGGCCGCGACTATTACTGCGATGAATGCTGCTGGTGTTTATGATCCAACGACAAACACAACTGACGTTGTGAAAATCAATGGTGTTGCCGTGGGTAAGGCGTCCAGTCTTAGTGCTGCCGATGGTGCCGCAGCAATCAATGCCATTAAAGGCCAGACTGGTGTATCGGCTGCAGCCAAAACAGAGGCTGCTTTTGATCTGGATTTTACGAAACTTAATGACCTCACCATCAATGGCACAACTGTCGCCATGGGGGCTACTGAGGTTGATGTTGCTTCAGTCGTTACCAAAATTAATGGTTCTGGCATTCAGGGTGTTGTGGCTGAGGCGGATACCACGACCGGTCGCTTGGTGCTGCGTTCCGATACCGGTGCCGACATTTTGATGACCAACGGTGATGTTACCGGTGCTGGTGGTGCTGGTTTTGTCACCAAGGCTTATGACTCTGCTGCCGGCACCAATGCCACTGTTGTCGCCGCAAACGGTTCGGTAGGTATCCGCGGCAAGATCACGCTGACGGCTGATAACGGCGGTTCGGTTCGTGTTGACGGCGATGGCTCTGCCACCGGTGGTACGGGTCTGACCAAGTTTGGCCTGGTGGCACAGAACGGTGATGACAATGTGGTCGGTGGCGGCCTGAACGTAATGACCGCGGCCAGCGCCACAAAGGCGATGGAAGCGATCGACAAGGCTATTAACCGCGTCAACGAAAAGCGTTCCGAGCTGGGTGCGGTACAAAACCGTTTCTCCAACACCATCTCGAACCTGCAGATTTCGTCCGAAAACCTGTCTGCTTCGCGTAGCCGGATTCAGGATGCTGACTTTGCCGCAGAAACTGCCGCACTGAGCCGCAACCAGATCCTGCAACAAGCCGGTACCGCGATGCTGGCTCAGGCTAACCAGTTGCCACAGCAAGTGATGCAGCTGCTGCGTTAAGTTGACAGCGACTTGATGGTTTAAACTGAAAAACCCGGCGGCATTCAGCCGCCGGGTTTCTTACCGCAGGAGGTGTATCATGAACCCTCTTTCCAGCTTTGGTGCAGGACTGCCTGTTGCCAGCACCCCGCTGACCGTATCCCACTTGCCTACGTCTTTGCCTCAAAGTGCCGCTTCTGCACCCACTGTGGCAGTAAGTGCTACAGCAGTACAGCCGGTATCGGCAGCGACCGATGCCAAGGCTGGTAAGCATGCAACGGCTGATCCGGAAGCCTTGCAGGACGCCGTGGATAAGATCGAGAAGGTGGTCAACACGTATAACCGGGAGCTGAAATTCTCGATTGATGAGGATCTTGGTATCAGCGTGGTAAAAGTGATGGATAGGGAGTCTGGTGACCTGATCAGACAGATTCCATCCGAAGACATGCTTGAACTGGCAAAGGGTCTGGATAAGCTGATCGGCTTGTTTGTGAAGCAAGAAGCGTAAGCTCTCTAATGTAGTACGCGGTGTTTGTGGAGGTGGATGATGGCACTGAGTGTGGGTGGTTTGGGTTCTAATTTGCCGGTTGACGACCTGATTACCAAGTTGATGGCAATCGAAAGGCAGCCCCTGCAAAAGCTCCAGAAACAAGAGCTGACTTTGAATGCCAAAATCGCATCCTTGGGGCAGGTAAAGGGGGCGCTGTCGTCGTTCCAGACGACGGTGAAATCACTAACCGATCCGGCAAAATTTTCTTCTATTAACATCACTTCGTCTGATGCAACGGTGGCATCGGCTAGCACCACTTCAAACAAAGTCAGCCCGAGTAGTTATGGCCTGGAAGTAACCCAGCTGGCTCAGGCGCAACGTCTGGTGACGAAGACCGGCTTTGCCAGTACTTCCACAGCCATTGGTGGTGGCTCGCTGACTTTTAGTTTTGGTGAGCAAAACGGCAGTGCGTTCGTTGATAATCCAAACAAGTCTTCCCGTACGGTTTCCATTCCGCCCAATGCCACACTGGCCACGATCCGCGATTCGATCAATAAGGCCAATATTGGTGTGTCTGCCAATATTGTGAATGATGGCATTAACGGCAATCGGCTGGTGTACTCTGTGGCCGATACCGGGGTGCAGAACGGTTTGAAAATTACCGCAGCCGGGGATAATGGGGCCTTATCCAGCCTGACGTATGATCCGGCGGCCGGGGCATCGGCCAATATGACCCAGTTGCAGGCAGCCACGAATGCCAAGCTCACGCTAGATGGTATCGCGATCGAGAAAGCAAGCAATACGATTAGCGATGCAATTGAAGGGGTATCGTTTTCACTAAGTAAAGTGGGTAGTAGCCGGGTTACCATTACCCAAAGTTCTGGTGATGCGAAGAAGAATATTGAGAGTTTTGTGAAGGCTTACAACGACCTTAACAAGACGCTGGATGATGTGTCGGCAATTGGTAAGGATGCCCCAAAGCCGGGTGAGCAAAGGCCCACTTCTCCGTTATCAAACGAATTTGTGATCCGCTCGATCAAAACCAGCTTGCGCACGTCGTTTAACACAGTTGCCACTGGTCTGAGCGGGGCGGTGAAGCTGCCGTCGGATGTTGGAATTACTTTTGATCGCAGCGGCAAATTGACGCTGGACTCGACCAAGCTTGAAAAGGCGCTGAAGGATGATCCGCAGGCGGTGGCATCACTTTTTGGTGCTACTGCGCAGCCTACTGACAAGCAGATCAGCTTCCTCGGTTCGACAAATCAGACGACGGTGGGAAGCTACGACGTAAAAATCAGCGCGATGAACTATGGTGTGGTTCAGGGAGCTGCGGTTAACTTTTCGTCACCGGTTAGCGTTGGGGCTTTCGATCTGTCTATTGATGGTGTGAGCAAGTCCTTTAGCGGACTGCCAGCGGCGTCCTACTCGTCGGCAACCAGTGCCGCAGTGGATTTGCAGAGCACGATTAATCGCAGCTATATGGGTGTGACAGGAACACCAACCTTTCCGCAACTAGTTGGGGCAAATAACTTTGCGATTACGGTAGATGGCGTGAGCAAGTCGGGATTGTCTATTCCAGAGGCAAATTATGCTGATGGAGATGATTTGAAAACGGCATTGCAGGCAACGTTGGATACGGCGTTTGGCTCGGGCAAGGCGGTGGTCGAGAATAATGGTGGTGTTATTCGGATTCTGTCGGCTGGATCGACCAATAGTTCTATTGTCACGATGGGTGCTGGCTTGGAGTTTGCCGGATTTACCTCTGCGCAAACGGATGCAACACGCCCAAGTGTGACTGTCTCGGTAGATTCGGCGACTGGGGCGCTACAGATTGCCTCCAATAAAAAAGGTGCTTCCTCGACTGTGACCGTAAGCAGTGGCCTGGCTTCTTTGGGGTTTGCTGATGGCATGACGAATACGGGTAAGGCCAGTGTTGAGGGCACGATTGGTGGCTTTGCGGTAACATCGGTCGGTTCGCGTTTGACGGGTAATTCCGGTACGCCTATTGATGGTTTGTCAATTGATATTACCGGTGGGGCAACGGGTGATCGTGGCTCGGTGAACTTTACCCGTGGTTTTGCCTGGGCGCTGGATAAAGCGTTGACGGATTTGCAGGGGACGAATGGCCCGATTGCCAGTCGTCAGCAAGGTATCAATACATCGTTGAAACTAATTAGCAAACAACAAACCGCCGTGAGTCAGCGTATTGATGATACGGAGGCACGCTTGCGCAAGCAGTTTAATGCGATGGACGAGGCAGTTTCCAAGCTGACTGCCTTGGGTAACTATGTGACACAGCAGATGCAGGCATTTCAGAATGCTAAGGGCTGATAATGAGTGGTAAATCATAATGATGATGCAGAAAAGGCAGCTAGCTGCTTATCGTTCTTCTCTTGATGTTGAGGTTGAAACAGCCAGTCCACATAAACTGATTTTATTATTGTTTGATGGCGGCATATCAGCGATCCGACAAGCAAAATTACTGGTTGGTAACAAAGAGCGTATTGGAGAAAAGGGAAAGTTGATCGGTAAGGCGATTGCCATTATTGAGGAAGGTTTGCGACTGGGGCTGGATCTTGAAAAAGGCGGTGAGCTGGCAACTAATCTGGATGCTTTGTATGCTTATTGCTCTGCTCGTCTGCTGGATGCGAATCTGAAAAACGATGTGGTGATTCTGGAGGAGGTCGAGGCTTTGCTGCTGGATTTACGTGGGGCATGGGCAACGATAGCCAAACCGCAAGAGCTGGCTGGTGCAGGGGGAAGTACCGGTGCAGTCTGATCTTGATGTGGAATTCATCGGCTATTGGCAAGGGCATGTCAATATGCTGTTGAATCAGGCGAAGTCTGCTGCTTGGGCGGATGTGTTACCGGCTGTTGCGCAATTCTCCGAGGTATTTCCTGCCGCATTTACTGACTGGCTGCAACAGTTTCCGACTGCGTATTATGACGAAGCAGTCTGGTTGTGCGTGCAGAATCTGCAGCTTTCGATAGAAGAACTCAGGGCTACCGCTCTTGCCGAGCGCGATGAGTTAGGACGTATCATCATGGTAATGAAAAAGCGTGGTTGTATTGAAGATGCTTATGGCGAGTGACGCCTCTTTCATTACTTTGCAAGTTCCTTTGCTATAGCGTCACCGGGCACTAAGCTGAACTGTGGCATGCAAGTGTTTTTGATGACGTGTGACAACGAGGCTCATCATGGAGTGGCATTCTGTGTTGATATTGGTGCTCGTTCTGGTTCAGGCAGCATTGATATTTTGGTTGTGGCGCAAGGTCGATCTGATTGAGTCAGAACGGCGAGTCGAAGCACATTCGAACGAGAATTTGCAGCGTCAGATAAGTGCTTTGCAGCAGAATTTAAAAGATGTTGCCTCGCTTACCCAAGATGCTGCATCGGCAGCGCATCACAAGCCGTTCCAGGCTCCTGCTGCTGTCATGGCGGGTGCTTCCCCTTATAGCCAAGCCATGGAAATGTTCAAGCTAGGCATTTCTGTTGGTGATGTCGCCGAGCGCTGCGGCATTTCCCGCAGCGAGGCCGAGCTGATCCTGTCGCTGTACCGCAATAGCCCCACTTCATGATTTCACTGCCCACGAGTTTTACGCCGGGCAAACCGTCGACCGGCGCGGCCGACGCGTCGCCACTTGTTACCCCGCGTCCTGCCCGCGAGGCGGCGCGCAGTGTGGTCGAGGTTGCCTCCTCGCCCGTCCGCTTGCCTGCCTTGCAGTCAGGCGAGACCGTCTCCGCCCGTATCACCGAACGCCTGCCGGATGGCAAGCTGGCCGCCACCATCAAGGGCGAGGCCTTCGTGCTGGCCTTGCCCAAGGGCATGGTGGCCGACGGCACTGCCTTGTCGCTGCGCGTGGTGGCGGGGCCGCCCTTGTCGTTCAATCTGCTGGACGGGCTACAGGATCCGGCGACAGCGCTGCGTGGCAGCGAGCTGGCACGGGCAGTGTCGGCTGCGCTGCAGGACGACAGCAGCACTGCGTTGCAGACCCTGTCCCAGCCGGGGCGGCTGCCCGACTTCGCCCGTGGCGAGGTGGTCACCGGCCGTCTGGCGGAGCGGCTGGCGGACGGCAGTGCGATGGTGCTGATCAAGAATGGCGTGTTCAACCTGAAGGCGCCGGCGGACGGTCTGCTGACCAAGGAGCCGATGCTGTTGCGGGTGGGCGCGACCTCGCCGCTGCTGCAGTTCGACCTGCTGCGCCTCAATGCGCTGCCGGACGAAAAATCGGCGCCGGTGGCCTTTACCTCGGCCGGCCGCTATCTGAACGGCTTGCTGGATGCGGCAACGCAGTCGGCGGCGCGCGGCAACCTGACCCTGCTGTCCGATCCGGCAGCGCCGGGCGCAGGCGATCAGTTGCGGCAGAGCGTGGAGAAAAGCGGAGTCTTCTACGAGTCGCATCAGCGGGCGTGGGTCGATGGCCGCCTGTCGCTGGAAGAGCTGAAGCTGGAGCCGCAGGCCAGGCTGCTGCACGAGGGCCGGGCCGGGCTCACGCCGGAACTGGGACAGCTGGTGCAGAAGCAGCTGGAGGTACACGAGCAGAAAGTGCTGGTGTTCCAGGGGCAGGCGTGGCCGGGGCAGGCGGTGGACTGGGACATCCGGCGCGAGGAAATCGCCGAGCGTGAAGCGGATGGCGAACTGGAGCTACCGGTGTGGCAAACGCGGCTGAATCTGGCGCTGCCGGCACTGGGCGATGTCGGTGCACGGCTGCGCATGGTGGGCAAGCAGGTGCAGGTGGTGTTCGATGCCGATGATGGGCAGACCGCACAGCTGATCGAGCAGTATCGCAGCCGGCTTGGCTCGGCGCTGGAAGGCGCCGGTCTGACGCTGGCCAGCCTGCTGGTCAAGCACGAGGCCGACGATGAAGCCTGAGCATCGCCGCTCTGCGGTCGCGCTGCGCTACAGCGAGGACAGCGCGGCGCCAAAAGTGGTAGCCAAGGGCTATGGCCGCATGGCCGAGCGCATCATCGAGCAGGCGAAGGAAGCCGGCGTCTTCGTGCACGACTCGCCGGAGCTGGTCAACCTGCTGATGCAGGTGGACATGGACAACCACATTCCGCCGGAGCTGTATCGCGCGGTGGCCGAAATCCTCGCCTTCCTGTATTTCCTCGAACACCAGGCCATCGGCAAGGATATGAATTTCGAACAGTGGCTGGCGCAGCGCCAGCCCCCTCCATCCTGAGCCGGCGAGTGGCCGGCTTGCATTTCTCTGCTTAGGAACATGATGAAAGTTGCGTATATTGGTCTGGGGATCATGGGTCGCCCATGCGTGGAAAACCTGCTCAAGGCCGGACATGAGGTCTGGGTCTGGGCGCGGCGGCGCGAGAGCGCCGAGCCGCTGCTGGCGCAGGGCGCCCACTGGGCGGACAGCCCGCAGGCGCTTGCGGCCAACGTTGAAGTGCTGGTGACCAATGTTTCCGATACCGCTGACGTCGAGGCGGTGCTGCTGGGCGAGCACGGCGTGGTGCACGGCGCGCGGCCGGGGCTGGTGTGTGTCGACATGAGCACCATTTCGCCGATCGGCGCACGCGAGATCGCCGCCAGGTTGGCCGCCAGCGGCATCGACTTCCTCGATTGTCCGGTGTCCGGCGGTGAAGTCGGCGCCATCAACGGCACGCTGACCATCATGGTCGGCGGCAAGGCCGGGGCGCTGGCCACCGCGCTACCGGTGCTGCAGGCGATGGGCAAAACCATCACCCATATCGGCGACAGTGGCGCAGGCCAAGTGGCCAAGGCCTGCAACCAGATCGCGGTCGGCGTCGGTGTGGCGGCGGTGGCGGAAGTGATGAAGCTGGCCAAGGCTTGCGGCGTGGATCCGGCGCCGGTGCGCGAGGCGCTGCTGGGCGGCTTTGCCAGCAGCCGGGTGCTGGACGTGCACGGCCAGCGCATGATTGACGACAACTACGCGCCGGGCTTCAAGGCCAGGCTGCACCAGAAGGACATGGGCATCGTGCTGGACACCGCGGCGTCGCTGGGCATCAAGCTGCCGGAGGCCGAGCGTGTCGCCGGCCTGATCGACCAGCTGGTGGCCAATGGCGAGGGCGAGCTGGACTCTTCCGCCATCGCGCGGCTGATCTGGCAGGACAATGACTGATCAACGCTGAAAAAATTGCGGCCAACCTTGTAGCAAGGTTGGCCGCAATGCAGTGAGCGTGATACTGGCTAATGCTTACTCTACGTTCTGAATCTGCTCCCGCATCTGCTCGATCAGCACTTTCAGCTCTACCGAGGCCTGCGTGGTTTCGGTGGCGACCGACTTGGAGCCGAGGGTGTTGGCTTCGCGGTTGAGTTCCTGCATCAGGAAGTCCAGGCGCTTGCCGACCTGACCGCCGGTCTTCAGGATGCGGCGGATCTCGGCGATGTGGGTGCTCAGGCGCTCCAGCTCCTCGTCGACGTCGATCTTCTGCGCGAACAGCGCGAATTCCTGCTTGATGCGGTCGTCGTCGACATTGCCCAGCGCCTCCAGCAGCCGTGCCGACAGCTTGGCGCGATAGGCGTCCAGGATCAGTGGCAGGCGCGGCTTGATGTCGCTGATGATCTGCGCCATCGATTCCAGGCGATCGCGCAGTACCTGTGCCAGTTTCTCGCCTTCGCGGCCGCGGGTGGCGCGGAAGTCTTCCAGCACCACCTTCAGGCCGTCGAGGCACAGCTGTTGCAGCACTTCCGGCGGCAACGAGTTGGATTTCAGCACGCCCGGCCAGCGCAGCAGCTCGCCCATGCCCAGCTCGCGCATTTGCGGCGCGATGGCCTTGACCTGGTTGCTGATCGTCAGCAGGCGCTGCACCATGTCAGGGTTCAGCTCCAGCTGCTGGTTGTCGTTGTCGTTCTGGCTGATACCGACGCGGCATTCTACCTTGCCGCGAGTAACGCGACCGGCGATCAGCTCGCGCAGTTGCGCCTCGATCACGCGCAGTTCTTCCGGCAGGCGCATCTGCACGTCGAGGTAGCGGTGGTTCACCGCGCGCACTTCAATGGATAATAGGCCGCCCGGGAATTCACGGGCGGTGGAGGCAAAGCCTGTCATACTCAGGATCATGGGAGCTCCGGCAGTCATGGTTTTCAGGAAGACATGCCCCGAATAGCCTGGGTTCCGATTCAGGGGCCGCTACACTATAACAATGCACATGACGCAATCCAAGCAAAGCTCACTGCCTGCCGGTTTCCGGCTGGACGACTACACCATCGTCCGCGAACTCAGTTCCGGCGGGTTCAGCCAGGTCTATCTGGCGCTGGATCACCACGACCGCAAGTTCGCGATCAAGGAATACCTGCCGCAAGACATGACTCACCGCCAGCCCGATGGCGAGGTCACCATCATCGACGAGCTGGACCGCGAGGCGTTCCGTGTCGGCCTGAAGTGCTTCTTCGAGGAGGCGCGGGTGCTGGCCGGTATCCAGCATCCCAATATCGTGCGGGTGGTGAATTTCTTCCGTGCCAACAACACGGTGTACATGGTGATGGAGTACACCGAGGGCCGGCCGCTGAGCAAGGAACTGACGCTGGCGGACGGCAAGCTGCCGGAGGCACGGCTGCGCAAGCTGTTTGCCGAGCTGATCGGCGGCCTGCGCGAGGTGCACCAGCAGCAGCTGCTGCATCTCGACATCAAGCCGGCCAACATTTATCTGCGTCGCAACGGCTCGCCGGTGCTACTGGATTTCGGTGCCGCCCGCCAGGCGCTGCGCCGGCCCGGGCAGCCACTGACCACGATGTTCACGCCAGGCTACGCCGCGCCGGAACAGTACGACGCCAAGGCCGCACTCGGGCCGTGGACCGATATCTATGGCCTCGGTGCCAGTCTCTACGCGATGCTGGGTGCCGGCCGCCTGCCGGCGGCGGACGAGCGCCTGCGCAGCGATACGCTGCGGCCGGCCAGCCTGCTGTTCGCAAACCACTATTCCGCGCCATTGCTGGCGCTGGTCGATGCCTGTCTGCAGCTCGATCCGCAGCGCCGGCCGCATAGCCTGGAGCAGATGCAGCAGTGCCTGCTGGACAACGACTATGTCACGCCGCAGCCTCCGCGCTCGTTGTGGCACAAGGCCGGTGCCTGGCTGATGGGGAAGACGCGATGAAGTTTGCGCTGGCAGTCGATTCCCGCATCGGTGGACGTGGCAATAACGAGGACCGCCTCGCCGTGAGCTGTTCCAGCGAGTGCGTGTTGCTGGTGGTGGCCGACGGCATGGGCGGCCATATCGACGGTGAGGTGGCGGCGCGTATCGCCACCGAGGTGCTGGTGCAGCAGTTCCGCTGCCAGGCCACGCCGCGCCTGCTGCAGCCGGGCGATTTCCTGCGCTGGGCGCTGGGCGAGGCACACCAGGCCATCATCGACCACGCCGTCGCTCACCATCTGCGCGAGACGCCCAGCACCACGGTGGTGGTCGCCATCGTGCAGGACGACACCGTGTACTGCGCCTATGCCGGCGATTCGCGGCTGTATCTGCTGGAGCAGGGTGCAGTGCGCTTTCGCAGCCGCGACCACTCCCACGTGCAGCGCCTGATTGACAGCGGCAGGCTGAGCGAGGCCGAGGCCGCGGTGCACCCGGCGCGCAACCGCATCTATAACTGTCTGGGGGCGATGGGCGAGCCGGAGGTCAGCGTGTTGCAGCCGATGCAACTGCAGGCCGGTTGCAGCCTGCTGCTGTGTAGCGACGGGCTGTGGGGCATGGTGCCGGATCCGGAACTGGCGCGCGTATTCCACGGACGGGTGGCACCGGCAGTCTTGCCGGCGCTGATGACGGTGGCGGAAAAACGCGGGGGCGAACGCGGCGACAATCTGTCGGCGGTCGCCTTCACCCTGCTACCGGCGGATGCGGTGCTGGATGGCCGCAGCGGCTTCATCGACAGCCACACGCTGGCCGGTTTTCTGCCCGATGACGCCATCCCCGGCCTGCTGATGGAGCACGAACTGGCCGCTTCCCTGCCGCCACGGCAGCCGCACTGAGCGGCAAGTCGCCGCGCACGGCGGGGCGATCGGGTAGAATCCCGCTGTTATTCCTACTCGAGAGCCCGCGCCATGCGTTCATCCCAACGCGCTGCCGACGCACTGCGCAGCGTCCGCATTACCCGCCACTACACCCGTCACGCCGAAGGTTCGGTGCTGATCGAATTCGGCGACACCAAGGTGATCTGCACCGCCAGTGTTGACGAGACCGTGCCCGGTTTCCTGAAGGGAAAGGGCCAGGGCTGGGTCACCGCCGAATACGGCATGCTGCCGCGCTCGACCCACAGCCGCATGCGCCGCGAGGCGGCCAGCGGCAAACAATCCGGCCGTACCCAGGAGATCCAGCGCCTGATCGGGCGCAGCCTGCGTGCGGTGGTGGACCTGGCCAAGCTCGGCGAACGCCAGATCCAGATCGACTGCGACGTGATCCAGGCCGACGGCGGCACCCGCACCGCCAGCATCACCGGTGCCTACATCGCGCTGGCCGATGCCATCAACGGCCTGCTGGCCGCCGGCAAGCTCGGCGAAAACCCGCTGCGCCAGCACGTGGCGGCGATTTCGGTCGGCATCGTCGACGGCGTGCCACTGCTGGATCTGGACTATGAAGAAGACTCCGGCTGCGAGACCGACATGAACGTGGTGATGACCGGTGACGGCCGTTTTGTCGAGGTGCAGGGCACCGCGGAAGGGGTACCGTTCAGCCGCGAAGAAATGAACGCCTTGCTGGCGCTGGCGGAGAAGGGCATCGCCGAACTGGTCCTACTGCAGCGCCAGGCGCTGGCGGAGTAAGCGCGATCTGAAACGATGGTGCCACCGGCACGGATGGCGCCAAAAACAAACAGGGTTGGCCGCATGCGGCCAACCCTGTTTTGCTTGATGCCGGCGCCCGCGCTGATGCGGGGCGGTATCGTGCTGACAGCTTACTGAGCTGGTTTGGTTTCAGCTGGCTTAACTGCTTTTTTAGCAGCAGTCTTTTTGGCTTTAACGATCTTGTGCTCAACTTTTGCCGGTGCTTTTTTCGCAGCTGGTGCAACGGCGGCAGGAGCGGAAGCGGCAACAACCGGCTTTTTAGCATCGGCGGCAAAGCCTGCGGAAGCTGCAACAGCGAATGCCAGGCCACTTACTACCAGAGTCAGTTTTTTCATGATCAATCCTTTGAACGTTATCGAGGCTTCAGGAGTTGCCGCCAACGCGACGGCATGGACACATCCTACGACCCGGGACTGACCGGCGTCTGTTGGCAATTGTTGTCATGTGTAACGCTTTGTACGAGCGGCCAGCACAGGCTCACCTGCGCCCCCTGCCACGGGCTGTCCTCGATGCTGACGCGGCCGCCATGCGCCTGCATGATCTGGTTGACGATGGCCAGCCCGAGGCCGAGCTGCCCCTTGCTGCGTGCCGCGCCGCCCTCCAGCTGCACGAAGGGCTCCAGCACCCGTACCCGTTGCTCGGGCGGGATGCCGGGGCCATCATCGGCCACGCGCAGATACTGCCAGCCATCCGCTACGGCGAAGCTCAGCCGGATGTGCTGTCGCGCGTAGCGCGCGGCGTTGTTCAGCAGATTGTCTAGCGCCCGCCCCAGCAAGGCCGGGTCCGCGTTCAGCTGTGCGGCACCGACCTCCAGTTCGCCCCACGATGCGTTCTGCTGCAGCGCCGGCGCCTCGTGCAGGTGTGCCGCCAGCCAGGGTTGTGCGGCGAAGGTCTGCTGCTGCAGCGCGAGGTCGGGGCGCGCCAGTTGCGCGTGCAGCAGCAACTCGTCGATCAGCGCGCCGATGTCGCCCAGATCGCGCTCGACGCCGGCATCGGTGACGGCAGCGTTGTCGTCATCGCGCAGCGCCAGCCGGTAACGCAGGCGCGCCAGCGGCGTGCGCAACTCGTGGGCCACGGCATGGAGCAGGGTCTGTTTGCTGTCCAGCAGCAGCTGTACGCTGTCCGCCATGTGGTTGAAGCCTTGTGCCAGCGGCTGCAGGCCGGAGTTTTGCGGCAGCGTCACGCGGACATCGAACTGGCCGTCGGCCAGCGCGCGGGCACTGCGCTCCAGCTGCTGCAGCTCGCGCCAGTGCGGCCGCATCCACAGGAACACCGGCAGCGCCAGCAGCGCGCCGATCAGGCCGAGCAGGGCAAGGTCGACCCAGTGCAGTTCCTGCAGGAACACCAGGTAGGGCATCGGTCCGGCAACCAGCACATAGGGTGTGCGGTCCAGGCGCTGCAGGTAGGTGGTCTCGTCTTCCTGCATGATGATCTCGCCGCTCTTCAGCGCGCGCATCGCCTCGGCGTCGATCGGCAGCGTCTCCAGCTGGGTCAGCGCCAGCGGGAAGCCGAGATCATGATCCAGCTCTGCCAGCGCCTGCGGCCACTGCGGTTGCGGCACCGTGCGCAGCTCGGTCTCGATCAGCGCCAGCGTGGTGCGCAACAGGTCGGTCAGCAGGCGGGTGCCGGTGGTATCGGCGACTTCGCGGTACACCAGGCCGACCAGCAAGGCGCCGATGCCGAAACAGAGCATCAGCAACAGGTAAAACTGGATGAACAGACGGCGCATGACGGCTTACCAACCGGACGGGGATAGCAGATACCCCTTGTTACGTATGGTCTTGATCCGTACCGGCGCCGCCGGGTCGTCGCCCAGTTTTTTGCGCAGGCGCGAGATGGCGATATCGATGCTGCGGTCGAAACCATCGTAATTGAGGCCGCGCATCAGGCGCAGCAGGGTGTCGCGATCCTGCACCTCGCCGGCGTGGCTGGCCAGCTGCCACAGCAGGTCAAAGTCGGTGGTGGATAGCACGATGCGCTGTCCGTCCAGGCTCACATCGCGGCTGCGGGCGTCAAGATGCAGGCCGCCCAGACGAAGCTGCTGGGCGGGCGCCGCCGGAGCCGCCGCCTGTGGCAGGCTGCGATACTGGCGCAGCTGGGCATTGAGGCGTGCGGCCAGCACCGGCGGTGGCGTGGTTTTGAGGATGTAGTCGTTGGCGCCCAGTTCCAGCCCCATGATCTGGTTCAGGTCGCTGTCCAGCGAGGTGAACATTACGATCGGCCGGTCAAAGGTTGGCCGCAGCTCGCGGCACAGCGTCAACCCGTCCTTGCCGGGCAGCAGCACGTCGAGCAAAAGCAGATCCGGCTGCTCGCGCCCGATCGCCGCCGCCACCTCGTCACCGTGGCTGACGATGATCACCTCGAAGTCGTGACGGGCCAGAAAGGTCTGGATCAGCGTGGCCAGTTCGGCGTCGTCTTCGGCAAACAGCACTTTGCAGCTCATCGGACATCCCCGCGTAAAAACGCGAGTATCCCCCTCGCAGTGCGCCAACGGCAAGTGGCGGGTAGTCGGGCTGGCCGCTCACGCCACCTTGCCCTCCGCGCAGCGCATCGCTTGACCATACCTTGCCGGGGCGGGGATAATTCCGATCCTTTTCATACGCTTATCTTTGTCGCGGCCTCGGCGCACCGTTGTTCGGATGCCGTTTGCTGCAGGCGGCGAAGAAAGCGAGCCAAGCTGTCTACATGAACCCTCAAGATTTGCCGGGCACCCACCCGGAACGCGCTAGCGCGACCCTGCCATCACGCCGTCTGTCCGTGGCGCCGATGCTGGACTGGACCGACCGCCACTACCGCTATTTCGCGCGCCTGATTACCAAGAACACCTGGCTGTACACCGAGATGGTGACCACCGGTGCGCTGCTGCACGGCGATGTGCCGCGGCATCTGCGCTACCACGACGCCGAACATCCGATCGCGCTGCAGCTGGGCGGTTCCGAGCCGTCCGAGCTGGCGCAGTGCGCGAGGTTGGCCGCAGAGTGGGGGTACGACGAAGTCAACCTCAATGTCGGCTGTCCGTCGGAGCGGGTGCAGAAGGGCGCCTTCGGCGCCTGCCTGATGGCCGAGCCGCAACTGGTGGCCGATTGCGTGAAGGCGATGCGCGACGCGGTGGATATTGACGTGACGGTGAAGCACCGTATCGGTATCGACCACATCGACAGCTACGACTACATGCGCGAGTTCGTCGATACCGTGGCCGAGGCCGGCTGCCGCACCTTCATCGTGCACGCGCGCAACGCGATCCTGAAGGGCCTCTCGCCGAAGGAAAACCGCGAGATTCCGCCGCTGAAGTACGAGTACGTGTATCGCCTGAAGCAGGAGCGCCCCGACCTGGAGATCCTGATCAACGGCGGCATCAAGACCAACGAGGAGATCGCCGCCCACCTGCAGCACGTGGATGGCGTGATGGTGGGGCGCGAGGCCTATCACAACCCCTACCTGATGGCGGAGTGGGACGCGCTGTTCTACGGCGACGACAGCCGCCCGCTGTCACGCGGCAAGGTGGTGGAGGCGTTGCTGCCCTACGTCGCGGCGCGGCTGCAGGACGGCAGCAACGTGCGTCACATCGCGCGCCACGTGCTGGGGCTGTTCCAGGGACAGAAGGGCGCGCGGCAATGGCGGCGCATGCTGTCCGACAGCAAGGAACTGCACGGCGCCGACGAGAGCCTGTTCATCCGCGCGCTGCTGGCGACGCAGGGTTGAACGGTCACGCCGTTCTTGCCCGCATTCCTTGTTAAGATACGCCGGACACCCCCACGCCCGCTGCGCCGGGCTTTTTGGTTTTCTGGCGGGGAGCGCCGGCGGCTGCAAGCCTGGCCGCGCTAGCCGCCATCGGAGCAAAGCATGATCGACAAACTGGTACTGGCCAGCAACAACGCCGGCAAGCTGAAAGAATTCGCCGCCCTGCTGGCGCCGCTGGGCATCGAGGTGATTCCGCAGGGCCGCCTCAACGTGCCGGAGTGCGCGGAGCCGCACTACACCTTCCTGGAAAACGCGCTGGAAAAGGCGCGCCACGCCAGCCACATGACCGGCCTGCCGGCACTGGCCGACGATTCCGGCATCTGCGTCGAAGCGCTGGGCGGCAAGCCCGGCGTGCAGTCGGCGCGCTTTGCCGGCGAGCCGAAATCGGACGAGCGCAACAACGCCAGGCTGGTGGAAAAGCTGCAGGGCAAGGCCAACCGCCGCGCCTACTACTACTGCGTGCTGGTGCTGGTGCGCCACGCCGACGATCCGCAACCGCTGGTGGTCGATGGTGCCTGGTACGGCGAGGTGGTCGATACCCCGTCCGGTAACGGCGGCTTCGGCTACGACCCGCACTTCTGGCTGCCCAGCCACGGCTGTACCGTCGCCGATCTGCCGGCCGGGGTAAAGAACGGCATCAGCCACCGCGGCCAGGCAATGCAGGCGCTGCTGGCGAAACTTCAGGCGCAACTGGCATGAGCGTGATCGATCTGTCGGCGCTGAAGAGCGGCTTGAAAGAATTGCCGCCGCTGTCGCTGTACATCCACTTCCCGTGGTGCGTGAAGAAGTGCCCGTACTGCGACTTCAACTCGCACGAGTTCAAGCCGGTGCCGGGCGCCATCGCCATCCAGGCTGCTGACAACGTTGGCCGCAGCCGCGTCGGCGACGGCTTCGACGAGATGGCCTACGTCGAGGCGCTGCTGCGCGACTTCGAGTACAGCCTGCCGGCCATCTGGGGCCGGCCGATCACCACCATCTTCATGGGCGGCGGCACGCCCAGCCTGTTCTCGCCAGAGGTGATGGACGCGCTGCTGGCCGGCCTGCGCGCGCGTGCACGCATCCACCCGGATGCCGAGATCACCATGGAGGCCAACCCCGGCACCTTCGAGAGCGAGCGCTTCAAGGGCTATCGCGATGCCGGCATCAACCGGCTGTCGATCGGCATCCAGAGCTTCGATCCGCGCCAACTGAAGGCGCTGGGCCGCATCCACGACGGTGACGAGGCACGGCGCGCGGTGGAGATCGCGCTGACGCACTTCGACAACGTCAACCTCGACCTGATGTACGCGCTGCCGAACCAGACGCTGGCCGAGGCGCTGGCCGACATCGACACCGCCATCGGCTTTGGCGTCACGCACATCTCCGCCTACCACCTGACCATCGAGCCGAACACGCTGTTTGCGGTGCAGCTGCCGGCCAACCTCCCGGACGACGACATCTCCGCCGACATGCAGGAGGCGATCGAGGCGCGGCTGGAAGGCGCCGGTTACGTGCACTACGAGACCTCGGCCTTCGGCAAGCCCGGCCGTTTTTCCCGTCACAATGTCAACTACTGGCAGTTTGGCGACTACGTCGGCATCGGCGCCGGCGCGCACGGCAAGATCAGCTCGCACGAGGGCGTGGTGCGCGAGATGCGCTACAAGCAGCCGGCGGCCTATCTGCAGGCGGTGGCGGACGGCAAGCCGGTGCAGACCAGCCACAAGGTTGGCCGCAAGGCGCTGCCGTTCGAATTCATGATGAACACCCTGCGCCTGACCGGCGGCTTCGAGACCAGACTGTTCAGCGAACGCACCGGTTTGCCGGTATCCTGTATCCAATCTCAATTGCGGCAAGCGCAGGCAGACGGGCTGATCGAACAGGATCTCACCCATCTGCGGCCAACCTTGAAGGGCCAGCGCTTCCTCAACGACCTGTTAACCCTGTTCCTGCACGACGAAGGAGAAAACTGATGGCCAAAGAAATCATCCACACCGACAAGGCCCCGGCGGCAATCGGCGCCTACTCGCAAGCGGTCAAGGCCGGCAACACCGTGTACCTGTCCGGGCAGATCCCGCTGGATCCGGTAACGATGACCGTAGTGGAAGGCGGCTTTGCCGCGGAAACCCACCAGATGTTCAAGAACCTGAAAGCGGTGTGCGAAGCCGCCGGCGGCTCGCTGGACCAGATCGTGAAGCTGAATGCTTTCCTGACCGACCTGTCCAACTTCGCCACCTTCAACGAGATCATGGGCCAGTACATGAGCCAGCCGTTCCCGGCACGCGCCGCCATCGGCGTGGCCAGCCTGCCCAAGGGCGTGCAGGTGGAAGCCGACGCGATCATGGTGCTGGGCGAGTAATTGCCGGTATCCGGAAGTTGAACAAAAAGCGGCCTGCGGGCCGCTTTTTGTTTGGCTGCGCTGCCAAGGCATGGCTGTGCGGAGTGTTTTCACTTGATTGACATCTGCCGGTGGCGTGCATAGCTTGAATGGATGCCGCGAGCACGCTTGCTGCCAGGGGGCGTGACGGCTTGATCGCGACTTGGCAACTGGCGTTCCATCATCAGAAAGCCCGATCCGGGAGTGTGCAGCATGACCAATCATCTAAGGCTGTCCGAGAAATGGTTCAACCGCGGTTTGTGGCTAATCGCCTTTTTGTTTGCCTATTTCCTGACCGGTCTGGGCGGAACCATTGTTGGGGACCTGCCCAAGGTGGAAAACAGGCTGTCAACGGAGGATTTTGTCGACAAGGTACTGAAGTCCAAATTAACGCTTGAGCTCAAAAAACTGGATCAGGAAGTCGTCATCGCATCCGACAAACTGGATCAGGCAAGGCTGCAGTCGCAAACCGCGCGGGCGGATTATCAGGCAGCCAGACAGGCGTTTGAGGCGTGGGTGACAACCAGAAACGCGACCCAGGATGCCGAGCAGGATCAGGACCTGCTGTCGCGAACCGCCAAGCTGGAAAAGCTGAAACTGCGCGAGCGCGAGTCGCTGATGGCTGTTGAAGCGATCCAGAAGCAACAGCTGGATACGCTGCAGGAAAAAGAGCGGGTCAATCGGGATATCGCGGCTTTGCAGGAGGCGGCCAGGATCAGGTTTGAAGAGGATTACAAGCAGATAGAGCTGCGCATTTTTGCTTACCGACTCGCCTTTGTCTTGCCGTTGCTGGCCACCGCCAGCTACCTGTTTGCCAAACATCGCAAGAAAGCCTACTGGCCCTTTGTCTGGGGCTTCATCATTTTCAGCCTGTTCGCCTTCTTTGTAGAGCTGGTGCCTTATTTGCCAAGTTATGGCGGCTATGTCAGGTATACGGTTGGCGTCGTGGTCACCCTGGCTGTCGGCAAGTATTCGATAGCCGCGCTGCAAAAATACCTGGAGCAGCAGCGGGAGCTGGAGCAACAACCCGATTTCCAGCGCAAGAATGACATCCAGTACGATCTGGCGCAGACCCGAATCGTCAAAGGCATCTGCCCAAGTTGCGAGCGTCCGATCGCCAGGGACAATGACAATTTCTGCCAGCATTGCGGCATAGAGATATTTGATAAATGCACATCATGCGGCACGCGGAAAATCGCATTTTCAAAGTTCTGCTTTCATTGCGGCAAGAAGACAGAGGAGAGCCCGCCCTAGCCGGCGGTGCTTACTGAGGTGTTGGGATTGCTCTGCCATATGTGCAGGCATGGGGCGCAAAAAAGCCCGCTCATCCGAGCGGGCTTTTTGTCGACTGCTGCGCAGAAAAAGCTTAGCCGTTCTGGCGTGCCAGCTGCGGTGCGCTTTCTTCCACGTCACCGGCTGCGATGCAGGCGGTGGCGGTGAACAGCACGTCGGTGGAGCTGTTCAGCGCGGTTTCCGCCGAGTCCTGCACTACGCCGATGATGAAGCCGACGGCCACCACCTGCATTGCCACGTCGTTGCTGATGCCGAACAGGCTGCACGCCATCGGGATCAGCAGCAGCGAGCCACCGGCCACGCCGGAGGCGCCGCAGGCGGCGACGGTGGACAGGATCGACAGCAGCAGGGCGGTCGGCAGATCCACGGCGATGCCCAGGGTGTGTACCGCGGCTAGGCTCAGCACCGAGATGGTGATGGCAGCACCGGCCATGTTGATGGTGGCGCCCAGCGGGATCGACACCGAGTAGGTGTCTTCATTCAGGCCCAGCTTCTTGCACAGGTTCATGTTGACCGGGATGTTGGCGGCCGAGCTGCGGGTGAAGAAGGCGGTGACGCCGCTTTCGCGCAGGCAGGTGAACACCAGTGGGAACGGGTTGCGACGCAGGGTCAGACCGACGATCAGCGGGTTCACCACCAGTGCGATGAACAGCATGGCGCCGACCAGTACCAGCAGCAGCTGGCTGTAGCCCAGCAGCGACGACAGGCCGGTGGTGGCCACCGCTTCGGCGACCAGGCCGAACACGCCGACCGGAGCAAAGCGGATGATCACGCCGACGATGCGCGATACGCCGTCGGCCAGCTCGTTCAGCAGGGTCTTGGTGCTGTCGCTGGCGTGATGCAGTGCCATGCCCAGTGCTACGGCCCAGGTCAGGATGCCGATGTAGTTACCGGTGGCGATGGCGTTGATCGGGTTGTCCACGATCTGGAACACCAGGTTGTTCAGTACCTGGCCGATGCCGCTAGGCGGGGTGGTATCGGCAACAGCGGCCACCAGTTTCAGCGTGGTCGGGAAGGCAAAGCTGGCCAGCACGCCGGTCACGGCGGCCAGGAAGGTGCCCAGCAGGTACAGGGTCAGAACCGGGCGCATATTGGTCTGCACGCCCTGTTTCTTGTTGGCGATGGCGCTGGCCACCAGCACGAACACCAGTACCGGTGCCACGGCCTTCAGGCCCTTGACGAACAGGCTGCCGAGGAAGGTCAGCGACTTGGCGGTGTCGGGAGCGAAGCTGGCCACCGCAATACCGGCCAGCATGCCGATCAGGATCTGCAGCACGATGCTGCCATTCATGATCCTGCTGATAATCGAAGGATTCTGCTGCATAAATTCCCTAAATCTAGATGTGTTGAGTTGCTACGGGGACAACAGCCGGCACGGTGGCAGATTCTTTTTGTCTTGCCGTGAACGCTTGCGGCCGGACTGCGGCGGCGGGGTGGAGCCCGTCACCTCGGGGCGTTGCGAAATGCCATGAAAAACAGGCACATCGGTGTTGTGGTGCGCAGTGTAACAAATTTTTTACTTGCAGAAAAAATTCAGTATCCAGGATGCGGTGCCATTGTCATCGCTGGCGGAACAGGCTGTTCCGGCTGGCGTGCTTCTGGCCGCGCCACCGGCTGTGGCCTAATGGGGACTTTGCCGGGCGGGATGAAGCGTCCCCGGCGCTGCGGCCAACCTTGCTGGCAGCAGTCATTAACAGGAGCCACCATGAGCCGCAGTTATGCCTACCAGATCGTCAACGTGTTTGCCGAAAGCCGTTTCGGCGGCAATCCGCTGGCGGTGTTTACCGATGCGCGCGGGCTGGACGATGCCGACATGCAGCTGATCGCCCGCCAGTTCAACCTGTCGGAAACGGTGTTCCTGCTGCCGGGTGATGCCGAGGCCGCCGCCAGCCTGCGCATCTTCACCCCCAGCTACGAGCTGCCGTTTGCCGGCCATCCCACCATCGGCAGCGCCGCGGTGCTGCACGCGCTGCAGGGGCTGGGCGATGCCTTCGCTCTGCGTACCAGGGCAGGCTTGATTCCGATCCGCCGGCAGGACGGCGTGTTCCGCCTCACCGCGGTGGCGGCCACGCAGCGTGCGGCCAACCTTGTGCCGGACGATGCGGCGGCGATGCTGGGCCTGGCCGCCGGCGACATCGCCGCCGCGCCGGTGTGGGTGAACGCCGGCAGCGAGCAGCTGCTGATCCGCCTGGCCAGCCGCGAGGCGGTGCTGGCGGCGCGGCCGGTGCACGAGCTGTTCGTGCGCCACGCCACGCTGCACCCCGGGCGCAGCATCGCCTACCTGTGGCACGTGGCAAACCATGTCGGCACCGTGCGGCTGTTTTTCGAGCAGCAGGGTGCCGTCATCGAGGACCCGGGCACCGGCAGCGCCTGCGCCAACCTGGGCGGCTGGTGCGCGCTGAACGGGCTGGCGCCGCTGTCGTGGCGCATCGAGCAGGGCGAGGCGATCCAGCGGCCGAATGTGCTGTATCTGGACGTGGACGCCGCCGGCACGGTGCAGGTCGGCGGCAAGGTGCAGCAACTGGGCGAGGGCACGTTCCGCTTGCCCTGAGCGCGGTGGCTTGCCACTATCGACAAGCGGCCAGCCGGCCGCTTTGTCATTGGGAGAATCCGTCATGCTGCCCGATCGTTTTGCCGTCCTCTCCGACATCCACGGCAACCCGCCGGCCCTGCAGGCGGTGCTGGCTGACCTGCACGGTCGTGGCGTCCGCCACGCGGTGAACCTGGGCGACATCCTGTCCGGCCCGCTGTGGCCGGCGGAGACCGCCGACCTGCTGATGGGCCTGAACCTGCCGACCATCGCCGGCAACCACGAACGCCAGCTGCTGGCCTGCCAGAGCAAGCCCGGCGGCCCGTCCGACCAGTACGCCTTTGATCAGACCTCGCCGCTGCAGCGCGCGTGGCTGGCGTCGCTGCCCGGTGCGCTGCGGCTGGGCGACGTGCAGCTCACCCACGGCAGCCCGCACAGCGACCTGCAGTACCTGCTGGACGACATCGTTGCGGCCAACCTTGTGCCGGCCAACCACGAAACCGTCGCGCAGCGGCTGGGGCAGACCAGTGCCACGCTGGTGTTGTGCGGTCACAGCCACATGCCGCGCCTGCTGCAGCTGCCGGACGGCCCGCTGGTGCTGAACCCCGGAAGCGTGGGCCTGCCGGCCTACGACGACAGCGACGGCGGCTACCACCGCGTGCAGACCGGCGCGCCGCACGCCAGTTACGCGATTGCCGAGCGGGTGGCGGGGGGCTGGCAGGTGCAACTGTTGCGGATTGCCTACGACTGGCAGCAGGCCGCGCAACGGGCGGCAGACAACGGCCGGCCGGATTGGGCGGCCTGGCTGCAAAGCGGGATGGCGGCCTAGCGCCAGTTGCGGTCGCCTGAAATTCATACAAGTGATTGAACGATTGGCGTATCAGGGTTAGAGTCGTGACACCAAACTGGCGTTTGAAAAAGGCATGAGGGGTGCCGGCGCCGGACAACACGAGGGAGATACGCACCATGAAGACACTAACCCAGCTCGCTACCGTCACCGCCCTGTTGCTGGTCAGCCAGGCGGCACTGGCCGCCGGTGCCGGCGGCACCTGGAAAACCATCGACGACGAGACCAAGCAGGCCAAGGCGCTGGTGGAGATCAGCGAAAACGTCGGCGGCGAGCTGTCCGGCCGCATCGTGAAGCTGTTCGCCAATCCGGACGCGGTCTGCGACAAGTGCGACGGCCCGCTGAAGGGCAAGCCGGTGGTCGGCATGACTATCCTCACCGGTCTGAAAAAGGGCGGCGACGGCTGGGAGGGGGGCAAGATCCTCGACCCGAAATCCGGCAAGGTGTACAGCGCCAAGGCCAAGCTGGCCGAGGCCGGCAAGAAGCTGGAAGTGCGCGGCTTCATCGGCATGGCGCTGCTGGGCCGCACCCAGACCTGGGAACGCCAGTAAGCCAGTCAGCGCGGCCCGCGCGGCCGCAAGCGGTAGCAATCGACGGGACAGCTTGGGCTGTCCCGTTTTGCATGGGTACAATGCGGCCATGAACTCTCCTGCCGATATCGCCGGCCAGCCGCCGCTGGCCGCGCCCGCCACCGCCAAGAAACTGGAGAAGCTCGGCATCCGCCGCCGCTTCGACCTGGTGCTGCACCTGCCGCTGCGCTACGAGGACGAGACCCACCTCTACCCGATCGCGCAGGCGCCGTACGGCCAGGCGGTGCTGGTGGAGGGCGAGGTGACGCAGTGCGAGGTGCAGTTCCGCCCGCGGCGGCAGCTGGTGGTGCAGATCGAGGACAAGAGCGGCAAGCTGGTGCTGCGCTTCATCCACTTCTACGGCAGCACGCAGCAGCAGCTGGCCAAGGGCCGCCGCGTGCGGGCGCTGGGCGAGGTGCGCCGCGGCTTCTTCGGCGACGAGATGGTGCACCCCAAGATCCGCGAGGTGCACGAGGGCGATCCGCTGGCCGACAGCCTGACCCCGGTCTATCCGACGGTCAACGGCCTGACCCAGCCGGTGCTGCGCCGCCTGATCCACGCCGAACTGAAGGCGCAGCCGATGCCGGAGACGCTGCCGGACGACATCCGCCGCCGCCTGGGGCTGATGCCCTTCGCCGACGCGGTGCAGCTGTTGCACCGCCCCGGCCCCGAGTATTCCGCCACCCAGCTCACCGACGGCAACCTGCCGGCGTGGCAGCGGTTGAAGTTCGACGAGCTGCTGGCGCAGCAGCTGTCGATGCGTCTGGCCTACCGCGCGCGGCGGCAGGGCACAGCGCCGGTGATCGCCGGCGACGGCAGCCTGCGCGCGCGGCTTGCGGCCAACCTTCCGTTCGCTCTGACCTGCGCGCAGCAGAAAGTTCTGGCCGAGATCGTCACCGATCTGGCGCTGGCGCATCCGATGAACCGCCTGCTGCAGGGCGACGTCGGCAGCGGCAAGACCATCGTGGCGGCGATGGCGGCGCTGGCGGCGATCGAGGCCGGCTTCCAGGTGGCGCTGATGGCGCCGACCGAGATCCTGGCAGAGCAGCACTACGTGAAGCTGGCCGCCTGGCTCGCGCCGCTGGGCATCGACGTGGCCTGGCTGTCCGGCAGCCTGCGCAAGAAGGCGCGTGGCGAGATGGCGGCCAAGATTGCCGGCGGCGAGGCGCGGCTGGCGGTGGGCACCCACGCGCTGTTCCAGGACGACGTTGCCTTCAGCCGGCTGGGGCTGGTGATCGTCGACGAGCAGCACCGCTTCGGCGTCGGCCAGCGTCTGGCCCTGCAGCAGAAGGGCGCCGAGCCGCACCAGCTGATGATGTCGGCGACGCCGATCCCGCGCACGCTGGCGATGAGTTTCTACGCCGATCTGGACGTATCGGTAATCGACGAGCTGCCACCGGGGCGCACGCCCATCGTCACCAAGCTGATCAACGCCGACCGCCGTGACGAGGTGGTGCGCTTCGTCGACAAGGCCTGCCGCGAGGGCAACCAGGTGTACTGGGTGTGCCCGCTGATCGAGGAGTCGGAAACGCTGCAGCTGCAGACCGCGGTCGATACCCACGCGGTGCTGGTGGAAGACCTGCCGCAGTGGGGCGTCGGGCTGGTGCACGGCCGCATGAAGGCGGCCGAAAAGGCCGAGGTGATGGGCCGCTTCATCCGCAACGAGCTGCAGCTGCTGGTGGCGACCACGGTGATCGAGGTCGGCGTCGACGTGCCCAACGCCAGCCTGATGGTGATCGAACACGCCGAGCGCATGGGCCTGGCGCAGCTGCACCAGCTGCGCGGCCGGGTAGGGCGGGGCGCGGCGAAGAGCAGCTGCGTGCTGCTGTTCGAGACGCCGCTGTCGGAGCTGGCCAAGGCACGGCTGAAGGTGATCTACGAGAACACCGACGGTTTCGAGATCGCGCGCCAGGACCTGAACATCCGCGGCCCCGGCGAGTTCCTCGGCGCGCGTCAGAGCGGCCTGCCGATGCTGCGTTTTGCCGATCTGGAGGCCGACATCGAGCTGCTGGAGGCGGCGCGCGAACTGGCACCGCAGCTGTTGCAAGGTTGGCCGCAACACGCGCAGGCGCATCTGGCGCGCTGGCTGGCCGGGCGCGAGCACTTTCTCAAGGCCTGACGCGGCTTGCGGCCAACCTTGCGCCATGAAAAAGGGCTGCCCGCAGGCAGCCCTTTTTGTTTGCAGCGTCGTGCTTACACGAACAGCTTCACGCCGACGTAGTACAGGCTGATCGCCAGACCCATGCTCACCGGCAGGGTCAGTACCCAGGTGATGATGATGGTCTTGATGGTGCCGGCCTGGATACCGGAGCGGTTGACCACCATGGTGCCGGCGACGGCACTGGACAGGATCTGGGTGGTGGACACCGGCGCGCCGATCAGGCTGGCGAGGCCGATGGACAGGGCAGACATGGTCTGTGCCGCCATGCCCTGTGCGTAGGTCATGTCCTTCTTGCCGATCTTCTCGCCTACGGTGTTGACCACGCGTTTCCAGCCGATCATGGTGCCGAGGCCGATCGCCAGCGCCACGGCGACGATCACCCAGGTCGGGGCGTATTCGGTGGTCTGGGTCAGGTCTTTCTGGATGCCCTTCAGCTGCTTCTGGTCGACGTCGTTGAGGCTAGGCACCTTGCTGATCTTCTTGGCGCCGTCGTTAAGGCAGATCAGCTGGGTACGCACGTCCCAGCGCTGCGCTTCCGGCAGGGTCTGGAACGATTTGGCGTCGCCGATTGCGCTCAGCAGCGCGCCGGTTTCTTCCACGATCTTCGACGGTTCACACTGGTGGTTGCCCTTGGCCGGGTACTTCAGGTCGACGATGACCTGGTTGCGCTGGTACAGCTCTTTCAGCTGGATGGCGGCGATCTTGGTGTGTTCGATCTGGATCGGTTCGGCTTCGAGGTTGACCACGAAGTGGGCCGGTGCCAGCGCGATCAGCACCAGCATCACCAGGCCTACGCCCTTCTGGCCGTCGTTGGAGCCGTGGGTGAAGCTCATGCCCATCGACGATACGATCAGCATGAAACGTGCCCAGAATGGTGGATGCTTGCGGCCTTCGATCTGCTGGCGCTGGAATGGCGATTTGTGGATGTTGGACAGCGGGCGCAGCTTCATCAGTACGAACAGCATCAGGCCGGCGAGGGTGGCGCCGAACAGTGGCGAGACCAGCAGCGAGGCGAACACGTCGATGGCCTTGCTCCAGTTGATGCCGTTGACAATGGAGTCGCCGGTCAGCAGCGCGTTGCCGATGCCGACACCGAGGATGGCGCCGATCAGGGTGTGCGAGCTGGACGCCGGGATGCCGAAGTACCAGGTGCCGAGGTTCCACACGATGGCGGAGGTGAGCAGCGCGAACACCATCACCATGCCCTGCGCCGAGTTGATGTTCAGCAGCAGGTCGGTCGGGATCAGGTTGACGATGGCGTAGGCCACGGCCAGGCCGCCAAAGAACACGCCGAGGAAGTTGAAGAGGCCGGACAGCAGCACGGCGGTCTGCGGCTTCATCGACTGGGTGTAGATGACGGTCGCAACGGCGTTGGCGGTGTCGTGAAAGCCGTTGATGAATTCAAAGGCGAGCACGAAGGTGATCGACAGCACCAGCGTGATCGCGAGCGGCGTGTCGAGTCCCGAAAGAAGTTCCAGCATGATTGATGTGTAAGGCGTTATCCGAAAGGCGGGATTCTTGGGGTTGGCAGATGACACGTCAAGGGCTTGTAACAATCTTTTTGCGGTGCGTCCGAAATGTGCCAAAGGCATGAGTTTACGGCTTGACAGTGTTGTATTTTGGCAGGGTTTAGTGGCTTGATTTGAAAAGAAAAATGCCTCCGTTCTGGAGGCATTTGAGGGGCTGTAATAAAACAGTAATATTCAGCCGAATTTGCCGGTGATGTAGTCTTCGGTTTCCTTGCGCTTGGGCGCGGTGAAGATATCGTCGGTGGCGCCGAACTCCATCAGCTCGCCCAGGTACATGTAGGCGGTGTAGTCGGACACGCGGGCCGCCTGCTGCATGTTGTGGGTGACGATGGCGATGGTGTAGTCCTGCTTCAGCTCGTGGATCAGTTCCTCGATGTGCGCGGTGGAGATCGGGTCCAGTGCCGAGGTCGGTTCGTCCAGCAGCAGCACTTCCGGGCGGGTGGCGACGCCACGCGCGATGCACAGGCGCTGTTGCTGGCCGCCGGACAGCGAGTTGCCGGACTGCTTCAGCTTGTCCTTCACCTCGTTCCACAGCGCCGCCTTGCGCAGCGCCCATTCCACACGATCGTCCATCTCGCTGCGCGACAGGTTTTCGTACAGCTTCACGCCGAAGGTGATGTTGTCGTAGATCGACATCGGGAACGGCGTCGGCTTCTGGAACACCATGCCGACGCTGGCGCGCAGCATGTTCACGTCGACCGATTTGGCGAGGATGTTCTGGTTGTCGAGCAGGATCTCGCCTTCGGCGCGCATGCCGGGATACAGCTCGAACATGCGGTTGAAGGTGCGCAGCAGCGTCGATTTGCCACAGCCGGACGGCCCGATGAAGGCGGTGACCTTGCCGGCCGGGATGTCGAGGTTGACCTTCTTCAGCGCGAGGAAGTTGCCGTAGTAAAAGTTGAGGTCTTTTACCTTGAGCTTGATTGCTTGTTCAGTCATGGTGCGTCAAGCCTTAATGAGATTGGGTTTTCTGACTGCCCAGCCAGCGGGCAACGATGTTCAGGGTCAGTACGCTGAGCGTGATCAGCAGGGCGCCGGCCCAGGCAAGGGCGTGCCAGTCTTCGTACGGGCTCATCGCGAACTGGAAGATCACGATCGGCAGGTTGGCCATCGGCTGGTTCATGCCGCTCCAGAACTGGTTGTTCAGCGCGGTGAACAGCAGCGGTGCGGTCTCGCCGGAAATGCGGGCCACCGCCAGCAGGATGCCGGTGATCACGCCGGCCTTGGCCGAGCGCAGCGTCACGTACATGGTCACCTTCCACTGCGGGGCGCCGAGTGCGATCGCCGCTTCGCGCAGGCTGTTCGGTACCAGGCGCAGCATGTTCTCGGTGGTGCGCACCACGACCGGGATCACCAGCAGCGACAGCGCCAGCGCGCCGGCCCAGCCGGAGAAGTGGCCCATGGTCACCACGTACATCTCGTAGATGAACAGGCCGATGACGATGGAAGGTGCCGACAGCAGGATGTCGTTGATGAAGCGGGTGGCGGGTGCCAGCCAGCCGCGATCGCCGAATTCCGCCAGGTACACGCCGGCGAGGATGCCGATCGGGGTGCCGAGCAGGGTGCCGAAGAAGGTCATCTTCAGCGAGCCGGCGATGGCGTTGATCAGGCCGCCAGCGGAGCCGGGCGGCGGCGTGATCTTGGTGAACACGTCCATGCTCATGCCGGCCAGGCCGTGGGCGAGCAGGGTGTACAGGATCCACGCCAGCCAGAACAGGCCGAACCCCATCGCCAGCAGCGAAGCGGTCATGTTGAAGCCGTTGACGAAACGGCGTCGGGCGTAGATGGCGTTGTTGCGCGAATTTTTGCTTGGTTGTGCCGACATGGTGCGATCCGTGTTGGGCGAACGGGCGGTCAGGGTGGTAGTCATCATGCTCCCGCTCAGGAATTACGGCCTTCCTGCTTCTTCAGTTGCAGCAGCAGCAACTTGGAGCAGGACAGTACGACAAAGGTGATGAAGAACAGGATCAGGCCGAGCTCGATCAGCGCCGCCATGTGGAATTCGCCGGTCGCTTCGGCAAATTCGTTGGCCAGTGCCGAGGCAATCGAGTTGCCGGCATCGAACAGGCTGGTGGACAGGTTGGTGGAGTTGCCGATCACGAAGGTGACCGCCATGGTCTCGCCCAGCGCACGACCCAGCCCCAGCATGATGCCGCCGATGACGCCGGTCTTGGTGTAGGGCAGGACCACGTTGCGCACCACTTCCCAGGTGGTGCCACCCAGGCCGTAGGCGGATTCCTTCAGCATTGGCGGTACTACTTCGAACACGTCGCGCATTACCGAGGCGATGAACGGAATCACCATGATCGCCAGGATCAGGCCGGCGGTGAAGATGCCGATACCCATCGGCGCGCCCTGGAACAGGAAGCCGATCAGCGGCCATTCACCCAGGTTTTCCATGACCCATGGCTGCACGTGGTCGCCGAACAGCGGCGCGAATACGAACAGGCCCCACATGCCGTAGATGATGGACGGGATGCCGGCCAGTAGTTCCACCGCGATGCCCAGCGGGCGCTTGAGCAGCGGCGGGCAGATTTCGGTCAGGAAGATGGCAATGCCGAAGCTGACCGGAACCCCGATCAGCAACGCGATAAAGGAGGTGACCAGCGTGCCGAAGATCGGCACCACTGCGCCGAAGTTTTCCGATACCGGATCCCATTCGGTGCTGGTCAGGAAGCCCCAGCCAAAGTGCCGGATGCTGGGCATGGCGCCGATGACAAGCGAGATCAGGATGCCGACCAGCAGTGCCAGCACCAGGAAGGCAAAAAACCGGGTGGTCACGCGGAACAGCGAGTCCAGCATCATCTGGCGCTTCGGGTTGGCGCTGTTGCTTAGTTTTTCCATGAAAATCTCTTGGTCTGATTGGCAGACAAAAAGCCGAGGAGTCTCTCCCCGGCTTGTACTTCAGTCCTGCGGCTGCAGATTACTTCCAGACCGGGGCGCCGGAGGTGGCGGTGATCTGCTTCCAGCTGCTGCGGATGACTGTCTTCACATTGGCAGGCATCGGCACATAGTCAAGCTGGGTGGCAATGGCGTCGCCGCCCTTGTAGGCCCAGTCGAAGAACTTCAGCGCTTCCTGTGCCTGTTCCGGCTTGTCCTGTTTCTTATGCATCAGGATGAAGGTCGCACCGGAGATCGGCCAGCTGTCCTTGCCAGGCTGGTTGGTCAGGATCAGGTAGAAGCCCGGTGCCTTGGCCCAGTCGGCGTTGGCCGCAGCCGCCTTGAAGGTGCTGTCGTCCGGATTCACGAAGGTGCCGGCGGCATTCTGTACCTGGGTGTGGGCAATCTTGTTCTGCTTGGCGTAGGCGTATTCCACGTAGCCGATGGCGCCCTTGATGCGGGTCACGTAGTTGGCCACGCCTTCGTTGCCCTTGCCACCGACACCTGTCTTCCAGTTAACGGCCGTGTTTTCACCGATAGAGGACTTCCACTCCGGCGACACCTTGGACAGATAGTTGGTGAAGATGAAGGTGGTGCCGGAGCCGTCGGAGCGGCGTACCACGGTAATCTTCTGGTCAGGCAGCTTCACGCCCGGGTTCAGCTTGCCGATGGCGGCATCGTTCCAGTTGGCAACCTTGCCAAGGTAGATGTCGGCCAGCAGCGGGCCGGTCAGTTTCAGCTGGCCGGCGCCGATGCCCGGTACGTTGACTACCGGAACCACGCCGCCGATCACGGTTGGGAACTGGGTCAGACCGTGCTTGCTCAGCTCTTCCGGCTTCAGCGGCATGTCGGAGGCGCCGAAGTCAACGGTCTTGGACTGGATCTGTTTGATACCGCCACCCGAGCCGATCGACTGGTAGTTCATGTTGTTGTTGGTCTGTGCCTTGTACGCTTCCGCCCACTTGGCGTACAGCGGATACGGGAAGGTGGCACCGGCACCGGTGATGTCAGCCGCAAACACATTGCTTGCAACAAAACCGGAAACCGCCAGCGCGGCAGCCCAACGAATAGAATGTTTCATGCTTGCTCCTAGAGTTCACGACTTGTTTCGATGTGCGCATCCTAAGGGAGGCTCTTTGCAGAAATATTACAGTCATGACCATGCACAGCAATGTAGTACCCGCTGATATAATTTGCCCATTAAAAACAGCACTCGGGGTATTCGGCATGACGGGCAAACTGGTAATCGGCAACTGGAAGATGAACGGACGGCTTGCGGCCAACCTTGCGCTGCTCGACGCGCTGCAGGCCAATGCGGCCGTGCAGGCGGCCCAGGTGGCGGTGGCGCCGCCGTTTGCCTACCTTGGCCAGGCCGCGACCGTGCTGGCAGGCAGCAATATCGCGCTGGCGGCGCAGGATGTCAGTGCCTTTGACAAGGATGGTGCCTATACCGGCGAGGTCAGCGCCGCGATGCTGGCCGATGTCGGCTGTCGCTATGTGCTGATCGGCCACTCCGAGCGCCGCCAGTACTTTGCCGAAGACCATGCCTTGCTGGCGCGCAAGCTGCAGGCGGCCGTCGCCGCCGGTCTGATCCCGGTCTACTGCGTGGGCGAGACGCTGGCCGAGCGCGAGGCTGATGCTTATAAGGCGGTTATTGCGGAACAGCTGGCGGTGCTGGGGGCATTGGCCGGTCACGACTATGTGGTGGCGTACGAGCCGGTGTGGGCCATCGGCACCGGCAAGGTGGCCAGCGTCGAGCAGATCGACGAGGTGCACCAGTTTATCCGGGAAACCGTGTTGCAATGCCATGGGGCTTCTGATAGTATTCGCGTCCTCTACGGAGGCAGCGTCAAGGCAGACAATGCGGATGCGATTTTATCGCTGCAAAGTGTCGGTGGCGCCTTGGTTGGCGGGGCATCCTTGGATGTTGAGAGCTTTGGGCGAATTTGCCAGGCTGCTAAAATAACGGTATAGTATGGAACTTCTGAATACATTAGCACTCGTCGCCATGTTGGTTTCTGCGCTGGCGATCATCATTCTTGTCCTGATGCAGCATGGCAAGGGTGCGGATATGGGTGCTGCTTTCGGTAGTGGTGCATCGGGTAGTCTGTTTGGTGCCACCGGTTCCGCGAATTTTCTGAGTAGGGCTACTGCGATTGCGGCAGTCGTATTCTTCTCGTCCTTGATGGTTATTGGTTTCTTTCACTCCTCGGCCAAGACGGAATTGGGCGTGATGGGTGGAGTATCCAGCCAGTCTGCATCGCCAATCCCGGGTGGCGCGGATAAAAGCAAGGCCTCTGGTTCTGTGATTCCAGAGTAAAAATTGAGTTTGTATAGTGCCGACATGGTGGAATTGGTAGACACGCTATCTTGAGGGGGTAGTGGCCATAGGCTGTGTGAGTTCGAGTCTCACTGTCGGCACCACATTCAAAAAACAGGCCATCGGGAAACCGGTGGCCTGTTTTACTTGGAGCCAAGGAGGTCTTTGACCTCCTTTCTTTTAGAGGTGCGCGGGAAATGCTGCAAAATTACTTTCCCATTCTGATGTTCGTTGTCGTCGGCCTGCTGGTTGGCGTCGGTCCATTGCTTCTGGGGTGGCTGTTGGCCCCGAATCGTCCTGATCCTGAAAAGCTTTCTCCATACGAATGCGGCTTCGAAGCTTTCGAAGATGCGCGTATGAAGTTTGACGTCCGGTACTACTTGGTCGCCATTCTTTTCATTCTCTTCGATCTGGAAATTGCCTTTCTCTTTCCGTGGGCGGTTGTGCTCAAAGAACTGGGCATGTATGGCTTCGGCGTCATGATTGAGTTCATCACGGTGCTGACCATCGGTTTCGTCTACATGTGGAAAAAGGGAGCTCTGGAATGGGAGTAGAAGGCGTTCTTGAAAAGGGCTTTGTCACCACCACGGCTGACAAGCTCATTAACTGGACCCGTACTGGTTCCCTGTGGCCGATGACCTTCGGTCTGGCCTGCTGTGCGGTGGAGATGATGCATGCGGGTGCCGCTCGTTATGACCTCGACCGTTTCGGTATCGTGTTCCGTCCTAGTCCACGTCAGTCCGATCTGATGATTGTCGCCGGTACTCTGTGCAACAAGATGGCTCCGGCCTTGCGCAAGGTGTACGACCAGATGGCCGAGCCACGCTGGGTCATTTCCATGGGCTCCTGTGCCAATGGCGGCGGCTACTATCACTACTCTTATTCTGTCGTTCGCGGCTGTGATCGTATTGTTCCGGTTGATGTTTACGTGCCGGGCTGTCCGCCGACTGCAGAGGCGTTGCTTTACGGCATCATCCAGCTGCAGAACAAGATCAAGCGTACCAATACTATCGCCCGCTGAGGTTAAACCATGGCATCCAGAATGGAAGTGCTCAAGTCGGCGGTAGAGCGTGTGCTTGGCGACAAGGTTGTATCGGCCAAGATTGCGCTCGGTGAGCTGACTATCGTCTGTAAATCCGTGAACGTGACCGAAGCAATGACCACATTGCGCGATCACCCAGAGCTGGCGTTCGAGCAGTGTATCGACGTCTGCGGCATGGACTACAGCACCTACCAAGACCAACCACAAGACGGCCCGCGTTTTGCGGTGGTTTATCATTTGCTGTCCCTGACGCACAACACCCGCCTGCGGGTGCGCGTGTTTGCGGAAGATGACGATTTCCCGGTCGTGCCGAGCGTGGTGGAAATCTGGAATACCGCCAACTGGTTCGAGCGCGAGGCGTTCGACCTGTTCGGCATCATCTTCGAAGGCCACCCGGACCTTCGTCGCATCCTTACCGACTACGGTTTTGTCGGTCATCCGTTCCGCAAGGACTTCCCGCTGTCCGGTCATGTCGAAATGCGCTACGACGCAGCTCAGCAGCGCGTGATCTACCAGCCGGTCACCATCGAACCGCGTGAGATTACCCCACGCATCATTCGCGAGGAGAACTACGGTGGCTGATATCCGTAACTACACCCTGAACTTCGGTCCGCAGCACCCGGCCGCGCACGGCGTGTTGCGCCTAGTGCTGGAGCTGGATGGCGAAGTGGTACAGCGTGCCGACCCGCATATCGGCCTGCTGCACCGCGGCACCGAGAAGCTGGCCGAGAGCAAGACTTTCATCCAGTCGCTGCCGTACATGGACCGCCTCGACTACGTGTCGATGATGTGCAACGAGCACGCCTACTGCCTGGCGATCGAAAAGCTGGCCGGCATCGAAGTGCCGGAGCGTGCCCAGTACATCCGCGTGATGTTTGCCGAGATCACCCGTATCCTCAACCACCTGTTGTGGATCGGCGCGCACTCCATCGACATCGGCGCGATGACCATGTTCCTGTACGCGTTCCGTGAGCGCGAGGACCTGATGGACTGCTACGAGGCAGTCTCCGGTGCCCGTCTGCACGCTGCCTACTTCCGTCCGGGCGGTGTTTATCGCGACCTGCCGGACAGCATGCCGCAGTACAAGGCGTCCAAGATCCGCAACGCCAAGGAAATCGCACGCCTGAACGAGACCCGCAAGGGCTCGATGCTCGATTTCATCGAAGACTTCACCAACCGTTTCCCGGCCTGTGTCGACGACTACGAGACTCTGCTCACCGATAACCGTATCTGGAAGCAGCGTACCGTCGGTATCGGCGTGGTTACCCCGGAACGTGCCAAGAACCTGGGCATGACCGGTCCGATGCTGCGTGGTTCCGGCATTGCCTGGGACCTGCGCAAGATGCAGCCGTACGACGTGTACGACCGCATGGAATTCGACATTCCGGTTGGCGTCACCGGCGACTGCTACGACCGCTATCTGGTGCGTGTCGAGGAAATGCGCCAGTCCAACCGCATCATCCAGCAGTGCGTAAAGTGGCTGAAGGCCAACCCTGGCCCTGTCATCACCGACAACCACAAGTTCGCCCCGCCTAGCCGCGAAGACATGAAGAGCAATATGGAGGAGCTGATCCACCATTTCAAACTCTTCACCGAAGGCATGCATGTGCCGGAAGGCGAAGCGTACGCCGCTGTAGAGCATCCAAAAGGCGAGTTCGGTATCTATCTGGTATCCGATGGCGCCAACAAACCTTATCGTCTGAAAATCCGTGCGCCGGGCTATGCCCATCTGGCCAGTCTGGATGAAATGTCTCGTGGCCACATGATCGCCGACGTTGTCGCGATCATTGGTACTCAGGACGTGGTATTTGGGGAGATCGACCGCTGATGCTATCCGCACAATCGCTTGCAAAAATTGACTACGAACTGGCCAAGTATCCTGCCGACCAGTTCCGGTCTGCCATCATGGGTGCGTTGCGCATTGCACTGGTCGAGCGTCGTGAAACCGGCAACACGCCGGAAGAGCGCTGCCTCAATGCCGACGTGATCGAATTCGTGGCCAACTACGTGGGCATCCCGCCGGTTGCCGCCTACGAAGTCGCCACCTTCTACAACATGTACGACATGAAGCCGGTCGGCAAATACAAGCTGACCGTCTGCACCAACCTGCCTTGCGCGCTGCAAGGCGGCGTCAATGCCGCGCACTACATCGGTGAAAAGCTGGGTATCGGCATCGGTGAAACCACCGCCGACGGCAAGTTCACCCTGCTGGAAGGGGAGTGCATGGGCGCCTGTGGCGACGCACCGGTACTGCTGGTGAATAACCACAAAATGTGCAGCTTCATGACGCGCGAAGCTATCGATAAGAAACTGGCGGAGTTGGAATAATGGCAGTTTTCGTCAATGGCGTGATTTTCGAGGGCGTGGACACCGCCACTCCGGACTGCTGGCGCCTCGAGGCCTACATGGCTCGCGGTGGCTATCAGGCCCTCAAGAAGATTCTGGATAACAAGATCCCCCAGGAAGACGTGATCGCCGAAGTGAAGAACTCCGGTCTGCGTGGTCGTGGTGGTGCAGGTTTCCCGACCGGTCTGAAGTGGAGCTTCATGCCGCGTTCCTTCCCGGGTGACAAGTACGTCGTCTGCAATACAGATGAGGGCGAACCGGGCACGTTCAAGGATCGCGACATCATCATCTACAACCCGCACGCGCTGATCGAAGGCATGATCATTGCCGGCTACGCGATGGGTTGCAAGGCGGGTTACAACTACATCCACGGTGAAATCTTCGAGGCCTACGAGCTGTTCGAAGAGGCGCTGGACGAGGCACGCAAGGCCGGCCTCCTGGGACAGAACATCCTCGGTACCGACTTCAGCTTCGACCTGTTCGCGCACCACGGTTACGGCGCCTACATCTGCGGCGAAGAAACCGCGCTGCTGGAGTCGCTGGAAGGCAAGAAAGGCCAGCCGCGCTTCAAGCCGCCGTTCCCGGCCAGCTTCGGCTTGTACGGCAAGCCGACCACCATCAACAACACCGAGTCGTTCGCGTCCGTGCCGTTCATCATCCGTGACGGCGGCCAGAAGTTCCTGGAAGCGGGCAAGCCGAACAACGGCGGTACCAAGCTGTTCTCCATCTCCGGTCACGTCAACCGTCCGGGCAACTACGAGATTCCGCTGGGCACCCCGTTCGCCACGCTGTTGGAAATGGCAGGCGGCATGAAGGACGGCAAGAAGCTGAAGGCAGTGATTCCGGGCGGTTCGTCCGCACCTGTACTGCCAGGCGACGTGATGATGGAACTGACCATGGATTACGACAGTATTTCCAAGGCCGGTTCGATGCTGGGTTCCGGCGCCGTCATCGTGATGAACGAGGACGTGTGCATGGTCAAGGCGCTGGAGCGTCTGGCCTACTTCTATCACGAAGAGTCCTGCGGCCAGTGCACGCCATGCCGTGAAGGCACCGGCTGGCTGTACAAGGTGATCCATCGCATCGCCAACGGCGAAGGCCGTGACGGCGATCTGGAGCTGTTGGAATCTGTCGGGAACAATATGGCGGGCCGCACGATTTGCGCCCTGGCTGACGCAGCCGTGTTCCCTGTTCGTAGTTTCACCAAGCACTTCCGCAATGAGTTTGAACATCTCATTAAGCACAAGAAGGCCTTGGTGGATCACAAATGGTGTTGAGCGATGCTTGAAATCGAAATCGACGGAAAAAAACTGACGGTCAATCAGGGCATCACCATCATGGATGCTGCCCATACCGCCGGTACACATATTCCTCACTTCTGCTACCACAAGAAACTGTCCATTGCGGCCAACTGCCGCATGTGCCTGGTGGAAGTCGAGAAGGCACCGAAGCCGCTGCCGGCCTGTGCCACTCCGGTAACCGACGGCATGAAGGTGCATACCGCCTCGCCACTGGCCAAGAAGGCCCAGGCTGGCGTGATGGAATTCCTGCTGATCAACCACCCGCTGGATTGCCCGATCTGCGACCAGGGCGGCGAATGCCAGCTGCAGGATCTGGCCGTGGGCTACGGTAATTCCTCGTCCCGCTATCAGGAAGAAAAACGCGCCGTGGTCGGCAAGGACATGGGGCCGCTGGTTTCCGCCGAGGAAATGAGCCGCTGCATCCATTGCACCCGCTGCGTCCGCTTTACCGAAGAGATCGGTGGCTACCAGGAAATCGGGATGGCCAACCGCAGCGAATTCTCGGAAATCCTGCCGTTCCTCGGCAAGACCGTGAATTCGGAAATCTCCGGCAACGTGATCGACCTGTGCCCGGTCGGCGCGCTGACTTCCAAGCCGTTCCGCTACGCCACCCGTGCCTGGGAGCTGTCGCGCCGCAAGTCGGTCAGCCCGCATGACGGTCTGGGCAGCAACCTGATCGTTCAGGTCAAGCAGAACCAGGTAATGCGCGTACTGCCGCTGGAAAACGAAGACATCAACGAGTGCTGGATCGCCGACCGCGACCGTTTCTCGTACGAAGGCCTGAACAGCGCCGAGCGCCTGCAGAAGCCGATGATCAAGTTTGACGGCAAGTGGCACGAAACCGACTGGCAGACGGCACTGGACTACGTGGTCAAGGGCCTCAACGGCGTGGCCAACGACCACGGCAAGGACGCCATCGGCTTCCTGGCCAGCCCGCACAGCACTACCGAAGAACTGTACCTGGCGCAGAAACTGGCGCGCAGCTTCGGCGTGAACAATATCGATGCCGCGCTGCGTCGCAGCGACAAGCGTGTCGTCGCTGCCCAGCAGGGCGCGCTGTGGCTGGGTTCCAGCATCGTCGAGCTGCTGGCCGCCAAGTCGGTACTGATGGTGGGTTCCACCCAGCGCACGGAACAGCCGTTGCTGGCATCGCGTCTGCGCCAGTCGGTCAAGAAGGGCATGGCACTGAACGTGATCCATACCAGCGACGACGACCTGCTGACCCGCGTCAACGCCAAGCTGATCGTGTCGCCGCTGGCGCTGGTCAACGCGCTGGCCCAGGTGCTGAAAGCCGCGGTGGAAATCAAGTCCGCGTCGACCACGCTGGACCTGTCTGCGGCCAACGTTGGCGCCGAGGCACGCGCGATTGCCGACAGCCTGTGCGCCGCCGAATCCGCTGCCGTGGTGCTGGGCAACGTGGCACAGCATCACCCGGCATTTGCCGAGCTGCTGTCGCTGGCCCAGGAAATCGGCCGCGTGACCGGCGCCCGTTTCGGTATCGCTGCCGAAGCCGCCAACAGCGTCGGTGCCGACATTGCCGGTGTCAATCCGCAACGTGGCCCGATGGGCAACGCCGTGACTGCCGGTCTCGCCGCAAGCGAAATGCTGGCTGCGCCGCGCAAGGCTTACGTGCTGCTCAACAGCGAGATCGAAGCCGACGCCTACAACAGCCAGCAGGCCGTGGCCGCGATGAAGCAGGCAGCCACCGTGATTGCGCTGACTGCATTCAAGGGTGAGGCACTGCTGGACTACGCCGACGTGCTGCTGCCGATCGCGCCGTTCTCCGAAACCGCCGGTTCCTTCGTCAACATGGAAGGCAAGCTGCAGCCGTTCAACGGTGTGGTGCGTCCGCTGGGCGAGACTCGTCCGGCCTGGAAAGTGCTGCGCGTACTGGGCAACATGCTCAACCTGTCCGGCTTTGACTTCAACAGCGCGGAAGACGTGCGTGCCGAACTGCTGGCGCAAGGCGACATCGCCGCGGCACTGAACAACCAGCTGAGCAGTGTTGCGGCCAACGTTGCTGCCGGCGACGCGCTGGTGCGTATCGGTGAAGTGCCGATGTACCAGGCCGATGCCATCTGCCGCCGTGCCGGCTCGCTGCAGAAGACCGCCGCGGCCGCCGCGCCCGTGATTGCCCTCAACCCGCAAGACATCGCCAAACTGGGTCTGGAAGCAGGTCAGCCTGCCATCGTCAGCCAGGGTGAGGCCGAAGTTCGCCTGCAACTGGTAGCCGACGCTGCCGTTGCCGCCGGTGCGGTCCGTGTCGCTGCTGCCCATCCGGCAACGCAGGCACTGGGTGGTCTGTTCGAACCGATTCAGATCAAGCGAGGATAAGTCATGGAATTGCTGCAAAACTTGCTGGGGACCGAGGCCGGTCTGGCAGTGTGGACACTGCTGAAAATTCTGGCCATCGTTGCCCCGCTGATGATCGGTGTGGCCTACCTGACGCTGGCAGAGCGCAAGGTGATCGGCTACATGCAGATCCGTATCGGCCCTAACCGTGTCGGCCCGAAAGGGCTGCTGCAGCCACTGGCTGACGGTGTGAAGCTGCTGATGAAAGAGATCATCCTGCCGACCAAGTCGAGCAAGGGTCTGTTTCTGGTGGCTCCTGTACTGTCCATCATGCCGGCACTGGCGGCCTGGGCGGTGATCCCGTTCACCGACACCATGGTGCTAGCCAATATCGACGCGTCGCTGCTGTTCATCATGGCGATCACCTCGATGGGCGTGTACGGCGTGATCGTGGCCGGCTGGGCGGGTAACTCCAAGTACTCCTTCCTGGGCGCGCTGCGTTCCTCGGCCCAGATCGTGTCCTACGAGATCTCGATGGGCTTCGCGCTGGTCGGCGTACTGATGGTGTCCGGCAGCCTGAACCTGGTCGACATCGTCAACCAGCAGGGCCATGGTATCGGTGGCGGCTCGGCACTGTCGTGGAACTGGCTGCCGCTGTTCCCGCTGTTCCTCGTGTACCTGATTTCCGGCGTTGCCGAAACCAACCGTGCCCCGTTCGACGTGGCGGAAGGTGAATCGGAAATCGTGGCCGGTTTCCACGTGGAATACTCGGGTATGGCCTTCGCCGTGTTCTTCCTGGCGGAATACGCCAACATGATCCTGGTGTCGGCACTGACCGCCATCATGTTCATGGGCGGCTGGCTGTCGCCGTTCCCGGCTTCCTGGGGCGCGCTGGGCGCATCCGGCGTGATCTGGCTGCTGGTCAAGATTTCCCTGGTGCTGTTCCTGTTCCTGTGGTTCCGTGCCACCTTCCCGCGCTATCGCTACGACCAGATCATGCGTCTGGGCTGGAAAATCTTCATCCCGGTATCGCTGGTTTGGGTGCTGGTTGTCGGCGCCTGGATGATGAGCCCACTGTCGCTGTGGAACTGATACGGATTGGATGAAATAGCATGGAAATGATCCGAAATTTTTTCAAAACCTTCCTGCTGGTGGAGCTGGTGCAGGGCCTGATGGTGACCGGTCGTCACTTCTTCGCCCGCAAGATCACCGTCCAGTTCCCGGAAGAGAAGACCCCGATTTCGCCACGCTTCCGTGGCTTGCACGCCCAGCGCCGTTACGCCAACGGTGAAGAGCGTTGCATCGCCTGTAAGCTGTGCGAGGCGGTATGCCCGGCAATGGCCATCACCATCGAGTCGGAACAGCGCGACGACGGCACCCGCCGCACCTCGCGTTACGACATCGACCTGACCAAGTGCATTTTCTGCGGTTTCTGCGAAGAAGCCTGCCCGGTCGACGCCATTGTGGAAACGCACATTTTTGAATACCACGGCGAAAAACGTGGCGACCTCTACTACACCAAGCCGATGCTGCTGGCGGTGGGTGACAAGTACGAGGCTGAAATTGCGGCCAACAAGGCTGCTGATGCCAAGTATCGCTAAGGGGGAGACATGAGCTTTCAAGCTGTTGTGTTTTATGTGCTGTCGTTGATCCTGATCGTTGCCGCGTTCCGCGTGGTTACGGCCAAGAACCCGGTTCATGCGGCCTTGTATCTGGTGCTGGCGTTCTTTACCGCCTCCGGTCACTGGCTGTTGCTGCAGGCGGAGTTCCTCGCGATTGCACTGGTGCTGGTTTATGTCGGTGCGGTCATGGTGCTGTTCCTGTTCGTGGTGATGATGCTGGACATCAACATCGAGAAGCTGCGCGAAGGCTTCTGGCAGAACTTCCCGCTGGCCGGTACCGTGGCGCTGGTGATGGTCGCCGAAATGGTGCTGATCCTGTCCAGCCCGGAGGCCAACCTTGCCGGCTTCAAGGCCGGTGCGGCGGTTGCGGCCGATGCCAGCAACGTGCGCGAACTGGGTCGCCAGCTGTATACCGTTTACCTGCTGCCATTCGAGGCCGCGGCAGTCGTGCTGCTGGTAGCGATGGTTGCCGCCATCGGCATCACCATGCGCAAGCGTGCAGACAGCAAATACATCAATCCGGCGGAGCAGGTGCGTGTGCGTCGTAACGACCGCGTGCGTGTGGTTCAGGTTCAGGCGGTAAAGCCTGAAGCGGACACTGCTTCTGACACTAACGAGCAACAGGCCTGACGGCCGATTAGGAGGACACGTGCTTTCACTCACACACTTCCTGGTTCTGGCCGGCATCCTGTTCGCCATCAGCGTGCTGGGTATTTTCCTGAACCGGAAAAACCTGATCATCCTGCTGATGGCCATCGAACTGATGTTGCTGGCGGTGAACTACAACTTCATCGCGTTTTCGCACTATCTGTCTGATACGGCTGGGCAGATCTTCGTCTTCTTCATCCTTACCGTTGCGGCGGCAGAATCGGCGATTGGTCTGGCGATTCTGGTGGTGCTGTTCCGTAAACTGGACAGCATCAACGTAGAAGACTTGGGCAGCCTCAAAGGCTAAGGCAACCGGATACCACTTTAAAAAGCACGACAAACATGGATATGAAGAGCTTATACCTGCTGATTGCGCTCTCACCACTGGTGGGGTCGGTCATTGCAGGCCTGTTTGGATGGGCGATTGGTCGCCGTGCTGCACACGTTGTTACCATTCTTGGCGTGGCAGTTTCGGCGGTTCTCTCGATTGGCGTACTGAAGGGCTTCCTTGACGGCAGCACCCAGGTATTCAATGCCCCTGTATACACTTGGCTGACGGTCGGTGGTTTCGAGTTCTCCGTCGGTTTCCTCGTTGACTCGCTGACTGCGATGATGCTGGTGGTGGTGACCAGCGTGTCGCTGATGGTGCATATCTACACCATCGGCTACATGCACGAAGACCCGGGTTACCAGCGCTTCTTCAGCTACATCTCGCTGTTTACCTTCTCGATGCTGATGCTGGTGATGTCCAACAACTTCATCCAGCTGTTCTTCGGCTGGGAAGCGGTGGGTCTGGTCTCCTATCTGCTGATCGGCTTCTGGTTCAAGCGTCCGACTGCGATCTTCGCCAACCTGAAGGCCTTCCTGGTCAACCGCGTGGGTGACTTCGGTTTCCTGCTCGGTATCGGCCTGGTGCTGGCCTACTTCGGCGGTTCGCTGAACTACAGCGACGTGTTCGCTGCCGCGCCTGCGCTGGCCAGCAAGACCATCCAGATCATCCCTGGCGTGGAATGGTCGCTGCTGACCGTGACCTGCATCCTGCTGTTCATCGGCGCGATGGGTAAATCGGCGCAGTTCCCGCTGCACGTGTGGCTGCCGGACTCGATGGAAGGCCCGACCCCGATCTCCGCACTGATCCACGCGGCGACCATGGTGACCGCTGGTATCTTCATGGTATCGCGCATGAGCCCGCTGTTCGAAATGTCGGATACCGCACTGAACGTGGTGATGGTGGCCGGTTCGATCACCGCGCTGTTCATGGGCTTCCTGGGCGTGGTGCAGAACGACATCAAGCGCGTGGTGGCTTACTCCACCCTGTCGCAGCTGGGTTACATGACCGTGGCGCTGGGCGCTTCCGCCTACTCGGTGGCCATGTTCCACGTGATGACGCACGCCTTCTTCAAGGCCCTGCTGTTCCTTGGCGCCGGTTCCGTGATCATGGGCATGCACCATGACCAGGACATGCGCAATATGGGCGGTCTGCGCAAGTACATGCCGATCACCTGGATCACCTCGTTGCTGGGCTCGCTGGCGCTGATCGGTACCCCGTTCTTCTCCGGCTTCTACTCCAAGGATTCCATCATCCTGGCCGTGGAAAACAGCAACCTGGCGGCTTCCGGTTTTGCCTACTTTGCCGTGATCGCCGGTGTGTTCGTGACCGCGTTCTACTCCTTCCGCATGTACTTCCTGGTCTTCCACGGCAAGGAACGCTGGATGGAAAACCACGCTCACCACGAGCATCACGGTGACCACGACGACGAAGAGCCGTCCGATGACCACCACCATGGTCTGGGTCCGAACGACAAGCCGCACGAATCGCCGTGGGTAGTTACCCTGCCACTGGCACTGCTGGCGATTCCGTCGGTACTGATCGGCTTCTTCGCGATCCATCCACTGGTCGGCGGCGAGTTCTTCAAGGGCGTGATCTACACCAACCTGGAAGCTCATCCGGGTCTGGAGGCAGCGATGCACCACGCCCACGATGCGATGGCCATGGGCCTGCACGCCTTCGTGACCCTGCCGTTCTGGTTGGCCGCAGCCGGTGTGGCACTGGCCTGGTTCTTCTACATGAAGGCGCCGCACATCCCGGCCGCCATCAAGCAGAAATTCTCCGGCGTACACACGCTACTCGAGAACAAGTACTACATGGACGAGCTGTACTTCGCCGTGTTTGCCAAAGGGTCGCGCGCACTGGGCACTTTCTTCTGGAAAGTCGGTGACATGCTGCTGATCGACGGCTTGCTGGTGAATGGCAGTGCCCGTCTGGTCGGCTCGGTATCCAGAGCGGTCCGCAAGCTGCAAACCGGTTTCATCTACAGCTACGCTGCGGTGATGATCATCGGGGTGCTGGTTCTGATGACGTACTGGTTCAAGCCGCTGATCCTCCGTTAAGGATCGGTACCGGAATCGATATAACAAATTAGGTTCTCGATATGTTTGCTAATCCTTTGAGTCTGGTGATCTGGACCCCCATCGTAGCCGGCCTGCTGGTGCTGGCGACCGGTGGCGACCAGCGCGCACCGCTGGCGCGCTGGCTGGCGCTGGCTGGTGCCGTGCTGGGGTTCCTGGTATCGCTCCCGTTGTTTACGCAGTTCGACAACCTGCATGGCGGCATGCAGTTTGTCGAAAACATGCCGTGGATCGAATCCCTCGGTATCAACTACCACCTGGGGGTGGACGGCATCTCGATGCTGTTCATCGTGCTGAACAGCTTCACCACGCTGATGGTGATCCTGGCCGGCTGGGAAGTGATCCAGAAGCGCACCGCGCAGTACATGGCCGCGTTCCTGATCATGTCCGGCCTGATCAACGGTGCCTTTGCTGCGCTGGACGCGATCCTGTTCTACGTGTTCTTCGAAGGCATGCTGATCCCGATGTACCTGATCATCGGTGTGTGGGGCGGTCCGCGTCGCGTTTACGCGTCGATCAAGTTCTTCCTGTACACGCTGCTGGGTTCGCTGCTGATGCTGGTAGCGTTCATCTACCTGTACTTCCAGGCCGGCAAGAGCTTTGACATCCAGGCCTTCCAGGCACTGAAGCAGATCCCGCTGCAGGTGCAGATCCTGCTGTTCATCGCCTTCTTCCTGTCGTTTGCGGTGAAGGTGCCGATGTGGCCGGTGCATACCTGGTTGCCGGATGCCCACGTGGAAGCGCCGACCGGCGGTTCCATGGTGCTGGCGGCGATCACGCTGAAGATCGGTGCCTACGGCTTCCTGCGATTCGCGCTGCCTATCGTGCCGGATGCCTCGATCGAGCTGTCCCCGATCATTATCGGCCTGTCGCTGGTAGCGGTGGTGTACATCGGTCTGGTGGCACTGGTGCAAACCGACATGAAGAAACTGGTGGCTTACTCCTCCATTTCCCACATGGGCTTCGTGACACTGGGCATGTTCCTGTTCACCGGCAGCCAGATGAATGCGTGGGCGGTGGAAGGTGCACTGGTACAGATGGTGTCGCACGGTTTCGTATCCGCCGCGATGTTCTTCTGCATCGGCGTGATGTATGACCGCGTGCACAGCCGCAACATCGCCGACTACGGCGGTGTCGCAAACAAGATGCCGATCTTCGCTGCCTTCATGATGCTGTTCGGCATGGCCAACTCCGGTCTGCCTGCCACCTCCGGCTTCGTCGGCGAATTCATGGTCATCATGGGTGCGGTGCAGGTGAACTTCCTGGTTGCCGCGCTGGCCGCCACCACCCTGATCTTCGGTGCCGCCTACACCCTGTGGATGTACAAGCGCGTGATTTTCGGTGAGGTGGGCAACCACCACGTGGAAGAGATGAAGGACGTCAACAAGCGTGAATTCCTGATTCTGGTGATCCTGGCCGTGACCGTACTGGGCATGGGTCTGTACCCGCAGCTGTTCGTTGAAAAGATGCACCTGTCTGTCAATGAACTGATCGCGCACGTTGCGCAAAGCAAGCTCTAAGAGGCCACAAGGAATACGAAATGAATTGGGCTGATCTCAATCTGATGCCGGCTTTGCCAGAGATGTTCCTGCTTGGGGCTCTGTCGGTAATCCTCATTCTTGACCTGTTTATCTCGGACGCCAAGCGCGGCATCACCTACGCACTGTCGCTGCTGACACTGCTGGTTTGTGCCGTGATCCAGGTTTCCACTTTCGAACCGTTCGCCACCGTTACCCTCAGTGGCATGTTTGTCGATGATCCGCTGTCGGACATCGTCAAGGTCGCAATGTACGGCGTGACGGCACTGGTGCTGATCTACACCCGCCAGTACGTGAAGGACCGTGGCCTGTTCAAGGGCGAATACTTCACCCTGACCCTGTTCGCGCTCCTGGGCATGAACCTGATGGTGTCGGCCAGCAACTTCGTCAGCCTGTACATGGGCCTGGAACTGCTGTCGCTGTCGCTGTACTCGCTGATCGCGCTGCAGCGTGAGTCCGGTCGCGCCATCGAAGCCGCGATGAAGTACTTCGTGCTCGGCGCGCTGGCTTCCGGCCTGCTGCTGTACGGTGTGTCGATGGTGTACGGTGCCACCGGTTCGCTGGAACTGGCCAAGGTTGCCCAGGCTATCGCCTCGGGCAGCGCCAACCAGACGCTGCTGGTCTTCGGCCTGGTGTTCATCGTGGCCGGTCTCGCGTTCAAGCTGGGCGCGGTACCGTTCCACATGTGGGTGCCTGACGTTTACCAGGGCTCGTCCACCGCGATGACGCTGATGATCGGTGCTGCACCGAAGCTGGCGGCCTTCGTGTTCGTGATCCGCATCCTGGTACAGGGTCTGGGCGAAATGGTGGCCGACTGGCAGGGCATGCTGGTGATCCTGGCGGTGCTGTCGATGGCCATCGGTAACCTGACCGCCATTGCGCAGACCAACCTCAAGCGCATGCTGGCCTACTCGACCATTTCGCACATGGGTTTCCTGCTGCTGGGCCTGATCGCCGGCAACGCCGAAGGCTACTCCGCCGCACTGTTCTACGTAATCGTTTACGTGCTAACCTCGCTGGCCGGTTTCGGCATCCTGCTGGGCCTGTCGCGTGCCGGTTTCGAGTGCGAAACCCTGGACGACCTGAAGGGTCTCAACGGCCGCAACAGCTGGTACGCGCTGCTGATGCTGCTGGCGTTGTTCTCGATGGCCGGTATTCCGCCGCTGGCTGGCTTCTACGCCAAGTTTGCGGTGATCCAGGCTATCGTCAACGTCAACCTGCTGTGGCTGGCGGTGGTGGCGGTGATGATGTCGCTGATCGGTGCCTTCTACTACCTGCGTGCGGTCAAGGTCATGTACTTCGACGACGTGCAGGACAACAGCCCGATCGCCATTCCTGGCGACATGAAGCTGGTGCTGTCGCTCAATGCCGTTGCGCTGCTGGTATTGGGTGCGATGCCGGAACGTTTGATCGCGATGTGCGTCGAAGCGATGAAACAATCCCTCGTCGTCCTGTAAGGAATCAGCATGGAAGTCAGCGTCATCGTTCTGTTACTGCTCGCGTTTGTTGCGGCCAACCTGCCATTCATGACTCGGCGTGTTGCCGGCGTATGGCGGGTCGCCAACAAGCACTTCGGCTGGCAGTTGCTGGAACTGGTGGCGTTGTACCTGCTGCTGGGCGTGCTGGCCCGGCTGCTGGAAGGCCGCTATTCCCCGGTACATGTGCAGAAGTGGCAGTTTTATGTCACCACCCTGTCGCTGTTCCTGGTGTTTGCGTTCCCCGGTTTCATCGGGCACTACTTCTGGAAAAAGCGCGGTATCTGAGCCGCTGCGCAGCACAACAAAAACGCCACGATTTGATCGTGGCGTTTTTGTTTGTCTACCGGCACAGAGGGCCTCGCTTCCGGATCGCTGATGCCGGGATGTCTGGAGATTGAAGGGTGCTGCTCCCGATCGCAGCGGGGCAGGGTAGTGCGGAGGGGCTGTCGCTATGCTGCGACCAACCTTGGCTACCTCAATGCGCAGACCGCTACCGAGCGGCTTCACTTCTGTACAGTTACAACCCGCGTCTCCCTGTGCGGCCAGAGTGCTCTCCGACTTGCTTTTCCAGAAAACAAAAAGGGCAAGGTTGGCCGCAGCCATCCTTGCCCTTGTGCCAGGGAAACGACTCAGTAGAAGCGCGCCTGCCCCTGCGGCCGGGTCTTGAAGCGCTTGTGCAGCCAGAAATACTGTTCCGGTGCCTCCAGGATGCGCTGCTCCAGGAAGGCGTTCATGCGGCGGGTATCGGCTTCCAGATTGTCGCTGGGGAAGTTGTCCAGCGGCGGATGGATGTCGAGCACGAAGCGCGAGCCTTCGCGGCGGGCGATGGCCGGCACTACCTTGGCCTTGGCGATGCTGGCGATGCGCGACAGGCCGGTGATGGTGGCGGCGTCGGTGGCGAAGAACTTCACGAAGATGGCGTCGCGCGGGCCGAAGTCCTGGTCCGGCAGGTACAGGAACGGGGTGTGCTCCTTGCGCATCGCCTTGATGATGCTGCGCAGGCTCTCCTGTCGCGATACGATGTAGGCGTTGTCGAAGCGGTTGCGGCCCTTGTAGAACTGCGCGTCCAGCGTCTTGTTCTTCTGGTGCGAATAGACGCTGACCAGCGGCACTTCCAGGTTCAGGCGCAATGCGCAGATCTCGAAGGCGACGAAGTGCGGGTAGAACAGCACCACGTCCTCGCCCGCCTCGCGCAGCCGGGTGATGTGTTCCAGACCGCGCACCTCCACCAGCTGGCGCAGGCGTTGTGGCGACGACCACCACACGATGCCGTACTCCAGCATCAGTTTCATCATTTCAGTGAAATGCTGCCGGATCAGCCGGCGGCGCTGTGTCGGCCCCATGTCGGGAAAGCACAGGCGCAGGTTGATCAGTCCGACGCGACGGCGCTCGCGGGCGAGCAGGTAGGCCAGTTGACCCAGGCTCCAGGCCAGGGCGTGGATGACGGGCAGCGGCAGCAGACGGATCAGCCACAGCAGGGCCAGGGCGAATTTCATGCGGTATTCCAGTGGTTAGGCTTGATCGGGGGAGGGCGCGCCGGACGGCGTCTTGTAGCGGTTGTAGCTCCACAGGTACTGCTGCGGCCAACGCCGGATCAGCCGCTCGACATTGGCGTTGACCACCGCGGCGTCGGCCTCGCGCTCGCCGCTGAAGGTCCCGACCTGGGGGCTGATGTGGATGTGGAAACCGGCGCCGTCAGGCAGGCGCTCGCCGGTGAACCACAGTACGGCGACACCATTCATCTGCGCCAGCCGTGCCAGCAGTGTCATGGTGAACGCCGGCTTGCCGAAGAATGGCGCCCAGGCGCCTTCGCCGCTGCCGGGTACCTGGTCCGGCAGGATGATGGTGGCCTCGCCGGATTTCAGCGCCTTCATCAGCTGGCGCACGCCGGCGCCGGTGGCCGGTGCGGTGCGGCCTTTGCCGCGGGCACGGCCCTCGTTCATGATCGGCTCCAGCCAGGCCAGCTTCGGCGGGCGGTACATCGCGGTCAGCGGGAACGGCAGCCGCGCCGAGATGTAGCGTCCGGCAATGTCGTAGCTGCCGAGGTGCGGGGTGACGAAGATCAGCCCCTTGCCTTCGGCCAGCGCCGCTTCCACATGCTCCCAGCCGTCGCAGCCGGTAACCAGCGAGGTGATGTAGTCCGGCTCGCGGCACCAGGCGATGGCCAGTTCCAGCGCGCCCTTGCCGGTTTCTGCCGCACAGAGTTTGACGAGCGATTCGTAAAGCTGATAACTTCCAGCGATTTGACTGGTTTTGAGGTTTTCGCGTATGCGTTCGCGAAAACGCGGCGATAGGTAATAGAGGATTTTCCCCAGCAGGGCGCCCAGCCGGTGCAGTGCCGGTAGCGGCAACGCGGCCAGGGTCTGCAGGATGAGTCGTGCGATTCGGGTCATCGTGGTCTGCTGGAAAGTAAACGCGCTATTTTATCATTAACTCAAAGGCCATTATTCGGGAACGGACACAATGAGCGAATATCTTTTTACATCTGAATCGGTATCTGAAGGCCATCCGGACAAGGTCGCGGACCAGATTTCCGACGCCATTCTGGACGCCATCCTGCGTGAAGACAAATACGCCCGCGTTGCGGCCGAGACCCTGGTCAATACCGGCCTGGTAGTGCTGGCCGGCGAGATCACCACCACCGCCAACGTCGACTATATCAAGATCGCGCGCGAAACCATCAAGCGCATCGGTTACGACAATACCGAGCTGGGCTTTGATCATCGCGGCTGCGCCGTGATGGTGTGCTACGACAAGCAGTCGCCGGACATCGCCCAGGGCGTCAACGAAGGCGAGGGCCTCGATCTGGACCAGGGCGCCGGCGACCAGGGCCTGATGTTCGGCTACGCCTGCGACGAAACCCCGACCCTGATGCCGTTCCCGATCTACTACGCACACCGTCTGGTGCAGCGTCAGGCGGAACTGCGCAAGGACGGCCGTCTGCCGTGGCTGCGTCCGGATGCCAAGAGCCAGATCACCTGCGTCTACGACAGCGAAACCGGTCTGCCCAAGCGCATCGACACCGTGGTGCTGTCCACCCAGCACGCGCCGGAAATCGACCACAAGACGCTGACCGAAGCCGTGATCGAGGACATCATCAAGCCGGTGCTGCCGGCGGACATGATTACTGCCGAGACCAAGTTCCTGATCAACCCGACCGGCCGTTTCGTCATCGGCGGCCCGATGGGCGACTGCGGTCTGACCGGCCGCAAGATCATCGTCGACACCTACGGCGGTGCCGCACCGCACGGCGGTGGCGCCTTCTCCGGCAAGGATCCGACCAAGGTTGACCGCTCCGCCGCCTACGCCGGCCGCTATGTCGCCAAGAACGTGGTGGCTGCCGGTCTGGCGCGCCAGTGCCAGATCCAGGTTTCCTACGCCATCGGCGTGGCCGAGCCGACCTCGATCTCGGTGGACACCTTCGGCACCAACGCCATTCCGAACGAGAAGATCGTCGAGCTGGTGAAACAGCACTTCGACCTGCGTCCGAAAGGCATCGTGCAGATGCTGGACCTGTTGCGTCCGATCTACACCAAGACCGCCGCCTACGGCCACTTCGGCCGCGAAGAGCCGGAGTTCACCTGGGAGCGTACCGACAAGGCGGCCGCGCTGCGCGCCGCTGCCGGCCTGTAAGCTACCCCTGTTGTTGTGCCAAAGGGCCTCGCAAGAGGCCTTTTTCTTTGCCGCCGGGCGGCGGTCGCGGCGGCGTTGCTGTCGTTGCGGCCAACCTTGCGGCAGCAAGTTCTGCCATAATGGCGGGATTCCGGGGAGCGCTGCGAGGCCATGCCCCAGGCCCGGAAACGCAAAACGGCGCTCACCTGCTTTTCATTGAACGGCCCCGATCGGGCCGCTTCAGGATAACCCGTGCCGGGCACGGGATGCGCGGGTGAGCCATCCCTCCCGGCCTTCGTGACAAAGGAATACACGAATGGCTGCATTCAACGACTACATCGTTGCCGACATCAATCTGGCAGACTGGGGCCGCAAGGAACTCAATATTGCCGAGACCGAAATGCCGGGCCTGATGGCCACGCGCAAGGAATACCAGCACAGCCAGCCGCTGCGCGGTGCCCGTATCGCCGGTTCGCTGCACATGACGGTGCAGACCGCGGTGCTGATCGAGACCCTGACCGCGCTGGGCGCCGAAGTGCGCTGGGCGTCGTGCAACATCTTCTCCACCCAGGATCACGCTGCCGCTGCCATTGCTGCGGCCAACATTCCGGTGTTCGCGTTCAAGGGCGAGAGCCTGGACGAGTACTGGGAATTCAGCCACAAGATCTTCGAATGGCCGGAAGACCAGCCTGCCAACATGATCCTCGACGACGGCGGCGACGCCACCCTGCTGCTGATGCTGGGCAGCAAGGCGGAGAAGGACATCGGCGTGATCGGCCATCCGACCAACGAGGAAGAAACCGCGCTGTTCGCTTCCATCAAGCGTCACCTGGAAATCGACCCGCAGTGGTACTCCAAGCGCCTGCAGCACATCAAGGGCGTGACCGAGGAAACCACCACCGGCGTGCATCGCCTGTACCAGCTGGAAAAGGACGGCCTGCTGCCGTTCCCGGCCTTCAACGTCAACGACTCGGTGACCAAGTCCAAGTTCGACAACCTGTACGGCTGCCGCGAATCGCTGGTGGACGGCATCAAGCGCGCCACCGACGTGATGATTGCCGGCAAGGTTGCCGTGGTGCTGGGCTACGGTGACGTGGGCAAGGGCTGCGCGCAATCGCTGCGTGGCCTGGGCGCCACCGTGTGGGTGACCGAGATCGATCCGATCTGCGCACTGCAGGCGGCGATGGAAGGCTACCGCGTGGTCCGCATGGACGAGATCTGCGATCAGGCCGACATCTTCGTGACCACCACCGGCAACGTCGGCGTGATCAATCACGAGCACATGAAGAAGATGCGCAACAACGCCATCGTGTGCAACATCGGCCACTTCGACAGCGAAATCGAAGTTGCCTCGCTGCGCCAGTATCAGTGGGAAAACATCAAGCCGCAGGTCGATCACATCATCTTCCCGGACGGCAAGCGCATCATCCTGCTGGCCGAAGGCCGCCTGGTGAACCTCGGCTGCGCCACAGGCCACCCGAGCTTCGTAATGTCCAACTCCTTCACCAACCAGGTGCTGGCACAGATCGAAATCTTCGCCAACGAGCACAAGTACGAGAACAAGGTGTACGTGCTGCCCAAGCATCTGGACGAGAAGGTGGCGCGCCTGCACCTGGAGCGCATCGGCGCCCGCCTGACCGAGCTGTCCGACGAGCAGGCCAGCTACATCAGCGTGCCGAAAGACGGCCCATATAAGCCGGCACACTATCGTTATTGATATTTGATGTCCGGTGAAAACGGACAGGGCCGTAAAATGCCCTGTCCGTTTTTTTGTGCGGCCAACGTTGGCCGCATGCCCCGTCAGCGGCGCCAGACCGATACGGGATGCCAGGGAAACCATCACCAACCTTGCCGCAAGAGCTTGCCATGACCGAACGTAACCGTACCTTCAGCTTCGAATTCTTCCCGCCGCGCACCCCGGAAGGCGTGGCCAAACTGCGTACCACCCGCCAGCAGCTGGCGCAGTTCAAGCCGGAGTTCTTCTCCGTGACCTTCGGTGCCGGCGGCACCACCCGCGACGGCACGCTGTCCACGGTGCTGGAGATCCGCAACGAGGGCTACGCCGCGGCGCCGCACCTGTCCTGCATCGGCTCCACCCGCGACAATATCCGCTCGATCCTGAACGAATACCGCAACCACGGCATCCGCCACATCGTCGCGCTGCGCGGCGACATGCCGTCCGGCATGGTTGAGGCCGGCGAATTCCGTTACGCCAATGAGTTGGTGGCCTTCATCCGCGAAGAGCACGGCGATCACTTCCACATCGAGGTGGCCGCCTATCCGGAATTCCACCCGCAGGCCAAGTCCGCCGAGGACGACATCAACAACTTCGTGCGCAAGGTGAAGGCCGGCGCCAACTCGGCGATGACGCAGTACTTCTTCAATGCCGATTCCTACTTCCGCTTCGTCGACGAAGTGCAGGCGCGCGGCGTGGATGTGCCCATCGTGCCGGGCATCATGCCGATCGCCAACTTCGGCCAGCTGTGCCGCTTCTCCGACATGTGCGGTGCGGAAGTGCCGCGCTGGCTGCGCCTGCGCATGCAGTCCTATATGGACGACAGCGCGTCGATCCGCGCGCTGGGGCTGGACGTGGTCACCGAGCTGTGCGACCGCCTGCTGGCAAACGGCGCGCCTGGCCTGCACTTCTACACACTGAACCAGGCCGGCACGGTGTCGACGATCTGGCAGCGACTCGGTTTATAATCGCGGCTGTTTTTTTCTGGAGTAGAGTTCTGCATGACTGTCGACAAGCAAGCACCCGGCGTAGCGCCATCGCAGCAGGCATCACCGCTCAGCCGCGCGATTTTCTGGAGCCGCTGGCTGCAGTTGCCGATTTATCTGGGCCTGATCGTGGTACAGGGCGTGTACGCCTACAAGTTTCTGGCCGCGTTGTGGCATCTGCTGAGTGACCTGTCTGTCATGACGGAGACCCAGATCATGCTGGCGGTGCTGGGGCTGATCGATGTGGTGATGATTGCCAACCTGCTGGTGATGGTGACCGTCGGCGGTTACGAGACCTTTGTGTCCCGCTTGCGCATCGACGAGCATCCCGATCAGCCGGAATGGCTGAATCACGTCAATGCCTCGGTGCTCAAGGTGAAGCTGTCGATGGCGATCATCAGCATTTCGTCGATACATTTGCTGCAGACCTTCATCAACGCCAGCCAGCTGCCGGAGCACACCATCAAGTGGCAGCTGATGCTGCATCTTGCCTTCCTGCTGTCGGCTGCCGCGATTGCCTATACCGACAAGCTGTTGTACTCCACGGCCCACCAGCCGCATTAAGCGGCTGCTTTCCCGCCAGCAACCGCAGCCCGTGCTGCGGTTTTTTCATGCCGTTGCGGCGCTGACGCAGCGGTTGCGGCCCTGTTCCTTGGCCAGACGCAAGGCGTGGGCCGCCTCGCCGATCAGGTCGTCGATGTCGTCGTGGCGGCGCAGGTCCAGCGTGGCACAGCCGATGCTGACGCTGACAAAGCTGGACACCCGCGACGCCGGATGCGGCAGCTGCAGCGCGGCAACCGCCAGACGCAGCTGCTCGGCGACGGCGGCAGCCTGCGCCGCGTCGTGCTGTGGCAGCAGCAGCAGCAGGGTGGCGCCCTTGGTGCGTACCGCGAGACCGGGACGCGTGAGCAGCTCGGCCTGCAGCAGCTGGGCGATGCGTTGCAGGCAGTCGTCGCCGGCGAGGTGGCCGGCGTGGTTGTTGTAGGCGGCAAACTGGTCGATGTCCAGCATCAGCGCCGACAGCGCCTGCTGGCACAGGAAGGCCTGCTCGAACAGTTGCTGTTTGTCCTGCAGCAGGCGGCTGAGATTGGCCAGGCCGGTCAGGCCGTCGCAATGGTTCTGTGCCTGCAGCTTGCAGTGGGCGGCCGCCAGCTGTTGCGTCAGCGCCTCCTGTTGCTGCTGCTGCTGGTGTCGCAGCAGCAGCCCGGACAGTTGCCCGGCAAACAGGCGCAGCAGGGTCAGCTCCTTGTCCAGCCAGTCGTGCTGACGGTTGACCACCTCGCAGCCGAAAATGCCTTGCAGTGGCGCGGTGTGATCGAGCGCGATCAGCACCAGGCTGCGGATGCCGTGTTCGGCTAGCAGCAGGCGTTCGCCGTGGCCGTCCGGCGGAATCTCCTCCAGCCGGCTGATGGTCAGCTGTGCCTGCTGTCGCAGTTGCGGTAGCAACCACGGCGAGTGCTGCAGGGGGGCCTGCAGGTAGAAGGCTTCGTTCGCCGGCAGCTGCTCGTTTTGCCAGCGGATGTGCTGCTGCAGTGCCTGCTGCTCATCCAGCAGCAGCAGATAGCAGCGGTCGATGCCCAGCAGGTGGCCGATCCGTGCCAGCGCATCGGCGATGGCGTCGTACTGCTCGTGCGGCGGCAGGTGCAGGAAACTGTGCGACAGCCTGGCCAGCAGCTGCTGCGAGCGGGTCAGCTGGTCGAGTTCGGTGGTGCGCTGGCTGGCCAGCTCGCTGAGCTGTTCGCGCTGTTTTTGTAGCTCGCTGCAGCGCTGTTGCTGCAGTTGCAGCTGTTCCTGCCAGTTCTGGCGATAGCGTTGCAGCTGTTTGCCCAGCAGGCTCAGCTCGCGTTCGCTGTCGGGCAGTCGCAGCGGCTGCTCCTTGTGCAGCTGTTCGAGCAGCTGTCCCAGCGGGCGCAGCAGGTGGCGCTGCATGAAGTGGCGGCACAGCAGCAGTATCAGCAGCATGGCGGCCATCAGGCTGGCGGCGAACATCAGGCTGTCAAGGCGCAGTTGCCGCAATGGCTCCTGCTGGCCGAGGTGCAGGCGCAGGCTGGCCAGCGGCTGGTTGCCGGAGCGTTCGGACTGGACCGGGAAATCGCGGATCCACTCGCTGTGTGCCGCCGGGTGTAGCTGGCTGCTCTGGCGCTGGCCGAGGTTGGTGATCAGTTCTACGCGGTTGACGCCGTCGAGCTGGTTGATGCTTTCCAGCAGCTGTTGGGTGTTGTGCTGGTCGAGATCCCATACGCTTTGCGCCAGCACGGCGACGAAGCGCTGCTCCACTAGTGTGTGCAGCTGCGCCAGCCGCTGTTCGATGTCGCGCAGGCCGAGCAGGTAGTGGATGCCGCCGCCGAGCGCGCCCAGCAACACCAGGCACAGCACGCCGCGCCATTGCAGGCGGCTGGATAAGGAATTGGTAGCGGCCACTGCGGATCCCGTTTTGCTGCCTAAGGTGTTCTGGATGATAGCGGAATGGGGCTGTGGCAGGAAATGCCCCCGCACGGGGCGGGGGCAGGGGGCTTACGGATTGAGGTGCGAGATCGGCAGCGAGGTGGTCTGCTTGAATTCCTTCAGCACGAAGCTGGACTTTACGTCCTCCACGCCTGGCTGCTGCAGCAGGTCGTCCATCACGAAGCGGGAGAAGTGCTCCAGATCCTCGAAGTACACCTGCAGCAGGTAGTCCATCTCGCCGGTCATCGCGTAGCAGTTGACCACTTCCGGCCAGCGCTGCACCGCTTCCATGAAGCCCTGCAGATGGGCATTGCCGCGCTTTTCCAGCGTGACGCGCACGAAGGCCTGCAGGCCGAGGCCAATCTTGGCCGGGTCCAGCAGCGCCACGTACTGGCGGATGACGCCGGAGTCTTCGAGCTGCTTCAGGCGGCGCAGGCAGGGCGACGGCGACAGGGCCACCTTTTCCGCCAGTTCCACGTTGGTCAGCCGGCCATTGGCCTGCAATGCGGCCAACATTTTTATATCTGTCTTGTCCAGGGGTGCCGTAGGCATGTTATCTCCTGATGATGGGTTTGCTCTGGAATATTGTTTTAAGTTTTTTATTTTCTCGGCACTATATCGCAAGAAAATTGCGGTTGAGTTTACTTAGAATGAAGCGCCTAAGCCAGACATTTTACACGGTGGCGCCAGATCGCCGGATATTGTCTACATCATGCGGCCGCGACTGGGTACGCTGCGCAACGGCAAGCCCGCCGGCCCGCGCAGCCTTGGTGGCGGCACTACAGAGACAGCGTCGATGACGACGCGCAAGAGGAGAGATGAATGAAAATGGAACATCAACTGATGAATCCGCTGGCAACCGATGGTTTCGAGTTTGTCGAGTACACCGCCCCCAACGCCGAAGGCGTCGACAAGCTGAAAGCGCTGTTCCTGTCGCTCGGCTTCATCGAGATCGCGCGCCATCGCAGCAAGAACGTCAGCCTGTTCCGCCAGGGCGACATCAACTTCATCCTCAACGCCGAGCGCACCCAGCCGGCCTCCGAGTTCGCGACCGTGCACGGCCCGTCCGCCTGCGCGATGGCCTGGCGCGTGAAGGACGCCGCCAAGGCGTATGAGTATGCGCTGGCCCACGGCGCCAAGCCCTACGTACGCCCGGTCGGCGCGATGGAGCTGAACATCCCGGCGGTGGAAGGCATCGGCGGTTCGGCCCTGTACTTCGTCGACCGCTATGGCCACGACAAGGACATCTACGAGATCGACTTCGTGCCGCTGGACGGCGTCGACCAGCACCCGGCCGGTGTCGGCCTGAAGGTGATCGATCACCTGACCCACAACGTGGTGCGCGGCAATATGGAGCACTGGGCCGGCTTCTACGAGAACATCGGCAACTTCCGCGAAATCCGCTACTTCGACATCGAGGGCAAGCTCACCGGCCTGGTGTCCAAGGCGATGACCAGCCCGTGCGGCAAGATCCGCATCCCGATCAACGAGTCGTCCGACGACAAGAGCCAGATCGAGGAATTCCTGAAGCAGTACAACGGCGAGGGCATCCAGCACATCGCGCTGACCACCGAGGACATCTACACTACGGTGGAAACGCTGAAGGCGCGCGGCACCCGCTTCCTCGACACCCCGGCTACCTACTACGAGAAAGTGGACCAGCGCGTGCCGAACCACGGCGAGGATCTGGCCCGCCTGCAGAAGAACAGCATCCTGATCGACGGCGCGCCGGTGGAAGGCATCCTGCTGCAGATCTTCACCGAGACCGTGATCGGTCCGATCTTCTTCGAGATCATCCAGCGCAAGGGCAACGAAGGCTTCGGCGAAGGCAACTTCCGTGCGCTGTTCGAATCGATCGAGGAAGACCAGATCCGCCGCGGCGTGCTGAAGGCCGACTGAGCCCGCCGCATCACCGCGTGAACGCATAGCAACACAAGGTTGGCCGCAGCAGATTGCTGCGGCCAACGTGTATCGACACCGTTCCAGACGAGACCACCCACATGAAACTCGCCACCTACCAGAACAACACCCGCGACGGCCAGCTGATGGTCGTCAGCCGCGACCTCTCCCGCGCCGTTGCCGTACCGCACATCGCCGCCACCCTGCAACAGGCGCTGGACAACTGGGCGCAGGCCGAGCCGCAGCTGCAACGGGTCTACGCCGCGCTGAACCAGGGCGAGGCCGACGGCGCCGTCGCCTTCGAGCAGGCGCGCTGTCTGAGCCCGCTGCCGCGCGCCTACCAGTGGGCGGACGGCTCCGCCTACCTCAACCACGTCGAGCTGGTGCGCAAGGCGCGCGGCGCCGAGGTGCCGGAGAGCTTCTACCACGATCCGCTGATGTACCAGGGCGGCTCCGACGCCTTCCTGCCGCCGCGCTCGCCGATTCCGCTGCGCGACGAGGCGTGGGGGCTGGACTTCGAGGGCGAGGTGGCGGTGGTCACCGGCGACGTGCCGCTGGGCGCCGATGCCGCCGCGTGCGCCGCCCACATCCGCCTGCTGATGCTGGTCAACGATGTGACCCTGCGCAACCTGATCCCGAACGAACTGGCCAAGGGCTTCGGCTTCTTCCAGAGCAAGCCGGCGACCGCGTTCTCGCCGGTGGCGGTGACCCCGGATGAGCTGGGCGACGCCTGGCAGGACGGCAAGGTGCACCTGCCGCTGCTGGTCGACTACAACAACGCCTTCTACGGCAAGCCCAACGCCGGCGTCGAGATGCAGTTCAGCTTCCCGCAGCTGGTGGCGCACGTGGCCAAGACCCGCGAGCTGGTCGCCGGCTCCATCGTCGGCTCCGGCACCGTGTCCAACCACGACCGCAGCGTGGGCAGCTGCTGCCTGGCCGAACAGCGCATGATCGAGATCATCGACACCGGCGCCGCGATCACCCCGTTCATGAAGGTGGGCGACACGGTGCGCATCGAGATGAAGGACGCCGCAGGCTTGAGCATTTTCGGCGCCATCGCACAGACGGTAGTCAAGCATGACTGACGCGGCCAACGTTGGCCGCACCCTGTACGGCTACTTCCGCTCCTCGGCTGCCTACCGCGTGCGCATCGCGCTGAACCTGAAAGGGCTGGCCTACGCGCAGGCGCCGGTCAGCCTGCTGCGCGGCGAGCAGCGCGGCGCCGATTATCTGGCGCTGAATCCGCAGGGGCTGGTGCCGGCGCTGCTGGATAAGGGCGTGCTGCTGACGCAGTCGCTGGCGATCTGCGAGTACCTGGACGAAGCCTACCCGGACAGCGCCCGGTTGCTGCCGGATAGTGCTGTAGCGCGGGCGCAGGTGCGCGCGGTGGCGCAGGCAATCGCCTGCGACATCCACCCGCTCAACAACCTGCGCGTGCTCAATTACCTGAAGGCCGAGCTGGGGCAGGGCGAGGATGCACGCAATGGCTGGTACCGGTACTGGGTGGCGACGGGCTTTGCCGCGCTGGAGCAGCAGCTGGCCGGCAGCGCCGGGCTGTGCTGCTTCGGCGACACGCCGACGCTGGCCGACGTCTGCCTGCTGCCGCAGGTATTCAATGCGCAGCGCTTTGCCGTGGACATGGACGCGTATCCGCTGCTGGCGCGCATTGCGGCCAACCTTGATGCCTTGCCGGCGTTTGCGGACGCCCATCCGTCGCGGCAGCCGGATGCACAGTAATTTGTGAAAACTGCCATTATCGGCGGTTTTTTCCGGAAAAGCCTTGACGTGAAAATTATGATCTGCTTTAATGCATGCCTCTGATGCAGCACGCAAGTGCGAGGCAAAGAGGCCAATTAGCTCAGTTGGTAGAGCAACGGATTGAAAATCCGTGTGTCCTTGGTTCGATTCCGAGATTGGCCACCACTTTTCCCCTGCGCCAGATGTTTGGCCAATTAGCTCAGTTGGTAGAGCAACGGATTGAAAATCCGTGTGTCCTTGGTTCGATTCCGAGATTGGCCACCAGACATGAAAAGCCGCAACCTTAACGGGTTGCGGCTTTTTGCATTCCAGGCAGTGTCTCCTGAACGAAAAAACGGCGCCGCAAAGGGCGCCGTTGTCGTGTTCTGTGCCGGCCTCAGGCCAGCTTCTTGATGTAGGCGGCGACGCCCCCCAGCAGCATCTCGATCGAGATCGCGGTCAGCACCAGCCCCATCAGCCGTTCCAGCGCGGTAATCGCCTGTTCGCCGAGCAGTTTCTGCAGGCGGCCGGAGAACAGGAATACCAGCAGCGTCACCAGCATGGTCAGCGTCAGCGCGCCGACCCACTCCAGTATCCGTTCCGGCTCACGCGTTGACATCAGCAGCACGGTGGCCATCGCCGACGGGCCGGCAATCAGCGGCACCGCGATCGGCACGATGAACGGCTCGCCGCTCAGCTGGTTGCCGCCGTGGCCGCCCTCGCCGGGGAAGATCATTTTCAGCGCGATCAGGAACAGGATCACGCCGCCGGCCACGCGCAGGCTCTCGTCGGTGAGGTGCATCACCTCCAGGAAGCCCTTGCCGAAGAACATGAAGGTCAAGAGCACGCTGAAGGCGATGAAGCACTCGCGGAATACCACGCGGCGGCGGCGCTCCGGCTTCACCTGCTTCAGCGCCGAGATGAACAGCGGAATATTGCCCAGCGGATCGGTGATCAGGATCAGCAGGATGGTGGCGGAGAGAAAGGATGTGTCCATGGCTGCCTCGGTGGGTGGATGGCAAAAGGGCGTGCGATGGATTATCGCACGCCCTTGCCTGGTGGCTACTGCCATGCCCCGTTGCTGAACGGGGCTGTCGCATTATTCCTTGCGGTTGGAGCCGGCCACCAGCGGGAAGACGTAGACGCGGCACTCCAGTGCGCCGTTGTACAGCATCGGCCGCGCTTCGGCATTCAGGCGCATCAGGGCCGGCAGACGGCTGTCGGCGGTCATCAGGTGCGCGGTCCAGCCGGCAAAGTTGCGCTTCAGCCAGGTCGCCAGGCGCGGGTACAGCTCGGCCAGCGAATCCTGCTCGTCGAGGCGGACGCCGTACGGCGGGTTGCATACCAGCAGGCCGCTGGCGGCCGGTGCCTGCAGTTCGGTGGCGTCGCCGTGGCTGAGCGTGACCAGCGACTCCAGGCCGCAGCGCGTCAGGTTGTGGCGGGCAATCTCCACCATTTCCAGCGACGTGTCGTTGCCGTAGATCGCCAGCTTGTCCAGCTGCCGTACCGCCAGCTCGGCGTCATTGCGGATGCTGTGCCACAGCAGGTCGTTGTGGGTGTTCAGCTTTTCGAAGGCAAAGTTGCGCAGGCGGCCCGGCGCGCGGTTGAGCGCGATGTCGGCGGCTTCCACCAGGAAGGTGCCGCTGCCGCACATCGGGTCCAGCAGTGGCTGGCTGCCGTTGTAGCCGGCGCCAAGCAGGATGCCGGCGGCCAGGTTTTCACGCAGCGGTGCCTCGCCGGTTTCGTCGCGCCAGCCGCGCTTGAACAGTGCCTCGCCGCTGGTGTCGAGATAAATCTGCACGTCGAAGCCGGACAGGAACACGCGGATGCGGATGTCCGGACGGCGGGTGTCCACGCTCGGGCGCTCGTCGTTCAGTGCGCGGAAGCGGTCGCAGATCGCGTCCTTCACGATCAGCGACACGTAGTCAATGCTGCGCAGGCGGGCGTGGCCGTCGGTCTTCACCTTGATGGTGTTGCCGACGTCGAACAGCGCCGGCCAGTCGATGCTCTTGGCAAGGGTGTAGATGTCGCGCTCGATCTGGAAGCTGCCTTGTGCCAGCTGTTGCAGCAGGCGGCTGGCGGTGCGCGAGTGCAGGTTGACCCGCATCATCACTTCCTGGTTGCCGGTGAAATGCACGCCGCCGTCGGTCAGCTGCAGGTCGATGCCGCCTTGCTGGCTGATTTCCTCGGCCAGCAGTTTTTCCAGACCGCGCGGGCAGCTGGCGAACAGTGCCAGCTGGCCTTGCTGCAGGACGCGGGCTTGCGGCTTGGCGTAGGGGGTGCGGCCAACGTTGGCCGCATCGCCGCGCTGTGGCGTGCTACCGCGCGGGGCGTCGCTGCGCTGCGGCGCATTGCCCTTGCCAAACAACGAGCGTGGTGCCTGCTCGTCACGCGGCGCACTGCGCTCGCGGTCGAAGCGCGGCTTGTCCTCGCGCGGCCACGGCTTGCGTTCGCCGTCGCGCGGCGCGCTGCTGCGGTCGAAGGTGCGGTCACGCTGGAAGCCGCCTTCGCGTGCGCCGCTTTGTTCGCCACGGGCGTCAAAGGTGCGGTTGCGCTGGAAGCTGCCTTCGCGGGTTTCTCCGTACGGGCGGTCGTCGCGGCGCGGTGCCTGCTCGCCGCTGTCGCGCGGCTCTTCGCGGCGCGGTGTCTTCAGGAACGATTTCGGACGCGCCGGCTCGGTGGCTTCGCGTCGCTCGGTGGCCGGAAAGCTGCGCGGCGCGCTGTCGCCCTCGTCACGGCGTGGCGTTTTCAGAAACGATTTCGGGCGTGGCGGCTCGGCCGGTTCGCGCCGTTCCGGCGCCTGGAAGTCCGGATGCGCCTTGCCGCGGATGCCGGCCACGCGGTCGCGGGTGTAGCTGCGTTCGCCGCTGGCGGCGGTATTGTCGCTGCTGGCCGGTGCAGGGCTGTCTTCGACGACTTTGCGGTTGCCGAACAGCACTTTCGGGGCGTTGCCTTCGGCGGCCGGGCTGCGCGGTGCGCTATCGCGCTGGAAGCCGCCTTCGCGTGGCTTGTCGCCACCGAAACGCGGTTTGTCATCGAAGCGCGGCTTGTTGAAACCGCCTTCGCGTGGTGCCTGGTCGCGGTCGCGCTGGAAGCCGCCTTCACGCGGCTTGTCGCCACCGAAGCGTGGTTTGTCGGCGTCAAAGCGCGGCTTGTTGAAACCGCCGTCGCGTGGCGCCTGGTCGCGGTCGCGCGGGAAGCCGCCTTCACGCGGCTTGTCGCCGCCGAAGCGCGGTCTGTCGGCATCAAAGCGAGGCTTGTTGAAGCCGCCTTCGCGTGGCGCCTGGTCGCGGTCGCGCTGGAAGCCGCCTTCGCGTGGCTTGTCGCCGCCGAAGCGCGGTTTGTCGGCGTCAAAGCGCGGCTTGTTGAAACCGCCGTCGCGTGGTGCCTGGTCGCGGTCGCGCTGGAAGCCGCCTTCGGGTGGCTTGTCGCCACCGAAGCGCGGTTTGTCGGCGTCAAAGCGCGGCTTGTTGAAACCGCCTTCGCGCGGTGCCTGGTCGCGGTCGCGCTGGAAGCCGCCGTCGCGCGGCTTGTCGCCACCGAAACGTGGTTTGTCAGAGTCAAAGCGCGGCTTGTTGAAACCGCCTTCGCGAGGCTTGTCGCCTCCGAAGCGTGGCTTGTCAGCGTCAAAGCGTGGCTTGTTGAAACCGCCTTCGCGTGGCTGGTCGCCGCCGAAGCGTGGTTTGTCGCTACCGAAGCGCGGGTCCTTGTCGCGGGGGGCGCCGTAGCGACCTTCCTGCCGTGTATCGCCGGCGCGCGGTTGTTGGAATGGTTTGTCGCCACGCGGGCCGGTCGGGGCATTGTTCCCGGCTGGTGGCGTGGCGCGCTCGGCGGTCGGAGTGGGCTGACGGCGTTGCGCGGCGCGCTGGCGGGAACGGAAGGTCGACATCTGAGGGTAATCCTTTCAAAACAATCCTCTATTCTAGCCGATTTCGCCGGCGACTTCTTGGTAGTCGCGGATGATTGGTTTACCATGCCCGGTTCGATTCGGAGTGGATGATGCGATGACCTTGCAGTCGGCGTTTGCGGCGCGCCTCGTCGCCTGGCAGAAACAGCACGGCCGGCACGGTTTGCCGTGGCAGGTCAGTGATCCCTATCGCGTGTGGCTGTCGGAAATCATGCTGCAGCAGACGCAGGTGACCACGGTGCTGGGCTACTACGCGCGCTTTCTTGAGCGCTTCCCCGATCTGGCCACGTTGGCCGCGGCGCCGGTGGATGACGTGCTGGCGCACTGGAGCGGCCTCGGCTACTACACCCGCGCCCGCAACCTGCACAAGGCAGCGCAGCAGGTGATGGCCGACTTTGGCGGCGCGTTTCCGGCGCGGCGCGAGGCGATCGAGACGCTGCCCGGCATCGGCCGCTCCACCGCGGCGGCGATTGCCGCCTTTGCCTTCGGCCAGCGGGAAACCATACTCGACGGCAATGTCAAACGCGTGCTGACGCGCTGCTTCGGCGTCGACGGCTATCCCGGCGACAAGAAGGTCGAGGCGCAGCTGTGGACGCTGGCGGAGAGCCTGCTGCCGGCCGCCGACGGCGACATGGTCGCCTACACCCAGGGGTTGATGGATCTGGGCGCCACCGTCTGTACCCGCTCGCGGCCGGCCTGCGGTGTTTGCCCGATGGCGGACGGCTGCGTCGCCGCCCGCGACGGCCGCACCGCCGAGCTGCCGCAGCGCAAGCCCAAAAAGGCGCAGCCGGAACGGGAGACGGTGATGCTGATCGCGCTGCACCAGGGGCAGGTGCTGTTGCAGCGCCGGCCGCCTTCCGGCATCTGGGGTGGGCTGCTGTCGCTGCCGGAATTCGGGTCCACGCTGGCGATTGCCGACTGGCTGGTGGACAACGGCGACGGCGAGCTGCTGCCGGCGTGGCCGGAATTGCGCCACGTGTTTACCCATTTTCGCCTCACCATCACGCCGCAGTGTGTGCCGCTGCAAAGCTTGGCCGCAAGCCATTGCGCCGAAGACGGCCAGGTCTGGCTGCCGCTGGCGCAGGCGCTGGACGCCGGCGTGCCGGCGCCGGTACGCAAATTGCTGTTGCAGGCCTTGCGGTCGCCGGCCGGCGCCACCATTGATTAATCCCGAGACGCCATCACAGGCAGGGTGAAAGACTAGACCATGGTTTCCGTTGTTCGATCTGTTGCCGATACGCTGGCCGATGCGGCCGATCCGGGGCGCTGGCTGGCGCAGTTGTCCAGCTCGGTCGCGCCCGACGATATGGCGATGCTGGAAAAGGCGTTTGCGGAAGCGCGCGAGCTGTACCGCGACAAGAAGCTGCCGAGCACCGGCGAGGACCTGTTCAGCCACGCGGTGGCGGCGGCGGCCATCGTCGCCGACCTCAACCTGCTGACCGACGCCATCGTCGCCACGCTGCTGTTCGCGGTGCCGGACTACCGTGCCGACTGGCAGGAGTGGTTGCCCAAGACGTTCAACCGCACCGTGCTGACGCTGGTGGAGGGCGGCAACCGCGTGCGCCGCCTCACCGAGATCGCGCGCATCGACAAGTTCGCCACGCCTGAAGACAGCGCGCGGCAGGCGGAAACCCTGCGCAAGATGCTGCTGGCGATGGTGGCCGACATCCGCGTGGTGCTGATCAAGCTGGCGTGGCGCACGCAGACCATGCACTACCTGCCGCAGTGCGACGAGCCCGTCCGCCGCCAGATCGCGCGCGAGACGCTGGAGCTGTTCGCGCCGCTGGCCAACCGTCTCGGCGTTTGGCAGATCAAGTGGGAGCTGGAAGACCTCGGCTTCCGCCATACCGATCCGGACAACTACAAGAAGATCGCCAAGCTGCTCGACGAGCGGCGGCTGGAGCGCATCGACTACATCGAGCGCGTGCTGGACACCCTGCGCGGCGAGCTGCGCCAAGCCGGCATCAAGGGTGACGTCGCCGGCCGGCCGAAGCACATCTTCTCCATCTGGAAGAAGATGAAGAAGAAAAAGCTCGACTTCTCCGAGCTGTACGACATCCGCGCGGTGCGCATCCTGGTGGAAAAGCTGCAGGACTGCTACACCGTGCTCGGCCTGATCCACAGCATGTGGCAGCCGATACCCGGCGAATTCGACGACTACATCAGCAACCCGAAGGCCAACGACTACCGCAGCCTGCACACCGCGGTGATCGGCCCGGAAGACCGCGTGGTCGAGGTGCAAATCCGCACCTTCGAGATGCACGAGCACGCCGAATTCGGCGTCGCCGCACACTGGCGCTACAAGGAAGGCGGCAAGGGCGACAGCCAGTACGAGGAGAAGATCTCCTGGCTGCGCCAGCTGCTGGACTGGCGCGAGGACATGTCCGGCTCCGACCGCGAAGGGCTGGCCGACGCGTTCAAGACCGAGCTGTTCGCCGACACCATCTACGTGCTGACGCCGCAGGGGCGGGTGCTGGCGCTGCCGCAGGGCGCCACCGCCATCGACTTCGCCTACGCGCTGCATACCGACGTCGGCCACCACTGCCGCGGCGCCAAGGTCGAGGGGCACATCGTGCCGCTGTCCACCCCGCTGCAGAACGGCCAGCGGGTGGAAATCCTCACCGCCAAGGAGGGCGGCCCGTCGGTGAACTGGCTGCACGAGGGCTGGGTCAAGAGCCATCGCGCGATCTCCAAGATCCGTCAGTACATCCGCCAGCAGAACCTCGACGCGGTGCGCGAGACCGGGCGCCACATCTTCGAGCGCGAGCTGGCACGGCACCCCGGTGTGCAGCCCAACCTCGCGCAGGTGGCGGAAAAACTGGGCTACGACAAGCTGGATGAGGTCTACGCCGCGCTGGGCCACGGCGAACTGGGCACCCGCGCCGTCAACCAGGCCTTCGTCAGCTTCGCGCCGCCGCCGCCGCCGGACGTCAACCCGGAAGACATCGTGCGCCGCAGCCGTGGCGGCCACGACGCCGGCGGCGTGCTGATCGAGGGCGTCGGCAACCTGATGACGGTGCTGGCCAAGTGCTGCCGCCCGGCGCCGCCGGACAGCGTGGTCGGCTTCGTCACCAAGGGCCGCGGCATCTCCATCCACCGCAGCAGCTGCATCACGCTGAAGCGGCTGTCGGCCGACGTGCCGGAGCGGCTGATCGCCGCCGACTGGGGCGAGCAGAAGGGCAGCGTGTTCCCGATCGACATCGACATCCTCGCCGGCGACCGCCCGGGGCTGTTGCGCGACATCTCCGACGTGTTCTCGCGCGAGAAGCTGAACGTGATCGGCGTGAATACGCTGTCGCGCGAGCAGAAGGCGCGTCTGCGCTTCACGCTGGAGGTGCGCCACGTGCGCGACATCAGCCGGGTGCTGGCGCACCTGATGGAAGTGCGCGGCGTGCAGGAAGCGCGCCGCGTGTAGCCGCTGACTCACATCTTGCCGTACCCCGACAAGGTTGGCCGCAAGTGTTGCGGCCAACCTTGTCTTGTTTTTGAGCCGGCGGGCACAAGCTGCCGGTGCACGGCCTGGCGGCGCGGGCGGGTCTGCGCCGGCGCCACGACTGGCGCCGCGCTATCATGACAGGGTTGGCCGCGAGCGACGCGGAGGCGCGTGGCGCAAGGTGGCAAGACAGGGGAGAACAAACATGGCGACACCGCATATCGGCGCCGCAGCCGGCGACTTTGCCGGCATCGTGCTGATGCCGGGTGATCCGCTGCGCGCGCGGCTGATCGCGGACACCTATCTGCAGGACGCGGTGCAGGTCACCAGCGTGCGCAACGTGTTCGGCTACACCGGCAGCTACCGCGGCAAGCGGCTGTCGGTGATGGCGCACGGCATGGGCATCCCGTCAGCCAGCATCTACGCTACCGAGCTGATCAGGGACTACGGCGTGGGCACCCTGATCCGCATCGGCTCCTGTGGCTCGGTGGATGGCGCTCGTCTCGGGCTGCGCGACATCGTCATCGCCATGGGCGCCTGCACCGACAGCAAGGTCAACCGCCTGCGCCTGCTGGATCACGACTTTGCCGCCATCGCCGACTTCGAGGTGTTGCGTACCGCGGTGGAGACCGCCGCGCGGCTGGGCAAGCCGGTGCGGGTCGGCAACGTGTTCACGACCGACCTGTTCTACGGCGTGCAGCCGCAGTTGCTGGACGTGCTCAGGGGCATGAATGTCAATGCGGTGGAAATGGAAACGGCCGGCATCTACGGTGTTGCGGCGCAATATGGCGCCCGTGCGCTGGCCATGCTCACGGTGTCGGACGTGATCCCGACCGGCGAGGCCATGGACGCCGAGGCCCGCCAGAACAGCTTTCAAGACATGATGGAGATCGCGCTGGAGACTGCGTTACAGCTGGATTGAGCGGCGCCGGTTGCGGCCTGCGAGCCACAGTTGGCCGCACTGTGGCGCAAATTATACTGCGCCGCACAAAAAGTACTTGCAAAACCCGAACCGGATCACCATAGTTACAACTGCATCAGGACGTTACATGTTGTATGCGTTTTGGTGTTGTCTCCTCCATCCTCCTTCTATAGGTGGAACTTGGCGCGATCAATCTCTTGGTTGCGCCCTTTTTTTGCCTGTTGTCCACCTCCAGTTACCGCAGCGGGTGTTTTTGGTCGCGATTCCCCGGCGAAAGCCAGCTTCGGTTTGACAGCGAAATAGTCTTGTAATAGACTCCGGAACTTTCAAGAATTACGATGGTAGAGTTCCATGAAGACCTTTTCTGCCAAGCCGCATGAGGTAAAGCGCGAGTGGTTTGTGGTCGACGCCGAAGACAAGGTGTTGGGCCGTCTTGCCGCTGAAATCGCACGCCGCCTGCGTGGCAAGCATAAGCCGGAGTTCACTCCGCACGTTGATACTGGTGATTACATTGTTGTCGTTAACGCAGAAAAACTGCGCGTAACCGGTAACAAGGCACTGGACAAGAAATACTATCGCCACTCTGGCTACCCTGGTGGTATCTACGAGCGCAACTTCACCGAACTGCAAGACAAGTTCCCTGAGCGCGTTCTGGAGAAAGCCGTAAAAGGCATGCTGCCTAAGGGTCCGCTGGGTTACGCGATGATCAAGAAGCTCAAGGTTTACGCCGGCACCGAGCATCCACACACCGCGCAACAGCCTAAAGTGCTGGAAATCTGATCAGAGGCAATTAATAGATGAACGGTAAATATTACTACGGTACCGGCCGTCGCAAGAGCTCTGTAGCTCGTGTGTTCATGCAAAAAGGCTCCGGCCAGATCATCGTTAACGGCAAGCCTGTCGACCAGTACTTCGCTCGCGAAACTGGCCGCATGGTAATCCGTCAGCCGCTGCAAATCACCGATCACCTCGAGTCCTTCGACATCATGGTGAACGTATGCGGTGGTGGCGAAACTGGCCAAGCTGGTGCGATCCGTCACGGTATCACCCGCGCCCTGGTTGACTTCAGTGCTGAACTGAAACCAACCCTGTCGCACGCCGGCTTCGTTACCCGCGATGCCCGTGAAGTTGAACGTAAGAAAGTCGGCTTCCGCAAGGCACGTCGTCGCAAACAGTTCTCCAAGCGTTAATCTGTTTGTACCGATCGAAAAAGCCACCCAGCAGGGTGGCTTTTTTCTTTGTTGCAATGCCTTGCCGCACTCCTTACCATGTCGCCTTTGCGACATTTTTTTATATTGTTAGGAGCGCAGCATGATCAAGGTGGGTATCGTTGGCGGCACCGGGTACACCGGCGTAGAGCTTTTGCGTCTGTTGGCCAACCATCCTTCGGCCAAGGTAACCGCGGTCACCTCGCGCAAGGAAGCGGGGATGACGGTCGCCGAGATGTTCCCGTCGCTGCGCGGCCGTGTCGATGTCGCGTTTTCCACGCCGGATGAAACCGACCTGAAAGCCTGCGACGTGGTGTTTTTCGCCACACCGCACGGGGTGGCGATGGCGCAGGCGCGCGAGCTGCTGGACGCCGGCGTCAAGGTCATCGACCTCGCTGCCGATTTCCGCCTGAAAGACCCGGCCGAGTTCGCCAAGTGGTACGCGATGGAGCACAGCTGCACCGACCTGCTGGCCGAGGCGGTCTACGGTCTGCCGGAGGTGAATCGCGACGCGATCAAGAGCGCGCGCCTGATCGGCATGGCCGGCTGCTACCCGACCTCGGTGCAGCTGGGTCTGTTGCCGCTGCTGGAGGGCGGCAAGCAGTATGTCGAAACCACCACCCTGATCGCCGACTGCAAGTCCGGCGTGTCCGGCGCCGGGCGCAAGGCCGAGGTCGGTACCCTGTTTGCCGAGTCAGCCGACAACTTCAAGGCCTACGGCGTGAAGGGTCACCGCCACTCGCCGGAGATCGAGCAGGGCCTGTCGCTGATCCACGGCGCGCCGGTGAAGCTGACCTTCGTGCCGCACCTGACACCGATGATTCGCGGCATTCATTCCACCATCTACGCCCGCATCAAGCCGGAAGGCCGCGATGTCGATTACCAGCAGCTGTTCGAGCAGCGCTTTGCCGCCGAACCGTTCGTCGATGTGATGCCGGCCGGCAGCTGCCCGGAAACCCGCTCGGTGCGCGGTGCCAATACCGCGCGTATCGCGGTGCATCGTCCGGGCAATGGCGATTTGCTGGTCATCCTGGTGGTGGAGGATAATCTGGTGAAAGGGGCGTCCGGCCAGTCGGTGCAGGTGATGAACCTGATGTTCGGGTTGCCGGAAAACGCCGGTCTGGACATCGTGCCCTTGCTGCCCTGAACTTGAACACTCGCCAGACGACCCAATATCCGACTAAAATAGTAGGATGAAAGGCCGTCTTGCGGCCTGTCCCGTACCGTGAGGCTTAAAATGACTGCTGCTGCTGAAACCCTGTCCCCGATCAACTTTACCGATAGCGCCTGCGCCAAAGTGCGCGACCTGGTGGCTGAAGAAGGTAATCCTGACCTGAAACTGCGCGTGTTCGTCACCGGCGGTGGCTGTTCCGGCTTCCAGTACGGTTTTACCTTCGACGAGATCGCCAACGAAGACGACACCACCATCGAGCGCGAAGGCGTGGTGTTCCTGGTCGACCCGATGAGCTACCAGTATCTGGTCGGCGCCGAAATCGACTACCAGGAAAGCATCGAAGGTTCGCAATTCGTGATCCGCAATCCGAATGCTGAGACCACTTGTGGCTGCGGTTCGTCCTTTTCGGTATAAGGACGGCATTGCCAGCACCTGAAACCCGGACCTGGTGTCCGGGTTTTTCAACTTCAGGGACCTAACGATGCAAAACAAGATGCCGCCCATCATCCTGCCCAAGATCGACTTCACCCGCGAGTTCGCGTTCAGCGACCAGGAGTTCGAGCGCATCCGGCAGCTGATCTACAAGGAAGCCGGCATTGCGCTGAACCCGACCAAGAAGGACATGGTCTACGGCCGCCTGGTGCGGCGCATCCGCGAGCTGAAGCTGAACAGCTTCGCCGCCTACATCGACTTTCTGCAGTCGATCGCCGGCAAGCGCGAGTTCGAGCAGTTCGTCAACGCGCTGACCACCAACCTGACCTTCTTCTTTCGCGAGGAGCATCACTTCCAGATCCTGGTGGCGCACCTGAAGACGCTGGCCGGCAAGGGCGAGATCACTATCTGGTGTGCGGCGTCGTCGACCGGGGAAGAACCGTACTCGATCGCGATCGCGGCGCTGGAAGCGCTGGGCAGTGGCCACCGTATCCAGATCCAGGCTACCGACCTCGATACCAGCGTGCTGGAGGTTGGCCGCAAGGGCATTTACAGCGCCGACAAGATCTCGCGCCTGCCGGCCGGTCATGCCGCGCGCTATTTCGACAAGCTGCCGGACGGCAACTTCCAGGCCAAGGCGCAGCTGCGCGAGATGATCACCTTCTCGCGGCTGAACCTGGTCGACGCCAACTGGGCGCAGCGCAAGAGCTTCGACGCGATCTTTTGCCGCAACGTGATGATCTATTTCGACCGCGACACCCAGCTGGCGGTGCTGAAGAAGTTCCACCCGCTGCTGAAAGCGCACGGTCTGCTGTTCGTAGGCCACTCCGAGAACTTCTACTTTGCGTCGGACTATTTCACCCTGCGCGGCAAGACGGTGTACGAGCTGGCCCGGGGCAAAGTGTAATCACGGATATTTACGCGGGCGGGGCCCGCGGCAAGGAACAACATGCAGGAAATGACCCCCTACGAGCTGCTCGGCGGCGCCGGCGTGGTGCGCTGGCTGACCGACCGCTTCTACGACATCATGGACAGCGACCCGGCGGTGAAGCCGCTGCGGGACATGCATCCGGCGGACCTGACCGCCTCGCGCGAGAAGCTGTACATGTTCCTCTCCGGCTGGCTGGGCGGCCCGCCGCTGTTCATGGACACCTTTGGTCATCCGCGCTTGCGACAGCGGCACATGCCGTTCGCGGTGGACGGCGAGGCGCGCGACCAGTGGATGAAATGCATGACGCAGGCGGTGAACGAGCTGGTGTGCGAGGACTGGCTGAAGGCCAGGCTACTGGAGGCGTTCTACAATACCGCCGACTTCATGCGCAATCGCGAAGACTGAGCGATTTCCTGCCCCGAAAAACATTGCGGCCAACCTTGTACCAGGTTGGCCGCAATGTTTTTGCCGCGAGCGTAGGGTCAGCGCGGACGGTGGCCGCGTTCGATCATCACGCCGACGTGCTTCACGTCCGGCAGGATGTTGAGCTTGGTGACCGCCACCTTGGTCCACGGCGCGCCGAACTCCTCGCGCACCATGCGGGCAATGTGCTCGGCCAGCGCCTCTATCAGCAGGAAATGCTGCTCGGCCAGCGACTGGCGGATGCGTTCCACCACCACGCCGTAGTGGATGGTGTCGCCAATGTCGTCGCTGTGGCAGGGGACTTCGCTGGGGATGCCGATCTCCAGATCCAGCAAGATAGTCTGGGGCGCCAGGCGCTCCCAGTCATAAACGCCGATCACTGTCTCGGCGCGCACTTCGCGCAAAAATATGATGTCCATCGCTGCGGGCTTTGGGTTTACTGCCCGATACCGTAAAATGCCAAGTCTTGCATTCTAGTGGATAAGCCATGACCACAACAGCGTTTGCCTTTATTTTGGGCGCCTACCTGATCGGATCCCTGTCGTTTGCGGTGATCGTCACCCGCCTGATGGGGATGGCCGATCCGCGCACCTACGGCTCGAAAAACCCCGGTGCCACCAATGTGCTGCGCTCCGGCAAGAAGCTGGCCGCGGTGCTGACGCTGCTGGGCGATGGCGTCAAGGGCTGGCTGGCGGTGTTCCTGGTCGCCAGTTTCGGCCCGGCCTACGGCCTGGGCGAGCAGCAGGTCGCCATGGCCGGTCTCGCGGTGCTGTTCGGCCACATGTGGCCGGTGTTCTTTGGCTTCAAGGGCGGCAAGGGCGTGGCCACTGCGGTGGGCGTGCTGCTGGCCTTCAGTCCGTGGCTGGCGCTGGCGGCGCTGGCCACCTGGCTGTTCATGGCCTTCGTGGTGAAGATTTCCTCGCTGTCGGCCATCGTCGCCTGCGTGCTGGTGCCGGTGTACGCCTACTTCATCGTCGGCCCGCAGAGCGTCTACTTCGGCACCTGCATCATCATCGCCATTCTGGTGGTGCACCGCCACAAGTCCAATCTGGTGAACCTGCTTACCGGCACCGAGGACAAGATCGGCAAGCCGGACGAACAGGGCAAGTCCTGAACGTTGGCCGCAAACAAAAAGCCTGTCGTCAGCGACAGGCTTTTTTGCGTATTGCGGCACCTCAATCGCGGGCAAACAGCTTCAGTGCCGCTTCGCGCTGGACCGCGTGGTCGACGATGGGGGCCGGATAGTCGCGGCCGAGCACAAAACCAGGCGGCAGCGCTTTCGCCAGCCATGGCGCATGGATCGCCTTGTCGTCCAGCGCCGCCAGCTCCGGCACGTAGCGACGGATGAACTGGCCCTTGGCGTCGAACTTTTCCGATTGCGTCACCGGGTTAAAGATGCGGAAGTAGGGCTGCGCGTCGCAACCGGTGGACGCCGCCCACTGCCAGCCGCCATTGTTGGCCGCCAGATCGAAGTCCAGCAGCTTCTGCGCGAAATAGGCCTCGCCCCAGCGCCAGTCGACCAGCAGATCCTTGACCAGGAAGCTGGCGGCGATCATGCGCAGCCGGTTGTGCATGTAGCCGCTGTGGTTGAGCTGGCGCATCGCGGCGTCCACCAGCGGGTAGCCGGTACGCCCCTCACACCAGGCTTCGAACAGCGCCGTGTCATTGGGGAAGGGCAGGCCGCGGTATTCCGGCTTGAAGCTGTCGCCGGCCACCGCCGGGAAATGCCACAGCAGCTGCTGGTAGAACTCGCGCCAGATCAGCTCGTTCAACCAGCACTCCGCGCCTTCCGACGGCTCCACCAGTGCCGCGCGCACCGCCTCGCGCACCGACAGCGTGCCAAAGCGCAGATGCGCGGACAGATAGGACACTCCCTTCACCGCCGGGAAGTCGCGCAGCGTCTTGTAATGCGCGATGCGGCGGCGGAAGTCGTCCAGCAGCGCCAGCGCGCCGCTGCGCCCGGTCTGCACCCGCAGCCCGTCCAGTGTCGCCTCGCCGAAACCCAGCTCCGCCAGTGTCGGCAGCGGGCGCAGTGCGTCCGGCGTCGCCAGTGCGCCGCGCAAGGCGGTACTGACCTCCGCCGCAAGTGCCGGGTGAAAGCTCTGCCGCCAGCGCTTCATATAAGGGGTGTACACCGTGTACGGCTTGCCTTGGCCGGTGAGCAGCTGGTCCTGCTCGAAGATCACCGTATCCTTGTACAGCTGCAGCTGGCCAAGGTTGGCCGCAAGCTGTGCCGCCACCTCCTCATCGCGCTGCCGCGCGTACGGTTCGTAGTCGCGGTTGGTGTAGACGCTGCTGCACCCCAGCTCGCGCGCCAGCGCCGGGATCTCGTGCACCGGATCGCCATCCCGCCACAGCAGCTCGCCACCGGCGTCGCGCAGCGCCTGCTGCAACTCCGTCAGGGCGGCATGGATGAAGACCAGGCGTTTGTCGTCCGGCGGCAGGCTGGCCAGAATCCGGCGATCGAACACGAACACGCAATGTACGCTGGCGCCGCTGCGCAAGGCAGCATTCAGCGCCGCGTTGTCACTGGCGCGCAAATCGCGGCGAAACCACATCAGAACGCTTGCTTGGCTCATGGTTTTGACAGATTTATGTGTGAAAAAACAACAGATATTCAGGCTGTGCTTGATTGTGTTGCGAAAAGGAGACTGATGTTGTTTTTGTGTTTATCAAATAAAAACAATGGCTTGTGTTGTTTTTGCCTGGGGTTTTTCGTCGCCGGCAACACAAATGCGTAAAGCGCTTTTGTTTTTTTGCAACGCCCCGCTGTATATTGCCATCCAGAAACCGCCGCCTAATCGCGGTGGTCAATACAGCCCCGCCGGGCCACAGGCTCTGGCAAAACACGGGCAGTGTACATGACCTCGAAAGGAACACACATGAAGAAGCTGATCGTTCTGGCTACTCTGGCTGCGCTGCCAGCTGCTGCAATGGCTGACGTTGTTATCTCCGGTAACCTGGCTGTTGGTATCGTGAATACCAAAGAATCCGGCAAGGGTTCCCTGACTACCGAAAATCGCACTTCCGGCGAGATCAAGTTCGCTGGCAAAGAAGACCTGGGCAACGGCCTGAAATCCATCTGGCAGATCGCTACCAAGGTTGATCTGGCTGACTCCAAAGACGAAAGCGCTGCTGCTGCTAACGCTTGGGGTACTCGTGAGTCCTTCGTTGGTCTGCAAGGTGACTTCGGTACCGTGAAACTGGGTAACATCTACGACCTGCCAACTTCCGGTCAGCTGGCTATCTTTGAAGACCTGTCGGCTACTTACGACTCCGCTATCTACGACCAAGGCACTCGTGTAAACAACACCATCGCCTACGTTACTCCATCGATCGCTGGCTTTACCGCTACTGTTCAGCACTCCTTCGGCGCTTCCAAAGATGCAGAAGCGAATAAAGAGCATGCACAGACCCTGAGCCTGGCCTACGAAGGTGAAGGCTTTGGCGTGTCCTACGACGGTCGTCGTACCAAGGATGCTGATCTGAACAAGACTGGCAAGCTGCACGAACTGAATGCTAACGTATCGCTGGATGCACTGAGCCTGGTGGCTGGTTATGCTCACGCTAAAGAAGCTGATGGCGCCAAGCGTAGCGGTTACGGTCTGTCCGCTTCTTACGCTATGGGCAACCTGACTCCGAAGTTCGGCTTCTGGAAAGAAGGCGATCTGAAAGAAGCTGACGGCGACAAGATCAACGACGGCCACAAGGCTTACACCGTTGGTGTTGAATACGCCCTGTCCAAGCGCACTCGCGCTGGCGCCCAGATCACCAAAGTTAACTACGACGATAACGATGCAGGTTCCCTGCGTCGCGCCATGGTTTACCTTGGTACCAAGTTCTAATCATCGCTTGATGCTTTGATCTGAAAAGGCTGCTTCGGCAGCCTTTTTTCATTGCAGTTGCCACGCAAAGCAGCAGCGCTAGCTGCAATATCATCATTTGTTGCGCCACCATGAATCCCGCCCCGTTTTCTTCGTATAATCCCCCCATCCTTTTCTGGCGAATAATGTCATGAGCACAGCAAGCATTTCCGGACTGGCACGTGCCCTGGTGCAGAACGAGCGGCTGGCGACGGCGGATGCCGAGGCGCTGTTCAAGCAGGCGCAGAGCACGCGAGTGAGCTTTGTCGAGCTGCTGGTGCAGAGCAAGAAGATGAGCGCGATCGAGGTGGCGGTGTTTGCGGCCAACATGTTCGGCTTGCCCTTGCTGGATCTGGCCGCGCTGAGCCAGGATGGTCTGCCGCGCAATCTGGTGGATGACGATACCGTGAACAACGGTCGCCTGCTGCCACTGTACAAGCGTGGCAACAAGTTGTTCATCGCCACTTCCGATCCGACACAGGCGACGCTGTTCCACACCATCACCTTCAAGACCGGTCTCAGCATCGATCTGGTGGTGGTGGAGGACGACAAGCTGGCGCGGGCAATCGGCCGCTATGCCAGCAATCCGAGCAAGGTACTCAACGATCTGGCGGGCGATGAGTTCGGCGATCTGCAGCTGACCGATGGCGATGCCCAGCTGGAAAGTGACAGCCTGCCGGATGTCGATGACGCACCTGTGGTCAAGTTCGTCAACAAGGTGCTGATGGACGCCATCAATGGCGGGGCATCGGATATCCACTTCGAGCCGTACGAGAAGTTCTTCCGCATTCGCTATCGCATCGACGGCATCCTTAAGGAGATCGCACAGCCGCCGCTGGCCATCCGCGAGAAGCTGGCGTCTCGCATCAAGGTGGTGTCGAAGATGGACATCTCGGAGAAACGGGTGCCGCAGGACGGCCGGCTGAAGCTGGTGATCTCCAAGCACCGTGCCGTGGATTTTCGGGTCAGCACCTTGCCGACGCTGTACGGCGAGAAGATCGTGATGCGTATTCTCGACTCTTCCAGTGCCGCGCTGGATATCGAGCAGCTCGGTTTCGAACCGGAGCAGAAGGAAATGCTGCTGCGTGCAATCGAACGGCCTTACGGCATGGTGCTGGTGACCGGGCCGACCGGTAGCGGCAAGACCGTGTCGCTGTATACCTGCCTCAATATCCTGAACCAGCCGGACAGCAATATCTCCACAGCGGAAGACCCGGTGGAAATCAACCTGCCGGGCATCAACCAGGTCAACGTCAACGAGAAGGCCGGGCTGACCTTTGCCTCGGCGCTGCGTGCCTTCCTGCGTCAGGATCCGGACATCATCATGGTCGGCGAGATCCGCGACTTCGAGACCGCGGATATCTCGATCAAGGCGGCACAAACCGGCCACATGGTATTTTCTACCTTGCATACCAATAATGCACCGGCGACACTGACCCGGCTGCTGAACATGGGCGTGGCACCGTTCAACGTGGCCAGCTCGGTATTGCTGATCATGGCGCAGCGGCTGGCGCGACGGCTGTGTCCGCACTGCAAGACGCCGGTCGATATTCCCGAACCGGCCTTGCTGCGTGCCGGTTTCAGCAAGGAAGAGCTGGACGGCAGCTGGCAACCGCACGGCCCGGTCGGCTGCGACGAGTGTCGCGGCAGCGGGTACAAGGGACGGGTCGGTATCTACGAGGTGATGCCGATCACCGACGCCATGGTGCGTCTGATCATGAGTGGCGGCAACGCGATGGATATTGCCGATCTTGCGCGCCGCGAGGGCATGGTCGACTTGCGCCGTGCCGGCCTGCTGAAGGTAAAACGCGGCCTGACGTCGCTGACTGAAATCGAAGCCGTGACCAACGAATAACAGACAAGCGATCACTATGCCCACGCCAAGCAAGAAGCCGCCTTCCCATGCCTTTGTCTGGGAAGGGCGCGACCGGGCCGGCAAGGCCATCCGCGGCGAGATCCGAGCCGAGTCGGAAACCGTCGCCCGTGCCCAACTGCGGCGGCAAGGGGTCATCCCGACCAAGCTGAAAAAGCGCAGCGCCAGTCTGCGCCAGCGCATCACCGAAAAGGATGTGGCGCTGTTTACCCGCCAGTTGGCGACGATGATGAAGGCCGGCGTGCCGCTGCTGCAGGCCTTCGACATCGCGGCCAGGGGCCACAGCAATGCCGCCTTTGTGCGCATCCTGCTGGATGTGCGCTCGGAGGTCGAGTCCGGCAGCAACCTGGCCGATGCCTTTCGCAAGTATCCGCTGTATTTCGACAAGCTGTTCTGCAACCTGATCGCCGCCGGCGAGGCGGGTGGGGTGCTGGATGCGCTGCTGGACAAGCTGGCGACCTACAAGGAGAAGGTGATCGCCATCAAGGGTAAGATCAAGTCAGCAATGATCTATCCGGCGGCGATTATCGCCACCGCCTTCATCATTACCGCGGTGATCCTGATCTATGTGATTCCGGCGTTCAAGGAGCTGTTCTCCAGCTTCGGTGCCGACCTGCCGGCGCCGACGCAGATCGTGATCTGGCTGTCCGATCTGTTTGTCGAGTACTGGTGGATGGTGTTCGGCTCCATCGCGGTGGTGATCATCGGCACCGTTAAGCTGTACCAGCGCTCGACCAAGATGCAGGTGGCGCTGGACCGTTTCGTGCTGAAGGTGCCGGTGATCGGCGACGTGGTGCGCAAGGCGACCATCGCGCGCTGGGCGCGGACGCTGTCGACGCTATTTACCGCCGGCGTGCCGTTGGTGGAAGCGCTGGACTCGGTGGCGGGCGCGGCCGGCAACCAGGTGTACGCCGATGCCACCAAGGTCATCCAGTCGGACGTCAGCGCCGGCTCGACTCTCAACAACTCGATGCAACGCTCCAACCTGTTTCCCAATATGGTGCTGCAGATGACCTCGATCGGCGAGGAGTCCGGCTCACTCGACTCCATGCTGGACAAGGTGGCGGATTTTTATGAAGACGAAGTCGACAATGCGGTGGCGTCGCTGTCCAGCCTGCTGGAGCCGATGATCATGATCATTCTCGGCGTGCTGATTGGTGGCTTGGTGATCGCGATGTACATGCCGATCTTCCAGATGGGACAGGTGGTCGGTTGATGCTGGGACTATTGGCGGAGCTGCCATTCGGTGGCCAGGTGGCGGTTGCGGCATTGCTGGGGCTGCTGCTCGGCAGTTTTCTCAACGTGGTGATCTATCGTCTTCCCTTGATGCTGGAACGGCGCTGGGCGGCGGAGTGCGCGCAGTGGCAGGGCAGCGAAGTGGCCGAGCAGCCGCCGTTCAACCTGCTGGTGCCGGCGTCGGCCTGTCCGCATTGCCAGGCGCCGATCCGCGCGTGGCAGAACATCCCGTTGTTGAGCTTTTTGTGGCAGCGCGGTCGGTGCAGTCATTGCCGGGCGCCGATTTCCTGGCGTTATCCGCTGGTGGAGCTGGCCAGCGGCCTGCTGTTTGCCGGCTTTGCCTGGCAGGACGGCTTGTCGGGCTGGTGGCTGGTGGCGTCGCTGTTTTCGGTGACGCTGCTGACCCTCGCGCTGATCGATGCCCGTACCCAGCTGTTGCCGGATGACCTGACCCTGCCCTTGCTGTGGGCCGGCCTGCTGTACAACCTGTGGAGTGGCCGGGTGCCGCTGGCGGATGCGGTCATGGGCGCGGTACTGGGCTACCTGGCATTGTGGTCGGTGTACTGGCTGTTCAAGCTCGTGACCGGCAAGGAAGGCATGGGCTATGGCGACTTCAAATTGCTGGCGGCGCTGGGTGCCTGGCTGGGCTGGATGCTGTTGCCGCTGGTGATCCTGCTGTCGTCGGTGCTGGGCGCGGTGTTCGGCATCCTGTTGCTGCTGCTGTCGAAACATGAAAAAGGCCAGACCATGCCCTTCGGGCCGTATCTGGCGCTGGCTGGCTGGTGTGCCTTCGTATGGGGGCCTGCCATCATGCAGTGGTATCTCGGTGTCTAGCCCGGTAATCGGCCTGACCGGCGGTATCGGCGCCGGCAAGAGCACCGTCGAGGCGATGTTTGCCAGGTTGGGTATTCCCTGTGTCGATACCGACCGCATCGCGCATCAGCTGACCGCCGTCGGTGGCGCCGCGATGCCGGCGCTGGTAGCGCAGTTCGGTGCAGGGATCCAGACGCCGGAGGGGGCGCTGGATCGCGCCGCGATGCGGCAGAAGGTGTTCGCCGATGCAGGCGAGCGGCAACGACTGGAGGCCATCCTCCATCCGCTGATCCTGGCGGAAAGCCGGCGGCAGCTGGCATTGCAACAGGCGCCCTATATACTGCTGGCGGTCCCGCTGCTGTTTGAAACTGCCGCTTATCGAAACCTGGTGGCCGAAACGCTGCTGGTGGATTGCGAGCCGCAGTTGCAGCGCGAGCGGGTGATGCAGCGTAGCGGCTTGCCGGCAGAGCAGGTGGACGCCATCATCGCTGCGCAGATGCCGCGCGAACAGAGGCGGGCGCTGGCGGATGCCGTGCTTGATAATAGTGGCGATTTGGCGCTATTGTCGCTTCAAGTCGAGAACAAACATCGTTATTATCTGCAACGTTTTGCTGCGGCCAACCTTGCTACCCCTTCAAATTCTGTGGATCCGGCGCTGTGACTAGTTTCGAGTTTCCTGTTACCGAACGTACCAGAACGCTGCTCCGGCTGGAGCAGCTCTACCAGCGCCTGGCCTTTTTCATGGCCCAGGACGAGCCGTACCAGCATCATGCCGCGCTGATGGCGTTGTTCGAGGTGCTGGAGGCGGCCGGCCGTACCGAGCTGAAGTCGGAGCTGCTGCAGGAGCTGGAGCGGCAGAAGCAGGCGCTGGAGAGCTGGCGCGAGAGCCCGGCCATCGAACAGGTGGCGCTGGAGCAGGTACTGGACGAGATCGAGCTGGCGTCGCAGAACCTGCTGGAGCTGAGCAGCCGCTTTGGCCAGCATCTGCGCGAGAACGAGTGGCTGATGGCGATCAAGCAGCGTTCCATCATTCCCGGCGGCACCTGCTCTTTCGATTTGCCTTCCTATCACCTGTGGCTGCAGCAGCCGGTGGCGCAACGTCGCGCCGACCTGCAGCGCTGGTCACTGCCGCTGATGCCGACGGCGCAGGCGGCGGCCATCCTGCTGAAACTGCTGCGCGACAGCGGCAAGCATTTTTCCTATGTTGCGCGCCGTGGTGCATTCCAGCAGATGTCCGGCGGCAAGGTGGTACAGCTGATCCGCGTCAGCTTTGACGAACGCTACCAGGTGGTGCCGGAAGTCTCCGCCAACAAGTACGCGCTGAATATCCGTTTTGTCGATGCCGGCACCGGCGAGGTGCGTTCGCGCCAGGTGGAGCAGGATATCGAGTTCACCCTGACCTTTTGCAAGTTCTGATTTCCGATGACCTCACCCACGATTGTTCCCTGTCCGCAATGCAAGACCCCGGTACGCTGGGGGCCGGACAGCCCGTACCGCCCGTTCTGCAGCGAACGCTGCAAGCTGATCGATCTCGGACAGTGGGCCGACGAACAGTATCGCGTACCGGCGACGCCGGATCTGCCGTTTGACGAGCACCCCGATTGAGCGCAGAGCGCCAGCAAGCAAAAAGCCGTTGCCCGCAAGGCAACGGCTTTTTCATTATCGGCCGGTGATTCAGGTGCGGGCCAGCACCGCTCCCTGTGCAAAATACTGGCGCACGCCGGACATGATCGCCTCCGCCATCTGCTGCTGGAAGGCCGGGCTGACCAGCTTCTTTTCTTCCTCGTAGTTACTGATGAACGCGGTTTCCACCAGGATGGAAGGGATGTCCGGCGCCTTGAGCACGGCAAAGCCGGCCTGTTCAACCTGCGGCTTGTGCAGGCGGTTGAGGCTGCCCATCTTGCCCAGCACCGACTTGCCCAGCTTGAGGCTGTCATTGATGGTGGCGGTCTGGGTCAGGTCGAACAGGGTGTGGGCGAGGTAGCGATCCTTGCCGCTGATCTTGACGCCGCCGATCAGGTCGGCGTCGTTCTGGCTCTTGGCCAGCAGCCTTGCCATGCTGCTGGTGGCGCCGTTTTCCGACAGCGCGAACACCGAGGAGCCGTTGGCGGTGCGGTTGGCGACGGCGTCGGCATGGATGGAGATGAACAGGTCGGCGCCGAGCTTGCGCGCCTTGGCCACGCGCACCCCCAGCGGGATGAACACGTCCTCGTCGCGCGTCAGGTGCGCCTTCATGTTCTTTTCGCCGTCGATCAGCTTTTTCAGCTGGCGGCTGATGCGCAGCACCACGTCTTTTTCGTAGACGCCGGACGGGCCGACCGCGCCGGGGTCTTCGCCGCCGTGTCCCGGGTCGATCACCACGGTGATGATGCGGTTCTTGTCGGCACGGCCCTTGCTGCCCAGCGGCACCTGCTCGTTCAGCTGCCCCTTGTTGTAGTCCTGCAGCAGTGCCAGCAGCGGGTCGTCCTGCTGGCTGTTGGCCGGGTACAGGTCCACCACCAGCCGGTGCCGGTACTCGCCGATCGGCTGCAGCGAGAAGATCTGCGGCTTGACCTCGTTACGCAGGCTCAGCACCAGGCGCACGGTCGTGCTGTTGAACTGGCCGGCGCGCGCACTCTGGATGAAGGGGTCGGCGCTCTGGATCTGCTTGTTGATGTCCTGCAGGATGCCGGACAGCTGCATGTCTTCCAGGTCGATGACCAGCCGGTTCGGATCGGCGAGGCTGAAGTGCTTGTAGCGGATGGCTTCGCTGGCCTCGATGGTGACGCGGGTATAGGTCGACGACGGCCACACCCGTACCGCCACGATCTGGCTGCTGCCGGCGAAGCCGATGCGGCTGACACTCAGGAAAAACGTGGCCGCGGCGGCGCCGATCAGCTGGCGGCGGCGGGGGTCGTGAGGCGGGAGAGACATTGGTGTCCTGTTTCGCTAAAGGCTTGAAGACGATAGTTGCGACCAGCGTCGCAGACCGAGAGTTCCAGCACCAGGTCGGCAGGCGGCAGGCAGGCACCGGCTTTGTCCGGCCATTCGACGATGCACAGCGTGTCGGCCGCAAAGTAGTCGCCGAAGCCCGCATCGTGCCACTCGTCCGGGTCGGCAAAGCGGTACAGGTCGAAGTGGTGCACCGTTAGCGGCGGCAGGCTGTAGCTTTCCACCAGGGTGTAGGTCGGGCTTTTCACCCGTCCCGCATGGCCCAGCGCCTGCAGCAGGCCACGGGTGAACGTGGTCTTGCCGGCGCCGAGGTCGCCGTGCAGTTGCAGCTGGATGCCGCCGTGCAACACTGCGGCCAACGTGGCGCCCAGTTGCAGGGTGGCGCTTTCATCGGCAAGGAAGCCTTGCCGCAGGCTGGTATCATCCGTTGCCATGAGTGAAATATCCTGTAAAAGCGAGAATTATCGCCAATTGGCCAGCCAAATCAAGGGATGGGCCAAAGAACTCGGTTTTGCCGACGCCCGCATCACGCGGGCGGCACTGCCGGCTGAGGCCGAAGCCAGCCTGCTGGCGTGGCTGGCGGCGGGCAACCACGGCGAGATGGACTACATGGCGCGCCACGGCGTGCTGCGCGTACGGCCAGCGGAACTGGTGCCGGGCACGGTGCGCGTGATCAGCCTGCGCATGCACTACTGGCCGGCGACGGCGCGGGTTGCCGAGGCGGTACTGGCCGATGGCTCGCGCGCCTACCTGTCGCGCTACGCGCTGGGCCGCGACTACCACAAGGTGGTGCGCAACCGGCTGCAGAAGCTGGCCGATCGCATCACGCAGGCGGTGGGCGAGCATGGCTACCGCGTGTTCACTGACAGCGCCCCGCTGGCCGAGGTGGCGCTGGCGGCACAGGCGGGGCAGGGCTGGCGCGGCAAGCACACCCTGCTGCTCAACAAGAAGCAGGGCTCGCTGTTCTTCCTCGGCGAGATTCTCACCGATCTGCCCTTGCCGGAAGATGACAGCGAGGACGGCCACTGCGGCAGCTGCACGCGCTGCATCACGGCCTGTCCCACCGGCGCCATCGTGGCGCCGTACCAGGTCGACGCCCGGCGCTGCATTTCCTACCTCACCATCGAGCTGAAGGGCGCGATACCGGAGCCGTTGCGGCCGCTGATCGGCAACCGCGTCTATGGCTGTGACGACTGCCAGCTGGCCTGCCCGTGGAACCGTTTCGTGGTGCACACGCGGGAAGACGATTTTGCCGTGCGTCACGGCCTGGACGACGTCAGCCTGCTGGAGCTGTTCGGCTGGGACGAGGCGACCTTCGCCAGCCGCATGGCCGGCAGCCCGATCTACCGTATCGGCTACGCCAAATGGCTGTCCAATCTCGCCATCGGGCTGGGTAATGCGCCGTACGCGGCCGAGATTGTTGCTGCGTTGCAACAGCGAGTGGCGCATGCGGATGACGTGGTGCGCGAATCGGTGGCTTGGGCGCTGGCGCAGCAACAGGGCAGGGCGTGAAAGGTTGGCCGCAAGCCTGCGGCCAACCTTGGGCGCGGTTCAGTCCAGTGCGCGGGTGAAGTGGAAGGAGGAGATCACGAACTCCTTGCGCAGGTACAGCTTGTGCGCGGCGGTGCGCCAGGTGCCGGAATCCAGCACCAGGAAGCGGCAGCCCAGCGCGCGCGCCTCGGCCTCGCACCAGTCGATCAGCGCACTGCCGACCCCTTGCGAGCGCAGGCGTTCGTCGGTGACCAGGTCGTCGATGTACAGGCGCAGGTCTTCGTAGGTGTTCTCGTAGACGCGGTGCAGCGCCAGGCCCACCACCTGCTCTTCCTCGTTCAATGCCGCTACCAGCCGTGCGCCGTAGCCGCAGATGCGCGCCATCTTGGCGACGTAGTCGGCAGCGTTCTCCGGCAGCATCGGCCGCAGCTGTCTATGCACCGCCAGTGCCGCGGCCAACGTTTGCGGCCGGGTGATGTGGCCGTGCTCGTCGCACAGCCGTTCGATGCGCAGCGTGCCCATCAGGCGGGACGCGACGGCGCGATGACCAGCGACTCGCCTTCCAGTACCACATTGCCTTTCACCAGGCACTGGGTGGCGAACTTGACGCGCTTCTTCGCCGGGTCCAGCTCGGTCACGGTGACGCGGGCGGTGACGGTCTCGCCGAGGCGTACCGGTGCCTTGAACTTGGTCGATTGTGACAGGTAGATGGTGCCGTTGCCCGGCAGGCGGGTGCCGACCACGGTGGAGATCAGGCCGGCGGTGAGCATGCCGTGGGCGATGCGGGTCTTGAACATCGACGCTTCGGCGTATTCTTGGTTGATGTGCACCGGATTGTCGTCGCCGGAAACGGCGGCAAACATCAGGATATCGGCCTCGGTGATGGTTTTGGCGTATTCGGCGCTGTCACCGATCTGGATATCTTCGAAGTAGACAGTCATGCTGTGCTCCCTGTTTTGGCAAGAAAAGCCGCAAGTAGGCACCACGATAGCAGCACTTGCGGCAGGAATGTCCGGTCTGTCGGCGTGTTATGACATGCTCAATTGTTGCAGCGCATTCTGACATGCTTTACCTCAAATGCAAATTGCGGGGAAATGGCGTAATATTTGTGTCGCCCCTGTTGTACTGCAGTTTTTTTGTAGACAATTTACCAATTAAACGCTTGTTTGAGATTGCGCTGTCGCCTCGCGCCAAGCAGCCGCACATTGACGACAATTGTTCAACTCAGAGAGTTCGCTGGAGGAATATGAAAGCTCTAGTCGCTGTGAAACGCGTTGTTGATTACAACGTGAAAGTGCGCGTCAAGGCCGACGGCACCGATGTGGATGTCGCCAACGTCAAGTTCTCGATGAACCCGTTCGACGAGATCGCGGTGGAAGAGGCCGTGCGTCTGAAAGAAGCCGGCAAGGTCTCGGAGATCGTGGTGGTATCGCTGGGGGTGAAGCAGTGCGAGGAAACCCTGCGTACCGCACTGGCGATGGGCGCCGATCGAGCCATCCTGGTGGAAACCGATGCCGAGCTGCAGCCGCTGGCCGTGGCCAAGCTGCTGAAGGCGGTAGCCGAGAAAGAACAGCCGCAACTGCTGATCGTCGGCAAACAGGCGATTGATGACGACGCCAACCAGACCGGCCAGATGGTGTCGGCACTGCTGGGCTGGGCGCAGGGTACCTTCGCCTCGAAAGTGGATGTCGCCGCGGAAACCGTGGACGTGACCCGCGAAGTGGACGGCGGTCTGGAGACCGTCAAGCTGCGCCTGCCGGCGGTGGTGACCACCGACCTGCGCCTGAACGAGCCGCGCTACGTCAAGCTGCCAAACATCATGGCCGCCAAGAAAAAGCCGCTGGACAAGACCTCTCCGGCCGAGCTGGGCGTCGACGTCGCGCCACGCCTGAAAACCCTGAAAGTGGCCGAGCCAGCCAAGCGCTCCGCCGGTATCAAGGTTGCCAATGCCGCCGAGCTGGTGGCCAAACTCAAAAACGAAGCAAAGGTGCTGTAAGCCATGGCTATTCTCGTTATCGCTGAACACGACAACCAGAGCCTGAAAGCAGGCACTCTGAATACCGTTACCGCCGCCGCCAAGCTGGGCGAAGTGCACGTGCTGGTTGCCGGCCACAACGCCGCCGCCGCTGCCGATGCCGCCAAGTCCGTGGCCGGCGTGGCCAAGGTACTGCTGGCCGACAATGCCGCCTACGCGCACGGCCTGGCCGAAAACCTGGCACCGCTGGTGGTGGAACTGGCCAAGGGCTACAGCCACGTGCTGGCCCCAGCAACCTCCTACGGCAAGAACCTGCTGCCGCGCGTCGCTGCACTCTTGGATGTGGCCCAAGTCTCCGACATCATCGCCATCGAATCCGCCGACACCTTCGTTCGTCCGGTGTACGCCGGCAACGTGCTGGCTACCGTGCAGTCCAGCGACGCCATCAAGGTGATCACCGTGCGTACTACCGCTTTCGAGGCGGCAGCTCAGGGCGGTGCGGCCAACGTTGAAGCCGTGGCCACCGTGTCCGACGCCGGTCTGTCCAGCTTTGTCGGTCAGGAGCTGACCAAGTCTGACCGTCCGGAACTGGGCGCCGCCAAGATCATCGTGTCCGGTGGTCGTGCGCTGGGTTCGGAAGAGCAGTTCAAGGCCGTGATCGAGCCACTGGCCGACAAGCTGTCCGCCGCCGTCGGCGCCTCGCGCGCCGCGGTGGACGCCGGTTACGCGCCGAACGACTACCAGGTCGGCCAGACCGGCAAGGTGGTGGCACCGCAGCTGTACGTGGCGGTGGGCATCTCCGGTGCCATCCAGCACCTGGCCGGCATGAAGGATTCCAAGGTGATCGTTGCGATCAACAAGGATGAAGAGGCGCCGATCTTCCAGGTAGCCGACTACGGCATCGTTGGTGACCTGTTCACCGTCGTACCGGAGCTGATTGCCGAGCTGTCCAAGTAATACCCGCAGTACCCATAAAACAAGGTGCGGTGCCACGGTGCCGCACCACACAAGAAGACCGGCCATGACCGGTTCGTCGGGAGGAGTCCACACCGCGCTTTGCGCAGCGTGCGGCTTGTCCGTTGGCGGACACATGGCCGGTTTTTTTGCACGAAAAATGACACAGAGGAGCTATCGATGATTTACAAGGCACCCAGCAAAGACATTCGCTTTGCCCTGAACGAGCTGGCCGAACTGCCGGCCGTGTGCACCCTGCCCGGCTACGAAGACTGCTCGGTCGAGCTGGTCGACGCCATCCTGGAAGAAGGCGCCAAGTTCGCCGAGAACGTACTGGCCCCGATCAACAAGCAGGGCGACAAGGGCGCCAAATGGTCGCCGGACTTTACCGTGACCGCCGCCGAAGGCTTCACGGAAGCGTGGCAGCAGTATGTGGAAGCCGGTTGGGTCGGCCTGCGCGCGCCGGCCGAATTCGGTGGCCAGGGCCTGCCGGCGCTGGTGGCGTTGGCCGCAGAAGAAATGTGGTGCTCGGCCAACCTGGCGTTCTCGCTGGCGCCGATGCTGACCCTGGGCGCGATCGAGGCGATCAATCACCACGCGTCCGACGAGCTGAAGGCGATCTATCTGCCGCGTATGTCGACCGGCGAGTGGACCGGCACCATGAACCTGACCGAGCCACAAGCCGGTTCCGACCTGGCGCAGGTGCGTTCGCGCGCCATCCCGGTCGGCGACGGCAGTTACAAGATCAGCGGCCAGAAGATTTTCATCACCTGGGGCGAGCACGACATGGCGGACAACATCGTCCACCTGGTGCTGGCCCGTCTGCCCGACGCCCCGGCCGGCGTGAAGGGCATCTCGCTGTTCATCGTGCCCAAATTCCTGGTCAACGCCGACGGCAGCCTCGGCGCGCGCAACGACGTGCGTTGCGTGTCGATCGAGCACAAGCTGGGCATCCACGGCAGCCCGACCGCGGTGATGAGCTTCGGTGACGACGGCGGTGCCATCGGCTATCTGGTGGGCGAGGCCAACAAGGGTCTGGCTTACATGTTCACCATGATGAACCATGCGCGCCTCGGTGTTGGCATCGAGGGCATGGCGGTGTCCGAACGCGCCTACCAGAAGGCTGTCGAATACGCGCGAGAGCGGGTACAGAGCCGTGCCGTCGGCAGCCCCGATCCGGCCGGCGTCGCCATCATCCGTCACCCGGATGTGCGCCGCATGTTGATGACGATGAAGGCGCAGATCGAGGCGCAGCGCGCGCTGGCCTTCTACGCCGCTGCCGCGCTCGACCGTGCCGCGCGCGATCCGGTGGCCAGCGAGGCGGCGCGCAGCCAGGCGCTGGTGAACTTCCTGATCCCTATCGTCAAGGGCTGGAACACCGAGCAGGCCAACGAGATCACCAGCCTCGCGATGCAGATCCACGGCGGCATGGGCTATATCGAGGAAACCGGCGTGGCGCAGTACTGCCGCGACGCGCGCATCACCTCTATTTATGAAGGCACCACCGGCATCCAGGCGCTGGACCTGATCGGGCGCAAGACCGCCAGCGAAGACGGCGTGACCGCGCGCTGGCTGCTGGAGGAGGTCAAGGTCACCGCCGGCAAGCTGGCGGCGGCGGGCTACGCCAGCCTTGCGGCCAACCTTGAGGCCGCGGCGAAGGACGCGGAGCGCTGCGTCGCCTTCATTCTGGAAACCTTCGGCAGCCGGCCGCAGCTGGCGGCGGCCGGATCGGTACCTTTCCTCAAGCTGATGGGCATCGTGCTGGGCGGCTGGATGATGGGCCGCGCCGCACTGATCGCCCGCGCACAGCAGGGCGAGGACGGCGCCGATGCCGAGTTCCTGGCGGCGAAGATCGTCACCGCCCGCTTCTACGGTGAGCACCTGTTGCCGCAGACCGGCGGTCTGGCGGCGGCCATCGTCCACGGCGGCGACAGCGTGCTGGAGCTGGACGAAGCACTGTTCTGAGCCGTGATCGGTCTGTAAAAACCGCCGCTGCCGCAGTTGCGACAGCGGCGGTTTTTTCATGTGCTATTCACCGGTAATGGCGAGTGATGTCGATGTGTTGCCGATTGGTGGTCGGTGCAGAACAACTTGCCGGGCGCGCGCATTTTTTGTAAGGTTGACGCCAGCGTAAACAAGGGCTTAGGCGATGATGGCGACTGTATCCATTGTTCGGAAAAGCATCAGTCACGGCGAGCGGTCTTGCCGAAAAGGCCGAAAACAGGATATACTTGAAAAGTTTAACCGAACGGGACAAGCGCACGTCGCTATAGTCCCGTTTGTTGTATCCATAAATCAAAAATATCATTATTAGGAGCCAGCCAGTGACAACCGTACCCGCGATTCTAGCCTTGGCTGACGGCACGCTGTTCAAAGGCGTCGCCATCGGAGCCAACGGCCACACCGTCGGAGAGGTGGTATTCAATACCGCCATGACCGGTTATCAGGAAATCCTTACCGACCCGTCCTATACCCGGCAGATCGTCACCCTGACTTATCCTCATATCGGCAACGTCGGCGCCAACTCGGAAGACACCGAGTCCGGCGCCGTCTTTGCATCCGGCCTGATCATCCGTGATCTGCCGCTGCTGCACAGCAACTTCCGTGCGGAAGAGTCGCTGTCCGATTATCTGAAGAGAAACAATGTCGTCGCCATCGCCGACATCGACACCCGCAAGCTGACCCGCATCCTGCGCGAAAAAGGCGCCCAGCCTGGCTGCATCATGGCCGGTGACATCGACGAGGCGAAAGCCGTCGAGCTGGCGCGCGGTTTCGGCAGCATGGCCGGCCAGGATCTGGCCAAGGTGGTCAGCTGCAAGGAAGCCTACGGCTGGACGACACGCGAATGGCGTCTGGGCCAGGGCTATGTCGAGCAAACCGATACCCCGTTCCACGTGGTGGCCTACGATTTCGGCGTCAAGCGCAACATCCTGCGCATGCTGGCCGAGCGCGGCTGCAAGCTGACCGTGGTACCGGCCGAGACGCCGGCCAAGGATGTGCTGGCGCTGAATCCGGACGGTGTGTTCCTGTCCAACGGCCCTGGCGATCCGGAGCCTTGCGACTACGCGATCAGCGCCATCCGCGACATCCTGGACACCAAGTTGCCGGTATTCGGTATCTGCCTCGGCCACCAGCTGCTGGGCCTGGCGACCGGCGGCAAGACTTCCAAGATGAAGTTCGGCCACCACGGTGCCAACCACCCGGTGCAGGATCTGGATTCCGGCCGCGTGATGATTACCAGCCAGAACCACGGTTTCCAGGTCGACGAGTCCAGCCTTGCGGCCAACGTGCGGGTCACCCACCGTTCGCTGTTCGACCAGACGGTGCAGGGCATCGCGCTGACCGACCGTCCGGCGTTCTCGTTCCAGGGGCACCCTGAGGCGAGCCCGGGTCCGGAAGACGTGGCCTACCTGTTCGACCGCTTCATCGGCATGATGGCCGCGCACAAGCAGGCCTGATCACGGAGGACGCATCATGTTCGGCATCACTGACCTGAGCACCTACATACTCGGCACCATCTTCATCGTGCTGCTGCCGGGCCCCAATTCGATGTATGTGCTGTCGGTAGCGGCACAGCGCGGGGTACGCGCCGGCTTTGCCGGTGCTTGTGGCGTGTTCGTTGGTGATTTCGTGCTGATGACCCTGGCCGCAACCGGCGCCGCCGGTCTGCTACAGGCCAATCCGGCGCTGTTTGCCATCGTCAAGTATGCCGGTGGTGCCTATCTGGCGTGGCTGGGCATCGCCATGCTGCGTGGCGCCTGGGCCGGCTGGCAACAGCGCCGCCAGGGCCAGAGCGCGGCGACTGCGCCGGCGCTGGACATGAGCCGTCCGTTTTCCAGGGCCTTGCTGATCAGCCTGATGAACCCGAAGGCGATCCTGTTCTTCGTGTCGTTCTTCGTGCAGTTCGTCGATCCGGCCTATCCGTACCCGGCACTGACCTTTGCCATCCTCGGCGCCATCGTGCAGCTGTGCAGCGCGCTGTACCTGACCACGCTGATCCTGGCCGGCAACCACCTGGCCGAGGCGTTCCGTCGCCGCCGTCGCCTGTCGGCGGCGCTGGGCGGGGCGGTCGGTGCCATGTTTATCGGCTTCGGCGCCAAGTTGGCCGCCGCCAGCCTGTAATACCCGGCGTCTCCGGCAGCAGGCCGCGTCAGTCTGCCGGAGCGTGTAAAACTATTGAACAATATTGAGCGATTACCATGCCTAAACGTACTGATATCAAGAGCATTCTCATCATTGGCGCTGGCCCGATCGTCATCGGCCAGGCCTGCGAGTTTGACTACTCCGGCGCGCAGGCGTGCAAGGCACTGCGTGAAGAGGGTTACAAGGTCATCCTGGTGAACTCCAACCCGGCCACCATCATGACCGACCCGGACATGGCCGACGTGACCTACATCGAGCCGATCTCGTGGCCGGTGGTGGAAAAGATTATCGCCAAGGAGCGTCCGGACGCGATCCTGCCGACCATGGGCGGCCAGACCGCGCTGAACTGCGCACTCGACCTCGCGCGCAACGGCGTGCTGGAGAAGTACAAGGTCGAGCTGATCGGCGCCACCGAAGACGCGATCGACAAAGCGGAAGACCGTGGTCGCTTCAAGGAAGCCATGGCCAAGATCGGCCTGTCCTGCCCGCTGTCCTTCGTCTGCCACACCATGGAAGAGTCGCTGGAAGCGCAGACCAAGGTCGGCTTCCCGACCCTGATCCGTCCGTCCTTCACCATGGGCGGCTCCGGCGGCGGTATCGCCTACAACAAGGAAGAGTTCCTGGCCATCTGCGAGCGCGGTTTCGAAGCGTCGCCGACCCATGAGCTGCTGATCGAACAATCCGTACTCGGCTGGAAAGAGTACGAGATGGAAGTGGTGCGCGACCGCAACGACAACTGCATCATCATCTGCTCGATCGAAAACTTCGACCCGATGGGCGTGCACACCGGCGACTCCATCACCGTGGCCCCGGCGCAGACGCTGACCGACAAGGAATACCAGATCATGCGCAATGCCTCGCTGGCAGTGCTGCGCGAGATCGGTGTTGATACCGGCGGCTCCAACGTGCAGTTCGCGACCAACCCGGACACCGGCGAGATGATCGTGATCGAGATGAACCCGCGCGTGTCGCGTTCCTCGGCGCTGGCGTCCAAGGCGACCGGCTTCCCGATCGCCAAGATCGCCGCCAAGCTGGCGGTCGGCTTCACCCTCGACGAACTGAAGAACGACATCACCGGCGGCGCGACCCCGGCCTCGTTCGAGCCGTCCATCGACTACGTGGTCACCAAGATCCCGCGTTTCGCCTTCGAGAAATTCCCGCAGGCCGACGACCGTCTGACCACCCAGATGAAATCGGTCGGCGAAGTGATGGCCATGGGCCGCACGCTGCAGGAGTCGATGCAGAAAGCACTGCGTGGCCTGGAAACCGGCCTGTCCGGTTTCAATTCGGTGAGCCAGGACGAGGAAACCATCCGTCACGAACTGGGCGCCCCAGGTCCGGAACGCATCCTGTACGTGGCCGACGCCTTCCGTATCGGCATGAGCCGCGACGACATCTTCGCCGTCAGCAAGATCGATCCGTGGTTCCTGGCCCAGATCGAAGACCTGATCGGCGAAGAAAAAGCGCTGGCCGGTCGCAAGGCGGACAGCCTGTCGTATGACGAACTGCGTCGCCTGAAGCGCAAGGGCTTCTCCGACCGTCGCCTGGGCGAGCTGCTGGGCACCGACCAGGCTGCCGTGCGTAGCCACCGTTGGGGCCTGAACCTGCATCCGGTGTACAAGCGCGTGGATACCTGCGCCGCCGAATTCGCCACCAACACCGCCTACATGTACTCCACTTATGAAGAAGAGTGCGAGTCCAACCCGACCGACCGTAAGAAGGTGATGGTGCTGGGTGGTGGCCCGAACCGTATCGGCCAGGGTATCGAATTCGACTACTGCTGCGTACACGCCGCGCTGAGCCTGCGCGAATCCGGCTTCGAGACCATCATGGTCAACTGCAACCCGGAAACCGTGTCTACCGACTACGACACCTCCGACCGCCTGTACTTCGAGCCGCTGACGCTGGAAGACGTGCTGGAAATCTGCCGCATCGAGAAGCCGTTCGGCGTGATCGTGCAGTACGGCGGCCAGACGCCGCTGAAACTGGCGCGCGCGCTGGAAGCCAACGGCGTGCCCATCATCGGCACCAGCCCGGACATGATCGACGCTGCCGAAGACCGCGAGCGTTTCCAGCAGCTCTTGAACGACCTCGGCCTGAAGCAGCCGCCTAACCGCACCGCGCGCAACCCGGTTGACGCGATGCGCCTGGCCGAAGAGATCGGCTACCCGCTGGTGGTGCGTCCGTCCTACGTACTGGGCGGCCGCGCGATGGAAATCGTGCACGAGCCGGCTGATCTGGAGCGCTACATGCGCGAAGCGGTGAAGGTGTCCAACGACAGCCCGGTGCTGCTGGACCGCTTCCTGAACGACGCGATCGAGGTTGACGTCGACTGCGTGTCCGACGGCACCACCGTGGTGATCGGCGGCATCATGCAGCACGTGGAACAGGCCGGTGTGCACTCCGGTGACTCCGCCTGCTCGCTGCCACCGTACAGCCTGTTCCCGGCGGTGCAGGACGAGATCCGTCGCCAGACCGAAGCGATGGCGCGTGCGCTGAACGTGGTCGGCCTGATGAACGTGCAGTTCGCGATCCAGGGCAACACCATCTACGTGCTGGAAGTGAACCCGCGTGCGTCGCGTACCGTGCCGTTCGTGTCGAAAGTGACCGGCGCCCCGCTGGCCAAGATCGCCGCCCGTGCCATGGCCGGCATCAGCCTGATCGAACAGGGCTTCACCAAGGAAGTGATTCCGCCGTACTACGCGGTGAAGGAAGCGGTGTTCCCGTTCATCAAGTTCCCGGGCGTGGATACCATCCTCGGGCCGGAAATGAAGTCCACCGGTGAAGTGATGGGCGTTGGCCGCACCTTTGCCGAAGCCTTCGTCAAGGGCCAGCTGGCAGCGGGCGATCGCCTGCCGCGTACCGGCAAGGTGTTCCTGTCCTTGCGCGAGAGCGACAAGGAAGGCGGCATCGAAGTGGCGCGTGAACTGCAGAAGCTGGGCTTCGGCGTGTGCGCCACCCGCGGTACCGCCAAGGCGATGGCCGACGCCGGCATCGTGGTGCAGGTGGTGAACAAGGTGAACGAAGGCCGTCCGCACATCGTCGACATGATCAAGAACGGCGAGATCGACGTGCTGGTCAACACCGTGGACGAGAAGCGCAAGGCGATCCAGGACAGCCACGCCATCCGCCGCTCCGCGCTGCAGATGCGCGTGCCGCAGTACACCACCCTGGCCGGTGCCAAGGCGGTCTGCGTCGGCCTGTCGCACGTCGATGATTTCGACGTCTACAGCGTGCAGCAGCTGCACGCCGAGCTGAAGGGCTAAGCACGGTCAAAGGTTGGCCGCATGCGGCCAACCTTTGAACCCGGAGCAAAATCTCGTTACAATCACCGCTGAATCAAACGTCCAGCAAAGCCGCCGTCCCGTACGGCGGCTTGCGCTTTTATCACAGGGCAGCAGTACGCCCTTGGAGAACCGAGTCATGAACAAAGTCCCGTTGACCGTACGTGGTGCCGAGCAGCTGAAGGCCGAATTGCAGCGTCTGAAGAGCATTGAGCGTCCGTCGGTGATCGAGGCCATTGCCGAAGCGCGTGCGCAAGGCGATCTATCCGAGAACGCAGAATACGACGCCGCCAAAGAGCGCCAGGCCTTTGTCGAGGGCCGTATTGCCGAGCTGGAGGGTAAAATCTCCAATGCCCAGATCATCGATCCGACCGAGCTGGATGCCGACGGCCGCATCGTGTTCGGCACCACCGTGCTGCTGACCGATCTGGAAAGCGAAGAAGAAAAGACCTACCAGATCGTCGGCGACGACGAAGCCGACATCAAGCTGGGCAAGGTATCGGTCAACTCGCCGATCGCGCGCGCGCTGATCGGCAAGGTGGAAGGCGACGTGGCCGAGGTGATGGCCCCGGGCGGCATCCGCGAGTACGAAGTGCTGGAAGTACGCTACATCTGAGTGCGGCGGCCGCTTGCGGCCACGCAGGTGCTGTAACGTTGGCCGCAAGCCGGCCCGGAAGAGGAAGACCAATGGACGGATTGCGTGCGATTGCCCGGACCCTGTGGATCGGCGGCATGTGGGTGGTCGGCATCATCGTGGCCCCCATCCTGTTTTCGGCACTGGATAACGTGACCGCCGGCATGGTGGCGGGGCGCTTGTTTGCCGCCATCGCCTGGGTCGGGCTGGTGTGCGGTATCTTCCTGCTGGCCGACTACGTGCTGCGCTACGGCGCGCGCGGCCTGAAGCAGGGCGGTTTCTGGCTGCTGCTGGGCATGCTGGTGTGCATCGTGATCAACCACTTTGCGGTGACGCCCATCATCGCCGGCCTCAAGCTGCAGATGAACCATGCCGCCGAAGGGCTGTTCGGTGGCGGCTTCGCCACCTGGCACGCGATTTCCAGCCTGATCTACCTGCTGCAAAGCCTGATGGCGCTGGTATACCTGCTGCGCAGCGACAACTGAGGTAGTTGCCCTCGGTACTGACGCACAAAGACAAAGCGGTGGCATCGCCACCGCTTTTTGTCTGTCAGGCTGGCCGCGATCAGTGGCGGCCTGCCATGCTCAAGGGCGGGCCTTGAGTGCCTTCTTGCTTTTCGGCAGGTCGATGCGCTTGGCTTCCGACGGGCGGAACAGCACCAGCAGCTTGCCGATGTGCTGCACTTGACCGGCACCCAGATCGTTTGCAATCTGGTCATACATGGCCACGCGTGCCGCGCGGTCGTCGCCGAGTACGCGGACCTTGATCAGTTCGTGGGCGTCCAGGCTGATGGCGATTTCACGGATAACCGACTCGGTCAGGCCATTGTTGCCGATCATCACGACGGGGCTGAGCGAGTGGGCCAAACCCTTCAGATATTGGCGCTCGACTGGTGTCAGTTCGATTTTCATTGTGGCTTCAAGTTTCAGATTAAAAAACGATTTTACTAAACTTTAGGTCATTCCCCAAACGGCACATGCATTAATTACTGGAATCCACATGGCAAGAAGCAAGTCTAGCAACGCCTGGCTGCGTGAGCACGTCAACGATCACTACGTACAAATGGCCCAGAAAGACGGCTATCGCGCGCGCGCCGCGTACAAACTGCTGGAAATCAACGACAAGGACAAGCTGATCCGACCGGGTACCGTGCTCGCCGACCTCGGCTCGGCGCCTGGCAGCTGGTCGCAGGTGGCGGCGCGTATCGTCGGCGACAGCGGCAAGGTCTTCGCCATCGACATCCTGCCGATGGACCCGATCGCCGACGTCGCCTTCATCCAGGGCGACTTCCGCGACGACGAGGTACTGGAGGAGTTCGTGACCATGCTCGGCGGGCGGCAGCTGGACCTTGTAATTTCCGATATGGCGCCCAATATCTCCGGAATGAGCGGGATCGATCAGGCCAGAAGCTTTCACCTGAATGAGCTGGCACTGGAATTTGTCCGTGACCATTTGAAACCCGGCGGCAGTTTTCTCGTCAAAGTGTTCCAGGGTAGTGATTTCCAGCCCTATCTCAAAGCCATGCGCGAGCTGTTTGGCGAAGTCGTAACGCGTAAACCCAAGGCCTCGCGCGACCGTTCCAGTGAAATCTACCTGCTGGGCAAAGACCGTCGCTGACAGTGCGACGTGCCGGGTTTACAATAGAAAAAACCATTTACCAAGTCAGGGCACATAGGAGCACGCTCTTGTGAACAATATCGGAAAAAACATCGCGATCTGGGTCATCATCGGTCTTGTACTGATGACTGTGTTCAACCAGTTTACCAAGCGCCAGGAAACCCAGAATCAGGTCGAGTATTCGCAATTCATGAGCGATGTGGAGTCCGGCAAGATTCAGACGGTGAGCATTGAAGGCAATCCGCTGCGCGGCCAGTGGGTGCGCGGCAAGCGGACCGACGGCTCCAGTTTCAGCACCTATGCCCCGTTCGACGTGAAAATGGTGGACGTGCTGATCAAGAACAACGTCACCTTCTCCGCCAAGCCGGAGGAGGAACCGTCGATGCTGATGAGCATCTTCATCAGCTGGTTCCCGATGCTGCTCCTGATCGGGGTGTGGTTCTTCTTCATGCGCCAGATGCAGGGCGGAGGCAAGGGCGGCGCGTTCTCGTTCGGCAAGAGCAAGGCGCGCATGCTGGACCAGGACACCAATACCGTGACCTTTGCCGACGTGGCCGGTTGCGATGAAGCCAAGGAAGAAGTGAAGGAGATCGTCGACTACCTGCGCGATCCTTCCCGCTACCAGAGCCTGGGCGGCCGCATTCCGCGCGGCATCCTGCTCGCCGGCTCGCCGGGTACCGGTAAGACCCTGCTGGCCAAGGCCATCGCTGGCGAAGCCAAGGTACCGTTCTTCAGTATCTCCGGTTCCGACTTCGTCGAGATGTTCGTCGGCGTCGGCGCCTCCCGCGTGCGCGACATGTTCGAACAGGCGAAGAAGAACGCCCCGTGCATCATCTTCATCGACGAGATCGACGCCGTCGGCCGTCAGCGTGGCGCAGGCCTCGGCGGCGGTAACGACGAACGCGAACAGACCCTCAACCAGCTGCTGGTGGAGATGGACGGTTTCGAGACCAACCAGACGGTGATCGTGATCGCCGCCACCAACCGTCCGGACGTGCTGGACCCGGCGCTGCAGCGCCCCGGTCGTTTCGACCGCCAGGTGGTGGTACCGCTGCCGGATATCCGCGGCCGCGAGCAGATCCTGAACGTGCACATGCGCAAGGTGCCGATCGCCGCCGACGTGGACGCGCCGATCATCGCGCGTGGTACGCCGGGTTTCTCCGGTGCCGACCTCGCCAACCTGGTCAACGAAGCCGCGCTGTTCGCCGCGCGCCGCAACAAGCGCCTGGTCGACATGCTCGACTTCGAGTCCGCCAAGGACAAAATCATGATGGGTGCCGAGCGCAAGTCCATGGTGATGTCCGAGGAAGAGAAGAAGAACACTGCCTACCACGAGTCCGGCCATGCGGTGGTGGCCAAGCTGCTGCCGAAGTCCGATCCGGTGCACAAGGTCACCATCATCCCGCGCGGCCGCGCGCTGGGCGTGACCATGCAGCTGCCGGAAGAAGACCGCTACGCCTACGACCGCGGTTACCTGATGGACCGCATCGCCATCCTGTTCGGCGGTCGTATCGCGGAAGAGCTGTTCATGAACCAGATGACCACCGGCGCCTCCAACGACTTCGAGCGTGCCACGCAGATGGCGCGCGACATGGTGACCCGTTACGGCATGTCCGACCGTCTGGGCCCGATGGTCTACGGCGAGAACGAGGGCGAAGTGTTCCTCGGCCGCTCGGTGACCACCCACAAGAACATGTCGGAAGCCACCATGCAGCAGGTAGATCAGGAAATCCGCCGCATCATCGACGAGCAGTACGCGCTGGCGCGCCGCCTGCTGGACGAGAACCGCGACAAGGTGGAGGCAATGACCGCCGCGCTGCTGGAATGGGAAACCATCGATGCCGAGCAGATCAACGACATCATGGCCGGCAAGACGCCGCGTCCGCCATCGCCGGGCGCCGGTTTCAACAAGCCGGACAGCAAGCCGCCGGCACCTCCGGCACCAGAACCATCGGTGACGCCGGCACAAGAACTGTAAAAGACGAGTAGGGTAAACAACAGGGTGTCAGTCCAGGCTGACACCCTGTTTTGCATTGGAGAAAGCTATGTCGGTTTTTGCCTGTGGCAGGTTCAGCCTGTCGCTCGAGCGCCCGCTGCTGATGGGCATTTTGAACGTGACGCCGGATTCCTTTTCCGATGGCGGCAGCTACAACCGGCTGGATGCGGCACTGGCGCACGCCGAGCGCCTGCTGGCCGACGGTGCCGACATCCTCGACATCGGCGGCGAGTCGACGCGGCCGGGCGCGCCCTACGTCAGCCCGGAAGAGGAACTGCAGCGGGTGTTGCCGGTGCTGGAAAGGTTGGCCGCACTGCAGGTGCCCTTGTCGCTGGACACCCGCCGTACCTCGGTGATGCGTGCCGCGCTGCAGGCCGGTGCCGTGGACCTGATCAACGACGTGTCTGCGCTGGAAGACGACGGCGCGCTGGCGCTGGTGGCTGCGGCCAACGTTGCCATCTGCCTGATGCACAAACAGGGCAATCCGGACACCATGCAGCAGCAGCCCGACTACGCTGACGTGGTGCAGGAGGTCGGCGGCTATCTCGCCCGCCGCATCGAGCTGTGTCTGGCTCACGGCATCGCCCGCGAACGGCTGCTGGCCGACCCCGGCTTCGGTTTCGGCAAGACGCTGGAACACAATCTGGCGCTGTTGCGCGCGCTGCCGCAGCTGGAGACGATGGCCGGGGCGCCTTTGCTGGTCGGCATGTCGCGCAAGTCGATGCTGGGCGCCATCACCGGCGAAGCGCAGCCGGACCAGCGCCTGGGCGCCAGCGTGGCAGCGGCACTGTTGGCCGCACAGCGCGGAGCCAGGATCATCCGCGTGCACGACGTGAAGGCCACGCACCAGGCGCTGCAGGTGTGGCAGGCGCTGGGCTGAGTTTGGCGCACCAGTTGCCCCCGCAAGCGGGCGGCGATGTAAAATGAATAAGATAAAATCTGAAGGAACAGTAATGAGCCGCAAATATTTTGGTACCGATGGTGTGCGTGGCGAAGTCGGCCAGTTTCCGATTACCCCCGATTTCGTGCTGCGTTTGGGCTACGCCGCCGGCAAGGTGCTGGTCGATCACGAGCGGCAGGAACACCCGACCGTGATCATCGGCAAGGACACCCGCATTTCCGGCTACATGCTGGAGGCAGCGCTGCAGGCCGGCCTTACCGCCGCCGGTGTCAACGTGCTGTTGACCGGGCCGCTGCCGACGCCGGGCATCGCCTACCTGACCCGCGCGCTGCGGCTGTCGGCCGGGGTGATGATCTCCGCGTCGCACAACCCGTACCAGGATAACGGCATCAAGTTCTTCGCCGAGGGCGGCAAGAAGCTGGACGACGCGCTGGAGCGCGAGATCGAGGCGATGCTGGATTCGCCGATGCAGACCAGCGCATCGCGAGAACTGGGCCGGGCACGGCGCATCAATGGTGCCGCCGACCGCTACATCGAATTCTGCAAGAGCACCTTTCCCAACGAGCGCAACCTGAAGGGGATGAAGCTGGTTGTCGATTGCGCGCACGGCGCCACCTACCACATCGCGCCCAAGGTGTTCCACGAACTGGGCGCCGAGGTGATCACCATCGGTGGCGAGCCGAACGGCTACAACATCAACGACGGTGTCGGCGCCACTCACACCGAGGCGATCAGCCAGGCGGTATTGCAGCATCGTGCCGATCTCGGCATCTCGCTGGATGGCGACGGCGACCGATTGATGATGGCCGACCGCCACGGCAAGGTTTACGACGGCGACCAGCTGATCTACGTGATCGCCAAGGCGCGCGCGGCGCGCGGCCAGCTTGGTGGCGGCGTGGTCGGCACGGTGATGACCAATCTGGCGATGGAGCTGGCGCTACAGCAGCAGGGCATCGCTTTCGGCCGCGCCAAGGTCGGCGACCGCTACGTGCTGGAGCTGCTGCACGAGAACGGCTGGCAGGTCGGAGGCGAGGCGTCCGGCCACGTGCTGTGCCTGGACAAGCACTCCACCGGTGACGGCATCATCTCCAGCCTGCAGGTGCTGGCGGCGCTGGCCGAGCTGGATTGCGATCTGGCCACCATCTGCAGCGACTGGCAGCCGTTCCCGCAGAAGATGATCAATGTGCGCCTCAACGGCCAGGACTGGAAGATGGCCAGTGCCGCCAAGTACGCCGAGGCACAGCAGGCGCTGGCTGGGCGTGGCCGCGTGGTGCTGCGTCCGTCCGGTACGGAACCGGTGGTGCGCGTGATGGTCGAAGCGGATGAACTGGCGCTGGCCGAGCATTGGGCCGGCCAGATCGCCGCGGCGATCGAAGCGGCCTGACGGTGTACCGGCATCGGCGCAAGCCACCTGCGAAGGTGGCTTTGTTTTTGCCGTGGCGACCTAACCATAGTCAAACAGGGGGCAACGGGGGCTGTGCTATGATGGCAGCCGCTCCCTGAACTGCTTCGCCTGGCCATGCCGGAAGTACTTCGACCGATCAACAGCTTGTCAGGCTGACATGGATATCCTGCAGATTCTTATCGATTTGTTCACGGGATACGGCTACTTTGCCGTATTCATCGTGTTGCTGGTGTGTGGTTTTGGTGTGCCGATTCCCGAGGATATTACCCTGGTCGCCGGCGGCATCATTTCCGGGCTGGGCTATACCGACGTGCACGTGATGTTCGCGGTGGGCATGGCCGGCGTGCTGTTCGGCGATGGCCTGATGTTCTTCGCCGGTCGCCTCTACGGCGACCGGGTGCTGCGCTTCAAGCCGATTGCCAAAGTGATGACGCCGGAGCGTTTTGCCGCGGTACAGGAGAAGTTTGCCCGCTACGGCAACTGGGTGCTGTTCGTCGCCCGTTTCCTGCCCGGCCTGCGTTCGCCTATCTTCCTGACCGCCGGGTTGACGCGGCGCATCCCGTACTGGCGTTTCCTGCTGATGGACGGTTTTGCCGCGCTGATCTCGGTGCCGGTGTGGGTGTATCTCGGCTACTTCGGTGCACGCAACCACGAGTGGCTGATGCAGATGGTGCACCGTGGCCAGGCCGGCATCCTGATCGCGATCGCGCTGCTGGCGGTGGTGCTGGGCGGTTTTTACTGGCGCCACAAGCGGCGCGAGTCGAAGGCCCGCCGCAACGCCGAAGACCTGATCGCCAAATGAATAATGCCCCGCAGCGCGGGGCATTATTCATTGCCGGGTGAGGCGGGCGGTCAGCCGACCTGCAGCAGCTCGACCTCGAATACCAGCGTCGCGTGCGGCGGGATCACGCCGCCGGCACCGCGGGCGCCGTAGCCCAGCTCGGCCGGGATGGTCAGCTTGCGCTTGCCGCCGACCTTCATGCCTTGTACGCCCTGGTCCCAGCCCTTGATCACGTAACCTTCGCCCAGCACGAAGCTGAACGGCTGGTAGCGGTCCTTGCTGGAATCGAATTTGGTGCCATCGGTCAGCCAGCCGGTGTAGTGCACGGTCACTTCCTGAGCGGCCACGGCTTCCGCGCCGTCGCCTACCAGCAGGTCTTCGATGATCAGTTCTGCCATGAGATGTCCTTGTTTTGCTGCATTAGCGAAAGCGGCATTTTAGCAGCCCGCCACCGCGCCGTCGAAATCTTGATATTGTCTTTGCCCTTCAATTGCTTATAAAGAGAAAGCGGAGAAGTTTTCGCCCGTGACATTATTCGAATAGGGGAACGGCAATGGACATTACGCATCTTCCTTCTCATGAGCATGTCGTCGTCAGGCATGTGACACCCGATCAACCATTGCAATGGCTGCAGATGGGCTGGCAGGATCTGCGGCGCGCACCGGCCGATGCGCTGTTCTACGGCGCCGTGTTCGTGGTGATGGGCTTCCTGCTGAACATGTACTTCGACTTCGCACCACAATACGTGATCACCCTGGCGGCGCTGTTCCTGCTTGGCGGCCCGTTCCTCGCCATCGGCCTGTACGATATCGCGCGCCAGCTGGAGGATCCGGCCGGCGGGAAGGTGACGCTGATGCACAGCATGACCGCCTGGCGCGTCAACATGCCGGGCTTTACCCTGTTCGCCGCCTTGCTGGCGGTGCTGGTGTTCGGCTGGTTCCGCATCTCGCTGCTGATGTTCGCGCTGTTCTTCCAGGGGAGCGTGCCGTCGCTGGAGCAGCTGGTGGCCTCCGCCTTCACCGCCGAGAACCTGCCGTTCCTGATTGCCTACTTCGGCACCGGCTTCTTCTTTGCCGCGGCGGTGTTCGCGCTCAGCGTCTGCGCCATCCCGATGATGCTGGACAAGGACGTCGACACCATCACCGCGATGGTGATGAGTGCACAGGCGGTGTACCGCAACTTGCTGACGATGGTGATCTGGGCGGCTATGATCGTGGTCCTGACCGCGATCGGTTTTGCTACCCAGTTCATCGGCCTGCTGCTCATCATGCCCCTGATCGGGCTGGCCAGCTGGCATGCCTATCGCGCCCTGATCAACTTCGAGCGCTAGAACCCGTCCACTTCATGACTCCTCACATCGTGTTTGTCGACCGGGACAGCTTGCCTGTCCCGGTGCCGTCTTGTGCCTTCCCGCACCGCTTCACCGCCTATCCATCGACCAGCCGCGAACAACTGCTGACCCACTGTGCCGATGCCGACATCGTGATCAGCAACAAGGTCGCCTTCGATGCGGCAACGTTGGCCGCATTGCCGCGGCTGAAGCTGCTGGCCATCGCCGCCACCGGCTACAACCACATCGATGTCGCCGCCTGCCGCGAGCGCGACATCGCGGTGTGCAACATCCGCCACTACGGCGACGACACGGTGGCCGAGCACGCCTTCATGCTGATGATGGCGTTGATGCGCAACCTGCCGGCCTACCAGCGCGACGTCGCCGCCGGGGTGTGGCAGCAGGCGGCGCAGTTCTGCCACTTCGGCGCGCCGATCCGCGACCTGCAAGGCGCAACGCTGGGCATCGTCGGCAGCGGCGGCATCGGCCAGGCAATGGCTACGCGCGCCCGTGCCTTCGGCATGCGCGTGCAGTTTGCCGAGCGCAAGGGCGCGGGCACGGTACGTGACGGCTACGTGTCGTTTGACGCGCTGTTGGCCAGCTCCGACGTGATCTCGCTGCACTGCCCGCTGAACGACGACACCCGCAACCTGATCGCCCAGCCGGAGCTGATGGCGATGAAGCCGGGCGCGGTGCTGATCAACACCGCGCGCGGCGGGCTGGTGGACGAGGAGGCGCTGGTGGCGGCGCTGAAATTCGGCCAGCTCGGCGGCGCCGGCTTCGACGTGCTGTCGGTGGAGCCGCCGCGCGACGGCAACCCGCTGCTGAAGGCGCGTCTGCCGCACCTGATCGTGACGCCGCACGTCGGCTGGGCCAGCGGCGAGGCGATGGCCAGGCTGGCGGCGCAACTGGTCGACAATATTGAGGCCTGGCAGCGCGGTGAACGGCAGAACCGGCTGGATTAAAACCGTCTACTTGTGATGGACAAAGCCCGACGATGTCGGGCTTTTTTGTTGAACTTTTCATTTTTGTACAGGACAAACATTTGACAATGTGGGGCAATTGATCGATAACGCAGTATCGATAAAGGACTGACATCATGAAAGTTGCGGTGGTGGGTGCCGGGATTGCCGGCTTGTCCTCGGCCTGGCTCCTGAGCCGGGCGGGACACCAGGTGGTGCTGTACGAGGCAGCGGCCTACGCCGGCGGCCACAGCAACACCGTCGACGTCGAGCTGGACGGCATCCGCGCGCCGGTTGACACCGGCTTCCTGGTGCACAACGACCGTACCTATCCCAATCTGATCCGCCTGTTTGCGCTGCTGGGGGTGCCGGTACGCGCCAGCGAGATGACTTTCTCGGTGGTGCTGGAGCAGGAAAACGTCGAGTGGGCCGGCAGCAGCGTCGCCACGCTGTTCGCGCAGAAGCGCAACCTGTTGCGGCCAACCTTCTGGCGCATGGTCGGCGACATCCTGCGCCTGCACCGGCTGGCGCCGCAGCTGCGGCGGGAAAGCCGCGACAGCGGCGAGACGCTGGGGCAGATCCTCGACCGTTACCGCTTCAGCGCGGCACTGCGCGACTGGTATTTGCTGCCGATGGGGGCTGCGATCTGGTCCAGCTCCACCCGCGACATGGCCGCGTTTCCGGCCTCGACCTTCTTCGACTTCTGCGCCAACCACGGCCTGATGCAGATACTGGACCGGCCGCAGTGGAAGACGGTGCAGGGCGGCTCGCGCGAGTACGTGCAGCGCATGGTGGCCGGCATTGGCGACGTACGGCTGTCGTCGCCGGTGCACCGGGTGCGCCGCGACGAACGCGGCGTGACGCTGTCCAGCCGCCACGGCGACGAGCACTTCGAGCAGCTGGTGCTGGCCTGCCACAGCGACCAGGCGCTGGCGCTGCTTGGCGATGCCAGCGACGCCGAACGGGCGCTCTTGTCGCAGCTGCGCTACCAGCCCAACCGCGCGGTGCTGCACACCGACGCCTCCTTCCTGCCGGCGCGACGCCAGGCGTGGTCGGCGTGGAATTACCGCATGGGCGAGGGCGGGCCGTCGTCGCAGCCGGTGATGGTCAGCTACCTGCTCAACCAGCTGCAGGGGCTGCCGTTCCGCAGTCCGGTGATCGTGACGCTGAATCCCTACCGCGAGCCGCAGGGCAAGCTGGCGGAATTTGACTACGCCCACCCGCTGTTCGACCGCGCCGCCATCGCCGCACAGCAGTCGCTGGCGACGATACAGGGCCGCCAGCGCACCTGGTTTGCCGGCGCGTGGGCCGGCTACGGCTTCCACGAGGACGGCCTCAAGGCCGGCATGGCGGTAGCGCAGGCGCTCGGCGCACCGATCCCGTGGGATATTTCCGTGCCGCTGGCCGCGCAGCCGGCATTGCCGCAGCCAGTGGTGATTGCGCCATGAGCGCGTTTACCGTCTACCGCGGCCGCGTCTGGCACGGACGCAGCGCGCCGGCCCGTCATCAGTTCAGCTACCGCCACGCCTGGCTCGCGCTGACACTGCTGCCGGGCCAGCCGGAGCCGGCCAGCATCCGCCTGGCGCCGGGGGTGAGCTGGCAGCGCCGCCGCCACGGCCCGCGCGACGGCTCGCCGCTGCTGCCGTGGCTGACGGCAAGGTTGGCCGCAAGCGGGGTGCGCGACATCGCGCGCGTCGAGCTGCACACCCTGCCCAGCCTGTGCGGCTACGTGTTCAACCCGGTCAGCTTCTACCTGGTGTTCGATGCCGCCGCCACGTTGCGCGCGGTGTGGGTCGAGGTCAGCAACACCTTCGGCCAGCATCACGACTACTGCCTGCACCATCCCGACCATCGCGCTATCGGCAGCCGCGACCTGCTGGACGCCGGCAAGGCGCTGCAGGTGTCGCCGTTCTTCCGGGTGGAGGGCAGCTACCGCTTCCGCTTCCTGCGCGAGGCAGACGGCCGCTTCGCGGTGCGCATCGAGTACCGCCGCGACGGAGCACACAGCGGCTTCGTCGCCACCCAGCAGGGCACGCCGGTGCCGTACTCGCCGGCGCGGCTGTGGCAGCTGCTGCTGGCCACCGGCCTGCTGAGCGTCGGTGTCTGGGTGCGCATCCACTGGCAGGCGCTGCGCTTGTGGCGCAAGAAAATCCCGTTTTTCGGCAAGGATGGCCACGCGGCCACCCCGGCCCCTCCCGGAGAGTTGTCATGAACGCATCCTCGCGTACCCTCGCTTCGCCGCAGGACTTGCGGGCACCATTGCTGGTGCGCCCGCTGCTGCTGGCCCTGTCGCGCCTGCAGTACGGCGAGCTGACGCTGATCACCCCCGACGGCGGCAGCTACCTGTTCCGCGGCGCCCATCCCGGTCTGCAGGCACAGCTGCAGGTCTACGACTGGCGCGCGCTGCGCCGCATCGTGCTGGCCGGCGACATCGGCCTCGCCGAAGCCTGGCGCGACGGCTGGCTGGCATCGCCGGACTGGACGTCGCTGCTGCAGCTGGCACTGGCCAACGAGGCCGCCTTCGAGCAGGCGATCCACGGCAGCTGGCTGGGCACCGCCGGTTACTGGCTGAAGCACCTGACGCGGGCCAATACCCGCCGCGGCAGCCGCCGCAACATCCACGCGCACTACGACATCGGCAACGACTTCTACCGGCTGTGGCTGGACCCGGGCATGAGCTACTCCGCCGCCATCTTCAGCGGCGAGGCCGGGCAAACGTTGGCCGCGGCGCAGGAGGCCAAGTACGAACGCATCCTCGCGCGCCTCGATGCGCAGCCGGGGCAGCGCATCCTGGAGATCGGCTGCGGCTGGGGCGGCTTTGCCGAGTACGCGATCCGCAGCCGCGGCGTGCACGTCACCGGCGTGACCCTGTCGCCGTCGCAGCTGGAGTGGGCGCAGCAAAGGTTGGCCGCAGCCGGGCTTGCCGAGCAGGCCGAGCTGCGGCTGCAGGACTACCGCGACATCGACGGCCAGTTCGACCACATCGTGTCGATCGAGATGCTGGAGGCGGTCGGCGCGCGCTGGTGGCCGCGCTACTTCCGCACCCTGCACGACCGCCTCAAGCCCGGCGGCCGGGCGATGGTGCAGGTGATCACCATCGGCGACGACTACTTCGCGCGCTACCAGCGCGGCACCGACTTCATCCAGCAGTTCATTTTCCCCGGCGGCATGCTGCCATCGCCGGCGGCGCTGGACCGTGACATCGCCGGCGCCGGGCTGCAGCTGGCCGAGCGCTACACCTTTGGTCGCGATTACGCCGAGACACTGCGGCGCTGGTTGCATGATTTCAACGCCGCGCTGCCGCAGGTGTATGGCCAGGGCTTCGATCAGGCTTTCGTGCGCCTGTGGCAGTTCTACCTGCACTACTGCATCGCCGGCTTCGACGCGGGACGCACCGATGTCTGCCAACTGGAAATCCGTCGCCGCTAGCGTGGCGCTGCTTGTCGCACAGATGGGAAATGCCATGGCACTGCCAGCAGAACTGAACGGTTTGCAACTGCGCGGCCAGGGCACGCTGCGCTGGTTCGGTTTCAAGCTGTACGACTCGGCGCTGTACACCCCGGCGGCGCAGCCCTTCCAGTGGGCGCGGCCGTTCGCGCTGGAGATCCGCTACGCGCGCAGCATTGCCGGCGCCAAGCTGGTGGAAACCAGCCTCGAGGAAATGCTGCGCTACGGCATGCCGGAGCGTTCACGCGTGGCGTGGGCCGAGCACATGCGGCGCGCCTTTCCCGACGTAAAGGAGGGCGACGTGCTGCTCGGCGCCATGGACGGCGCGGTGGTGCGCTTCTGGCTCAACGGCCGCCTGACCCACCGCATCGACGACCCGCTGTTCGGGCAGCTGTTCTTCCGCATCTGGCTGGATCCGGCGTCGCGGGCGCCGGCGGTGCGCGAACAGCTGCTGGGTGGCCGCGGATGAACGCGCTGAGCACGCGCCAGCTGGCACTGAGCGGCCTCGGCGGCCTGCCGCTGGCGATGGTGGCGCTGCCGCTGTACGTGCACACCCCGGCGCTGTACGCCGCCGATTTCGGCGTGGCGCTGGCCAGCCTCGGCTGGGTGCTGCTGCTGGCGCGGCTGTTCGATACCGCGATCGACCCGCTGCTCGGGCTGTGGCAGGACCGCCTGTCGCCGGCCCGCGCCCGCGCGCTGCTGCTGCTGGCCGCCGGCGGCGGGCTGGCCGGTTTCGGCTGGCTGGTGATGCCGCAGCGCGACTGGCCGCTGCTGCCGCAACTGGCTGCCGCGCTGCTGCTGGTGTATCTGGCGCACGGCTGGCTCAGCATCGCGCTGCTGCGCTACGGCGCGGCCTTGTGGCCCAGCGTGCACGGCCGTTCACGGGTGGCGGCGTGGCGTGAGGGCTGGGCGCTGCTGGGCGTGCTGCTGGCGGCGGCGCTGCCGGCAACGTTGGCCGCACGCCACGGCCAGCAGTACGCGCTACAGGTGCTGGTGGCGTTGTTGCTGTTGTGCAGCGTGCTCTGCCTGTGGCTGCTGCGCCATGCCCCTGCCGCGCCGGCGCCGGCCGGGGAGCACGCGGCGCCGCCTTGGCGTCAGTTGTGGCGTGACGCCGCCTTCCGCCGCGTGCTGCTGGTGCTGTTGCTCAACGCCACCGCGATGGCGATTCCGGCGACGCTGCTCAATTTCTACATCGCCGACCTGCTGCGCACGCCGGCGCTGGCCGGGCTGTTCCTGCTGCTGTACTTCCTCGCCGCGGTGCTGTCGCTGCCGCTGTGGGTGCGCCTTGCCGACCGCATCGGCCGCGTCGCCGCCTGGCGCGGCGGCATGCTGCTGGCGCTGCTGGTGTTCCTGCCGGTGCTGGCGCTGGGCGAGGGGCAGGGCGGGCTGTTTGCGGTGGTGTGTCTGCTGACGGGCACGGCACTGGGCGCCGATCTGGCCTTCGGCAGCGCGCTGGTGGCCGACGTGCTCGGCGAGCGCGTCGCGGCGCAGGGCGGCGCCGCCTTCGGTGCGGTGTCGATGGTGAACAAGCTGGCGCTGGCCTGTGCCGCCGGCCTTGCGCTGCCGCTGGCGGCGCAGCTGGGCTACCAGCCCGGTGGCGACGCCTCGGCGCTGCCGTGGCTGTATGCCGGCCTGCCGGCGTTATTCAAGCTGGCGGCCTGCCTGGCGCTGCCGCCGGCCCCCATCCTTTCGGGAGCAAGAGCATGATCAGGACACCAAAAGCCGCGCTGCTCGCGGCACTGTGCGGGCTGCTGGCCGCGTGTTCCAGCACCGGCATCGACGACTACCGCGGCACGCGGCCAACCTTCGACCTGAAAACGTATTTTAACGGCCCGCTGATGGCGCAGGGCATGTTCCAGGACCGCAGCGGCAAGGTGCTGCGCCGCTTCAGCGTGCAGATGAACGGCAGCTGGCAGGGCGACCGCGGCGTGCTGGACGAGCACTTTAGCTACGACGACGGCGAGAAACAGCGCCGGGTGTGGACGCTGCAAAAGCTGCCCGACGGGCGCTACAGCGGCACCGCCAGCGACGTGGTGGGGCAGGCCAGCGGCCGCAGCGCAGGTTTTGCGCTGTTCTGGGACTACACGCTGCGCCTGCCGGTGGACGGCAAGGTGTACGAGGTGCGTTTCGACGACTGGATGTACCAGCTGGACGAACACACGGTGCTGAACCGCTCGGTGATGAGCAAGTGGGGCGTGCGCCTGGGCGAAGTCACGCTGGTGTTCCGCAAGGGAGCGCAGCCGTGAGCCTGAACCCGAGGCTGCAGGACTGGCACAACCGCCGCGTGTGGCTGGTCGGCGCCGGCCACGGCATCGGTGCGGCGCTGGCGCACGAGCTGCACCGCCTGGGCGCCTGGGTGGCGCTGTCCGGCCGCCATGAGGCGGCGCTGCGCGAGGTTGCCCGCGGCCACGAGCGCATGTGGCTGCTGCCGCTGGACGTGACCCGCCCCGAGGACTGGCAGCGCTGCCGCGACCAGTTGCTGCAGCAGTGGCAGGGCATCGACCTGGTGGTGATGCTGGCCGGCGACTACACCCCGCTGCGCGCCTGGCAGCTGACGCCGGAGCTGGCGCGACGCATGGTCGACGTCAACCTGCTGGGAGTGATGTACGGCAGTGCGGCGCTGGTGCCGCAGCTGCTGGCGCAGTCCGGCGGCGCCATCGCGCTGGTGGCCAGCGCCGCCGGCTGGGGGGGGATGCCCAACGGCCTGGTGTACGGCGCCACCAAGGCGGCGGTGAACCACTTCGCGCAGACGCTGTATCTTGACCTGCACCGTCACGGCATCGGTGTGCATGTGATCAATCCCGGCTTTGTCGCCACCCGCCTCACCGCGCAGAACGAGTTCGCCATGCCGGCGCTGCTGACGCCGGAGGAAGCGGCGCAGCTGATCGTGCGCGGCTTCGCCCGCGGCGAGTTCGACATCCATTTCCCCAAGCGCTTCTCGTGGCCGCTGAAGTTGGCCGCATTGTTGCCCTACCGCCTGTATTTCTGGCTCGCCCACAAGGTTACCGGACTATGAACCCCCATCTTGCCCGCCATCTGGACTGGTTTGCCACGCTGTCGCCACAGACGCTGGCCGACATCGACACTGTCTACACCGAGTCGGCCACCTTCCGCGATCCGTTCCAGGCGCTGCACGGTCGCACCGCGATCGCAGAGCTGTACGCGCGCATGTTCCGGCAGCTGCAGGCGCCACGCTTCGTGATCGGCGAGGTGGTGGCGCAGGGCGACAAGGCCTTCGTCTGCTGGGATTTCAGCTTCGTGCTGCTCGGCCGGGCGCAGCAGATCCACGGCGGCACGCTGCTGACCCTCGCCGCCGACGGCCGCATCGCCGCGCACCGCGACTACTGGGATGCGGCGGAAGGGGTGTACGAAAAACTGCCGCTTGTCGGCGCCTTGCTGCGTGTGATCAAACGGCGCATGGCATAATGCCGGCCTTGTCTATGTCTTGTCGGGACGCCAGCGTGTACAAATGATGAACGAAGACTCTGCTCCGAGCGATGGCGGCCTGCCCATCGCCGCCGTCGAACGCGAAACCGGCATTCCCAAGGACCTGTTGCGGATGTGGGAGCGCCGTTATGGCTTTCCGCAGCCGGCGCGCGATGCCGCCGGCGACCGCCTGTACAGCGCGGAGCAGGTCGGCAAGCTGAAGCAGGTGCGGCGGCTGATGGACCTGGGCTTTCGCCCCGGCAAGCTGGTCGGGCAGAGCATGGCGCAGCTGGAGGCGCTGGCGCAGACCCACACCCCGGCGCGGGTGGTGCCGGATGTCTGCGCCGGCCTGATCGACGCGCTGAGCGGCCACGATGCGCTGGCGGTGCGCGAGCTGCTGCGGCACCGCCTGTTCGAGCTCGGCCTGCGCCACTTCGTCTGCGATTTCCTGGCCGCGGCCAACCAGCTGGTCGGCGAGGCGTGGATGCGCGGCGAGCTGCGCGTGCACGAGGAACACCTGTACTCGGAAGAGGTCAAGCGCGTGCTGCGCGAGACCCTGGCCGGGATCCCCGCCGGCCCGCAGTCGCCGCGGGTGATGCTGACCACCTGCCCGGGCGAGCTGCACCTGATCGGCCTGCTGATGGTGGAGGCGCTGCTGCGCCTGGCCGGCTGCGACGCCATCGCCTTCGGCGCGCAGATGCCGCTGTCCGACATCGCCAGCGCGGCGCGCAAGCATCGCGTCGATGTGGTGGTGCTGTCCTTTTCCGCCGCCTACGAGGCCAGTCCGCAGGCGGATGCCGCGCTGCTGGACTCGCTGCTGCCGGACGGGGTCGAGCTCTGGCTCGGCGGTAGCGGCTGCCGCGGCCTGAAGCGCTTGCCGCCGCGCGCGACGCTGCTGACGCTGGAACGGCTCGACGCCTGCGTCAGCCTCTGGCGCGAGCTGCACCCGCCGGCAATTGCCGTTTGAAAAAGGCGGCGACCTTGGCCATAACAAAGAGGCCATCGCGGCGTGTCGCCGGATGGCCTTGGGGTGGTGGCAGCGCGGCCGGTCTCAGAACGTGTTCACGATCTCGCGAGCTAGAGCGAGACCAGGCAAAAACGGCTGAGGAAGCGGCGTTTAACTGGAATAAACAAGCATTCCGAAGCCGTTTTTAACGCGGTATCGCCGAAGCGCAGCAGATCGTGAACAGGTTCTCAGTCGTCCATGTCTTTCAGGTTCTTGCGCGGGGTGTCTTCCGGATCCTGCCCCAGCTTGCCGCGGATACAGGACAGGTACACGTTCACGTCCGGCCCGCCGCCGTAACGCTGCGCCTGCCAGATCATCTCGCCCAGGCAGTCCAGCACCTCGTGCTGCGCGTCGTGCTCGCTGCCGGTCTGCTGCAACAGCTGCTGGTACAGCGCGCGGATGCCGGGCGGCTGGTCGATCGACAGCTGCTCTTCCAGCGCCAGGTGCATGCCCATGTGCAGGAAGGGGTTGGTTTCGCCTTGCTCCGGCATCCACTCACGCTCGGCGTACTGTTGCGGACGGTTGAGCAGGTCGTGGTATTCCGGATGCAGCATGATCACGCTGAACAGCAGCTTCTCCAGATCGGTCAGCGGCTGACCGGCCTGTTGCTTCTGCCAGGTATCGAAAAAGAAACGGCGGGCATCCTGTCGGCTGGGTGCGAACATCATGGTTGACTGATTTACTCGGAAAAGCAGCATTATACGGATGGAGACCCACCATGACCACGATTGCGGACTTTGCGGCCAACCTTGGCGATGGCCTGTTGCAACCCCTGGCGCAGTACCGCGGTCAGGTGCTGCTGATCGTCAACACCGCCAGCGAATGCGGCTACACCCGGCAGTACGCCGGCCTGCAGGAGCTGCACAGCATCTATCAGGGGCAGGGCTTCAGCGTGCTGGGCTTTCCCTGCAACCAGTTCGGCGGCCAGGAGCCCGGCGACGCCCGTGCGATCCGTGATTTCTGCGTCAGCCGTTTCGGCATCAGCTTCCCGTTGTTCGAGAAGGGCGACGTCAACGGCGCGGGTGCCAGCCCGCTGTGGCACTGGCTGACCGGCGCCGACGGCAAGCACCCGCATCCGGTGAAGTGGAACTTCACCAAGTTCCTGATCGACCGCAAGGGGCGGCTGGTAAAACGCTACGAGCCGGCGGCGGAGCCGCACGACATCGCCGGCGACATCGAGGTGCTGCTGCAGGCGGCCGCCTGAACATACCCCACAAAACACTGCGGCCAACCTTGAGCGCAAGGTTGGCCGCAGTGTCACGCCGGCAAAGGGATTACTTGCGGGTGAAGATGATGTCCCACACGCCGTGGCCCAGGCGAATGCCGCGCGCCTCGAACTTGGTCAGCGGGCGGTAGTCCGGGCGCGGCGCGTAGCCGTCGGCGCTGTTGGCCAGATCGGCGTTGGCGCTGAACACTTCCATGATCTGGATTGCGTAGTCTTCCCAGTCGGTGGCTGCGTGCAGGTAGCCGCCCGGCTTCAGCTTGCGCACCAGTTTTTCCACCAGCGGCGCCTGGATCAGCCGGCGCTTGTTGTGGCGCTTCTTGTGCCACGGATCGGGGAAGAAGATGTGCACGCCGTCCAGCGAACCGTCCGGCAGCATGTTGTCCAGCACCTCCACCGCGTCGTGGCGGATCAGGCGCAGGTTGCTGAGGTTCTGCTCGCCGATCAGCTTGAACAGGTTGCCCACGCCCGGCGAGTGCACCTCGATGCCGAGGTAATCCTTGTCCGGATTGCCGGCGGCGATTTCGGCGGTGGCGCCGCCCATGCCGAAGCCGATTTCCAGGATTTTCGGTGCCGCGCGGCCGAAGGCCTGCTGCAGGTCCAGCGGCGCCGCCCGATACTCGATGCCCCATTTCGGCATGCCTTCGTCGATGGCGCGCTGCTGCGCAGGAGACAGGTGGCCCTGACGCAGTACGAAGCTGCGAATGGCGCGGTTGAAGGCCGGATTTTCCATGGTCGTCACTCAAAAACTGCAAAAAGATCGCGATGTTACCGAATCTTGGCCGTCAGCGGTAGGGCTGCGCCACCACCCCGGATGCGGCCGCTTGGCACAGATCAACTCCGCTCCCGATTCACCTTGGCAAAGCGGCAGCATGTGCCATGCTGTGTGAGGGGAAAGCCGACGTAGCCATAGACACGGGAGGTGTCGCATGAATGATGAACTGCACGACTTTGTAAAACAGCTGGAAGAACACCGTGCCGAAGGGCAGGAACTGGGCGCGTTGCTGCAGGTGAACGCCGTGCGCCAGCTGTCGCTGCCCTTGTGTCACGAGACCTGCGCCGAGCTGCGCGCGATGGCCGAGGTGTTCCAGTGCGATGAAGCACTGCTGGCCAGCGCCATCCTGCGCGGCGCACTGCGCCATATGCAGCTGCACCTCAACGACGATCTCGACGCGCTGGCCGCGCTGGCGCGCGACCGGCTGACCAGCCCGTGCGAGGACGCCAGCGAGGCGATCTGACACGGCGGCAAGCCCACCATGAAGAAACCCCGCCACGGCGGGGTTTCTTTTTATGGTGGAGCCCAGGGTTGGCCGCAAGGCGGCGCTTACAGCCGGCGCAGCAACTCGTCCACCGTCGGGTAGCGCAGGCAGCCGGGCAGCTCGCGCAGCAGGCGCGCGTTGCTGAGGCGACGCGATTCTGCCATGAACGACCACAGCCCCGGTGATACCTGCTGCTGCACCACCGTGCGTGGCAGGCGCGGCGCACGCGGGTAGCCCAGCGTATCGGCCAGCTTGTCGTACCACTCGCCGACCGGCAGCGGCTGGCTGTCGCAGGCGTTGTAGACGCGGATGCCGCCGCGCGGCTGCTGCAGCGCGGCCACGCACAGTCGCGCCAGGTCGTCGGCGTGGATGTGGTTGCTGACGCTGTCTTCGGCGGCATCGATCAGCGGGGTGCCGTTGACGAGGCGGGTGACGGGCAGGCGCTCGGCGGCGTAGATACCCGGCGCGCGCAGGATGGTCAGCGCGCTGCCGTGGGCGATGGCGAAGCTGCGCAGCGCGCGCTCGGCGTCGACGCGGCGGCGGGCGCGCGGCGACGTTGGCCGCAGCGGTGCGCACTCGTCCAGCCACTTGCCATCGGCATTGCCGTACACGCCGCTGGTGCTGATATAGACCAGTTGCTGTGGTAAACTCGCCGTTTTTGCCAGTCGCGACAAGACCTTGCGCATTCTGGGGTCGATATTGCCGTGTTCCGGCGGCGGCGCGGTGTACAGCACCGCGTCGGCGAGGCCGGCGAGGCGTTCGAGACTGCGCGCATCATCTAGATCGCCCGGCACTGGCCGGGCTCCCAGCTGTCGCCATTGCGCGGAGGTTTCCGGGCGGCGCGTCAGCGCCAGTATCCGCCAGTGCGGTAGCAGCAGGGGCAGGGCACGCCGGGCGATATCGCCGGTGCCGATGATCAACAAGGTTCGCATGACGGCCATTTTAGCGAAGTTTAAGGGAACAAGATGACGTGTCAGGTAAAGGTGCTTCCGAGCGGCCATTCTTTTGCGGTTGAAACGCATGAAACCATTCTTGAGGCCGCCTTGCGCCAGAACGTTGGCCTGCCTTACGGCTGCCGTGACGGTGCCTGTGGCGCCTGCAAGGGCAAGGTTGTCGCCGGCGAGGTAGAACACGGTGGCGCGCAGGAAAAGGCGCTGTCCGCCGCCGACCGCGCGCAGGGCATGGCGCTGTTCTGCTGTGCCAAGCCGCAGGGTGACATCACCATCGAAGTGCGCGAGCTGGCCGGTATCGGCGACATCCAGATCAAGACCCTGCCTTGCCGTGTTGAGTCGATCGAGAAGATCCACGACGTGGCGGTGCTGAAACTGAAACTGCCGGTCTCCGAGCGCCTGCAGTTCATGGCCGGTCAGTACATCGACATCCTGATGAAGGACGGCAAGAAGCGCAGCTTCTCCATCGCCAATGCGCCGCACGACGACGCCTTCATTGAGCTGCACATCCGCAATCAGCCGGGCGGCACCTTCTCCGAATACGTGTTCAATACCATGAAGGAAAAGGAAATCATGCGCTTCAAGGGGCCGCTGGGTTCCTTCTTCCTGCGCGAGGATTCCGACAAGCCGATCATCATGGTGGCCAGCGGCACCGGTTTTGCGCCGATCAAGGGCATCATCGAGCACGCCATCCACCACTGCATCACCCGCCCGATCGTGTTCTACTGGGGCGCGCGCACGCCGCATGACCTGTACATGGCGGAGAAGGCTGGGCAGTGGCAGGCACAAAACGCCAACATCACCTTCATCCCGGTGGTGTCGGACGCGCTGCCGGAGCACAACTGGCTAGGCCGCAGCGGCTTCGTGCACCAGGCGGTGCTGGACGACTTCGACGACCTGTCCGGCTACCAGGTGTACGCCTGCGGCGCGCCGATCATGGTCGAGGCCGCACACAAGTCCTTCATCGCCGAGCGCAAGCTGCCGGAGGATGAGTTCTTCTCCGACGCCTTCTTCCTGTCCAAGGACATGAGCGGCAGCAAGCCGTAAACCAGCCTCCGCCGATGACAAAGCCGCCTCGTCAGGCGGCTTTTGCGCTTATATGGCTGTACTCAGCCGTCAGACAGCACCTTGATGTGTGCCGCGACACTGCGGCCCAGTGCCGACAGGTCGTAGCCTCCCTCCAGCACCGACACGATGCGTCCTTCGCAATGGGTGGCGGCCAGCTGCAGCAGTTTGCGCGTCACCCACTCGTAGTCGGCTTCGGTCAGCGCCAGCGAGGCCATGTCGTCTTCGCGGTGGGCGTCGAAACCGGCTGAGATGAAGATCATTTCTGGCTTGAATTCTTCCAGCTGCGGCAGCCACAGATATTCGACCGCCTCGCGGAATTCGCGGCTGCCGCTGCCGGCCTTCAGCGGCACATGGTGCATGTTCGTTCCCATCGGTTGATCGCCGCTGTAGGGGAAGAACGGGTGCTGGAAAATCGACACCATCATCACGCGCGGATCGTCGCGGAAGATTTCCTCGGTGCCATTGCCGTGGTGGACATCGAAATCGACGATGGCCACGCGCTGCAACTTATAGGTTGACAGTGCATGGGCAATGCCGACAGCGATATTGTTGAAAAAGCAGAAGCCCATCGAGCGCGCGCTTTCGGCATGGTGTCCCGGCGGCCGGATCGAGCAGAACGCATTCGGCGCTTCCTTGTTGCACACCATGTCGACCGCCTTCACCACCGCACCGGCAGCGCGTCTGGCCGCCTGCAGAGTGCCGGGGCACATCGCGGTATCCGGATCGACACGGAAGGTGCCCACCGACGGTGAGCAGGCCTCGATGTAGTCAACATAATGGGGTGGGTGCACGCGGGCCAGCTGCTGTTCGCTCACCAGCGGTGCCTCCACTTCCTGCAGGCTGTCAAACAGCTGTGCCGCCATCAGCTGATCCTTGATGGCAGTCAGCCGTTCCGGACATTCCGGGTGGCCGCTACCCATATTGTGCTGCAAGCAGTCGGAGTGGCTGATAAAGGCGGTGAGTCCACCGCCGTTCAGGTGCGATTTGAGCCAGGTGAGCACGCGCGTTTCCTTGTTGCGTTGTGGTGGCAAAAGGGATATATGAAATCTTTATAAAGTGTGCGGCCAACGGACCTCAAATGCAATCCATCTCCTTTGCGTATCGTCAACTGAACGCGTTGATTCTGGGCAAACCGCTACAAATCCGTCTGGCGCTGACCTGCGTGCTGGCTGGTGGCCACTTGCTGATCGAGGATGTGCCGGGGGTTGGCAAGACCACGCTGGCGCATGCGCTGGCCGGCGTGCTGGGGCTGGACTATCGTCGCGTGCAGTTCACCAGCGACCTGCTGCCGGCCGACATGCTGGGGGTGAGCCTGTTCCGTCCCGACGAAGGGCGTTTCGAATTCCAGCCGGGGCCGGTGTTTTCGCAGCTGTTGCTGGCCGACGAGATCAACCGCGCCTCGCCCAAGGTGCAGTCGGCGTTGCTGGAGGCGATGGAAGAGCGCCAGGTGTCGATCGACGGCCTGACGCACGCGCTGCCCAAACCGTTCTTCGTGATCGCCACCCAGAATCCGGATGGCCAGCTGGGTACATTTCCGCTGCCGGAGTCACAGCTGGATCGCTTCCTGATGCGCATCTCGCTGGGCTATCCGTCGCCGGAGTCGGAGCGTGCGTTGCTGCTGGCCGGCGACCGGCGGCAGGCCTTGTCGGCATTGCCGGTGGCGATGAAGGCCGGTGAGCTGCTGGCGCTGCAGCAGAAAGCTGCGCAGGTCACCGTCAGTGGCGCACTGGCCGACTACGTGCTGGCCCTGCTGCTGGCCAGTCGCAAGCGTGAGCTGTTCATGCACGGTCTCAGCCCGCGTGCCGGCTTGGCCATTCTGGCCGCCGCCCGCGCCTGGGCGATGCTGGACGGCCGTGACCACGTGCTGCCCGAGGACGTGAAGGCGGTGTTCGTGGCGGTGTGTGCGCATCGCCTGCAGTCGCGGCTGCCAGGCATGAACAGCATCGATGCCGCACAACGGTTGCTGGACCATGTCCCGCTGGCGTAAGGCGGTTTCGGCCTGGCTGTTGCGCCGCCTGCCAAGACAGCCGCAGCTGGTGCTGGGGCAGTCGCGCATCTACCTGCTGCCGACCTCGTTTGGCTGGGGGCTGCTACTGGTGGCGTGGGCGGTGTGGATCGGTGCGCTTAACTATGCGGTCAGCCTCGCCTATGTGCTGTCGTTCTGGATCGTGTCGCTGGTGCTGATTGCCGTGGTGCTGGCCTACCGCCAGCTGGCCGGCCTCGCGATCCGCTGCGGAGCGGCCGACGATGTGGTGGCCGGCAGTCAGGCGCTGTTTCCCTTGCAATTGCAGTGGCCGGAGGGCGAGTCGCGGCTGTTGCGCCTCGGCTGGCATGACGAGGCCGGCAGCGTGGTGCTGGACCGTCCCGGCGAGGTGCTGTTGCCGCGACTGACGCTGCAGCGCGGGCAGATGACGATCCCGCCGCTGCGTGTCTATTCCGAATCGCCATTGGGGCTGGTGCGGGCCTTTGCCTACCTGCGCTTGCAGGCACAGGTATGCGTTTATCCACAGCCTTGCGCCGACGAGCGGGTGGCGGCCAGCCTGCCCAATGGTGACCAGCAGCGTCAGCTGCAGCCGGTGCCGGGTGAGCTGTTTTCCCATCTGGTGGCCTGGCAGCCGGAGCTGGGCGCCCGGCGTATCGCCTGGAAAGCCTACGCCCGCCGCGGTGTGCTGCTGGCGCGGCGGTTCGAGGAGCCGCAAGCGTCACGGGCGACCTGCCTGCTGGAGTGGTCCGCCTATCCGGCGGAGATGACGGCCGAGGCGCGCCTGTCGCGCTTGTGCTGGCAGCTGCTGGCGGCGGCGCGGCGCGGCGAGGATGTCGTCCTGCGGCTGCCGCAACAGGAGCTGCGGCTGAGCGCGGGCGAGGTGCGGCCTGGGCTGCGCGCGCTGGCCGGCTTTGGAGTGCGCGATGCGCAGTGAACCGCGTCTGGCCCACTTTGCCGTGCTGGCGGCGCTGGCGCTGACCGTGCTGCCCCTGTTCCTGCAGCTGCCGCCGTGGGTGCCGCTGCTGTTTGCGCTGCAGCTGGGCGGCCGCGCGTGGCTGGCGTGGCAGGGACGGCAATTGCCGCATCGCGTGTGGCTGCTGCTGGCGATGATCGTGCCGGTGCTGCTGTTGTGGCTCAGCCTGCGCACCCTGGTTGGCCGCGAAGGCGGCGTGGCGCTGCTTTTGTTGCTGACCGGTTTCAAGGCGTTCGAGACGGTGACGCTGCGCGACTGGCGCGTGCTACTGGGGCTGGGCTTCTTCCTGGCCGCGACGCCGCTGTTGTTTGACCAGAGCCTGCCGTCGGCCTTGTGGTTACTGCTATCGCTGTTCGTGCTGACCTGGGCGATGGTGTTGCTCGCCGGGGTCGATAGTGCCGCCAGTCCGCGTGCTGCCGCGCTGGCGCTGCTGTATGCGATGCCGCTGATGCTGTTGTTGTTCGTCGCCATGCCGCGGCTGCCCGGCCCGCTGTGGAGCATGCCGAGCACGGATCAGCGCGCCACCAGCGGCCTTAGTGACAGCCTGGCACCGGGCAGCATCGGGCAGATGATTCCGTCGCGTGAGCCGGCGTTTACAGCCCAGTTTCGTGGTCGCCAGCCGACACGCGAGCAGCTGTACTGGCGGGTGATGGTGTTCGACCGTTTCGACGGTGCGCGCTGGACGGCGGGCAGCGTGCCGGACAACGGCACTGCCTTGCTGCCAGGTGCGACCGAGGTGCTGGCGTACTCGGTCACCGCCACGCCGTTCAAGGGTGTGCTGCCGGTGCTGGAGCACGCGGTGTGGGCCGGCGAGGGCGTGCAGCAGGCCGCCGCCCAGCTGGTGCGGCGTATCGATGCCCGCAATGAGGCACGCCTGCGCTACGACGTGCGCAGCGTGGCACAAGCGGCTTACCCGGCGGCGCTGAATGCGGAGCAGCGTGCGCACTATCTGCAACTGCCTGCGGCCAACCTTCGCACCCGGCAGCAGGGGGAGTTCTTCGCGCGCCAGTTCCGGGACGAGGCCGGCCGTCTGGCTGCTCTTCGCGCCTGGCTGCAGCAGCAGGGGTTGCGCTATACGCTGTCGCCTCCGTTGCTGCAGGGCGATGTGGTCGACGACTTCCTGTTCTCCAGTCGCCAGGGCTTCTGCGAGCATTTCGCCTCGGCCTTCGCCACCCTGGCCCGTGCCGCCGGCCTGCCGGCAAGAATCGTGGTCGGTTTTCAGGGCGGCGAATTCAACGCGGGCGGGCAGTTCTGGCTGGTGCGCTCCTCCGATGCCCACGCCTGGACCGAGGTGTGGCTGCAGGGACGCTGGCAGCGGGTGGACCCGACGGTGCTGGTGGCGCCATCGCGCATCGTCAGTGAAGTCGGCGAACTGGTGCCGGAGGCGCAGGCGGTATTGCCGGTGCTGGGGCGACGTCCGCCACAGTGGTGGCACACGGTTCAGGCGCAATGGCAGCGTGCCGGTTTTGTCTGGCAGCAGTGGGTGGTGGATTACGATGCCCAGCGGCAGCAGAGCCTGTTTCAGCGCCTGGGGCTGGGCCGGGTGGGGGTGGGCAGCGTGATGACGGTATTGCTGCTCGGCGGTGCGTTGCTGGTGTTGCCGTTGCTGTTATGGCTGCTGTGGCGCCGGCCGCCGCCGCGCAGCTATCCGGTGCGCGGCTGGCAGCTGCTGGTGTCGCGCCTGCAGCAGGCCGGTGTCGCGGCGCAGGCCAGCGACACGCCGGCGCAGTTGCGCGACAAAGCCGCGCTGTTGGCGCCAGCGTTGCAGCAACAGCTCGCGCAGCTGCTCGCTGACTGGCAGCGCTGGCGCTACGCCGAGGGGGCGGCTGATGCCGATCCGCGCTGGCGCGGCTGGTGGTGGCAGGTGCGACGTTTCCGCCCGCCAAGGTTGGCCGCAAAAAAACGCACAGGGCGTTAGCGCTGTGCGTGTTGTCGGCTGGCGGTCGTCTTAGAGCAGGAAGTCCTTGGAGATGCCCTTGCGGCGAAGAATGCGGCGCAGGTGCTCCAGTGCCTCGATCTGGATCTGGCGTACCCGTTCGCGAGTCAGGCTCAGCGTGGCGGCCAGCTCTTCCAGCGTGCAGATCTCGTGGTTGTTGAGGCCGTAACGGCGCTCGATCACCATGCGCTGCTTTTCGGTCAGCTGCGCCAGCCATTCGTGTACGAAGTGTTCGATCTGCACATTGTGCAGCTGGGCGTCCGGCTCCTCGTGCTGCTCGTCGGGGATGGACTCGCCGATCGACAGCATCGGGTCGATATCCAGTGGCGCATCCAGTGAGGCCATGCGCTCGTTGAGGCTCATCACCTTGCGCACTTCTTCCACCGGCTTGTCGACCAGATGGGCGATTTCGTCCAGGGTCGGTTCGCGGCCGATCTGGCTTTCCAGATGGCGCGAGGCGCGCAGGTAAATGTTGAGTTCCTTGATGACGTGTACCGGCAGGCGAATGGTGCGCGACTGGTTCATGATCGCCCGTTCCACGCTCTGACGGATCCACCAGGTGGCATAGGTGGAAAAGCGGAAGCCACGCTCCGGATCAAACTTCTCCAGCGCGTGCATCAGGCCGATGTTGCCTTCCTCGATCAGGTCGAGCAAGGCCAGTCCGCGATTGATGTAGTGCTTGGCAATATTGACCACCAGCCGCAGGTTGTGCTCGATCATCTTCTGCCGGGCGGCGAAGTCGCCTTGCACCACTCGGCGCGCCAGCGCCACTTCTTCCGCAGGCGTCAGCAGGGCATTGTTGCCGATGTCGTTGAGATAGATCTGGGTGACGTCGGTGACCTCACTGACCGCCGAGCTGACGCTGCTTTCCTCGGCCTCTGCGGTTTCCTTGGCCTCCGCCTCCTGCTCTACCTCTTCATCCAGCACTTCTTCAAGTAGTTCCAGATCATCGCTCATGACGCTTTCCCCCGCTTGCAGTTACCCCGGTGCAGGGGAGTCCCTGCTAGGGTTTGGCTTCCAGAAACTTGCTCGGATCGACCGGCTTGCCCATTTCCCGGATTTCAAAATGGAGTTTTACCTGATCTGCGTCGGTATCGCCCATTTCGGCAATTTTCTGGCCTTTCTTGACCGCTTGTCCTTCTTTGACCACTAATGCGCTGTTGTGTGCGTAAGCTGACAAATAAGTCTTGTCGTGGCGGATGATGATCAGCTTGCCATAACCACGCAGGCCGCTGCCACTGTAGACCACCTTGCCGTCATTGGCTGCCATTACCGGCTGTCCCAGTTTGCCGCTAATGTTGATGCCCTTGTTCTGCTCAGAGAAGCCCCGGACCACCTTGCCCTGCGTCGGCCACTGCCACTGGCTGCCTGTGCTGGCCGCTGTTTCCGGCCGGTTGCTGTCGATGGGCGCACTGGGCGTGGCCGGAGCCGTGGTGACGGTGGTCTTTGGCGCTTGTTTCTCTTGCGGCTGCTTTTCCTGTGGTGGCAACTTCTCCTGCGGTACAGGTGGCTTGCTGTTGCCCTCTGCCAATTGTGGCAGCTGTTTGCTGGCATTCTCCGAATATGGCAGCTTCAATGCCTTCGGATATTGTTTCAGTGTTTCGTTACTGTTCTTCGCGGCGCTGCCCACCGTCTTGCTGGTGGTCGTGACCACTTCGGCTGGTGGCTTCGCCGCGGTTACCGTCGCCGTGCTGCCCGGCGGGGTCAGGCGCAACGTCTGGCCAACCTTGATGTTGTAGCCATCCAGATTATTCCATTCCGCCAGATCCTGATAGCGCAGACCATTATTAACCGCAATGCGGTACAGCGTTTCGCCCGCCTGGACCTGGTGCGTACCGCTCACCGCCGGCGTGTTTGCTTTCGGCAGTGAGCTCAGCCGAATCGGGCTGCTCTGCGTGTCCGCTGCAACCTGGCCTCCGCCTGCAGCTTTGCTGCTGTTTGCCGTACTGCCAAAGACGCTGGCCTGGCCGGCCACGATCGGCGCCGGCGTTGAATTGCTGGTGGCGCAGGCGGCCAGCAGCAATGGCAAAACGAAAGGTAGCGGTTGGATCAGTTTAAATACTTGCTTGTACATTGGCTTGAGGATGTTATAAGCCAGTTCTGAGCTGGCTGTAAATTGTCTGACAATCTGGCTGGCGTGTGCTGTTGCGTTTGTGCCCTGCATCATTGTTTGCCGGGCAGCAGTGGCACGAAGCGGACGGCCTCCAGCCGGGTTTCCTGAATGGCGGTGGCGGTTTTTTCGTACAGCCACAGGTGCTGCTCCTGGTCACCGATCGGCAAGACCAGCCGGCCGCCGGTGGCCAGCTGCGGTAACAGTGCCGGCGGCACCTGGCGGGCGGCAGCGGTCATGATGATGCCGTCAAACGGTGCCACGTCGGGCAGCCCCTGATGGCCGTCGCCATGAACCAGTCTGGCATGGACCAGCTTGGCATTGCGAAGGTTCAGCCGTGCCTTGTCGAGGATGCCGGACAGGCGTTCGACGGAGTAGACCTGGGCGCCGGTTTTCAGCAGCACGGCGGTCTGGTAGCCGCAACCGGTGCCGATCTCCAGGATCTTGCCGGGGGTGCTGCGTCCTTCCAGCAGCTTTTCGGTCATGCGTGCCACCGTCAGCGGCTGGGAGATGGTCTGTCCCTGTCCGATCGGCAACGATACGTCGTCGTAGGCGCGGGTGGCCAGTGCCTGGTCGATGAACAGGTGGCGTGGCACTTCGTACATTGCCGCCAGCACCCGCTCGTCGCGTATGCCCTGCTGGCGCAGGCGTTCGATCATGCGCAGGCGCGTGCGCTCCGAAATCATGCCGTAGCTGCCCTGGGCAACGCTTACTGGTTGAGCCATGTGCGGATGGATCCCATTTGTTCGCTGGCGGTCAGGTCTATCATCAGCGGCGTGACCGAAATCCGGTTATGGCGAATGGCGTGGAAATCGGTGCCGGCACCGGCATCCTGCTCCGGGCCGACCGGGCCGACCCAGTACACGGTGTCGCCGCGCGGATTCTTGCCGGCAATTACCGGTTCGGCATGGTGGCGGCGACCGAGGCGGGTGACCTCGATCTCTTGCAGTTGCGCCACCGGCACGTCGGGAACATTGACGTTCAGCAGTACCGGCTGGGTAAACGGTGTCTTGAGAGTATTGGCCATCAGCAGGTCGACGGCATGGCAGGCGCTGGCGAAGTGGTGGTACTTGCCGGCCAGCGAAACGGCGACTGCCGGAATGCCGAGCAGGAAGGCTTCGGTGGCGGCGGCGACGGTGCCCGAGTACAGCGTGTCGTCCCCCATGTTCGGGCCATGGTTGATGCCGGAGAACACCATGTCAGGCTTGAAGTCGAGAAAGCCGGTGACGGCAACGTGCACGCAGTCGGTAGGGGTGCCGTTGACATAGAAGTAGCCGGATGCCGCCCGCTTCACGCTCAGCGGTCTATCCAGCGTCAGCGAGTTGCTGGCGCCGCTGCGGTCGCGCTCCGGCGCCACCACCACGACCTCGCCGTATTTGGCCAGGGTGCTGGCCAGGGCCGCGATCCCCGGCGAGAAATAACCATCATCATTACTAACAAGAAATTTCATGGCAACCTTCCGTCCAGACCATCCGATTGTATCCGCGTATGCTGGTGGCGCAAAATTTCTCTGTCAGGCGGTTCGGTGGTTCGGTGCCGCATGAAAAAGGCCGGCGTGAGGCCGGCCCGGGGTGGTGCATCGTCGCGTCGACTCAGGCGTAGTAGCGCTGGCTGAAATCGAGCATGCGTTCGATCGGCAGGCGGGCGGCGTCCATCTCGGCCTGGCTCAGATAGTCGATGCGGGTACCCTGGCCTTGCTGTGCGCGCTTGACCGCTTCGATGGTGTTCATCTTCATGTACGGACAGGAGTTGCACTGGCAGCCGGCGTAGATCGGTGCCTGGCGGATGTCCAGTTCCGGGCGGGCCAGGCGCATGTTGTAGAGAATGCCGTCTTCGGTGGCGACAAAGATCACGTCACTGACCGCGCCGTCATAGGCTTTGATCCAGTTGAGCATGCCGGAGGTGGAGCCGACGTACTGCGCACGCTTGAGTACCGGCAGTGGGCTCTCCGGGTGGGCAATCAGGTAGGCCTTGCTGTTGACGGCTTCCAGTGCCTCGTTGAGCGCGGCCTCGTTGAACTTGTCGTGTACCTCGCATACCGCCGACCACAGCGGCATGTCGTAGCCGTACTGGTAATTGAGGTAGCCGCCCATGTTGCGATCCGGCGAGAAGATGACTTTTTTGCCTTGCTCGTACAGGTGGGCAATGATGTCGTCGACGTTGCGGCTGGTGACGATCCAGTCCGACAGTGCCTTGTGCGCGGCCGAGGAGTTGATATAGGACACGTGCACGTGATCGGGGTGGCTCTCGCGCCACTGGCGCAGCGCCTCGACATCGGTCTGCGTCACCAGCGAACAGGTGGAGCCGGCGTCCGGCAGGATCACTTCGGCTTGCGGGTTCAGGATTTTTGCCGTCTCGGCCATGAAGCGCACACCGGCGAAGACGATGATGTCGGCTTTGGATTCGCGTGCGAACAGGGACAGTTCGAGGCTGTCTCCCACCTTGTCGGCCATTTGCTGGATTTCGGGCTGGGTGTAGTAGTGCGCAAGTGTAACGATGCGTTTAGACATGGTAGCAATCCCCGGCGCGGGCATGAGCCCTGGCTGTTGGCGTTGATTCTTGATGCGGCGCAACAAAAATGCAGCGCCAAACAGGGAAGATTAGCAATATTGTTCGCGCGGCGCTACTGTCGAGATGCGTTGTATGCCGTAGGCAAGTGGTCGCTGTATCTTTACATATCTGCAATGACAACCGGCCATTGCTCGCGCCACTCAGGCCGGAAACCTCTGTCCATCAGGATGGCAAAACTATGAAACCGCACTATCTGACCCCGTTGTTCTCTCCCCGCAATGTCGCCGTGATCGGCGCCAGTGATACGCCCGGCTCGGTGGGGCAGGCGGTGTTTGCCAACCTGCTGGCCGGCAACTTCCAGGGCAAGCTGTATCCGGTCAACCTCAATCACCGCATCGTCGGCGGCATTGCCGCCACACCGTCGGTACGGCTGATCGAAGGACCGATCGACCTGGCGGTGGTGACCACGGCGTTGCGCGGTCTGCCGGCCATCGTCAAGGACTGCGGCAAAAAGGGGGTCAAGGCGATCCTGCTGGCCAAGGACTTTTCCGATTCGGAGGACGTGGAGCGCGCGGCGATGGACGAAGCGCGTTCGCTGGCGCGCCACTACGGCATCCGCATCCTCGGCCCCAATGTGCTGGGCCTGATGCGGCCGGTGGCCGGCTTCAATGCCAGCAACTACAACAGCCGGGTGAAGGCGGGCAATCTGGCGCTGGTGTCGCAGTCCTCGGCGCTGTGTACCGCGATGCTGGACTGGGCCGACAGCAAGGGCATCGGCTTTTCCAGCGTGGTGTCGGTCGGCGAGGCGCTGGACGTCGAGTTCGGCGAAATCCTCGATTACCTGATCGCCGACAACTTCACCCAGGGCATTCTGTTGCATGTACACCACGTGCACGATTCGCGCCGCTTCATGAGCGCGCTGCGGGCGGCGGCGCGGACCAAGCCGGTAGTGGTGGTGAAGTCCGGGCGCTACGAGGACGACGTGATCGGCGTCACCCACTCCTCGAACATGGTCGAAAGTGGGGATGTGTTCGATGCCGCGCTGTCGCGGGCCGGTGTGCTGCGGGTGGCCACCATCGCGCAGCTGTTCACCGCCGCCAAGGTGCTTGCGGCCAACTATCGCGTCACCGGCAAGCGCCTGGCAATCGTCACCAACGGCATCGGCCCCGGCGTGCTGGCGGCCGACAGTGCCTATATGTACGGCGTGGAGCTGGCCAAACTGTCTGCTACTAGTCTCGATCTGCTCAACGAGTCCCTGCCGCGCAATTGGTCCGGTAGCAACCCGGTCGACATCATCGGCGACGCCAGCCCGGTACGCTTCCGTACAGCGGTCAAGGTCTGCCTCGACGATCCCAATGTCGACGGCGTACTGGTGATCTTCACGCCGCAGGCCGGCACCGACCACCTGACCACCGCGCAGCTGATGGTCGGCTTGCAGCGCGAGAGCAACAAGCCGCTGTTCCTGTCCTGGCTGGGCGATGCCAAGGTGTCGGAAAGCCGCGAACTGTTTTCCCGCTCGAAGTGTGCGCATTTCCGCGCGCCGGAATTCGCCATCGAAGTGTTCCGCAACCTGGCGTCCTACCACCAGAACCAGCAGCTGCTGCTGCAGACACCGGGGCCGCTGGAAGGCGAGCGGCTGGTGCCGGACGTGCTCAGTGCCCGCGCGGTGATTGCCACGGCACAGGCGGAAGGGCGCAGCATCCTGTCGGAGCGCGAATCGAAGGCGGTGCTGGCCGCCTTCAACATCCCGGTGAACCCGACAAGGTTGGCCGCAAGCGAGGACGAGGCGGTGCGCTACGCCGCCGAGATCGGTTATCCGGTGGTGCTGAAGATCGACTCGCCGGACATCATCTACAAGTCGGATGTCGGCGGCGTCGAGCTCAATATCAGCAACGAAGCCACGCTGCGCGACGCCTACCGCGGCATCATCGGCCGCACGCTGCAGGCGCGGCCGGAGGCGAAGATCGTCGGCATCTCGGTGCAGCCGATGCGCAAGCGCCGCTTTGCCCGCGAGCTGATGGTCGGCGTGACCCACGATGCCTCGTTCGGGCCGGTGATCACCTTCGGTGCCGGCGGGATCGCGGTCGAAGTGATGCAGGACCGCGCCTTGAGCCTGCCGCCGGTCAACCACTACCTGGTGGAGCGCATGATCGACAAAACCCGCATCGGCAAAATACTCGGCCCGTTCAAGAACATGCCCGGCATCGACATCGAGGCGCTGAAGAATATCGTGCTGCACGTGTCGGAGCTGGTGTGCGAGCTGCCGGAAGTGCGCGAGATGGACATCAATCCGCTGATGGCGGACGAGTCCGGCGTGGTGGCGCTGGACGCGCGCATCATCGTGCAGCCGCAAGCGCAGGGCAAACCCTACGGCCACATGGCGATCATGCCGTACCCGGTGCACATCGTGCACTGCGCGATGCTGAAGGACGGCACCACGGTAATGATCCGGCCGGTGCGTCCGGAAGACGCACAGATGCAGCAGGAGTTCGTGCGCAACCTGTCCGAGGAAAGCCGCTACAACCGCTACATGTCCAGCATCAAGCAGCTGTCGCAGAGCATGCTGGTGCGTTTCACGCAGCTCGATTACGACCGCGAGATGGCACTGGCGATGGTACGCCAGACCGATGACGGCGAAGAGCAGCTGGCGGTGGCGCGCTACATTACCGATCCTGACAACGAGAGCTGCGAGTTCGCGCTGGAGGTGGCCGACTCGTGGCAAGGCAAGGGCATCGGCGTGACCCTGATGCAGGCGCTGTTCGACGCGGCGCGCGAACAGGGGCTGAAAACCATGGTTGGCGAGGTGCTGGCCGGCAACAAGGGCATGCTGAAACTGATGGCACGACTGGGCTTCGTGGTGACCACGCATCCGGAAGACCGGGCGCTGACCATCGTGACCAAAGACCTGCAAGGCGAGGCGGCGGTGAAGTCCCTGCAATAAGCGCTTGCGGTATAAGGGAAAAGTGCCATAAAATCGGAAGCTTTTCTACGATTCCGTAATTTTAAGGACAATCGACAATGGTAGTGATTCGTCTTGCACGTGGTGGCTCCAAGAACCGCCCGTTCTACAGCGTGGTAGTAACTGATTCCCGCAGCCGTCGCGATGGCCGCTTCATCGAGCGCGTTGGTTTCTACAACCCGGTCGCCAACGAGAAGGAAGAGCGTGTACGCCTGTCCATGGACCGTCTGAACTACTGGATCGGTTCTGGCGCACAAGTTTCCGACTCCGTTGCGAAACTGCTGAAAGAGCAGCCAAAAGCCGCTTGATCTCCGTTGATCTGCCAATAAACGGAGCCTGAGCGCATGCGTGATGATGATCTGGCAATAATGGGTTTTGTCCGCGGCGCGTTTGGTGTTCGTGGCTGGATCAAGGTACACGCGGATACCCAGTTCGCTGACAGCCTGTTTGACTATCCGGTCTGGTGGATCGGCAAGGAAAACGACTGGAAGCCTTTTACGTTCAAGGACGGGGCGGTGCAGCCAAAGAATCTGGTGGCACAGCTGGAAGAAGTCACCGGTCGTGAACAGGCTGAGGCGATGCGTGGCCTGAAAGTTGCAGTACCCAAGGCGGAATTGCCGCCTGCGGAAGAGGGCGAATACTACTGGTCGGACCTGATCGGTATGGACGTCGTCAACGCGGAAGGTGTCTGTCTGGGCAAGGTTGTGGATCTGATGGAAACCGGTGCCAATGACGTGCTGGTGATCAACGGTGAATACGGCCAGATCCTGATCCCGTTTGTGGCTGCCTATGTCGGCGATGTCGACACGCAGAACAAGCAGATCAAGGTCGAATGGGGACTGGATTACTGATGCAGCTTGATGCGGTATCACTCTTCCCCGAAATGTTTGACGCCATCACCCGCCACGGGGTCACCCGTCGGGCGCTGGAACAATCGATCTGGCAGTTCTCGGCGTGGAATCCGCGTGATTTCACTACCGACAATTACAAGACAGTCGACGATCGCCCTTACGGCGGCGGCCCAGGAATGGTCATGATGGCCAATCCGCTGGAGCAGGCCATTGCGGCCGCGAAAGCCAGGCAGCAGCAGCAAGGTGTCGAACGCAGTCATGTCGTGTACCTGTCGCCGCAGGGGCAGCCGCTGACGCACCAACGGGTGGCAAGCCTGGCCGCAATGCCGGGTCTGATCCTGTTGTGCGGGCGTTACGAAGGCATCGACGAGCGCTTGATCGACCAGGAGGTCGATGAAGAAATTTCGGTCGGTGACTACGTGCTGTCCGGAGGTGAACTGCCGGCGATGATCGTGATGGACGCAGTGGTACGGCTGTTGCCGGGTGTGCTCAATGACATGCAGTCCGCCTACGAAGACTCCTTCGTGGATGGCCTGCTGGATTGCCCGCACTACACGCGTCCGGAAGAATACCGGGGTGTCCGGGTGCCGGAAGTTCTGCTCTCCGGTAACCATGCCCTGATCGCCAAATGGCGGCTGAAGCAGTCTCTCGGACGCACCTGGTTGCGCCGGCCGGACTTGCTGAAAGACCGCATTTTGACAAAACAGGAATCTCGGCTGCTGACGGAGTTTCAGCAGGAACAAGATTCCCTGAAAAACAAGGAGTAGTAACATGAATCTGATCCAGCAACTGGAACAGGAAGAAATCGCTCGTCTGGGCAAGACTTTCCCTGAATTTGCACCTGGCGACACCGTTGTCGTGCAAGTCAAGGTTAAGGAAGGTAACCGTGAGCGTCTGCAGGCTTACGAAGGTGTTGTGATCGCTCGCAGCAACCGTGGTCTGAACAGCTCTTTCATCGTGCGTAAGCTGTCCGCCGGCGAAGGCGTTGAGCGTACCTTCCAGCTGTACTCCCCGCTGATGGCCTCCATCGAAGTGAAGCGTCGCGGTGACGTACGTCGTGCCAAGCTGTACTACCTGCGTGGTCGTACCGGCAAGTCCGCACGTATCAAGGAAAAGCTGCCAAACCGCAAGTAATCTACTTGCGAAGGCTTTGCCTCAAGAAAGCGCCAGCCTGTTGCTGGCGCTTTTTTCATGTCTGTACACAATAAAAACCATGGCACAGCAAACACAGTCCGCTTCATCCGTACCGGCGCTGGATGGCTTTCTCGATCACCTCTGGCTGCTGGATAACCTGTCGCTGAACACGTTGTCCGCCTACCGCCGCGACCTGGGGCGCGTGCACGAGTTGCTGCTGGCGCAAGGCACGACGCTGGAAGACGCGGATACTCCGGCGCTGGAGCAGGTGATGCTGGCGCTGATCGAGGTCGACAAGCCGGCTACGCGGGCGCGGCGCTTGTCGGCGGTGCGGCGCTATTACCAGTACCTGTGTCAGCAGCAGCTGCGCGATGACGATCCGGCGGCAAGGCTACAGGCACCGCGGCTGGGGCTGCGGCTGCCGACCTCGCTGTCGGAGCAGCATGTGGAAGCGCTGTTGCTGGCGCCGGATTGCGAGACCCCGCTTGGGCTGCGCGACCGGGCGCTGATGGAGGTGCTGTACGCCACCGGCTTGCGCATCAGCGAACTGGTCGGCCTGCAGCTGGGGCAGCTGTATCTCAATGACGGTTATCTGCGCGTGGTCGGCAAGGGCAACAAGGAGCGGCTGGTGCCGCTGGGTGAGGTGGCCGAGGACTGGTTGCGGCGCTATCTGGCGGAGGCGCGTACGCTGATTCTGGGTGCGCATCGCTGTGACGCGGTGTTTGTCAGCCGTCGCAAGCAGGCGCTGACCCGGCAGATGGCCTGGGTGCTGATCACGCGCTATGCACGGCAGGCGCAGTTGCCACCCTTGAGCCCGCACACCCTGCGCCATGCCTTCGCCACCCACCTGGTCAATCACGGTGCCGACCTGCGCGTGGTGCAGCTGTTGCTGGGACACGCCAGCCTGTCCACCACCCAGATCTACACCCATGTCGCACGCGAGCGTCTGAAGGCGCTGCACCTGGCGCATCACCCGCGCGGCTAAGCGCCACAAACAAAACCACTGATCCTGCGTTGCGCCTCCTTGTCGTACGACTTGTACTGTCTGCGTCGGCGCGTCTTGGCTCAGGTGCTCTACGAGGTTTTGTGAGCGGCTAAGGTTGGCCGCAGGCAAGAAAAAACCCCGCGTCGTGACGCGGGGTTTTGCTTTGCACATCAGCCTCAGGCAACGTCGACGGTTTCCTCGAAACTCAGCTGGATCTTCTCCGCGTCGTCGATGTCCACCGTCACCTCGCCGCCATTGGCCAGGCGACCGAACAGCAGCTCGTCGGCCAGCGCCTTGCGGATCAGGTCCTGGATCAGGCGTGCCATCGGACGGGCACCCATCAGCGGGTCGAAACCCTTCTTCGCAAGGTAGGCGCGCAACTCGTCGGAGAAGTGGACTTCCACTTTCTTCTCTTGCAGCTGCTGTTCCAGTTGCATCAGGAACTTGTCCACCACCTGCAGGATGATCTGCTCGTCCAGCATGCGGAACGGGATGGTGGCATCCAGCCGGTTGCGGAATTCCGGGCTGAACAGGCGCTTGATGTCTGCCATCTCATCGCCGGCCTGCTTGGTGTTGGTGAAGCCCATGCTCGGCTTGGCCAGCGCTTCGGCACCGGCGTTGGTGGTCATGATGATCACCACGTTGCGGAAGTCGGCCTTGCGCCCGTTGTTGTCGGTCAGCTTGCCGTGGTCCATCACCTGCAGCAGCACGTTGAAGATGTCCGGATGCGCCTTCTCGATTTCGTCCAGCAGCAGCACCGCGTACGGCTGCTTGTTGATGGCTTCGGTCAGCAGGCCGCCCTGTTCGAAGCCGACATAGCCCGGAGGCGCACCGATCAGGCGCGATACCGCATGGCGCTCCATGTATTCCGACATATCGAAGCGGATCAGCTCGACGCCGAGGAAGTAGGCCAGCTGTTTCGCCACCTCTGTCTTGCCGACCCCGGTCGGGCCGGAGAACAGGAAGGAGCCGATCGGTTTTTGCGGGTTGCCGAGGCCGGAGCGTGCCATCTTGATGGCGCTGGTCAGCGCCTCGATGGCCTTGTCCTGGCCGAACACCACGTTCTTCAGATCGCGGTCGAGGTTCTTCAGCACGTTGCGATCGTCGCTGGAGATGGTCTTCGGCGGAATGCGCGCGATCTTGGCGATGATTTCCTCGATCTCGGACTTGTTGATCACCTTTTTCTGGCGCGACTTCGGCAGGATCTTCTGCGCCGCGCCGGCCTCGTCGATCACGTCGATCGCCTTGTCAGGCAGGTGGCGGTCGTTGATGTAGCGGGCGGACAGCTCGGCGGCGGTGGTCAGCGCCGACACGGTGTACTTCACGCCGTGGTGCTCCTCGAAGCGGCTCTTCAGACCCTTGAGGATTTCCACGGTCTGTTCCACCGTCGGTTCCACCACGTCGATCTTCTGGAAACGGCGCGACAGCGCGCTGTCCTTCTCGAAGATGCCGCGGAACTCGGTATAGGTGGTAGCGCCGATGCAGCGCAGGCTGCCGTTGGACAGCGCCGGCTTCAGCAGGTTGGACGCGTCCAGCGTGCCGCCGGAGGCGGAGCCGGCACCGATCAGGGTGTGGATCTCGTCGATGAACAGGATCGCGCCCTTGTCTTCCGACAGTTGCTTGATCACCTGTTTCAGGCGCTGTTCGAAGTCGCCGCGGTACTTGGTGCCGGCGAGCAGGGCGCCCATGTCCAGCGAGTACACGGTCGCGCTGGCCAGGACATCCGGTACGTCGCCGCCTACGATACGCCGTGCCAGACCTTCGGCGATGGCGGTCTTGCCGACGCCGGCCTCACCGACCAGCAGCGGGTTATTCTTGCGGCGGCGGCACAGGATCTGGATCACGCGCTCGACTTCGCTGGCACGGCCGATCAGCGGGTCGATCTTGCCGTCCCGGGCCAGCTGGTTCAGGTTCTGGGTATAGCTCTCCAGCGCCCGGCCAGGGTTGGCCGCGGCTTCTTCCTGGTCGGCATCGTTGTTCTCGCTATGCTCGCTGCTGCCCGGGCCGCTGGCTTTCGGACTCTGCTTGGTGATGCCGTGCGAGATGAAGTTGACCACATCCAGGCGCGAGGTTCCCTGCTGATGCAGGTAGTACACGGCGTGGGAGTCCTTTTCGCCGAAGATCGCCACCAGGATGTTGGCGCCGGTGACCTCTTTCTTGCCGGAGGACTGCACGTGCAGGATGGCACGCTGGATCACGCGCTGGAAGCCGAGCGTGGGCTGGGTTTCCACTTCGTTGTCACCCGGAACGATAGGGGTGTGTTCGTCGATGAAATCGCCCAGCTGTTTCTTTAGCTGTTCGATATTGGCGCCGCATGCGCGCAGCACTTCGGCAGCAGACGGATTGTCTGTCATTGCCAGCAGCAGATGCTCAACGCTGATGAGTTCATGCCGCTTGCGCCTTGCCTCCATGAATGCCATGTGCAGGCTTACTTCCAGTTCTTGGGCAATCATCAGTTTTCCTCCATGACACACTGCAGCGGTTGCTGGTGCGCCCGTGCGTGCTGCGAAACTTGTTCAACTTTGGTCGCGGCGACATCTTTAGTATAAACACCGCAAACGCCTTTGCCTTCTGTATGTACCTGCAACATGACGCGTGTTGCCTTGGTCTCGTCCATGTAAAAAAACTGCTGCAACACGGCGACCACAAAATCCATCGGGGTAAAATCATCGTTCAGCAGCAAGACCTTGTACAGGGGCGGTGGGGCCGTCTTGCTGCGGGACGCCTGGAGCGTCGTGTCATCCTGGTACTGCGTAGACATGTGGGCTTTCTACTAATTTCGTGCTTGCTTGAAGTTTGGTTCGCGGTGCTTTTTTTTCAAGAGTAACGCATGGGATTGCGCTTGTCGCTTGACGTCTTGGTACGGCTGGCGTAAAAACGAACTGTAAGTTGGCTTACCAGTTTGCATAAGGCTGTCCTTTGCATGCTTGTAGGCTCGAATTGTCAGGCTGCTGCAGCCTGTTTTCATTATGCATGTAAGGATAGTTACAGATGGCAACTGGTATTGTTAAATGGTTTAACGACGCTAAAGGTTTCGGTTTCATCACTCCTGATGGTGGTGGTGACGACCTGTTCGCGCACTTCTCCGCGATCAATATGCAAGGCTTCAAGACCCTGACCGAAGGTCAGCGCGTGTCTTTCGACATCGTACAAGGTCCTAAAGGCAACCAGGCATCGAACATCCAGGCTGCCTGATTTAGCCGCGTCTGACGCAAAACCCCCGCCAGCTGTGCTGGCGGGGGTTTTTGCTTTTGCAGGGCGGTTCAGTGCGAGGGCTGGGCGGCCAGCCACCAGCGCCGCTGCCGCTCGGCGCCGCGGTCGGCGCGGAACTGGCGGTGCAGCAGCAGGCAGGTCAGGTAGCCGACGAGGCCGAGCACCAGCCACGGCAGGCCGGGGTGCTGCAACTGGCGCGCGACGTCCAGCAGCCAGCCGCCGCCGACATAACCGCTGGCGCCGCCCAGCGCCAGCCCCATGCGGCTCATGCCCATGTAGCTGGCGCGGGCCTCGGCCCTGGCGAAGCCGGCGATGCGCGCCTCGCGCGGCGGCTCGGTGATGATGGTGCCGAGATAGAACAGCCCCAGGACGACGAAGGCGGGCTGCCAGGACTGGATCTGGCTCATCAGGAGCAGGCTGCTGCTCATCAGCAGGATGCCGGCCAGAATGCGTGCCTCCAGCGACAGATAGCGCTCGCCGAGGCGCGCCAGCGGGTACAGCAGGCTCAGCGACAGCAGCGTCTCCAGTGTGTACATCCAGCCGACGGCGGCGGGAGTGCCGGCCAGCTGTTTCAGCGTCACCGGCACCAGCAGCATGATCTGCACACCCAGCGCGTAGTAACCGCTGAGGATCAGCACGAAGCGCATATAGGCGCGATCGCGCAGCACGGTGCGCGCCGCGGCCAACGGTGGCGCGCGCTTGCTGGCCACGCGGTAGGGCGGCAGCAGTAGCGCGTTGACCAGCGCCGCCAGCAGGAAGAGGGCACAGCCGCTCATGCCGACCCACCAGAAGTCGTAGTGCAGCAGCCAGGAGCCGAGCAGGGCGCCGATCACCGCGCCGGCGCTGTCCTGCATCATCAGCAGGGTGTAGAAGCGGTTGCGCTCGTGCGGGCGGGTCAGCTTCACGATCAGCGCCGAGCGCGGCGGGTCGAACAGTGTGCCGCCCAGCCCGGAGAACACGCAGGAGGCGATCAGCCACCACGGCGAGCTGGCGTTGGCCATCATCGCGAAGCCGGCGGCCCGCAGCAGCATGCCGCTGACGATCAGCGGCTTGGCACCGTAGCGGTCAGCCAGCGTGCCGCCGAGCAGGCCCAGGCCCTGCTGCAGCAGCTGGCGGATGGCCAGTGCGACGCCGACCAGCGTGGCGGCCCAGCCGAGGCGGTCGACAAAGTGCAGGCTGATCAGCGGAAAAACGATGAAGAAGCCCATCACCACCAGCAGGTTGTCGCACATGATGAACCATCGGCCGTAACGGCGGGCTTGCTCCGGGCTGGACATGATTAGCTTTCTTTTTGGTTGATAAAAGCATTTTCCGCGTGCCTCAGTTATTATTGAAGCCATTAACTTGCAATATTTGCTATCGGATTCGCTTATGTCTATCGCGATGGACGACCTTGCCCTGCTGCTCGATATCGTGGCCTGCGGCAGCTTCAGCCAGGCGGCGGCGCGGCGCGGCTGGTCGCAGCCACAGGTGAGCCAGCGGGTGGCGCTGCTGGAGGCCGAGGTCGGCGCGCAGCTGTTTCGCCGTCACCGGCGCGGCGCCTTGCCGACACCGGCGTGCGAGGCCTTTCTGCCGGCGGCGCAGCAGGCACTGGATGCGCTGCAACGCGGGCGCGAGGCGCTGCAGCGCGAGCCGGCGCTGCCACGGCTGACGCTGGCCAGCCTGCCGTCGCTGTCCTCGGTGATCTTCGGTCCGCTGCTGCTGGCGCTGGCCGATGCCGCGCTGGAAATCCGCTGCAGTACCGACCATTCGCCGGCGATCATGGAACGCTTGCTGACCGGGCAGGCGCAGGTCGGCTTCGTGCTGCGCTGTCCGCCGATGGCCGGCATCCAGATGGAGCGCATCTGGCGCTCGCCGATGGTGGCGGTGGTGCACCACCGTCATCCGCTGGCCGGTGCCGGCAGCCTGCAGCTGGCCGACATCGCCAACGAGCGGCTGGCGCCGCAGTACTGGGGCGAGGGCTGCGACGAGTTGCTGGCGCTGATCCGCGCCGCGCGGCGGGTGGCCGGGCCGATCCACGCGGTGCAGCCGGCGGTGGCGGCGCGCGAGCTGGCGCTGGAGCACGGTTTCCTGACTTTCATGCCGGAGGTGGCGGTGCGGCGCGACCTGCGCGACGGGCGGCTGGTGAAGCTGGCGCTGAGCGACCTGCCGCTGTGGGAGTGGGAGGTGATGATGGCATGGCGCACCGGCAAGCGCGCAGACGCGCCGTTGCAGCAGGTGCTGGATACGGTGCGCGCACTGGCCGGCGAGTGGTGCTAGCGTTGCGGCCAACGTTGGCCGCAACGTAACCGTTAGCAGTAATGCAACAGGCCCGCCGAAGCGGGCCTGACCGGACGGGCGGCGGGATTTACATGCGCGCGATCATCGCGTCGCCGAAGGCCGAGCACGACACCTCGGTGGCGCCGTCCATCAGCCGCGCGAAGTCGTAGGTCACCTGCTTGTCGGCGATGGCGGCCTCCATCGAGCGGATCACCAGGTCGGCGGCTTCCTTCCAGCCCAGGTGACGCAGCATCATCTCGGCGGACAGGATCAGCGAGCCCGGGTTCACCTTGTCGAGGCCGGCGTACTTCGGCGCGGTGCCGTGGGTGGCCTCGAAGCAGGCGTAGTGGTCGGAGATGTTGGCGCCCGGCGCGATGCCGATGCCGCCGACCTGCGCTGCCAGCGCGTCGGAGATGTAGTCGCCGTTGAGGTTGGTGGTGACGATGGTGTCGTATTCCGCCGGCCGCAGCAGGATCTGCTGCAGGAAGGCGTCGGCAATCGCGTCCTTGACGATGATGTCGCGGCCGGTGTGCGGGTTCTTGAACTGGCACCACGGGCCGCCGTCGATCGCCTGGGCGCCGAACTCTTCCTGCGCCACCTTGTAGGCGACGTCGCGGAACAGGCCCTCGGTGAACTTCATGATGTTGCCCTTGTGCACGATGGTCAGCGACTGGCGGTCGTTGGCGATCACGTACTTCAGCGCGGCGCGCACCAGGCGGGTGGTGCCTTCGACGGAGATCGGCTTGATGCCGATGCCGGAGCTGTCCGGGAAGCGGATCTTCTTGACGCCCATCTCCTGCTGCAGGAACTCGATCACCTTGCGTGCACCCTCGGACTCGGCCGCCCACTCGATACCGGCGTAGATGTCCTCGGTGTTCTCGCGGAAGATCACCATGTTGACCAGCTCCGGGTGCTTCAGTGGTGAGGGGACGCCGTTGAAGTACTGCACCGGGCGCACGCACTGGTACAGGTCCAGCTCCTGGCGCAGCGCCACGTTCAGCGAGCGGATGCCGCCGCCGACCGGCGTGGTCATCGGGCCCTTGATGGAGACGGAGTACTCCTTCAGCGCGTCGAAGGTTTCCTTCGGCAGCCACTCGTCCGGGCCGTACAGGCGGGTGGATTTCTCGCCGGCGTACACTTCCATCCAGTGGATTTTCTTGCGGCCGCCGTAGGCTTTTTCCACCGCGGCGTCGATGACCTTGATCATCACCGGGGTGATGTCGATGCCGATGCCGTCGCCTTCGATGAAGGGGATGATCGGGTTGTCCGGGATGGCTTGGCCCGGAATGATTTTCTGTCCACCTGCGGGTACCGTGATATGGGATGCGCTCATCAATCTCTCCTTCTGGGTTGACCTGTGTCGTGGCTATCCGTGGTGCGGGCCTGGGGCCGTCGCCGCCTGTGCGACAGCGGGCTGCTGCTTGTTATTGTTAGCCCAAGGTTGGCCGCAGCGGTATCGCTGTTTTGACGTGGTGCCACGCCGCTTCATTGTAGTCGAGCAGGTGCTTGCTAGAACATGATCGCGGACAAGGCCGGGGAGGGAGCAAGAAAAAACGCCAGAGCTGGGCCCTGGCGTTGTCGGGTGCTGGCAGGGCGTACCCTGCTATCCGTTGCGGCTTAGCCGCGCGCGGTTGCCAGCGCGGCGTTGAAGGTGGCGCTCGGGCGCATTACCGCCTGGCACTTGGCGCGATCGGCCAGGTAGTAGCCGCCGATGTCCACCGGCTTGCCCTGCACGGCCTTCAGCTCGTCCACGATCTGCTGTTCGTTCTCGCTCAGCGTCTTGGCCAGCGGCGCGAACTGGGCCGCCAGGGCGGCGTCCTCGGTCTGCGCGGCCAGTTCCTGCGCCCAGTACATGGCCAGATAGAACTGGCTGCCGCGGTTGTCCAGCTCGCCGGTCTTCGGCGACGGACCCTTGCTGTTGTCCAGCAGCTTGCCGGTGGCGGCGTCCAGCGTCTTGGCCAGGATCTTGGCCTTGTCGTTGCCGGTCTTCAGGCCCAGGTCTTCCAGCGATACCGCCAGCGCCAGGAACTCGCCCAGCGAATCCCAGCGCAGGTGGTTCTCTTCCACCAGCTGCTGTACGTGCTTCGGTGCCGAGCCGCCGGCGCCGGTTTCGTACATGCCGCCGCCGGCCATCAGCGGCACGATGGACAGCATCTTGGCGGAGGTGCCCAGCTCCATGATCGGGAACAGGTCGGTCAGGTAGTCGCGCAGGATGTTGCCGGTCACCGAGATGGTGTCCAGGCCGCGGATCACGCGTTCCAGCGTGTAGCGCATCGCGCGCACCTGCGACATGCACTCGATGTGCAGGCCGGTGGTGTCGTGATCCTTCAGGTACAGCTTCACCTTCTTGATCAGCTCGTTCTCGTGCGGACGGTACGGGTCCAGCCAGAAAATCGCCGGCATGCCGGAGTTGCGGGCGCGGGTCACGGCCAGCTTCACCCAGTCGCGGATCGGGGCGTCCTTCACCTGGCACATGCGCCAGATGTCGCCCTGCTCCACGTCCTGGCTCAGCAGCACTTCGCCGGTGGCCAGGTCAACGATATTGGCTACGCCGTCTTCGGAGATTTCGAAGGTCTTGTCGTGCGAGCCGTACTCTTCGGCTTTCTGCGCCATCAGGCCAACGTTCGGCACCGTGCCCATGGTCTTCGGATCGAAGTTGCCATGCCATTTGCAGAAGTTGATCATCTCCTGGTAGATGCGGGCGAAGGTCGATTCCGGCATTACGGCCTTCACGTCCTTCAGGCGGCCGTCGGCACCCCACATCTTGCCGCCGTTGCGGATCATCGCCGGCATCGAGGCATCAACGATGATGTCGTTCGGCGAGTGGAAGTTGGTGATGCCCTTGGCGGAGTCCACCATTGCCAGTTCCGGACGGTGCTCGTGGCAGGCGTGCAGGTCGCGTTTGATCTCGTCCTGCTTGGATTGCGGCAGGGTGGCGATCTTGTCGTACAGGTTGGCCATGCCGTTGTTCACGTTCACGCCCAGCTCGTCGAACAGTGCGCCGTGCTTGGCGAACGCGTCCTTGTAGAAGATCTTCACGCAGTGACCGAACACGATAGGGTGCGACACCTTCATCATGGTGGCCTTCACGTGCAGCGAGAACATCACGCCGGTCTTGTGCGCGTCTTCTATTTCTTTCTCGTAGAACTCGCACAGCGCCTTCTTGCTCATGAACATGCTGTCGATGATCTCGCCTTCCCGCAGCGATACCTTCGGTTTCAGCACGATGGTCTGGCCGCTCTTGGTCACCAGCTCCATCTTCACGTCACGGGCGCGGTCCAGGGTCATGGATTTTTCGCCGTGGTAGAAGTCGCCGTGGTGCATGTGCGAGACGTGGGTGCGCGAGGCCTGGCTCCACTCGGCCATGCTGTGCGGGTGCTTGCGCGCGTATTCTTTCACCGCTTTCGGTGCGCGGCGGTCGGAGTTGCCTTCACGCAGCACCGGGTTGACGGCGGAGCCCAGGCACTTGCTGTAACGCGCCTTGATGGTCTTTTCTTCGTCGGTGGTCGGGTTTTCCGGGTAGTCTGGTACCGCGTAGCCCTTGCTTTGCAGTTCCTTGATGCAGGCCTGCAGCTGGCCGACGGAGGCGCTGATGTTCGGCAGCTTGATGATGTTGGCGTTCGGGTCCTGCGTCAGGCGGCCAAGTGCAGCCAGGGTGTCCGGCACCTTCTGGGCGTCGGTCAGGTAATCGGGGAATTCAGCCAGCACGCGCGCCGCAACCGAGATGTCGGCGGTGTCGATGGTGATGCCGGCGGCGCCGGTAAAGGTCTGGATGATGGGCAGGAAGGCGTTGGTTGCCAGCGCGGGCGCTTCGTCGGTGAGGGTGTAGATGATGGTCGGTTGTTCCGAAGGCATTACTCTATCTCCATGATTATTTTGGTGACGACTAAACGATGGCACGGGGCGATGGCACGGGGGCTTGCGGTGCTGGACGACAACCCGTGTCGACGCGGGGAAAGGCAGTGAAAGGCCGGCTCTTGCTTCGTCAGGTGCCTGCGGCGACCGGAACGGGGATGCCAGGTGGCTCTCGGGCGACTTTTCAGAAGCGAATTATACTCCCTCCGCGCCCCGCTGTTCGACGCACATTCGAACTTTGGTGTCGTTTTTCCGGTGAACGCTTGTTCGAATGTGAATTGTGTTGCGCCGCGGCTACGGCAGGGCGCCGGCTATTCCGACACGCGATAGCTGCTATCGCGCCGCTGTTTTCTGAAACGAATGTTTGAATTGCTGTGCGGGGCACAAGGTTGGCCGCAGCCGCCGTCGGCAACGCGCGTGTGACCGCAGGCGGGCAGCCTTGCTATCATCCCGGTCATTACTTAAATACCGGTCGGCACGGACATGTCCCAACTCTTCCTGCTCAACAAGCCCTACGGCGTGATTTGCCAGTTTTCCGAGCACCCCTTGCATCCCACGCTCAAGTCCTGCGTCGCCGAGCCAGGCATCTACCCGGCCGGGCGGCTGGATACCGACAGCGAGGGCCTGCTGCTGCTGACCGGCGACGGCGAGCTGCAGCACCGCATCAGCGACCCGCGCTGGAAACTGCCCAAGACCTACTGGGTACAGGTGGAAGGGCGGCCAGACGAGGACAAGCTGCAGGCGCTGCGCGACGGGGTCGACCTGGGCGACTTCGTTACCCGGCCGGCAGAGGTACGCGTGCTACCGGAAGCGCCGTCGCTGTGGGAGCGCAAGCCGCCGGTACGCTTTCGCAAGACGGTGCCGGACTGCTGGCTGGAAATCATCATCAGTGAGGGCAAGAACCGTCAGGTGCGGCGCATGACCGCCAAAGTCGGCCTGCCGACGCTGCGCCTGGTGCGCGTGGCCATCGGCCCGTGGCGGCTGGACGGGCTGCAGCCGGGCATGTTGCGCAGCGTCGAGGTGTCGATGGCCGACCTGCCGCGCACGCGAGTGGCGGCGCCGGCGCGCAAGGATGGCGTGAGCAAAAATTCCGCGGGCAAGCACCCCGCGAACCAGAACAGAACGCCGTCCGCCGCGCCGCAGGCCGTGTCCGCCCCGGCGCCGCGTTTCCGTTTCGCCAAGAAGAAGTAAGGCCGCAGTAGTCATTCCTCTGTGCCGGGCTGCCGGCGCCAGCGAGGTGTCACGATGCAGATTCCCGAGTACTACAACCCGGTGGCGCGCGAGATCGCGCAGGCGCTGGTGGACGGCTTCGACCGCCACTACCGGCTGTTCCGCACCGTCAGCCAGCAGGCCAAGCCGCTGTTCGAGGCGGCCGACTGGCAGGGCGTGCAGAGGCTGGTGCGCGACCGCATCCAGTTCTACGACGAGCGCGTGCACGAGACGGTGCAGCGGCTGAAGCACCAGTACCACGCCGACCTGCTGGATGACGAGATCTGGCAGCAGGCCAAGCTGTACTTCATCGGCCTGCTCACCAACCACAAGCAGCCGGAGCTGGCCGAGACCTTCTTCAACTCGGTGTTCACCCGCATCCTGCACCGCGACTACTTCAACAACGATTTCATCTTCATCCGCCCGGCGATCTCGACCGAGTACATCGAGTCCGATCCGCCGAGCTACCGCAGCTACTACCCGGCACAGCGCGGTCTGCGCCGCGTGTTGCGCCAGATCGTCGCGGATTTCGGCTGGCAACGGCCGTTTGCCAGTCTGGCGCGCGACCTGGCGCAGGTGATCCGCGCGGCGGACGAATTTTGCGGCCAACGTTGGCCGCAGGCCGAGGCGAACCTGCAGATCCAGCTGCTGTCCAGCGCCTTCTACCGCAACAAGAGCGCCTACCTCTTCGGCAAGGTGATCAACGGCGGGCAGGTCTACCCGTTCGCGGTGCCGGTGCTGCACGACGCCGACGGCCGGCTGTATCTGGACACCATCCTGCTGGAGCCGTGGCGTATCGGCGTGCTGTTCTCGTTCAGCCGCGCCTACTTCATGGCCGACATGGAGGTGCCGTCCGGCTACGTGCAGTTTTTGCGCTCCATGCTGCCCACCAAGACCAAGGCCGAGCTGTACACCATGCTGGGGCTGCAGAAGCAGGGCAAGAACACCTTCTACCGCGACTTCATGCAGCACCTGCAGCACTCCGGCGACCAGTTCACGGTGGCGCCGGGCATCCGCGGGCTGGTGATGCTGGTGTTCACCCTGCCGTCCTACCCCTACGTGTTCAAGCTGATCAAGGACGTGTTCGGCGGGCCGAAGGAGGTGGACCGCACCACGGTGAAGGCCAAGTACCAGCTGGTGAAGCGCCACGACCGGGTTGGCCGCATGGCGGATACGCTGGAGTTCTCCAACGTGGCCTTTCCCAAGGCGCGTTTCAGCGACGAGCTGCTGGACGAATTGCGCCGGCTGGCCACCAGCAGCATCGAGGAGGGCGAGGACAGTATCGTCATCAAGCACCTGTACATCGAGCGGCGCATGAAGCCCTTGAACCTGTACCTGATGAACTGCGACGAGCAGGAGAAGGAGCGGGCGGTGCGCGAGTACGGCGACGCCATCCGCGATCTGGCGGCGGCCAACATCTTCCCGGGCGACATGCTGTTCAAGAACTTCGGCGTGACGCGCTACGGGCGGGTGATCTTCTACGACTACGACGAAATCGAGTACATGACCGACTGCCGCTTCCGCCGCATTCCGCCGGCGCCGAACCCGGAAATGGAGATGTCCGGCGAGGTGTGGTACCCGGTGGCGCGCGGCGACGTGTTTCCGGAGGAGTTCGGCACCTTCCTGCTGGGCGATCCGCTGGTGCGGCGGGTGTTCCTCAAGTACCACCGCGAACTGCTGGACGTGGCGTTCTGGCAGCACAAGCAGCAGCGTATCCGCGACGGCTTCATCGAGGACTTCTTTCCCTACCCGGTGGAACTGCGCTTCTGCCACCGCTACGGCGGAGCGGCGCGGGCATGAAAAAACCGGGAGTTCAGCGCTCCCGGTTCTGTTTTGACCTTGTGCCTTGTGCCTATTGCGGCGTGCACTCGAGGTCCTGGAAGTAGGCGATCGGGCCTGCGCTGGTCAGGCCGATGTGAAAACAGCTGTCCTCCGCAAAAGTGACACCCAGGTTTTCGGTGGCGCGTACCACCTCGAACAGCACTTCGACTTCCTTGAAATATTTGGTAACACGGTCATTGCCGTCCAGCCATGCCAGGATGCGTTCCCGCTGCGGGTGTTCGCTTCCCAGGGTGAGCTGGCAATCGGAACAGCTGACCAGGCTGATTGCTGGTGGGATGGAAATATTCAGGCCGCCCAGCTCTTCGCGGACGAGTGCGGAAAATTGCGACAACTCCCGCATCGCGCGTTCGCGGATGCCTGAAAGAGGGAGGGCTTCGCCACCGTTGGGCGCCCCGAACAGGCGGGCCAGTGCGGATGTAACGGCGTAACCTTCTGCATGCATGATATGGGGTTCCTCCTGTGGGACAGCGTTGATCGGGGGCTCACTTGTCTGCACTGTATTTGCGGCAGATTCGTGTTTGTATTGTAGGCAACCGTATGCAGAATGCCTGACTTTATTTTGTCATTTTCTGCAGCTCGTACAGCAAGTCCAGCGCCTGCCGCGGCGTCAGGCTGTCGGTGTCGATATCGCGCAGCCGCTCCAGCGCCGGGTGCGGCTCGGCCTCCACTTCCACCACGCGCGGCGTGCTGAACAGGTCTGGCTGCTGGCTGGCGGCGGACTGGTTTTCCAGCTCGGCGAGATAGCGTTTTGCCTCGCGGATCACCTTGGGTGGCACGCCGGCCAGCTGTGCCACCGCCAGGCCATAACTCTGGCTGGCCGGGCCGTCTTCCACATGGTGCAGGAACACGATGCGGTCCTTGTGCTCCACCGCCGACAGGTGCACGTTGGCCACCGTGTTATAGCTGGCGGCAAGGCTGGTCAGCTCGAAGTAGTGGGTGGCGAACAGCGTGTAGGCGCGGTTCTTCTCGATCAGCGCCTTGGCAATCGCCCACGCCAGCGCCAGGCCGTCGAAGGTGGAGGTGCCGCGGCCAACCTCGTCCATCAGCACCAGCGACTTGTCGGTCGCGTTGTTGAGGATGTTGGCGGTTTCGGTCATCTCCACCATGAAGGTCGAGCGCCCGCCGGCGAGGTCGTCGCTGGCGCCGATGCGGGTGAAGATGCGGTCGATCTGGCCGATGGTGGCGGCGTCGGCCGGCACGAAGCTGCCGATGTGCGCCATCAGGGTGATCAGCGCGTTCTGGCGCATATAGGTGGACTTGCCGCCCATGTTCGGGCCGGTGATCAAGAGCAGCTTGCGCTCGGCGGCGAGGCGGGTGTCGTTGGCGATGAAACGCTCCACCTCGGCTTCCACCACCGGGTGGCGGCCGGCGACGATGTCCAGCCGCGTCTCCGGTACGAACTGCGGCTCCACATAGTTGTGGGTCTCGGCGCGCTCGGCGAAGGCCGCCAGCACGTCCAGCCCGGCCACCGCCTGCGCGATCAGCTTCAGCTCGGCGATGTGCGGCGCCAGCTGGTCCAGCACCAGCTCGTACAGCTGCTTCTCCAGCGCCAGCGACTTGTCCTGCGCCGACAGCGCCTTGTCCTCGAAGGTCTTCAGCTCCGGCGTGATGTAGCGCTCGGCGTTCTTCAGCGTCTGGCGGCGACGGTAGTCTTCCGGCACGTTCACCGATTGCGCCTTCGACACCTCGATGTAGAAGCCGTGCACGCGGTTGAATTCCACCTTCAGCGTGCTGATGCCGGTGCGTTCCCGCTCGCGCGCCTCCAGCTGCAGCAGGAAGTCGCCACAGTCGTTCTGGATCGCGCGCAGCTCGTCGAGGTCGGCATTGAGGCCATGGTTGATCACGCCGCCGTCGCGCAGGAAGGTGGCCGGCTCCGGCAGGATGGCGGTGCGCAGCAGGCTTTCCACCGGCGAATTGTCCGGCAGCAGCGTTGCCAGCTCGGCCAGGAGCGGCGCGTCCAGGCTTGCGGCCAACGTTTTGGCGCCGGTGAGCGCACTCAGCGAATCGCGCAGCGCGGCGAGGTCGCGCGGCCGGGCCGAGCGCAGCGCCACGCGCGCGGTGATGCGCTCGATGTCGGCCACCTCGCGCAGCTGCGCGTGGATGTCTGTGTGTACCGGCAGCAGCGCGCGCACCGCCTGCAGGCGGCGCGCCAGCTTGTCGTGGCGGCGGATCGGGTGGTGCAGCCAGTGGCGCAACAGGCGGCTGCCCATGCTGGTGGCGCAGCTGTCCAGCAGCGACGCCAGGGTGGGCGATGGCTCGCCGCGGATGGTCTCGGTCAGCTCCAGATTGCGGCGGGTGGCGGCGTCCATGCGGATCAGCTCGCCGGCGTCCTCCACCGCCAGCTGCGCGATGTGCGCCGGGTTCACGCCTTGCGTGGACTTCACGTATTCCAGCAGCGCGCCGGCGGCGCCCACCGCCACCGGCAGGGTGTCGGCGCCGAAGCCGGCCAGGTCGCGGGTGCCGAAGTGGCGGGTCAGCGCCAGCGTGGACGACTCGCTGTCGAACTGCCACGGCGGCAGCTTTTTCTTGGGCATCGCGATGGTGTCGAAGGCCGCGAGGCCGGTGTCGTCCGGGATCACCAGCTCGGCCGGCTTCAGCCGCTCCAGCTCGCTATGCAGTTCTTCCACACCGGGCTGCATGATCCTGAATTCGCCGCTGGCCAGCGACAGCCAGGCGAGGCCCAGCACGCCCTTGTGCATATTGACGGCCAGCACCAGGTTGTCGCGCTTGTCGTCCAGCAGCGCGGCGTCGGTCAGCGTGCCGGGGGTGACGATGCGCACCACCTTGCGCTCCACCGGGCCCTTGCTGGTCGCCGGGTCGCCGATCTGCTCGGCGATGGCCACCGACTCGCCCATTTTCACCAGGCGCGCGAGATAACCCTCGGCCGCGTGGTAGGGGATGCCGGCCATCCTGATCGGGTTGCCGCCGCTGGCGCCGCGCGCGGTGAGGGTGATGTCCAGCAGCCGCGACGCTTTCTCGGCGTCGTCGTAGAACAGCTCGTAGAAGTCGCCCATGCGGTAGAACAGCAGCTTGTCGGCGTGTTCGCGTTTCAGGGCGAGATACTGCTGCATCATCGGCGTGTGCTGGGGTGTGGTCATCAGGCTGTCCGTCGGAGGTAAAAAAGGTTGGCCGCAATAGGCAACGCCCCGACTGGCGGGGCGCGGCAAGGTATTTTACGGGATGTGACCGGTGTCGTCACGGCGGGTCGGCGCTGAGCGCGACGGCGCGGTGGCGGCCGGCGGCCTTGGCCGCGTACAGCGCGCTGTCGGCGCGGGCGAGCAGGGTGCGGCTGTCGTCGTCGGCCTGCAGGCAGGCGACACCGATGGAGCAGGTGATGGCGAGGATGTGGTGCCCGCTCTGGATGCGCAGCTCGCTGATGTCGTCGATGATGCGCTCGGCCAGGTCCAGCGCCTCGTGCAGCCCCAGCCCCGGCAGCAGCAGGCAGAACTCCTCGCCGCCGATGCGGCCGGCGACGTCGCTCTCGCGCAGCACCTCTTCCAGCGCGTCGCCCAGCGCGGCCAGCACCAGATCGCCGGCGTGGTGGCCGTGGTGGTCGTTGATCTGCTTGAAGTGATCGAGGTCCAGCATCAGCACCGACAGCGGCGCGTGCTGCACCTGCGCCAGCTGCAGCTGGGTTTCCAGCCGCGCCAGCAGGGTCGGGCGGTTGAACAGGCCGGTCAGCGCGTCGATGGTGGCCTGCTGCTCCAGGATGCGCTGCAGCGCCTTGCGCTGGCTGATGTCGCGCGCCGAGCCCCAGATCACCGGCTGGCCGTCCAGCATCAGGCGGCGGGCGCTGACCTCGACCTCGAGCAGGGTGCCGTCCTTGGTGCGGTTGATACTTTCGAAGGTCTCGCCGTCCTCACCGGTGGCGGCCAGCCGCTGGCGGATGCTTTGCGGCGTGCTGCCGGGCACCACCTGCCACAGGTGCATGTGCAGCAGCTCGTCCAGGCTGTAGCCCAGCATCTGGCACAGGCTGTCGCTGGCCTCCAGAAAGCGGCCGTTCATGTCGATGATGGACAGGCCGTCGGCGGCGTTCTGCAGGATGGCGCGGTACCACTGACTGCGGCTATCCAGCTGGCGGTGGATGGTCTGGTTTTCCAGCAGCAGCGCGAGCAGGCGCGCGGTGTCTTCGAGGATGGTGATCGCCTGCGGCGTCGGCGCCAGCGGCGTGCGGTGGTAGACGGCGAAGCTGCCGTGCACGGTGCCCTTGCTGTCGATCAGCGGCTCGGACCAGCAGCTGCCCAGCTCGAAGCGCGCCGCCAGCTCGCGGTACGGTGCCCAGTTCGGGTGCAGTTGCAGGTTCTCCGCTACCACCCGTTTCGCGTGCCACACCGCTGCGCCGCAGCTGCCGACCATCGGGCCGGGGGCGAGGCCGACCAGGCGCTGCTGATAGGCGCCGGGCAGCGACGGCCCGGCCACCGGCTGCAGGCGGCCGCGCGAATCCAGCAGCAGGATGGAACAGCGCCACTCCGGCAGCGCCTGCTCGATCTGCTGCACCACGGTGCGCAACAGGGTGTCCAGCGGCGTGCCCTGCGCGTTCTGGCGCAGGATGTCGCTGTGCAGCTGCTGCCAGTGCTGGCGCCTGGCCTGTTTCTCGTGCTGTTGCAGCTGCGCGAGCTCGGCGCCGGCGCGTTCGATGAAGGGCTGCAGCAGTGCCGGAAGCTCCGGCGCGAAGAAGTCGGGGCGCGCATCCAGCAGCGCCAGGTGGCCGAGGCAGTGTGCCTCGTCGTCCAGCAGCGGCCAGGCGAGGCAGCTCTGCCACGCCTGCTGGCTGGTGTCGGGCAGGCATTGGCGCAGGCCGCGCCCGAGCAGCAGCGGCTGGCGGTTGTCGAACTGGCAGTTGCAGGGCAGTGGGTGCGACGTGTCGCCGGCGTCGTTGGCAAACAGCAGCCGCAGCTGGCGGTGCGGGCCGTTGCTGCGCTGCGACAGCAGCACGCGCTCGGCACCGGTCAGGCTGGCGAGCTGGCTGACCAGTTGTTGCAGGTACTTTTTGCCGATGCAGCTGGCGCTGTGCCGTAGCAGGGCATCGCGGATGTGATGGGGGTCGGGCATGACTGGCGCGCTCGGTGCGTATCCATTCCAGTATGCGACTTAGTTCCGGCTTGCGGAAGCAATGAATGGTGGCGGTGTCCAGTGCCGCGCGCGCTGTGGTTTGACAAGCATTATTTTCAGAGTCTATGATCCATATCAAACTTTCAGAAATTACTGAAAACTGGAAAACAACATGAACCTGCCACCCCTGATTCAATCCTTCGTGCTGCATTTCGGCGAAATGGGCAGCCACTGGGGCATCAACCGCACCGTGGGCCAGATCTACGCCTTGCTGTACGTATCCGACAAACCGCTGAACGCCGACGATATCGTGGAGGCCATCGGCTGTTCGCGCTCCAATACCAGCATGGCGCTGAAAGAGCTGCAGGCCTGGCGCCTGGTCAAGCTGCAGCACCTGCCGGGCGACCGCCGCGAGTATTTCTCCACCCCGGAAGACGTGTGGGCGATCTTCAAGACCCTGGCCGAGGAGCGGCAGAAGCGCGAGGTGGAGCCGACGCTGACCATGCTGCGCGGCGCGATCATGGAAACACCATCCGGCGACGCCGAGCGCCACGCGCAGGCGCGCATGAACGAGATGTACCAGCTGATCGAGCTGGTGACCAAGTGGTTCGCCGACATCCGCGACATGGACGTGGAGACGCTGCAGAAGCTGATGAAGCTGGGCAGCCAGGTGCAGAAGGTGTTGCAGTTCACGCAGAGCATCGGCCGCCTGACCGGCCGCGACAGCGGCAAGGAGGCATAGATCATGGAGTCGTTCGATCCCGTCATCCTGGCGCGCATCCAGTTTGCGGCCAACATCAGTTTCCACATCCTGTTTCCCACCATCAGCATCGCCATGGGCTGGGTGCTGCTGTACTTCAAGACCCGCTTCAACCGCAGCGGCGACGAGGCGTGGATGGACGCCTACGGTTTCTGGGTGAAGATCTTCGCGCTCACCTTTGCGCTGGGCGTGGTCACCGGCATCACCATGAGCTTCCAGTTCGGCACCAACTGGCCGGGCTATATGCAGCATGTCGGCAATGTGGCCGGGCCGCTGCTGGCCTACGAGGTGCTGACTGCGTTTTTCCTGGAGGCCACCTTCCTCGGCATCATGCTGTTCGGTCGCTCGCGGGTGAGCAACCGCGTGCACACGCTGGCTACCTTCCTGGTGGCGTTCGGCACCACGGTGTCGGCGTTCTGGATCATCGCGCTGAATTCCTGGATGCAGACCCCGGCCGGGGTGGAGGTCATTGCCGGCAAGGTGCACGTGCAGAGCTGGCTGGGGGTGATCTTCAACCCGTCGATGCCTTATCGACTCAGCCACATGCTGCTGGCGTCCGGCCTGACCGTGGCCTTCCTGGTGGCCGGGGTGTCGGCCTACCGCTGGCTGCGCGGCGATCGTGCCGCCAGCGTGCGCGCGGCGCTCAAGACCGGCGTCACGTTGGCCGCAGTGCTGATCCCGCTGCAGATTCTGGTCGGCGACGCGCACGGGCTGAATACCTTCCACCACCAGCCGGCCAAGCTGGCGGCGATCGAAGGCGTGTGGCACACCGAGCGTGGTGCGCCCTTGTTGCTGTTCGCGCTGCCGGACGAGGCGACGCAAAGCAACCGCTTCGAGGTTGGCATTCCCAAGCTGGCCAGCCTGATCATCACCCATCAGCCGGACGGCGAAATCCGCGGCCTGAACGAGTTTGCCGGCGCACACCCGCCGGTGGCCAAGGTGTTCTGGAGCTTCCGCGTGATGGTGGCGGTGGGCGTGGCGATGCTGTTGGCCAGCTGGCTGGCAGCGTGGCAATTGCGCCGCCGCGGCGAACCGGCGCCGTGGCTGAGTCGCGTGCTGGTGGCGATGACCTTTTCCGGCTGGGTGGCCACGCTGGCCGGCTGGTTCGTTACCGAAATCGGCCGCCAGCCGTGGCTGGTCACCGGCATCCTGCGCACCGCCGATGCGGCCTCCAGCGTGGGCGGCGGCATGATCCTGTCCACCTTGCTGATGTACCTTGCGCTCTATGTGGTGCTGCTGGTGAGCTACGTGTCGGTGGTGTTTTACCTCGCGAAGAAGGCCGGCACGCCGGCTGCGGCCAACCTTGAAGGAGTATCGGCATGACTGCGGAACTGGTATTGCCGGTAATCTTCGCCGGCCTGATGGCCATCTCGCTGCTGGCCTACGTGATTCTCGACGGCTACGACCTGGGCGTCGGTGTGCTGTTGCCGCTGGGCAGCGACAGCGAGCGCGACACCATGATCGCCAGCATCGGCCCGTTCTGGGATGCCAACGAAACCTGGCTGGTACTGGGGGTCGGCCTGCTGCTGGTGGCCTTCCCGATGGCGCACGGCATCATCCTCGGCGAGCTGTATCTGCCGGTGGCGCTGATGTTGCTGGGCTTGATCCTGCGTGGGGTGGCGTTCGACTTCCGCGTCAAGGCGCAGGCGCAGCACCAGCCGGCGTGGAACGCCGCCTTCGCTGCCGGCTCGCTGTTGGCCGCAGGCAGCCAGGGCGTGATGCTGGGGCGCTACCTCACCGGCTTCGCGCCCGGCGCGGCGGCGTGGGGCTTCGCGCTGCTGGCCGGGGCCGGGCTGACCGCCGCCTACGTGCTGCTGGGGGCCGGCTGGCTGATCATGAAAACCGAAGGCGAGCTGCAGCAGCGCGCCACGCGCTGGGCGCAGCGCGCGCTGCTGGGCGCCGGGCTCGCGGTGTTGCTGGTGTCGATCGCCACGCCACTGGCAAGCAGCCGTATCGCCACCAAATGGTTTGTGCTGCCGGACTTTCTGCTGCTGTTGCCCTTGCCGCTGGTCACGCTGGCGCTGTTCGGGCTGCTGGCCGTCAGCCTGCCAAGGCTGGCCGCAAGGCAGGCGGCGGGTAACGACAACTTCTGCTGGCTGCCGTTTGCCGCCACGGTGGGTATCGTGCTGCTGTCGTTCTGGGGGCTGGCCTACAGCGTGTTTCCGGAGATCGTCATCGGCCGGTTGAGCATCTGGCAGGCGGCGAGCGATCCGGAGGCGCTGTGGGTGATCCTGATCGGCGCCGCGGTGGTGCTGCCCACCATCATCGCCTACACCGTGTTCGCCTACCGCGTGTTCTGGGGCAAGGCGCGCGGGCTGAGCTATTCCTGAGGAGGAGGGGGGCGGGCTGTTGCTTTCCCGCGGGTGCCTCGCGGCGGATTGACCTGTATCAAAGTCCCTGACAAGGGTAGGGGTAAGATCGAATTTATCCTGATTAGATACCGGAAACCACCGGGAGGAGCTTGAAATGGAACTGTGGAAACAACTGCTCTCCGACGACGTCGGCCTGCTGAGTGTCATCACCATCGGCGTGACGTCGGTAATCGTCACCACCATCATCGTGATGTTCATCAAGAAGGTGAAAAACAGCGACCGCAAGTAAGCGCGACGCCGATTTCCGCAAAAAGGGCACGACCGGGGTCGTGCCCTTTTTCATGGCCACACGCGATAGCAGGGGCCGTTAAACGGCAAAAGCCGGAAGTGCTGGGCAGCACTTCCGGCTTTCTGATTCTGGTCGGGGTGAGAGGATTCGAACCTCCGGCCTCTACGTCCCGAACGTAGCGCTCTACCAGGCTAAGCTACACCCCGAATGCTGCGCATTTTAACCGGCTTGGCGGCCAAAGAAAAGCCCCCTGCGGTGGTGTGGCTTAAGCCTTGGCGCCTTTGTTGGCGGTGCTGGCGGCGATTTTTACGGAAAAACAAGGCTTTAGCCGCCGTCGTGTGACGAGGCTCAGGACGCGGTTTTTTTCTTGCGTCCGCGCGTGCTTTTCTGCTGGCTTTCCTGCGCGCGATACCACGCCTCCAGCGCTTCTTCCGCGTTCAGCACGTGCTGGCGCAGGAAGGCCGCCGCGCTGATGGCGTCCTTCTGCTTGCACAGCTCCAGCAGCCGGGTGTGCTCGTGGTGGGCGCGGTCGTTGAAGCCGGTGAGCAGGATTTGCATCCGCGTGTAGCGGTCGGTGCGGTTGTGCAGCTGCTCGATGATGGCCAGCGTCTGCGGCCGGGCGGCGGCGCGGTACAGCGCCATGTGGAACTGCGCGTTGAGGATGCCCCACGCGCTGATGTCCTTGTCGCGCAGCGCGATCTCGAACTTGGCCAGCAGTGCCTCGGCCTCGGCGATGTCGGCGCTGGTCTGGCGCGGGATCGCCTCCAGCAGCACGTCGCACTCCAGCAGCACGCGCACGCGCAGCAGCTCGACGATTTCCGGCAGCGACAGCCGCGACACTACCGCGCCCTTGTTGTCCTCGATATTGACCAGCCCTTCCGCTTCCAGCTGGCGCAGCGCCTCGCGTACCGGTACGCGGCTCATGCCCAGTTCGCGCGACAGCGCCTCCTGGCGCAGCTGGCTGCCGTCGGCCCATTCGCCGGCGAGGATGCGCTGGCGGATGGCGTCGGTAGCGACGGTGGTGAGTGACAGCGGTGCGCTGTCCTTGCTTTCCTGACTCATGGTGACCTCTTTCATGCAGGCGCTACCTTACCATAGCTGGCCGTCCGGCCACGCGCTTGTCATTGCTGGCTGCGACAAAAAAGCGCCCCGCAGGGCGCAAGGTGCAGTCAGGATTGGCTGCACGCAGAGCAAGCCTTACAGGCCGATATAGGCAGTTTTCACCGTGGTATAGAACTCCGCGGCGTAGCGGCCCTGCTCGCGCGGGCCGTGGCTGGAGCCTTTGCGGCCGCCGAACGGCACGTGGTAATCCACCCCGGCGGTGGGCAGGTTCACCATCACCATGCCGGCTTCGCTGTTACGGCGGAAGTGCGTGGCCAGCGCCAGCGACTGGGTGCAGATGCCGGAAGCCAGCCCGAACGGCGTGTCGTTGGCCAGCGCCAGCGCATGCTCGTAGTCATCGGCACGCAGCACCGCTGCCACCGGGCCGAAGATTTCCTCGCGGCTGATCGCCATCTGCGGCGTGCAGCCGGCAAACAGCGCCGGCGACTGGTAGTAGCCGCGGGTGGCAAGCTGCAACCGCTCACCGCCGCACAGCAGGCTGGCACCTTCGGCCAGGCCCTGTTCCACGTAGCCTAGGTTGCCGGCCAGCTGCGATTCGCTGGCCACCGGGCCGATCTGCGTCTCCGCCGCCAGCGCATTGCCCACCCGCAGCGCGGCAGTGCGTTCCATCAACCGGCCAACGAACTGGTCATGGATGCCGCTGCACACGATCAAGCGGCTGCTGGCAGTGCAGCGCTGGCCGGTGGAATAGAACGCGCCGTTGAGCGCGCACTCCACCGCCTGCTCCAGCTTGGCGTCGTCGGCCACTACCAGCGGGTTCTTGCCGCCCATTTCCAGCTGCACCTTGATGCCGCGCGCCGCGCAGTCTGCGGCCAACCTTTCGCCGGTGGCCTGCGAGCCGGTAAAGCTCAGCGCGTCGATGCCGGCATCCAGCAGCGCCGGTCCCAGCACGCGGCCGCTGCCCATGACCAGGTTGAACACCCCGGCCGGCAAGCCGGCGCGCTGCAGGATGTCGGCCAGCGCCCAGGCCGAGCCCGGCACCAGCTCCGCCGGCTTCATCACCACGGTGTTGCCGAAGGCCAGCGCCGGCGCGGCTTTCCACGCCGGAATGGCAATCGGGAAGTTCCACGGCGTGATCAGCCCCACCACGCCTACCGGCTCGCGGCTGATCAGCACCTCCACACCCGGGCGCACCGAATCCACCAGCTCGCCCTGCGCGCGCAGCGCCTCGCCGGCGAAAAACTTGAAGATCTGGCCGGCGCGCGCCACCTCGCCGATGGCTTCCGGCAGCGTCTTGCCTTCCTCGCGCGCCAGCAGCGTGCCCAGCTCGATCTTGCGCGCCAGAATCTCGCTGCCGGCGGCGTCCAGGATGTCGGCGCGCTGCTGCGGCGTGCTGCGCGACCACGCCGGGAAGGCGGCACGCGCCGCGGCCACCGCCTCGCGCATGTCGTCGGCACCGGCGCTGGCGTATTCGCCCACCACGTCATCGAGGTCGGAGGGGTTGCGGTTGACGATGGCCGGCTGCCCGCCGCGCCATTCGCCATTGATGAGGTTGCAATGCATAAAGACTCCTGCCTGCTGCTGGCACGGGCACGCCGCAAAACCCCCGCTTTCGTTGCGATATTGCGGTGCTCACGAATAATCCCTCCTGACGTCGCCAATCCATGCGGTGTCGGGAGTTTCGTTCGCGCCTTGTCTCGCCTGGAAGTCCGGGTTTTCGGGGCACCTTCCTGCTTACAGCCGAAAAAAATGGCCCTCCCGCCGCGAGAGCGGGAAGGCGGGACTGCGGCAAGGTTGGCCGCAAGATCGGGGAGAGTACTGCGGTGACGCTTACACCGCCGGCAGCTGCGGGCGGCTATCCAGCCCGGCCTGGATGATCGCTGCCACGCGCTCGCGCTCGGCGCCGGTCAGCGGCAGACGCGGGGCGCGCACATGCTCGGTGCCCACGCCGACCATGGCTTCACACAGCTTCAGGTTCTGCACCAGCTTCATCGACACATCCAGGTGCAGCAGCGGCGCGAACCAGCGGTAGATGGCACGGGCTTCTTCCACACGGCCGGCCTTGGCCAGTTTGTAGATGGCCACGGTTTCTTTCGGGAACGCCACCACCAGGCCGGCAACCCAGCCGTCGGCGCCCATCACGATGCTTTCCAGTGCCAGGTCATCCACGCCGCTGAAGATGGCGTAGCGGCTGCCCACGGCATTGATCACGTTGGTCAGGGTGCGGATGTCGCCGCTGGATTCCTTGATCGCCACGTATTTCGGCTCTTTTGCCATCTCTACGTACATTTCCGGGGTGATGTTCACGCCGTAAGCGATCGGGTTGTTGTAGATCATGATCGGCAGCGGGCTGGCATCGGCCACGCGCTGGTAATGATTGATGGTCTCGCGCTCGTCGGACACGTAGCGCATGGCCGGCAGCAGCATGATGCCGTCGGCGCCGGCGGCGTGAGCGGCCTGGGCCAGCGCGGCAGCGGCGCGGGTGCTGTCTTCGGCCACGGTCAGCAGCACCGGCTTGTTGCCGGCCACTTCCTTGGCTGCCTTCAGGATGGCGATTTTTTCGTCCGCGGTCAGGGTGGAAGCCTCGCCCAGCGAACCGCAGACGATGATGCCGTCGGCGCCGCAGTCCAGCTGCCACTTGATGTGGTTCACGGTGCCGGCGATGTCCAGCGACTCGTCAGCGTTGAACTTGGTGGTAACGGCGGGGAAAACGCCAGTCCAGAGATGTGCCATGGTGTTGCTCCTTCAGGGGGTAGGGTGCAGCGACTGTGCTGCGGTCCATTTCATGCTAGGGCTTTTTGAATACAAAACTCAACAGTTTTTGCATTCAAAATCCACATCGCAGCGCAGCATGCCGTTATCCAAAATACGCTGTGATTTTTTGCAACACCAGCACAAATCATTGATTTGCCTACCTGTAAGCCCGGTTTTCTGCATATACATTGCCGAATTCATGCTGTGGCATTTTGGCAAAATTGCATCCAATTATTGTATTCAAAGCGGCAAAATCCTACAGTGAAGCCAACGCAAGCCAAGGAGCACAGCGATGGCAGTAACCGAATTTGAATGCATTGACGGCCACACCTGCGGTAACCCGGTGCGGCTGGTCACCAAGGGCGCCCCGGAACTGCATGGCGACACCCAGGCCGAGCGCCGACTGGATTTCCTGCAGCGCTACGACTGGATACGCACCGGCCTGATGTACGAGCCGCGCGGCCACGCCCAGATGTCCGGCGCCTTCCTGTACCCACCCACCCGTGACGATTGCGATGTGGCGGTGCTGTATATCGAGACCAGCGGCTGCCTGCCGATGTGCGGTCACGGCACCATCGGCGTGGTCACCATGGCCATCGAGCACGGCATCGTTACCCCGAAGACCCCGGGCGTACTGAATCTGGACACCCCGGCGGGCAAGGTGGTGGCCGAGTACACCCAGGTTGGCCGCAAGGTGAAATCGGTGAAGCTCACCAATGTGCCGTCCTTCCTGTTCATGCAGGACGTGGAGGTGGAGATTGCCGCGCTGGGCAAGCTGAAAGTGGACATTGCCTACGGTGGCAACTTCTACCCCATCGTGGAAGCGCAGCAGAACTACCGCGACATGGGCGACTACACGCCGGCACAGCTGGTGGCGATGGGCAACGAGCTGCGCGACTACATCAACGCGCACTACGAAATCGTGCATCCGCTGGATGCCAACATCCGCGGCGTGCGCCACGTGCAGTGGACCGGCGCGCCCAAGACCCCTGGCTCGCATGCGGCCAACGCCGTGCTGTACGGCGCGGCAGCGCTGGACCGCTCGCCATGCGGCACCGGCACCTCGGCACGACTGGCGCAGCGCTATGGCCGCGGCCTGATGAAGAAGGGCGATGTGCTGGTGCATGAAAGCATCATCGGCAGCCAGTTCACCGGCACCATCGAGGCGGAAACCGAGGTAGCCGGCATCCCGGCCATCATCCCCGGTATCGAAGGCTGGGCGATTACCACCGGCTACAACCGCATCCTGCTGGATGACGCCGATCCGTATGTGCACGGCTTCGTGGTGGGCTAATGATGAACGCACGCGCACAACATCGCCCGGAACACATCATCGTGGTCGGCGCCGGTATCGTCGGCATCGCCACCGCGCTACAGCTGCGGCTGGCCGGTTGCCGCGTCACCCTGCTCGACCGCGGCGAGCCGGCGATGGAAACCAGCTACGGCAATGCCGGCGCCTTCGCGGTGAGCGACATCATCCCGCTGGCCGAACCGGGTGTGCTGCGCAAGGTGCCGGGCTGGATGTTCGACCCGCTGGGGCCGCTGGCACTGCGCTGGCGCTACCTGCCCAGCCTCACACCGTGGCTGCTGCGCTTTCTGGCCGCCAGCCGGCCGAGCAAGGTGGCCGAGCTGACCAATCAGTTGAATGCGCTGCTGTCGCGGGTGAATGCCGACTACGCACCGCTAATCGAGCGCGCCGGGCTAACGCATATGTGGCGCCGCCACGGCAATCTCACCCTGTACCGCAGCGAGGCGGAATTCCGTGCCGCCGAGCCGGCCTGGAACACCAAGCGCGCCCACGGCGTGGCATGGCGCAAGCTGGATCGCGCCGCGCTGGCCACCACCGCACCGCAGATCGCCGACGAATGGCAGGTGGCGGTGGAAGTGCCGCAGTGGTCGCACGTGGACGACCCCTACACCTTCAGCCGTGGCCTGTTCGATGCCTTCATCCGCGAGGGCGGCAGCTTCATTCAGGACGAGGTGCTGGCCACCGCCAGCGAAGCTGGCCGCATCGTCGGCGTGGACACCGAAAACAGTGGCCGGCTGGCAGCCGACGGCGTGGTGATTGCCTGCGGCGTGTGGAGCGACCGCTTCAGCCAGCAGCATCACTGCCGCATTCCGCTGGAAAGCGAGCGCGGCTACCACGTCACCCTGCCGCATGCCGGCGTGGCGCTGCACCACTTCATCCAGTGCGCCAGCGAAAGCTTCGTGATCCTGCCGATGGCAAACGGCGGCCTGCGCCTGGCCGGCACCGTGGAGCTGGCACACCGCGACGCGCCGCCGAACTGGGAGCGCGCCCACATCCTGGTGGACCGGGCGCGGCGCATCGTCGGCGATTTCGACACCCGCGACATGCAGGTGTGGATGGGCAACCGCCCGTCGGTGCCGGACACCATCCCGGTGATCGGCCCGGCACCAGACTGCCCCGGCCTGTACTTCGCCACCGGCCACGGCCACCTGGGTCTGACGCTGGCGGCCACCACCGGCGCGCTGCTGACCGAGCAGATTTGCGCGCTGACACCCAGCATGGATACCGGTGCCTACCGCCCCGGCCGTTTTTGAAGCATTTCCCGGCACAGCATGTGCCGGGCCTTTGCAGCAGCAAGCATGCGGCAACAAGACCGCCCACAGCTCTTAGGCAACAAACAGCCGCCTTGCGGCCAACTTTCCAGTAGTGAACACAAAGGAGAAACAGCATGAAACCTTCCATCGCACCGCGTACGCTGCATCTGGTTCTGGCCCTGGGCGGCATGATGGCCCCGTTCGCCATCAGCGCGGCACAGGCCGATACCGTGGTGAAACTCGGCTTTTCCTCGCCGCTGTCCGGCCCGCAGGCGCACTACGGCAAGGACAACGAAAACGCCACCCGCATGGCCATTGACGACCTGAACGCCAAGCCGATCACCATAGCCGGCCAGAAAGTGAAGTTCGAACTGGTGTCCGAGGACGATCAGGCCGACCCGCGCGTCGGCACCCAGGTGGCACAGCGGCTGGTCGATGCCGGCGTCAAGGCGGTGATCGGCCACTTCAACTCCGGCGTGTCCATCCCGGCGTCGCGCATCTACTCCGATGCCGGCATTCCGCAGCTGTCGGTATCCACCAACCCGGCCTACACCACCGCCGGCTACAAGACCACCTTCCGCCTGGTGGGCAGCGACAGCCAGGTCGGCGGCTCGCTGGGCCGCTACGCGGTGATGCAGCTGAAAGCACAGCGCATCGCGGTGATCGACGACCGCTCCGCCTACGGCCAGGGCATCGCCGACGAGTTCATCAAGTCGCTGCAAAGCATGGGCAAGAAGCCGGTGAAGCGCGAATACACCAATGACAAGGCCACCGACTTCACCGCCATACTGACTGCGCTGAAGGCACAGAACCCGGACGTGGTGTTCTACGGCGGCGCCGATGCGCAGGCGGCACCGATGGCACGCCAGATGAAGCGCCTGGGCATCAACGCCAAGCTGATGGGCGGCGACATGCTGAGCACCCCGACCTTCATCAAGCTGGCCGGAGCCGACGCAGCCGGCCATTTCTCGGCGGTGCCGGGTGGCGAGCTGGGCTCGCGTCCAGCCGGCCGCGACTTCGAAACCCGCTACAAGGCGCGCTTCAAGCAGGACGTGGTACTGCTGGGGCCGCAGTTCTACGACGGTGTGATGATCGTGGCCGACGCCATGAAGCGCGCCAACTCCACCGAGCCGGCCAAGTTCCTGCCGCTGATCGCCAAGACCGGCTACAAGGGCGTGACCGCTGACTTCAGCTTTGACGGCCATGGCAACCTGAAGAACGCGCCGGTGACCATCTCCGCGGTGGAAGGCAATGACTGGAAGGTGAAGACCGTGGTGCAGTAAGCGGTACAGGAAGCGGTGCAGTAAACGCAGCCAGCGCAGTAGGCGTAGAGGTTAATTGATCGTTGCATTTGCGGCCGGCACAAGCCGGCCGTTTTTTTGATGGAGCAGCAGCATGAACTGGCAGACCCGCACTTTCGACACCATCGAAATGCACACCGGCGGCGAGCCGGTGCGCATCATTCCCGGCCTGATCGACGACATTCACGGCGCAGATATCCTGGCCAAGCGCCGCGACATGCGCGAACGGCTGGACGGCGTGCGCAAGCTGCTGATGTTCGAGCCACGCGGCCACTACGACATGTACGGCGCGGTACTGGTGCGCCCCAGCCTGCCCGGCGCGGACCTCGCGGTACTGTTCATCCACAACGAGGGCTACAGCACCATGTGCGGCCACGCGGTGATCGCGCTGGCGCGCTACGCGGTGGATCACGGCCTGGTGGCGCGCACCGCACCGCTGACACGCGTAGGCATCGAATGCCCGTGCGGCCTGGTTACCGCCTGGCTGGCGGAAGACGGCAGCGTGAGCTTCGACAGCGTGCCGGCCTTCGCCTTCGCGCTGGATCACGAGATGGAGGTACCGGGGGTTGGCCGCATCCGCGTCGATATCGGCTACGGCGGCGCCTTCTACGCGGTGACCTCTGCGGCCAACCTTGGCGTGTCGCTGGACGGCCGCCTGCGCGACATCGTGGACGCCGCCACCACGATCTCCGAGGCGGTACGGCGCAGCATCAACGTGCGCCACCCCGAAGCCGAAGACCTGGGCTTTCTGTACGGCAGCATCCTCACCGATGGCAAGGAGCGCGCCAGCGACGGCCCCAGCCGCAATGTGTGCGTGTTTGCCGACGCCGAAGTGGACCGCAGCCCCACCGGCTCCGGCGTCACCACCCGCATGGCGCTGCGCCACGCCCACGGCCTGGTGGCCGCCGGCGAAGCCTGCGTGTTCGAGAGCATCACCGGTGCCCGCTTTAGCGCCAGCGTGAACGGTGCGGCCAAGCTTCCCGGCCACAACGCGGTCACCGTCCGCGTCAGCGGCCGTGCCCACTACAGCGGCAAAGCCAGCTGGACGCTGGAGGCGGACGACGAGATCGGGCGGGGTTTTTTGCTGCGCTAACGCCAGCCGCGCTGCCAGTGCGCGGCATCGGCCAGTGCCCGCCACGGCAGGGTGTAGTGGCGACGGCTGAGCACCGCTTCCAGCGTGATGGTGGTGACGCGCTGTGCGTCCAGCGGATCATGCTCGACGGCGACGACCAGGAAATGCTTTTCGCGATCGCGCGGCGCAAGCGCGGTCCACTTGCTGTGCAGCAGTTTTTTCGGGCTGAGGTCGGTCATGGTGCGGGGCCAGGCTGGTGAACGGGCTGGAGTTGTGAGCTCGCGGCGGGGGCGGCGGTTCCCGTGCCGTAAAACAAAACACCCCCGGCCGTGAGGCGCGGGGGTGTGTGTCTGTTGCGGCCAAGGTTGGCCGCAACGGGGATTACTTGACGTGCTTGCCGATGATAGGCAGCAGCTGGCCCAGCACCTTCGGCGGTGCGGCCACGATGTCGCCGCTTTCCAGCCAGGTCTGCTCGCCGTGCATGTCGGTGACGATGCCGCCTGCCTCTTGCACGATCAGGCTGCCGGCGGCGATGTCCCACGGCTTCAGGTTGAATTCGAAGAAACCGTCAACGCGGCCGATGGCGACGTTGCACAGGTCCAGCGCGGCGGAGCCTTCGCGGCGGGCGCCGGCGGTCTTCTTCAGTACGTCTTTCAGAATGTCCAGATGGGTGTCCAGCATGCTCTGGTCCACCACCGGGAAACCGGTGGAGATCAGGCATTCGTTCATGTTGATGCGCTTGGAGACACGGATGCGGCGGTCGTTCATGAACGAGCCCACGCCGCGGGAGGCGGAGTACAGTTCGTTGCGGTTCGGGTCGTACACCACCGCCTGCTGGATCTGGCCGCGATGCGCCATCGCGATGGAGATGCAGTATTGCGGGTGGCCGTGCAGGAAGTTGGTGGTACCGTCCAGTGGGTCGATGATCCATTCGTACTCGGACTCGCCGATGCCTTTGGCGCCGGACTCTTCTGCTAGAATCGCGTGCTTCGGATAGGCTTCCAGGATCACATCAATGATCGCAGCTTCGGCGGCACGGTCTACGTCGGAAACAAAGTCGTTGTGCTTCTTGTTTTCGACACGAACGGATTCCATGTTCAGCGATGCTCGCTGGATGATGTTGCCCGCACGACGTGCTGCTTTGATGGCGATGGTGAGAATTGGATGCATTGATAGCCTCTGAATGAATCATCTGGGCAGGCGCGCGGGCGGGTTCGCCACGGCGCGGCTGCCTTATTACTGGTCGATGTTAAGGAACAAAAAAACCCCGCACGGTGCGGAGTTTTTGAATAAACCGCGATTCTACGCAAAAGCAGCCAATGAATAAACCCCAAGTACCTGATTTTTTGAAGAACATTCGTGTCGTGCTGGCGCGTCCCAGCCATCCGGGCAATATCGGCTCGGCGGCGCGTGCGATGAAAACCATGGGCCTGACCCGGTTGTATCTGGTCGAGCCTAAGGCCTTCCCGCACGAGGAGGCCAATGTGCTGGCCTCCGGCGCGGTGGACGTGGTGGAAAACGCCATCGTGGTGTCCAGCCTGGCCGAGGCGCTGGCCGATGTCAGCGTCGCCTGCGCGCTGACCAGCCGCCGTCGCGAGCTGTCGACGCCCTTGTCCACCCCGCGAGAGACCGCGCCGGAGCTGATGGCGCGCGCGCGCGACGGCGAGCAGGTGGCGCTGGTGTTCGGCAACGAGACCTTCGGCCTGTCCATCGACGAGGTGGAGCAGTGCAACCGTCTGGTGACGGTGCCGGGCAATCCGGACTACTTCTCGCTGAATCTGGCGATGGCGGTGCAGGTGATGACCTACGAGCTGTTCAGCCACAGCGGTGTCAGCGTCGACTACCTGAAGCCGGAAGACCGCACCGCGACGCTGGGCGAGGTCGACAGCTTCTGCGGCCATCTGGAAGCGGCGATGGATGACGTCGGCTATCTGGAGCACCGCAACAGCGAGCGCCTGTTGCGCCGCATGCGCACGCTGTTCCACCGCGCCGCGCTGCAGCGCGAGGAGATCGACATCCTGCGCGGCTTCTTCAAGCAGGCGCAGCGCTTTGCCGACGGCACGCTGCCGCCGCGCAAGAAACGCGAAGACTGAGATGCCTGCGGCCAACCTTGCGGCGCTGCACACGCCGGCGGTGCGTGACCTGGCCTGGCTGCTGACGTCGGCGTCGCCGTGGCAGGATAGCGCCGACATCGACCCGGCGCGGCTGCTGGGCGCGCAAGGTTGGCCGCAATTGCTGGCGCTGGACGCGGTACCGCAGCCCTTGCTGGCTTACCTCGCCGCGCACCCGGTGCGACGGCTGGGTTTCTACGCCGAGCGGCTGCTGGCGTTCTGGTTCGGCCTCGCGCCGCACATCGAGCTGGTGGCGGCCAACCTGCCGGTGCGCGACGGCGGCAAGACGGTCGGTGAGTTCGACTTCCTGCTGCGTATCGATGGTGTGCCGCTGCATCTGGAGGCCGCCAGCAAGTTTTATCTGCAGCTGGAAGGCGGCGCCTGGGTCGGCGCCAGCCTGCGCGACGCGCTGCTGCTGAAGGCCGGCAAGACACGGCAACAGCTGCAGCTGTCGCGCCATCCAGCGGCCTGTCTGCCGGTCGGTTTCGCCGGCTGCGAGGTGGCGGCGCGCACCAGAGGCTGGCTGTTCTCGCCGCCGTCGGCGCTAATGACAACGTTGGCCGCACCGCTGAACCCGCACGCTAATCGCGGCTGGTGGATACGGTGCGACGACGACTGGCCACAGCGGGCGGCGGACAGCCGCTGGTGCCAGCTGCCGCGCCTGCGCTGGCTGGCGCCGGCCTTGCTCGATGGTGAGGATACGTGCTCGCTGACCGAGCTGCAGTTGGCGAGCCGGCAGTTTGCCGCGCCGCAACTGGTGGCGGAGCTACGGCCGCGTGACGACGGCCGCTGGCAGGAAGTGGCGCGCGGCTTTGTCGCGCCGTGCGACTGGCCGCAGCCGGCGTTGCTGGCACCGTTGCTGGCGCGGCTGGAGGCAGCATGAAAACGTTGCTGCTGGTGTACGCCAGCCAGAGCGGCCACACCCTGCAGCTGGCGGATGCCGCCGCGCGCGGCATCGCCACGCTGGCGGAGGAGGTCAGCCTGTGCCAGCTGCCGGCGCTGCAGGCCGGCATCGACGAGCTGCTGCAGGCCGATGCCTTGTTGCTGGCGACGCCGGAAAACTTCGGCTACATGGCCGGCGCGCTGAAGGATTTTTTCGACCGTACCTACTATCCGGCGCAGGGGAGGGTGGACGGTTTGCCCTATGCGCTGCTGGTGTCGGCCGGCAACGACGGCCGCGGCGCGGTGCAGGCGGTGGAGCGCATCGCGCGCGGCTATCCGCTGCAACAGGTGCTGCCGCCGCTGATCGTGCGCGGCGAGGCGACAGCGGCGGATCTGGCGGCGGCGGAGGAGCTGGGCGCCACGCTGGCGGCGGGGTTGTCGATCGGCATGTACTGAGCGTTGCGGCCAACCCTGGGTGTGGTTGCCGACTACACGACGCCTGCTTGAGGCAAACAAAAAGCCACCGCAGGGGTGGCTTGGTTCGTAACGGGTGGCCGGCTCAGGGCGGGCTGACGGCTGCGCCGCTGGCATCGTTCGCTGCCGGCGCGCTGGCGTCCTGCGGATCATCGACCAGTTCGTCGATGTTCAGGTCTTCCTCCTGCTGCCGCTTGTCCTGTGGCAGACCCAGCTGGTGGGCACGCATCTGCAGGAAGCCGTCACGCACGTAGCTGTAGTTGTCCAGCGCCGCGCCTTCGACCACGGTTTCCAGTCCCAGCAATCTTTCGCGGGTGTTGACCGCGTCCAGCACCCGCGCCGTGGTGGCCTGGGTGTGGGTCTGGAACACGCCGGTGGCCGGCTCCAGCGAGTTGCTGATCAGGATGCCACTGCCGTCGCGCACGGTGGATGGCCCCAGCAGCGGCAGCACCAGGTAGCTGCTGTTCTGCCAGCCGTAGTGGGCGAAGGTGTCGCCCAGCGTCGCCTTGTTGCTCTTCAGTCCCATCGGCGTGGCGATGTCGATCAGGCCGAACAGGCCGAAGGTGCTGTTGAACGACACGCGCAGTACGTCGGTGAGTGCCAGCTCCGCCTTGCCCTGCAGGGTGTGGTTGGCGGCGCTGTACACGTCGCGCAGGTTGTCGAAGAAGTTGCCGACCCCGGTGCGTACCGGCTGCGGCGTCACCTTCTGGTAGGCCTGCGCCACCGGCTTCAGTACCGCCTTGTCCGCGGTGTCGTTGAAGCGGTAAACGGCACGGTTCAGCGGCTCCAGCGGGTCCTGCGGATGGCTGGGGGCGCTGGCACAGGCGGTCAGCAACAGGCAGCCGCCGACGACAAGCAGACGTTTCATGATCGGGTTTCCGGTGGCAGTTCCAGCAATGGGGTCAGTTCGTAAAGTCGGGCGAGGCCGTACAGGTTGGCCGGGATATGAGCCAGCTTGATGTTGCGCGCATCCTTGCGCCGGCGCAACGCCAGCAGCAGCGCCAGCGCCGCGGAGTCGCAGTGGCTGACGCCGGAAAAATCCAGCGTCATGGCACCGTTGACCAGCATCCTGTCCAGCTGCAGCTGGGTATCGGCGACGCTGTCCATGGTCAGCGCGCCGTCAAGCCGCACCACGCCGCTCTGGGTTTCGGACAGTTTCATGCCGCCTTGGCGCCGCTGTTCTTGTCCTGCAGCGACTTGATCAGGCCGTCGATGCCGCTCTTGCGCACCTGTTCGCCGAACTGGTTGCGGTAGATGGTGACCAGGCTGCCGCCTTCAACGGTGACATTGAATACCTTCCAGCCCTGCGGCGTCTTGTACAGGGTGTAGTCGACGTTGATCGGCTTCTTCTCGGCCGAGCCCGGCAGCGTCACTTCCGACTTCACCACGGCCTCGCGGCCTTCGTTGTTGAGCAGCACATTCGGCTTGATATCGATCTGCGCGTTCTTGAAGCGGGTCATGGTGGCGGAGTAGGTGCCGACCAGCAGGGTCTCGAATTCCTTGGCCAGTTGCTGTTTCTGGGCCGGGGTGGCGGCGCGCCAGTCCTTGCCGACTGCCAGCGCGGTCATGCGCTGGAAGTCGAACTTCGGCGTCACCATGCTGATCAGCTGTTCGCGGACCTTGGCACTGTTCTTGCCGTTGTCCTTGCTCAGCATTTCCAGCGCCTGGCGCGAGGTGTCACGGACCAGATCCACCGGGGTGTCGGCGGCGTGGGCGACGCTGCTCAGACCGAACAGCAGGGCAAAACAGGCAAACAGCTTTTTCATGATGGTTTTCCGTATCTCGGGTAACAAGGGCTTGGAGGGTTTTTTCAGGGCGCAGTTTCCGCGCGCGCGGCATCGGCGGCGGCTTTGTTGTTGCCTTCGGCAAAGCTGGTCATGAACTTGCCGATCAGCTGTTCCAGCACCAGCGCCGACGAGGTCAGCTGCACGCGGTCGCCGGGCTTCAGGTTTTCTTCGTCGCCGCCCTGCACCAGGCCGACGTACTGCTCGCCGAGCAGGCCGGCGGTGAGGATTTCGGCGCTGGTATCGCGGCTGAAGTGGTACTGACCGTTCAGGGTCAGCGTTGCGCGGGCGACGTAGCGCTTGGTGTCCAGCTCGATGTTGCTGACGCGGCCGACCACCACGCCCGACGATTTCACCGGCGCCTTCACCTTCAGGCCGCCGATATTGTCGAATTCGGCGATCAGGGTGTAGCTGTTGCTGTCGCTTTGCGGTGTCAGGTTGGCCACTTTCAGCGCGAGAAAGGTCACCGAGGCGAGACCGATGGCGACGAAGATGCCGACCCACAAATCAATGATGGAGCGTTTCATGATGACGTATTCCTAAAACATGAAGGCGGTCAGGACAAAGTCCAGCGCCAGGATAACCAGGGCCGAGGTCACCACGGTACGGGTGGTGGCAGAAGAGACGCCCGCGGCAGTGGGCGTGGCGTCAAAGCCTTCGAACACCGCGATCAGCGTCACCGCGATGCCGAAGAACAGGCTCTTGATCAGGCCGTTGACCACGTCGAAGTGCAGGTCGACGTTGTTCTGCATCTGCGACCAGAAGGTGCCTTCGTCCAGGCCTATCATCACCACGCCGACCAGATAGCCGCCGAAGATGCCCATCACGTTGAACAGCGCAGCGAGGATGGGCATGGAGATCACGCCGGCCCAGAAGCGCGGCGCCACCACGCGGGCGACCGGATCGACCGCCATCACGCTCATCGCCTCCAGCTGCTCGGTGGCCTTCATCAGGCCGATCTCGGCGGTCATCGCGCTGCCGGAGCGGCTGGCGAACAAGAGCGCGGCCAGCACCGGGCCCAGTTCGCGCAGCAGCGACAGCGCCACCAGCGCGCCCAGCGCGTCGGCGGAGCCGAAACGCGACAGCGTGTTGTAGCCCTGCAGGCCCAGCACCATGCCGACGAACAGGCCGGACACCACGATGATGATCAGCGACAGCACGCCGGCGAAGTACACCTCGCGGATGGTGAGCTGGAAGCGCAACAGGCTTTGCCCGGAGTGGGTGAGGATGGACAGCAGGAAGCGGCTCATCACGCCCAGCTTCCAGATGGCGTTGATGGTGCTGTGGCCGAGTTTGCGCAGTGGTGCGAACAGAGTATCCAGCATCATGCGCCCTCCAGACCGAAGCTGCCGGCGAGGCTCTGCTGCGCCGGGTAGGCGAAGTGCACCGGGCCGTCGGCCTCGCCATGCACGAACTGGTGTACCCATGGCGAATCCGAGGCGCGCACCTCGTCCGGGGTACCGGCGGCGGCGATCTTGCCGCCGGCGATGAAGTAGACGTAGTCGACGATTTCCAGCGACTTGTGCACGTCGTGGGTGACCATCACCGCCGAGGTGCCCAGCGCGTCGCTCAGCTTCTTGATCAAGAGCGCGATGGTGGCCAGCGAGATTGGGTCCAGGCCGGTGAACGGCTCATCGTAGAGCATGATCTGCGGGTCGAGCGCGATGGCGCGCGCCAGCGCGATGCGGCGCGCCATGCCGCCCGACAGCTCGGCCGGCATCAGCGACTCGGTGCCGCGCAGGCCGACAGCGTGCAGCTTCATCAGCACCAGGTCGCGTACCATTTCCGTGCTGAGCGAGGTGTGCTCGCGGATCGGGAACGCGACGTTGTCGAAGACGGAGAGGTCGGTGAACAGCGCGCCGAACTGGAACAGCATGCCCATGCGGCGGCGGTGCTGGTACAGCTCGCGCTGGTTCATGCGGCCAACGTCGCGGCCGTCGACCAGCACCTGGCCCTGCTGGGCGCGGATCTGGCCCGCGATCAGCCGCAACAGCGTGGTCTTGCCGCTGCCGCTGCCGCCCATGATGGCGACCAGCTGGCCACGGCCGATTTTCAGCGAGATATCCTGCAGGATGAGACGATCGCCGTAGCCGAAGCTGACGTGTTTGAATTCGATGAAACTGTCGTTTTGCACGATGTAGTGGCGAGTCCTTGGGGGGAACAGGTAAGGGGATCGTATTCACGATCCCCTCTGCATTGCCCCGCTATTGTACCCGTCTGTGCTGCATGGCGCAAAAAGGCAGCGCCATGACGTGTGCAACTGTGGCGGGCCGGTGCACAGTGCGGCACCGGCCGGCGGTGGGTTTTACACGCCGCGCAGCAGTTCGTTGATGCTGGTCTTGCTGCGTGTCTGCGCGTCGACCTTCTTCACGATCACCGCGCAGTACAGGCTGTGGCTGCCGTCTTTCGATGGCAGGTTGCCGGATACCACCACCGAACCCGGCGGGATGCGGCCGTAAGTGACTTCGCCGGTTTCGCGGTCGTAGATCTTGGTCGACTGGCCGATGTACACGCCCATCGAGATCACCGAACCTTCGCCGACAATGACGCCTTCCACCACTTCGGAACGTGCGCCGATGAAGCAGTTGTCCTCGATGATGGTCGGGTTGGCCTGCAGCGGCTCCAGCACGCCGCCAATGCCGACGCCGCCGGAGAGGTGCACGTTCTTGCCGATCTGGGCGCAGCTGCCGACGGTGGCCCAGGTGTCGACCATGGTGCCTTCGTCAACGTAGGCGCCGATGTTGACGTAGGACGGCATCAGCACGGTGTTCTTGGCGATGAAGCTGCCCTTGCGCGCCACGGCGCCCGGTACCACGCGGAAGCCGGCGTCGGCGAAGCGCTGCTGGTTCCAGTCGTGGAACTTGGTGTCGACCTTGTCGAAGTAGCGCGATACGCCATCATCCTGAACGGCGTTGTCGCGGATGCGGAACGACAGCAGTACCGCCTTCTTCACCCACTGGTTGACCACCCAGTCGCCGTCGATCTTCTCGGCGACGCGCAGGCTGCCGCTGTCCAGCTCGTTGATCACCTGCTCGATCGCCGACTTCAGTTCGGCGGAGACGGTGGCCGGGGTGATGTCGGCGCGTTTTTCAAAAGCTTCTTCGATGAGGGCTTGGATCGGGTGCATTTTGCTCAGTCCTTTGGCAAGGTGGATTTCTACAGACATGATGGGTCTTCTGCTGGTTTGGTTGTTCGGTGGTGTTATTGCTTTTAGTGGTAATGCCGCAAAAACTGTTCGATGCGTGCCGCGGCGGCAACGCATTCCGCCAGCGGTGCCACCAGCGCCAGGCGCACACGGCCGGCGCCGGGGTTGACGCCGTGCGCGTCGCGGGCAAGGAAGCTGCCGGGCAGCACGGTGATGTGCTGCTGCGCGAACAGCTCGCGGGCGAAGCGGGCATCATCGCCGCCCGGCACCGCCGCCCACAGGTAGAAGCCGGCATCCGGCCGCGTCACGTCCAGTACCTGCGACAGGCGCGCGGTGACGGCGTCGAATTTGGCAGTATACGCGTCACGGTTGGCCGCAACATGTTCTTCGTCGTTCCAGGCGGCGATGCTGGCCTGCTGGATGGTGACGCTCATGGCGCTGCCATGATAGGTGCGATACAGCAGGAATTTCTCCAGCACTTTGGCATCGCCGGCGACAAAGCCGGAGCGCAGGCCGGGAGCATTGCTGCGCTTGGACAGACTGGTGAACATCACCAGTCGCTCGAAGCCGCGGCCAAGCTGTTGCGCCGCCTGTAGGCCGCCCAGCGGCGGAGTGCCGAAGTGGATCTCGGAGTAGCACTCGTCGCTGGCGATGATGAAGCCGTAGCGGTCGGACAGCGAGAACAGTGTGTTCCAGTCATCCAGCGACATCACCGCCCCGGTCGGGTTGCCCGGGCTGCATACTACGACTACCTGCGTGCGCTGCCAGATCGCCTCCGGTACTGCCGCCCAGTCGGGCTGGTAGCGGTTGGCGGCCAGGCAATTGACATAGTAGGGTTCGGCACCGGCCAGCAGCGCGGCGCCTTCGTAGATCTGGTAGAACGGGTTGGGCGAGATCAGTACCGGATTCTGTTCACCGCGCGGATCGATCACCGCCTGCACGAAGGAAAACAGCGCCTCGCGGCTGCCGCACACCGGCAGCACTTCGCGGGCGGCATCGACGGCGACGTCGTAGCGGCGCGCTAGCCAGCCGGCGCAGGCAGTGCGCAGCGCATCGCTGCCGAGGGTGGCCGGGTAGGCGGCCAGACCGTCGAGGTTGGCGACGAGTGCCTGCTTCACCACCTCTGGCGTCGGATGTTTCGGCTCGCCGATCGACAGGTTGATGTGCGGCAGGTCGGCGGGGGGCGTCACGCCGGCCAAGAGGCCGCGCAAACGCTGGAACGGGTAGGGCTGCAACAGTTCGAGGTGGGGATTCAACGCCGCTTCCTTGCAATGCAACAAAACGACAAGTGTAAGAAAAGACTATGAATCTGGCAAAACAAAAGCTGCTGGCGGTGACGTGCGCCCTGACCACGGCACTGGTATGGGGAATGATGTGGTTCCCGTTTCGCGCGCTACACGAGGCCGGTTTTTCCACCGCCGCCACCTCGCTGACGGTGTATCTGGTCGCCGCCGCGCTGGGCGGGGTGCTGTTCCGCGAGGTGTTCCGCCGCGAGGCGCGTTTCGAGTTCATCCTGCTACCGCTGGCCCTGCTCTATGGCTGGTGCAACTTCAGCTACACCTGGGCGGTGTCGGAAGGGCAGGTGATGCGCGTGCTGCTGCTGTTCTACCTGTCGCCGCTGTGGAGCGCGCTGTTTTCCTGGTTGCTGCTGCACGAGCGCCTGAGCCGCATCGGCTGGCTGGTGATCGCCATGTCGCTGACCGGCATGATGGTGATCCTGTACCGCCCGGGGCTGTTCAGTGGCGACTTCTTCTCCAGCCGCGCCGACTGGCTGGCGCTGTCCGGCGGCATCAGCTTCGCGCTGGGCAATGTGCTGTCCAAGAAGGCGCATGCACTGCCGGTGGCGCTGAAGTCGGCGATGGTGTGGCTGGGCGTGGCCGCCTGCGGCCTGGCCTCGCTGCTGTGGCGCGGCCAGCTGGAGGCGGAGCTTGTGCTGCTGCACGGCGAGGTGCTGCTGATTGTGCTGGTGCTGGGCGTCACGCTGCTGGCGACCAGCATCATCTCGATGCACGGGTTGTCGATTCTGCCGGCGACGCAGGTGATGACGCTGATGCTGATGGAGCTGCTGTTCGCCGCCATTTCCGCCTATCTGCTCGCCGGCGAGCGCATGCAGCTGCAGGAGTGGATCGGTGGCGCGCTGATCGCCAGCGCCAGCCTGCTGTCCGGCCACATCGTCGCCAGGCCGAAGCCGGTGGCGCAGCCGCTGCCGCAGGCGGCGTAAGCAAGGTTGGCCGCAGGCGTTGCGGCCAACCTTGCGCCGGTTCCATCCTCCTTGTCGTCCTTGCCGCCGCCGCCCTTGTGTTTTGCCATGGCGTTGGCGATAATCGCTTCAATATTTCAATGATTATCAAAATATGGAAACGAAACTCGCCGTCAGGATGCTGGCCGCGCTGGCGCAGGAAACCCGCCTCGCGGTGTTTCGCCAGCTGGTGGAGGCCGGCCCCGCCGGACGTGCCGCCGGCGAGCTGGCCGAGGCACTGGGCTGCGCGCCGGCCACGCTGTCCTTCCACCTGAAAGAACTGTCTCACGCCGGACTGATCGACGGGCGCCAGGATGGCCGCTTCGTGATCTACGCCGCCAATTTCAGCAGCATGAATGCGCTGCTGTCGTTTATGACCGAAAACTGCTGTCGCGCCTCCAGCGCCGACGGCTGTGCCTGCTGAACCGGAGAATTGCCATGAAACGACTGCATATCCACGTCTCGGTGGACGAGCTGGCCACCAGCGTTCGCTTCTATAGCGCGCTGTTCGGCGCCGAGCCGAGCGTGCTGAAACACGACTACGCCAAGTGGCTGCTGGACGACCCGCGCGTCAACTTTGCCATCAGCCAGCGTGGCGCTCCGGCCGGGCTGGATCACCTCGGCATCCAGGCCGAAAACGGTGACGAGCTGGCCGAGCTGAAGCAGCGCATCGACGCTGCCGGCATGGCGGCGCTGACGGAAGAGGGTACCACCTGCTGTTACGCCAGATCGGACAAGCACTGGGTGCAGGACCCGTCCGGCATCGCCTGGGAAACCTACCACACGCTGGACAGCGCGCCGACCTATAACGACGCGCCGGCAGCCGCTGCGGCCAACCCCGACAGCTGTTGCGCCCCGGCGCCGGCGGCGCTGGCTGCCGCCGATGCCTGCTGCACTCCGAGTGCCGCCAGTAGCGATGCCGCCTGCTGTGCCCCAGCGCCGCAAAAGATCCAGCTGATCGCGCGCAAGAACATCGAAGCCATCGTTTCCAAGGAAAGGAAATCCCGTGACTGACAAGGTCTACAACGTACTGATCCTGTGCACCGGCAACTCGGCGCGCAGCATTCTCGGCGAAGCACTGATCAACCATCTGGGGCAGGGCCGTTTCCGCGGCTACAGCGCCGGCAGCCGTCCGGCCGGCAAGGTCAATCCCTACGCGCTGAAGACCCTGCAGCTGCACGGCATCGACACCGCCGGTTACCGCAGCAAGAGCTGGGACGAGTTCGGCGTGCCGGATGCGCCGCAGATGGACTTCGTGTTCACCGTGTGCGGCAGCGCCGCCGGCGAGACCTGTCCGCTGTGGCCGGGTGCGCCGCTGCGTGCGCACTGGGGGCTGGAAGACCCGGCCGGGGTCGGCAGCAACGACGAGGAGGCGATGGCGGCGTTCGCGACCGCGTACCAGATCATCCATCGCCGCGTCAGCCGCTTCGTGGCGCTGGACATCGCCGCGCTGGGCGAGGATGAACTGAAGGCCGAACTGGCCGCCATCGGGAAGGCATAAGCGATGCGGGCATTGGTTGCAGAAGCCCTCGGCAGTGCCCTGCTGCTGGCGGTGGTGGTCGGCTCCGGCATCATGGGGCAAACGTTGGCCGCAGGAAACGACGCGGTCGCCCTGCTGGCCAATGCGCTGGCCACCGGTGCCGGCCTGCTGGTGCTGATCACGCTGTTTGCGCCGCTGTCGGGCGCACACTTCAATCCGGCGGTCAGCCTGGTGATGGCGGCGCGCGGCGATTTGCCGTGGCCACGCCTGCTGCCGTATCTGGCGGCGCAAGTGGCCGGTGCCGTCGCCGGCGTGCTGCTGGCGCACGCGATGTTCGACCTGCCGCTGCTGCAGGCATCGCAGCATGTGCGCAGCGGTTGGCCGCAATGGCTGGCCGAGGCCACCGCGACCGCCGGCCTGTTGCTGACCATTCTCGGTGGCGTGCGGCACGCCCGCGACAAGGTGGCGTTGCTGGTGGCGCTGTATATCGTGGCGGCGTACTGGTTTACCGCCTCGACCTCGTTTGCCAATCCGGCGGTGACGCTGGCGCGCAGCCTGACCGATACCTTTGCCGGCATCGCGCCGGCCGATGTCGGCGGCTTTGTGCTGGCGCAGCTGGCGGGGGCGGCCATCGGTGGCGCGCTGGGCGGCTGGCTGTTCCGCGCCGGGCACGACACGGCCGGCGCCTGAGGCTCCGTGCTGACTGCCTGGGGCCGCAGCTTGCTGCGGCCCTTTTTCATCCCTCCAAAAAAAACGGCCCGCAGGCCGTATCAAGAGAAGCAACAACGCAGTATTCAGACGAAGATCACCAGCGCCGCCATGGCGCCGTGGGCACCCATCACCAGGCTTTGTTCGATGTCGGCGGTGCGCGAGCTGCCGCTGATGAACGCGCCAAAGCCGTGCTCGCGGATGCTGACGCGGGTGTAGGCGTCGCGCATGGTGTCGACAATGGCATCTTTCGGCACCACCAGCACCAGCTTCTGGGTAAGGAAATACAGCGCGCGCTGGCTGTTGCCGGAGTGGCTGACCCACACCGCCGCGCTTTCCGCCACCGCCAGCTCGCCGGGCACGATGGCGATGTCGACGTCGTGCCAGTCGTGCGGTGCGGTTACCTGTTCCGGCGTGGTGGCGGTCAGGTCGGCTACGCGGCCATGTTGCGGCCAACGTTGTGCGACGATGTCCTGCACCGTCTCGCCAGGTTGCAGCTGTACCGCGTCGCCGCCGAGGTTGCGCACCAGCGTGGCAAAGGCGTCGAACTTGTTTTCAAAGGTGATGAACGGCACCGCGTGGATGTCCGGCAGCGCCGGGCCTTGCGGGCGGTTCTGGCGCAGGCGGGCGAGGATGGTTTCGCGGCTGCTCATGACTTGTTCTCCTTTCTGGCCTGCCACATTTCCTTGAAGCTCTGCGCCGGCATGTCCGGCAGCTCGCGCCCCGGCCGGCTCCATGCGCTGTGTCGTGTCAGTGCCTGCGGCACGATGGGCACCACCTTGCGCATCAGCTTGCCGCCGGCGTCCAGCAGGCTTGGATGCTGGGTTAGGAAGCGCATCGCCAGCAGGCCCATCTTCTTGGCCGGCTTCAGCGTGCCGGCGTCGAAGGCGCGCTTGCGCTGCAGGATCAGCTGCTCGTGCAGATTGATCTTCACCGGGCAGACATTGCTGCACGAGCCGCAGGTGGTGCAGGCGAAGGCCATGCTGCCGTGCTTCTTGATGTCGCGGCTGGGACCGAGGGTGGAGCCGATCGGCCCCGGGATGATGTAGCTGTAGCTGTGGCCGGTGCTACGGCGGTACACCGGGCAGGTGTTCATGCAGGCGCCGCAGCGGATGCAGCGCAGGCTCTGGTAGAAGTCGTCGTTGCCGAGGATGTCGCTGCGGCCGTTGTCGACGATCACGATGTGCATCTGCCCGCCCGGGCGCGCCTGCTGGAAGTGCGACGTATAAGTCGTAATCGGCGAGCCGATGGCCGAACGCGCCAAGAGGCGGGTGAACACGCCCAGGTGTTCCTGTTTGGGGATGATTTTCTCCAGCCCCATGCTGGCGATGTGGATCGGTGGCAGCGCGGTGCCGAGGTCGGCATTGCCTTCGTTGGTGCACACCACCACGCCGCCGGTTTCGGCGATGGCAAAGTTGACGCCGGTGAGGCCGGCATCGGCGGTAAGGAAGTGTTCGCGCAGGTTGGCGCGCGCGGCGTGGGTCAAATAGGTCGGGTCGTTGTTGCCGGCCTCGGTGCCCAGTTCTTTATGGAACAGTTCGGAGATCTGTTCCTTCTTCAGGTGAATCGCCGGCATCACGATGTGGCTCGGCGGCTCGTGGCGCAGCTGCACGATGCGCTCGCCGAGGTCGGTGTCGATCACCGCTATGCCGCGCTGCTCCAGATACGGGTTCAGCCCGCATTCCTCGGTCAGCATCGATTTCGACTTCACCAGCTTCTTGACGCCCCCCGCAGCCAGGATGCCGTGCACGATGCGGTTGTGCTCGTCGGCATCGGACGCCCAGTGCACGGTGACGCCGTTCTGCTCGGCGTTACGCTGGAACTGCTCTAGGTACTCGTCGAGTTTTGACAGCGTGTGCGCCTTGATCTGCTGCGCCAAGCTTCGCAGCTGTTCCCACTCCGGCAGCTGCTTGGCCTGCATGTCGCGCTTCTGCCGCACCCACCAGATGGCGGAGTCGTGCCAGCGCGCCTGTTCACGGTCCTGCAAAAAGGCTGCCGCTGCTTCGGCGTGGTTGATGTTGTCGTTCTTCATGCCGCGCCCCCGCGTCCGGTGAGGATCTCGACGATGTGCAGCGGACGGATGGGACGACACTTGTGGCGGATGATGCCGCCCATGTGCATCAGGCAGGACGGGTCGGCGCCGACGATGAACTCGGCACCGGTGGCCTCGTGCTGCGCCACGCGGTCTTCGCCCATCGCCACCGATACTTCCGGTTCGTCCACGCTGAAGGTGCCGCCGAAGCCGCAGCACTCGTCACGGCGTTCCGGCAGCCGCACGTCGACGCCGTCCACCAGCTGCAGGATGCGTTCCAGCCGCGAGTGGTAGGGGATCATCAGCTCCGATGGCGCTGCGTGACCCAGCTCGCGCAGGCCGTGGCAGCTCTGGTGGATGGACACCGGGTGCGGGAAGTACACCGGCTTGGGCAGCCTGTCGACCTTCAGCACGTCCTGCAGGAATTCCACGATCTCGTACACGCGCGGCTGCATGGCCTGGTAGTCGGCATCGTCGGCGATATACCAGCCGTAGTGATGCTTGACGTGCGAGGTGCAGCTGCCGGACGGCGACACGATGTAGTCGTAGTCCTTGAACACGCCGGTGAAGCGGCGCGCGGCGTCGCAGGCGCCCTGGCTGTCGCCGTTATTGCTCAAGGGTTGGCCGCAACAGGATTGTTCCAGCGGGTAGACGACATCGATACCGTAGCCTTCCAGCAGCTCGGCGGTAGCCATCGCCACGTGCGGATACAGTTCGTTGACGAAACAGGGGATGAAAAGGGCGACGTTCATGGCGTAAGCAGGGTCTCCAGCGCAATGCCCGGGCAGGCTCGTTCTGGATTAAAGCCCGTGCCGGCGCGCCTGCCAATGCGGAATTACCCTTGCGCCGGCGATTGTCGGCCGCCAGATAGCGTGCCGCGCCGAAGCGGGTGTCTGTAACGATGGGGGCATGGCGCAGCAGCCAGCCCCGGCACCGAGTTTTTCCGGGTGCCCAGGGTTGGCCGCAGTAGCTCACACCGGGTCGATGTGGGTCATCACGTCCAGCACCGGCTGGCTGCTCATCACCCGCAGCCGTGCCGCGGCGGCGATGTCGTGGCCCTGGTGCACGGTCAGGTTGCCGTCGATCTCGAGGTGGACGTCGACCTGGATCTGGTCGGCCATGCGCCGCGTGCGCAGGTCGTGCACGCCCTGCACCCCCGGCGTCGCCAGCAGCGTGGCGCGGATGGCGGCCACGGTATCCGCGTCGGCGGCGCGGTCCATCAGGTCGTGCAGCGCGTCCCAGGCGAAGCCCCAGCCGGTCTTGCCGACCATGAAGCCGACCAGCGCCGCCGCCAGCGGATCGAGCCAGGTGTAGCCGGCGAGGTTGCCGGCGATGCCCAGCGCCACCACCAGCGACGAGGCGGCGTCGGCGCGCGCGTGCCAGGCGTTGGCCACCAGCATGCTGGATTTGACCTCGGTGGCGATCTTCAGCATGTAGCGGAACAGCAATTCCTTGCTCAGCAGCGTCAGCAGCGCGACCCACAGCGCCGCCTGGTGCACCGGCACCAGCGGCGTACTGCTTGTGATCTTGTTGCCGGCGCCCAGCAGCATGCTGGCGCCAGCGCCCAGCAGCAGCAGGCCCAGCGCCAGCGAGGCGGCGGTCTCGTAGCGCTGGTGGCCGTAGTGGTGGTCGTCGTCCGGCGCCTTGTGGCTGTGGCGGCGCGCCAAGAGAGCGACGAAGTCGGCGATCAGGTCGGACAGCGAGTGTAGCGCGTCGGCAACCAGCGCCTGCGAGCCGGCCCACAGCCCGGTGACGATCTGCAGCAGGGTGAGCACGACGTTGACGGCAACGCTGACCCACAGGCTGCGTTGCGCGGCCTGCTGCAGGGAGGGATGCGGGTTCATGACGGGCTCCGGAAAAAAGGGGGGATGCTGGCAGCGGCGGCTGAAGCCTGCCTTAAGACGCGCCGGCCGCTCATGGCTGATCCTGTTCGTCGTTCTCGTCCAGCGGCGGCAGATTGGCCAGCAGCTCGCCGAGCAGGCTCTGCGTCAGCCACGCCGGGATGGCCGGCAGCTGCCACTCGGCCTTGTCGGCGCACAGCAGCAGTGTGCGCAGGAAACGGTGGAAACCGGGGCGGCTCTGGCGCAGGTTCAGCGTCTTGTCGCCGCAGACGAAGCTGAGGCTGGCGTAGTCGCGGCCCAGCTGCGCGTCCAGACCGGTGCACAGCAGGATGTCGCTGTCGCCCGGCCGCGCCGGCGCGCTGTCGCTGAACTGCAGCGGACGGTGCTGCGGGTCGTTCGTGTCGAGGTCTTCCTCGTTCATCGCCATGCGGTGTTCCAGCGCGATGCGTTCGTCCTCGTTGCCGGCGCCGGGGATGCCGTCGCCAGGCACCTGGCCTGCGAACAGGCGCGCGATGTCACCGAGGATGGAACAGGTCAGGCGGCGGGTCAGCCACAGCTTGTGGTCGCCCGGTTGAACCACCACCAGCAGGCGGTCTTCGGACTGGAAATAGCTAAAGGAAGTTGAGCTCATCCACGGATGGTAAAGGCTGGCCGACAATTCGCAAAGCATCGCGCCATGCGCCTTATAATGCCGACCATGACAGCCCACTCCCTGCACCCCTTTTCGCGCCTGACCCCGGACTTCCTGCTCGACGCGGTGGAAAGCCTCGGCCTGCGCTGCGACGGCCGCCTGCTGGCGCTCAACAGCTACGAAAACCGCGTCTACCAGATCGGCATCGAGGAAGGTACGCCGCTGGTGGCCAAGTTCTACCGCCCGGAGCGCTGGAGCGACGCGCAGATCCAGGAGGAGCACGACTTCGCCGCCGAGCTGGCGGCGCGCGACATCCCGGTGGTGACGGCGCTGGCCTTCGGCGGCCGCACGCTGCACCACTACCAGGATTTCCGTCTCGCGCTGTTCCCGCGCCGCGGCGGCCACGCGCCGGAGCTGGACGACGCTGACACCCTGGCCTGGCTTGGGCGCTTTCTCGGCCGCCTGCACGCTCACGGCGCGGTGGCTCCCTACCACTTGCGGCCAACCCTGGACCCGGACAGCTACGGCGAGGCCTCGCTGCGCTGCGTGCAGGAGCAGGCGCAGCTGCCCTACGATCTCGCCGGCCCCTACGAGCAGGCGGCGCGGCAGGCGCTGGACGAGGTGCGCCGCGCCTTCGACCGTGCCGGCGACATCGGCTGGCGCCGCGTGCACGGCGACTGTCACGTCGGCAACATCCTGTGGGCACAAGAGGGGCCGCATTTCGTCGATCTCGACGACAGCTGCATGGCGCCGGCGCTGCAGGACCTGTGGATGCTGCTCAGCGGCGACCGCGCACAGCAACAGGCGCAGCTGCTGGAACTGATCGTCGGCTACGAGGACTTCTGCGATTTCGACCGCCGCGAGCTGCACCTGCTGGAGGCGCTGCGCACGCTGCGCCTGCTGCACTACAGCGCGTGGCTGACGCGGCGGCGCGAGGATCCGGCCTTTGTCGTCGCCTTCCCGTGGTTCGATACCGCGCAGTACTGGCAGGAGCGCATCGCCGAGCTGCAACAGCAAGTAGAGGCGATGCGCGAGGCCCCGCTCTGCGTCTGAGAACCTGTTCACGATCTGCTGCGGCTGATCCGGATGGGGCGATACCGCGTTGAAAGAAGGTTTCGGAATGCTTGTTTATATCCAGCCAAACGTCGCTTCCCCAGCCATTTCCGCCTTGTCTTGCTCTAGCTCGCGAGATCGTGAGCACGTTCTGAACCCGCCCTCCGGCGGGTTTTTTTGACCCCGTAACGACGGCTGCTGCGCACGGTTGCGGCACGATTTGCTGCACCGCGGAACATGCCGTGTTTTTTGCGGCGCAGCGGCTTGCATTTCTGTGCCAGATCAGGCAAGAATCATCGTTCGACATCCAAAACCCTATCAAGAAAACATAAACATGGCACTTATCGTACAAAAGTACGGCGGTACCTCGATGGGCTCCCCGGAGCGCATCAAGAACGTGGCCCGCCGTGTCGCCAAATGGAAAGCCCAGGGACATGATGTGGTGGTTGTCGTATCCGCCATGAGCGGGGAAACCAACCGCCTGATCGCATTGGCCAAGGAAATCCAGGATCAGCCCGATCCGCGCGAACTCGATGTAATCATCTCTACCGGCGAGCAGGTCACCATCGGCCTCTTGTCCATGGCGCTGAAGGAAATCGGCGTCGAGGCCAAGAGCTACTGCGGCTGGCAGGTGCGTGTCGTCACCGACAGCGCCTTCAACAAGGCCCGTATCCAGTCGATCGACGAAGCCGCGATGCGTGGCGACCTCACCGAGGGCCGCGTGGTCGTCGTTGCCGGTTTCCAGGGCATCGACGAGCAGGGCAACCTCACCACGCTGGGCCGTGGCGGCTCCGACACCTCCGCGGTGGCACTGGCGGCGGCACTGAAGGCCGACGAATGCCAGATCTACACCGACGTGGACGGTGTGTACACCACCGACCCTCGCGTGGTGCCGGAAGCGCGCCGCCTGAAGACCATCACCTTCGAGGAGATGATCGAGATGGCGTCGCTGGGCTCCAAGATCCTGCAGATCCGCTCGGTGGAATTCGCCGGCAAGTACAAGGTACGCCTGCGCGTGCTCTCCAGCTTCGAGGACGAGGGCGAGGGCACACTGATTACGTTTGAGGAAGATGAGAATATGGAAAAGGCCGTAGTTGCCGGTATCGCGTTCGACCGTAACGAAGCACGCATCAACGTGAAAGGCGTGCCGGACAAGCCGGGCATCGCCTACCAGATCCTGGGCCCGATCGCCGATGCCAACGTTGAAGTCGACATGATCATCCAGAATGTCGGCGAAAACGGCACCACCGATTTCTCCTTCACCGTGCCGCGCGGCGAGTTCCCTCGCACCATGGGCGTGCTGCGCGACGTGCAGACCCACATCGGAGCCGCCAAGATCGACGCCGACGACAAGGTGGCCAAGGTATCCATCGTTGGCGTGGGCATGCGCTCGCACTGCGGCATCGCCTCCACCATGTTCCGTACCCTGGCCGAAGAGGGCATCAACATCCAGATGATCTCCACTTCCGAGATCAAGGTATCGGTGCTGATCGACGAGAAGTACCTGGAGCTGGCCGTGCGCGTATTGCACAAGGCCTTCGGCCTGGATCAGGCTACCGCCAATTAATTTGCAATAATGCTTGACAGCAGGCGCCTTCGTTTGTATTATGGCGCCTCGCTTGACGGAGAAATGGCCGAGAGGTCGAAGGCACTTCCCTGCTAAGGAAGCATACGGGCTTAAACCTGTATCGAGGGTTCGAATCCCTCTTTCTCCGCCAGCACTGCACCCGTAGCTCAGTTGGATAGAGTATTTGGCTACGAACCAAAGGGTCGGGCGTTCGAATCGCTCCGGGTGCACCACAGTCCCTATAGTTTAGCGGTTAGAACACTGCCCTTTCACGGCGGCGGCCGGGGTTCGATTCCCCGTGGGGACGCCAGGATTCAAGCAAAAACACCACCTTCGGGTGGTGTTTTTGTTTTGTCGGTCGCCGGTCTGTGTGGCCAGAAAAAAGCCCACCGCGACACGGTGGGCTTTTCGTTTACTGCGGGGCGCGCTTCAGACAGTTGTCGTAGCGCCAGCCGACGCGCTTGGCGAACCACTCGGTGGTCAGCTTGCGCGTGATCTTCGGGCTGTTCAGCTGGATCTGCGGAAACGCCTCGCGCGCCACCTTGCGTCCCTGCTGCTTGTCGGCCAGCGCCATCACCTTCTGGTACAGCACGCTCTGGCTGAAGCTGCTGTTCTTTTCCTGCTTCAGGTCGCGCAGGATGGCGCTGTCGCTCAGCCCCAGCTGCGGGCCCATGCGGTACAGCGCGCGCTCGGTGCTGCTGGACTCGCCGGAGGGCAGGCCGTCGCGATAGCGCAGCAGGTCGCCATCCGGTACCAGCTTGCGCCCGCTCAGCTGCGCCACGGCAAGCTGGAAGGCGGCGTTGCGGCTGGAGTAGCGGCCGGCGTTGAAATCGGCGAAGCGGTAGATCATGTCGCGGTAGCCGGCCGGATACTGCAGCAGGTTGGCCGCACCGAAGTAGATGCCGCCACGGCGGCTGAACGCCTCGTTGCGCAGGCTGCCCTGGTAGCGGTAAGGGTAGGGCCAGGCGCGAACGTGGCCCTGGGCGAAGGCCACGCTGACCTGCATCGAGCCGACGGTGTTGATCGGGTTTCTCATGCCCACCGGCAGGTTCAGCTTGCCGGCCTCGGCCGCCATGTCCTCGAACAGGTCGTTCATCTCGCGCTCGGTGCGCAGGCTGTCGATGCGCGACTTGTAGCTCTCGCCGGTCGGCGACGGCTTCAGCAGCGCCGCCTTCACCAGCGTCAGCGGGACGTGGTAGCCGGCGACTTTTTCCTCGATCTTGTTCCACACGATGGCCGGCAGGCCCGGCACCACCGGGTCGGCCTGGAAGGTAGATTCCTGCTCGATCACCGCGATCACCGCACAGAAGTTCTCCGCCGTCGGCGGCAGCTGCAGTGCGCCGAAGGCATTGACGATGTCGTCGCGCCAGCCGCTGCGCGGCTTGACGTAGTCCGGCAGCAGCCTGTCCAGCAGCTGTGTCGGGGGCAGGGTGGCCTTTTTCGGTGCTGGCACGCTGACCGGGGCCGTTGGCGTGATGACGGGGGCAGTGACGACCGGCGCCGGGGCCGGTTCGGCCAGACCGTCCTGCTGGCTGGCCAGCGGGAACGGCGTGGCCACGGGGGCCGGGGTGTGGCTGGCGCAGCCGCCCAGCAGCGACAGCAGGGCAACGGGGTAAAGCAGCGATCTCATGGCACGGTATTCCGCTAATCGGCAAAGGGCAGATTCTAGCGTAACTGGCCGCCGTTCCGTCAGTAAGCTGGCTGCGGCCAACCTTGGGCGACCGGGCAGGTGGCACGGCTGAAACCGTTGTCATGGGCTGTGCGGCCGGGCGTGACCGCCGTCGGCAGACGCGCCGGTTCTGCCGGCAGCAGGCGAGGAAAAAGCCGCAATTTTCTTATGGGTATTGCGACGCTATGTCGATGAAAAAAAAGCCTTTTTCAGATGAAAGCCGCGCCGCTTTCTGGCACAATGCGCGGTCTTACACGGAATACCTGCCACGATGACGCTTCCTGCCGCACCCCAACCGATCAACAGTTACCGCAAATACTGGGCGCAACGCTTCGGCACCGCGCCCTTCCTGCCGATGAGCCGTGCCGAGATGGACGAGCTGGGCTGGGATTCCTGCGACATCATCATTGTCAGCGGCGACTGCTACATCGACCATCCGAGCTTCGGCATGGCACTGATCGGGCGGCTGCTGGAGGCGCAGGGCTTCCGTGTCGGCATCATCGCGCAGCCGGACTGGAACAGCGCCGACGCCTTCCGCGAGCTGGGCAAGCCCAACCTGTTCTTCGGCGTCACCGCCGGCAACATGGACTCGATGATCAACCGCTACACCGCCGATCGCCGCCCGCGCTCCGACGACGCCTACACCCCGCACGCCGAGGCCAACAAGCGCCCGGATCGCGCGGTGACGGTGTACGCGCAGCGCTGCCGCGAGGCCTATCCCGGCGTCGGCGTGATGATCGGCTCCATCGAGGCGTCCTTGCGCCGCATCGCCCACTACGACTACTGGAGCGAGAAGGTGCGCCCGTCGGTGCTGGTGAACTCCAAGGCCGACATCCTGCTGTACGGCAACGCCGAGCGCGCGCTGGTGGAGATCGCCCACCGTGCCTCGCGCGGCGAGAAGCTGTCCGAGATGCGCGACATCCGCGGTACCGCCTTCGTGGTGCCGCACGGCTGGCGTCCGGACGAGGAATGGCAGGAGATGGACTCCAGCGTGGTCGACGTGCCGGGCAAGGTCGATGTCCACCTCAACCCGTACGAAGAGATTCCGGAGCAGGCGGCCAAGGCCACCGCCGGCAACGATCCGGCCAAGCCGCAGGTGATCCGCATCGAATCGCGCGAGGAGCGCCTGGCCAAGCGCCGCGCCGAACGCGCCAAGACCGTGATCCGCATCCCGTCCTTTGAGGCAGTGGCGCACGACCCGGTACTGTACGCGCACGCCAGCCGCACCCTGCACTTGGAGTCCAACCCCGGCAACGCCCGCGCGCTGGTGCAGGGCCACGGCACGCGCGACGTGTGGCTGACGCCGCCACCGATCCCGCTGAGCACCGAGGAAATGGACTTCGTGTTCGGCGCGCCCTACGCCCGTAATCCGCACCCGAGCTACGGCGACGCGCACATCCCGGCGTGGGAGATGATCAAGTACTCGGTCAACATCATGCGCGGCTGTTTCGGCGGCTGTACCTTCTGCTCCATCACCGAGCACGAGGGCCGCATCATCCAGAGCCGTTCGGAAGAGTCGATCCTGAAAGAGATCGAGGAAATCCGCGACAAGACGCCGGGCTTTACCGGCCACATCTCGGACCTTGGTGGCCCGACCGCCAACATGTACCGCCTCAGCTGCAAGGACCCGAAGATCGAGCGTTCCTGTCGCAAGCTGTCCTGTGTCTATCCGGACGTGTGCGAGAACCTCGGCACCGACCACGGCCCGCTGATCCAGCTGTACCGCAAGGCGCGCGCGCTGCCGGGCATCAAGAAGATCAACATCCAGTCCGGCCTGCGCTACGACCTGGCGGTGAAATCGCCGGAGTACATCAAGGAGCTGGTGCAGCACCACGTTGGCGGCTACCTGAAGATCGCGCCGGAGCACACCGAAGAAGGCCCCCTGTCCAAGATGATGAAGCCGGGCATGGGCGCTTACGACAAGTTCAAGGAGCTGTTCGAGCGCTTCAGCCGCCAGGCCGGCAAGGAGCAGTACCTGATCCCGTACTTCATCGCGGCCCACCCGGGCACCAGCGACGAAGACATGGTCAACCTGGCGCTGTGGCTGAAGAAGAACAACTTCCGCCTCGACCAGGTGCAGACCTTCACCCCGACGCCGATGGCGATGGCCACCACCATGTGGCACACCCGCCGCAACCCGCTGAAGCGCCTGTCGCGCAGCTCGGAAAAGGTGGACGTGGTGCGCGACGGCTACCGCCGCAAGCTGCACAAGGCGCTGCTGCGCTACCACCACCCGGACAACTGGCAGATCATCTACGAGGCGCTGATCAATATGGGGCGTACCGACCTGATCGGCCACAGCAAGCAGTGCCTGATCCCGCCGACGCCGCCGGGTGACAAGGCCGCCGCCGCGCGCCATCGCTTCGGCCAACAGCCGCTGAGTCGCGGCAAGCCGCAGGGCCAGCGCGCACCGGCCGGCAGCCCGCGTGGCAGTGGCAAGACCTTCAGCGCCAGCGCCAAACCGGCCGCCGCCAAGGCGCCAGCCGGCAAACCCGCCGCCGCCAAGCCCAACACCGGTCGTGGCGGTGGCGGCGCCAAACCGGGCGGCAAGGTTGGCCGCAGCCGTTAATAACCGATAGTCAGCCGCCCTCCGGGGCGGCTTTTTGCTGCCGCGCACGGCGCACCTTGCCGCCGCGGCGCGGTCGAACCCCCATCAGTCTTCTTGCCGGAAAGCCAGATCATGTCCCTCATCGCCTTCGACAACAGCTACGCCCGCGACCTGCCGCAACACGCGGTGCCGTGGCAACCGGCCACCCCGCCGCAGCCGCGGCTGCTGTACTGGAACGCCGCGCTGGCCGATGAGCTGGGGCTGGATGGCGCGGCCGTCTCCACGGAAACGTTGGCCGCATGGTTTTCCGGCGCGGCGCTGCCGGATGGCGCCCAGCCGGTGGCGCAGGCCTACGCCGGCCACCAGTTCGGCGGCTACTCGCCGACGCTGGGCGACGGCCGCGCGCTGCTACTGGGCGAGATGATCGACCGCGGCGGCCAACGTCGCGACCTCGCCTTCAAGGGCAGCGGTCGCACCCCGTTCTCGCGCCGCGGCGACGGCAAGGCGGCGCTGGGGCCGATGCTGCGCGAGCTGATCGTCGGCGAGGCGATGCAGGCGCTGGCCATCCCCACCACCCGCGCGCTGGCGGTGGTCGCCACCGGCGAGAACGTATACCGCGAGCGGCCGCTGCCCGGCGCGGTGCTGACCCGCGTCGCCGCCAGCCACCTGCGCGTCGGCACCTTCGAGTACTTCGCCAACGGCGAGGACGAGGACGCGCTGCTCCAGCTGGCCGACTACGCGATCCGCCGTCACGATCCGGCACTGCTGGATGCGGCCAACCCTTATCTTGCCTTCCTCGACGCGGTATGCCGGCGCCAGGCACGGCTGATCGCGCAGTGGATGCACGCCGGTTTCATCCACGGCGTGATGAATACCGACAACATGACCATCAGCGGCGAAACTATCGACTACGGCCCGTGCGCGTTCATGGACGCCTATGACCCGGCCACCGTGTTCAGCTCTATCGACGAGCGCGGCCGCTACGCCTACGGCAACCAGCCGGCCATCGCGCAGTGGAACCTGGCGCGGCTGGCGGAAACGCTGCTGCCGCTGCTGGACGCCGAATCGCAGCAACAGGCGGTGGCGCAGGCGACCGAGGTCATCCACCGCTTTGCCGACCATTACCGCGACGAGTGGCTGGCGCAGGCGCGGCGCAAACTCGGCCTCGACACGGCGCAGGATGGCGACCAGCAGCTGGCCGACGACTGGCTGGCACTGCTCAAGGCGCAGCAGGCGGACTTCACCCTCGCCTGGCGTTATCTCGCCGACGCGGTGGATGGCGACGGTTCAAGGTTGGCCGCATTGTTTGCCGATCCGGCCGCGCTGCAGCCGTGGCTCGCGCGCTGGCAGCAACGCCTCGCCGCCGAGCCGCAAACCGCCGCCGCGCGCGCTGGCGCGATGCGCGTGCTCAACCCGCTGTACATCGCGCGCAATCATCTGGTGGAGGAAGCGCTGGCCGCCGCCAGCGAGCACGGCGACATGAGCCTGACGCTGCGCCTGCTCGACGTGCTGGCCGATCCGTTCACCGAACGCGCCGGGCTGGAACGCTACGCGCTACCGGCGGCGCCGGAACTGGCGGCCGGCTACCGTACCTTCTGCGGCACCTGAGCGAGGTTGCGGCCAACCCTGGCCGCATTTTCGGGACATCGCCGTGCCGATGCGGGCACGCCGCCTCGCGCGCGGACGGCAATGCCCGCTAGACTGGCGGCTCCATTAACCGGGAGTCCGTCCATGTCGCACAGCCATTTCCAATTCAGTCTCGGCGCCGATCCGCAGGCGCGCGCAGTCGTCCAGCATGGCCTCAAGGCCTTCAACGTCGAACAGATCGGCGACTACGCCTATCAGGACTTCGAGCTGTACGCGCGCGATGCGGCCGGCGCGGTGGTCGGCGGCCTGTTCGGCCACTCCGGCATGGGCTGGCTGTACGTGGACTACCTGTGGCTGGACGCCGCGCAGCGTGGCGCCGGCCTGGGCGCGGCGCTGATGGCGCAGGTAGAGGAGGAGGCGCGACGCCGCGGCTGTGTCGGCGTGTTCCTGTACACCTACAGCTTCCAGGCGCCGGACTTCTACCACAAGCTTGGCTACCAGCCGATGGGCGTGCTGGACGACTGCCCGCCTGGGCACCAGCGGCTGTACCTGAAAAAGCCGCTGCCGGCCGTCGCCGCGTCAACGGCCGCCTGAGCAGCGCCGCCGGCGGCGATTCGCAGTAAGATGTCAGCCTCACCGTTATCGCCAGGCCCGTCATGATCCTGATCCACACCCCCAGCAGCAAGGAAGTTGCCGCCTACCTCGAGCAGTTCCGCGCCGCGCTGCCGCAGCAGCGTTTCATTACTCTGGACGAGATGATAGAGCCGGAGGCGGTGCGCTATGTGATTACCTGGGGGCCGCCGCCGGCGCTGTTCGCCGGCCTGCCGAATCTGCAGGCGGTGTTTGCGCTCGGTGCCGGCGTCGACAAGCTGCTGGCGCGCGATGACCTGTCGCCGCAGACGCCGATCTACCGCCTGCTCGATGGCGGCATGGCGCAGCAGATGAGCGAGTACATCCGCTTCGGCGTGCTGTCCTACCAGCGGCACATGGATGTCTACCGTCGCCAGCAGGCGGCGGGGGTGTGGAAGATGCTGGCGCCGAAGCTGCCGGCGCAAGTGCGTGTCGGCGTGCTGGGGCTGGGCGAGATCGGCAGCGCGGTGGCGCAGGCGCTGGCCGCCGACGGTTACCGCGTCAGCGGCTGGAGCCGCACGCCGCGCCAGGTGCCGGGCGTGGACTGCCTGTTCGGCGACGAGGGGCTGGACGAACTGCTGGCCGGCAGCGAGGTGCTGGCCTGCGTGCTGCCGTCCACGCCGCAGACGCAGCGCCTGCTGGATGCGCAAAGGTTGGCCGCACTGCCGCCAGGCGCGATGCTGATCAATGCCGGCCGCGGCGACCTGCTGGACGAGGACGCGCTGCTGGCGCTGCTCGACAGTGGCCACCTGCGCTGCGCGCAGCTGGACGTGTTTGCCAGCGAGCCGCTGCCGCACGGCCACCGGCTGTGGCAACACCCGGCGGTGACGGTGACGCCACACATCGCCGCCATCACCCTGCGCGAGGAAGCGGTGCGCCAGATTGCGGCCAACCTTGCGCGGCTGGCGGCGGGCGAGGACGCGCAGGGACGGGTGCTGCGCGAGCGCGGCTACTGATGGCGCAGGTCAGCTGCGACAGCTGTCGCGCCTGCTGTTGCCGGCTGGAGGTGATGCTGATCGCCGGCGACGACGACGTGCCGGACCGCTTTGTCACCCGGGACCAGTGGGGCGGCCACGTGATGTTAAGGCTGGACGACGGCTGGTGTGCGGCACTGGACCGGCAGACCATGCGCTGCACCATCTACGCGGTGCGGCCGTGGATCTGCGCCGACTACCAGGAAGGCGAGCCGGATTGCCTGGAGCAGCGCAAGCTGATCCCGCTGTTTCCGGCTCGCAGCTAGCCGGCGGCGGGCGCCGGCCGCGGCCGGACTGCACGGCGGCCAGGCTTGCGCACCGCTTTACATCACGCTCGCGTCACGGACGCACCACGTGCCACACGCCGCCGATATTGTCGCCCATCATGTCGCCCGGTTTCTGGTCGCCGGACCAGAAGTACAGCGGCTTGCCGCGATGGGTCCACTGCTGGCTGCCGTCGTTGCGCGGGGCAAGGCCGAAGTCGCCGCTGGCACTGGCGCCGGCCGGGGCGAGGTAGGGCGGCCACTTCATCGCGCACTCGCCGTAGCAGGCGCTGCTGCCGGCCTGATCGCGGTCGAAGCGGTACAGCGTCTTGCCGCCGTGCGCTACCAGCATGCCGCCGCGGAATATCGCCGGCATCATCGCCATGCCGCCATGCATGCCACCGCCTTGCATGCCGCCTTGTTGCATCATCGTGCCGTCCTGCGGGTGATGGGCGCGGTGGCCGTAGCCGGCACAGCCGGCCAGCAGCGACAGCGACACGGTGGCAAGGAGTAGGGGGGAGTTCATCGTCGATTCCTTTCCGGAAGTGTGGCAAGAGCCTCCCTTACCATAGCCCATGGTGGCGGCGTTGTCGGCCTGTGACACGGTGCGGTGGCGGCGGCTAGCCAGTGCCGGCGCCGGCGGCGTAACATCGCCGTATCGTCATGCTCTTGCCGGTATTCCACATGTCCCTTCTTCCGCTCTATGCCCGGCTACAGCCACAGTTGCCGGCGGGCAGCGCCCTCACCCTGTTGCAGCTGGATGGCGACGAAACCCGGCTGCTCAGCGGCTGCGGCACCGTGCAGCCACCGCTGCTGAGCCTGCCGCTCGGCTACCGCCGCACCGCGCAGCAGTACTTCCGTCACCAGCCACCGACGGCGGTGGAAATCGAGCTGGCGATCATGACGGTGGAGGACGCGCTGGCGCCGGTACGGGCGCAGCTGGCTCCGGCGTCGCAGCTGTACAGCCAGGATGGCGCGCTGCGGGCGCTGGCCGCCCATGCCGGGGTGCGCGGCAGCGGCACGCTGTGGTTGTCCACCGCGCAGCTGGAATTCACCTTCGGCCGCTTTGCCGAGGTGGTGCAGGGGCGTCCGGCGGCGCTGGAGGGGCTGCCGACGGACGGCGAGTTTGCCGCCCGGCTGCTGATCCTGCGCGAGCTGAGCCACCATCTCGGCTTTGACGGCATCCACCTGCTGCCGGAGCGTTAGCTTTACCTTATCGCTTTACTCAACTACGCCGGGTCTTGAGCGTCGCCACCACGGGGTGGGCTGGCATTGTGGGTTGTTGCCGATGAAACGTTAGGAGTCCCTATGTCTAAATGCATCGTTTTAGTTCCGAGTGCACCTTACTCTGACGAGAGTGAAGCGTTTTTGCGTTCACTTTTGGAGGAAGCGCCTGACCTGTTATCTGTTGTCGGTCCTTACGCGGGGAGTTGGGAAGATGGGGTGGATTGGCTGTGTGTGAAGCTGGAGGTGCGCGAAAATACTGAGGCTTTCTGTATCACCACGGCGCATATTGATGACCGTCTTGAAGACGTGGTGGCTTTTGCAAATCAATGGTGCGAGCTGAAAGGGTGGCAACACGATGTCCGCGTTGTTAGAACCTAATCTTTGGGCCAAGCGGAATTCCACATGACAAGTTGGCCCGTAGTGCTTATCTCCGACGATAAACGAGATCAAGGTTGGCCGCATTGTGGCGAAAAGCGCGTGATATAGAGTGGGTGCATTTTCAGCCCTGCGGACTCAGCCGGCGCGCCAAGAGCCGCGCGCGGGCGTGGTCGTAGCACCAGTTGAAGACATAGGTGTAGGGCAGGAAGAACAGCAGGATGCCGACATCGAGCAGGAACGCCTGCCAGTAGCTGATCGCCATCCACCACGCCGCCACCGGCACGCACAGGAACACCAGCCCGCCCTCGAAGGCGATGGCGTGCAGGCTGCGCACCAGCGGCGTGCGCTGCCAGCCGGCGCGCCGCTCCAGCCGTTCGAACAGCGCGTTGAACAGCATGTTCCAGCTCATCGCGATGCTGGACATCAGCACTGCCAGCACGCCGACGTGGCCGAGTCCGGCATCCAGCAGCCAGCTGCCCAGCGGCACCAGCAGCGCCATCGCGCACACCTCGTACAGTACGGCATGAAACAGCCGTTCACGCAGCGTCTTGTCGGGAGTCATCATCGCGGCCAACCTTTCTTTGCTATCGGATTGACGGCCAGTGTGATAGGTTTTTCTGCCTGATAACAGCTAACATCCATCGGAGAAACCGATATGTTCATCTCTGCCGACGCGGTTGCCGCATTCGTGCTGGCCGCGGAGCTGGGCTCGTTCTCGGCGGCGGCGCGGCGGCTGGGCAAGCGCCAGTCCACCATCAGCGAGACCATCGCCAACCTGGAGATCGACCTCGGCGTCACGCTATTCGAGCGAGTCGGGCGCCAGCCGCAGCTCACCGCCGCCGGCCAGCGCCTGCTGCCGGCGGCGCGGCAGACACTGGCGGCACAGGACACGCTACAGCTGGAGGCGCAGCTGCTGGCCGGCGGGCTGGAGCCGCGGCTGACGCTGGTGCTGTCGGACACCTTCCACACCGGCGACTTCGAGGCGATGCTGTCCGAGTTTGCCGAACGCTTTCCGACGCTGGAGCTGGAGTGCCTGGTCGGCGAGCAGGAGGACGTGCTGGCGCTGCTGCAGAGCGGCCGCGCGCAGCTGGGCCTGCTCACCGCGCTGGCCGCCTACCCGGCTGACATCGCCAGCTGCAGTCTGCCGCGCCCGGCCGACACCGCGCTGTACGTCGCGGCCGGTCATGCGCTGGCAGGGCAGGACACGGTGACGGCGGCGCACTTGCGCGAGCACCGCGAGCTTCGGCTGAAGACCTATCTGGACAGCCCGGCGGCGGACAGCGGCGGCCTGTGCTGGTCGGCGCCCAGTTACCTGCTGCTGATGGAGATGGCGCTGCACGGCTTCGGCTGGGCGGAGCTGCCGGACTGGCTGGTGGCGCGCTACGGCGCCGGCCTGCAGATGCTGCCGGTGGCCGGCTGGCCGCGACGGCAGCGCATCGACGCGGTGTGGGCGCGGCCACGCCCGCTGGGCGCCGCCGCGGCGTGGGTGCTGCAGCGCCTACTCACGCCGGCCGCGGCCTGATGCAGTGCGGCCAACCTTGCGGTATGGCGTCCAGCAGCTGGCGGGTGTACGGGTGCTGCGGCGCAGCGTACAGGGTGTCGGCGTCGGCCAGCTCCACGCAGCGGCCCTGCTGCATCACCAGCACCTGGTCGGACAGGTGCTTCACCACCGCCAGATCGTGCGAGATGAACAGGTAGGACAGCCCCAGTTCGTCCTGTAGCGCCTGCAGCAGGTTGAGCACCTGCGCCTGCACCGACACGTCCAGCGCCGACACCGACTCGTCGCAGATCAGGATTTCCGGGTGCATGGTCAGGCAGCGCGCGATGGCGATGCGCTGGCGCTGGCCGCCGGAAAACTCGTGCGGATACTTGGCCAGTGCCTTGCGCGGCAGCCCGACGTGTTCCAGCCAGTCGCCGGCCAGCTGCAGCCGCTCCGCCGTATCGCAGCCGATGCCGTGCAGCAGCATCGGCTCGGTCAGGATCTGCGCCACGGAGAAGCGCGGGTTGAGCGAGGCGTACGGATTCTGGAACACGATCTGGATGCGGCGCTTGTAGTCGCGCAGCTGGCGCGGCGTCAGTGCCAGCATGTCTTCGCCCTCGAACAGCACCCGCCCGGCGCTGGCCTGCTGCAGCCGGATCAGCGCCAGCCCCAGCGTGCTCTTGCCGCTGCCGGACTCGCCGACGATGCCCAGCGTGCGGCCGCGCATCAGCGTGAACGACACCCCGTCCACCGCGCGCTGGCTGTGGTGGCCGAACCAGCCGTGGCGGCTGTGGTAGTCGACGCTGAGCCCTTGCACCTCCAGGATCACGCGGTCGTCCGTCTGGTAGCCGCGCTGGCGTTGCGGCGGCTCGAAGTAGCAGCTGTCGCCGAGGAAGTCCCGGATCACCGGCAGCTTGGCCGGGCGGCTTGCCAGGTGCGGGCGGCAGCGCAGCAGCGCCTTGGTGTAGGCGTCCTGTGGCGCCTCGAAGATCTGCCGCACCGGCGCGTGTTCGTGGATGCTGCCGTGGTGCATCACGATCACTTCGTCGGCGAACTGGCCGACCAGCTCCAGGTCGTGGCTGATGAACAGCACCGCCATGCCGTGCTTTTGCTGCAGGCTGGCCAAGAGCTGCAGGATCTGCTGCTGGATGGTGACGTCCAGTGCGGTGGTCGGCTCGTCGGCGATCAGCAGCTTCGGCTCGCAGGCGATGGCCATCGCGATCATCACCCGCTGCTGTTGGCCGCCGGACAGCTGGTGCGGGTAGCTGCGCATCTTGCGCTCCGGCGCCGGCAGGCCGACCTCCTGCATCAGCGCCAGCGCGCGCTGCTGCGCCGCCTTGCGGCCAACCCCGGTGTGCAGCATCAGCGTCTCGATGATCTGCTCGCCGACGCTGAACACCGGGTTGAGCGAGCTCATCGGCTCCTGGAACACCATGGCGATGTCGCCGCCGCGCAGGCTGCGCAGCTCGCTGCGGCTGGCGGTGAGCAGGTTGCGGCCGCCGAACAGGATCTCGCTGTCGGGGTCGATGTGGCAGCCGTGCTCCGGCAGCAGCCGGGTGATCGCCATCGCGGTCACCGACTTGCCGGAGCCGGATTCGCCGACCAGCGCCACGGTCTTGCCGGCCGGGATGTCGAAGCTGATGCCTTTCACCGCTTCGGCGCCGTGGCCGTGTTCGTCGCGGAAGCTGACGCGCAGCTTGCGCACGCTGAGCAGGGGCGGGGCGGGGTTCACGATGTCACCTTCGGGGCCTGTTTCACGTTGGGTGCCTGTTTCACGGAGCGGTTTCACTTCTGGGGCTATTTCACCTTGTGAGCTATTTCAGCTTGGGGGCTATTTCACTTTGGGATCGAGCGCGTCGCGCAGGCTGTCGGCCAGCAGCGAGAACGCGGTCACCAGCAGCGACATGCACAGGGTGACGGCCAGCATCTGCCACCAGTAGCCCTGCAGCAGCTCGGCCGGCGCCTCGGCCAGCATCGCGCCCCAGCTGACCTGGGTGACGCCGACGCCGAAGCCGAGGAAGGACAGGATGGCTTCGTACTTGATCAGCGCCACGGTGAGCATGGAAAACTGCACCAGTAGCAGGTGGCCGACGTTGGGCAGGATGTGGTGGAACATGCGGCGGCCGTGGCCGGCGCCGATGGCGTCGGCGGCGCGCACGTAGTCGCGGCCCTTGTGCTTGAGGAACTCGGCGCGCATCAGGCGGAAGGTGCCGGTCCAGCTGGTGAACGCCATCACCAGCACCACGGTGCCGATGCCGCGGCCGCTGACCGCGGCAAACGCGAGCAGCAGCAGCATGTCCGGCACCGAGGTGAACACGCTGTAGCCCCACATCAGCAGGTCGTCGAGCAGGCCGCCGAAGTAGCCGGACAAGGCGCCGAGCACGGTGCCGATGGCGAGTGCCAGCAGCGCGCCGGCGATGCCGACCTGCAGCGAGGTGGCGCTGCCCTGCAGCAGCTTCTGCAGCACGTCGCGGCCGCGCTGGTCGGCGCCCAGCGGCAGGCTGTCGGCGCGGGCCTGCCCGGCGCTGCGGTACTGGGCGGACTGCTGCTCGGCGGCGGCGAGATCGGCGGCCAGCGGGTCCTCGTCGGCGGACAGGCCGGTGGCGCCGCTGCTGTCTTGCGCGGCGGCGCTGGCGGCGCGGCGGTCGGCGGCGTCGATGTCGGCGGCATCCAGTTCGAGATGGTGCGGCGCGCTGCCGGCGAACAGCGTCGGCGGCGCGTAGGGATGGGCGACCTCGTCCTGCCAGTGGCTGGCGACGAGGCCGCTCCAGGCGGCCAGCGCCAGCAGCAGGTAGGCGCCGACGATGCACAGCGCGGCAAAACCGACGCGGTCGCGGCGCAGCCGGCGCCAGCCGATGCGCGTCAGGCTGTTGTGGGGATGCGGGGCCGCAGGCGGCGGGGAGGAGTGGGGCATGGTGTCAGTGTAGTTGCACGCGCGGGTCGATCAGCTTGTAGACGATGTCGGTCAGCAGGTTGAACAGCATGGTGGCCAGCGCGATGTAGATGGTGATCGCCTTGATCACCGGGAAATCGCTGCGCTCCACCGCCATCACCACCTCCTTGCCCATGCCGGGAATGCCGAAGAAAGTCTCCAGCAGCATGGCACCCATCATCAGGTAGGGCAGCGACATCATCAGCGAGGTCACCACCGGGATCATCGCGTTGCGCAGCACGTGCTTGAGCATGATCACCGGCTCGGACAGGCCCTTGGCGCGCGCGGTGCGCACGTAGTCGTGGCCCAGCTCCTCGACGAAGCAGCTGCGGTAGAAGCGGATGTCCGGCGCCAGGCCGACGATCACCCCCAGCAGCAGCGGCAGTGGCAGGTAGTGCAGCAGGTTGTCGAGCGTGCTGTCGCTCCAGCCCATGATCGGGAACCAGCCGCCCTTGAACGCCAGCCAGTACTGGCCAGCGATGATGTAGACCAACGCGCTGACCGACATCGCGCAGGTGGCGATCAGCGTCACCAGCCGGTCGGTGAGGCTGCCGCGCCGGTAGGCGACCAGCGCGGCGATGGCGATGGCCAGCACGGTGCCCAGCAGCAGCATGCTGCCGGTGAGCAGCAGCGACGGCCCGATGCGGCTGTGCAGCAGCGCCGACACCGGCTGCTGCGTCGACCACGAGGTGCCGAAGTCCAGCGTCAGCACCTGGCGCACGAAGATCAGGAACTGTTGCGGCAGCGGCAGATCCAGCCCCAGCTGCTGGCGGATGCCGGCCAGCGCCTCCGCGCTCAGGTTCTTGCCGGCCAGGATGTAGGACGGATCACCGCCCACCCAGTTGAACAGCACGAACAGCAGCAGCATCACGCCGAACAGCGTCGGCACCATCTGCCACACGCGGCGGACGATATAAGCCAGCATGATTCACCCTCCGGCCGCGCGGCCGCTCATTTCTGCAGGTCCAGGTAGCGCCAGCTGGTGTTCAGCAGCGGGTGCAGCTTCAGCCCCTTCACGTACGAGTGCGCCAGCGTGCTGCGCATGCGGATGTCGCCGAAGATCCACGGCTGCTGCGCCACCGCGATCTTGTTCATCGCGTCGTACAGCTGGTTGCGCTGCGGGCCGTGCGGCAGTTTCAGCGAGGCCTCGAACAGGCGGTCGTAGTCGGCGTTCTTGAAGTCGGCGGCGTTGGAGTCGCCGGCATTCCTGCCGTACAGCAGCTGCATGAAGTTCTCGCCGTCCGGGTAGTCGGCGCCCCAGGCCATGCCCCACATCTGCAGCTTGCCCTGGTGGTTGGCCTTGGACAGCTCGTTCCACTTGCCCTGCCTGAAACCGAGGCGGATCTTCAGCGTGTCGAAGGTCTTCTGCCAGTATTCGTTCCACTGCTTGTCGGTGCTGCTGGTGCCGCAGGCCAGCTCGATCGCCAGCGGCTTGCCGTCCGGCCGGGTGCGGTAGCCATCCGCGCCCACGCGATAGCCGAAGCGGTCCAGCAGCGCGTTGGCCGCCGCCGGATCGTACTTCGGTGCGCCGCGGAAGGCAGGATTGTGGCCGGCCACGCCGGGCGGCACGATGTAGTTCATCGGCACCGCCTGGCCGCGGCGGATGCTGGCGATGGCTTCACTGACCGGGAACGACATCGCGATGGCGCGGCGCAGCGCGATCTTGTCCTTGCTGTCGCCGCCGACCACCGGGTCCTGCATGTTGAAGAAGTGGAAGGTGATCTCCGGCAACAGCTGGCGCTGCAGCTGGATGCCCTGCCGCGCATACGACTCGGCCAGGCGCACCTTGAGCGGGTTTTTCGGGTCGATCACCAGCGCGCTCTGCAGGGCGACCTGCGGGATGCCGCTGATGTCCAGTTGGCGGTTGAGGAAGGACAGCCACAGCGGCTGTTCTTCCTCAATGACGGAGATCTCGATGCGGCCAACCTGTGGCAGGGTCTTGCCCTGCAGCGCCTGCACCACGGCCTTGTCCAGCGGGTCACTACCCGGCGTGGCGTTGAATACCAGCTTGCGAAAGCCGGGGTTGGCCTCCAGCACGATGCGGCTGCCAGGCTTCCACTCCTTCAGCAGGTAGGGGCCGGTGCCGACGGGGTGGGCGTTGGTGTTGTCGCGGTGGGCCTTGATCACCTCGCGTGCCACCGCGCCGAAGGCCGGCATCGCCAGGATGGGCAGGAAGTTGAAATTGGTCTCGGTCAGCGTTAGCTGTAGCGTGTATTTGTCCAGTACCTTGATGCCTTCCAGCGGTGCGTCGTAGTTCAGCGCCCCCTTGCCGGCGGCCTTTACCAGTTCGTTGCCGCCGACAAAGCGACCGTCAACCAGGAAGCTCCACGGCGAGTGGATGCCGGGGTCGAGGTGGCGTTTGATGCTGTAGGCGTAGTCGGCGGCGGTCAGCTCGCGCTTCTTGCCCTTGAATGCCGGATCGGCGGCGAAAAAGATGCCGGGTTTGAGGCGGAAGGTGTACACCTTGCCATCGGCGGAGATAGAGGGCAGGGCGCTGACGGTATTGGGGATCAGCTTCGCCGGCCGTGCCAGATAGTCGTAGGTGACCAGCGGATCGAAGATGTTCTCGGTGACGGTGCTGGAGTACAGGTCGGAGACCTTGGCCGGGTCGAAACCGGTCTCCGGCGCGTTCAGTGCCACGCGTAGTACCTTGTTCATGTCGGCGGCCTGCGCCGGCAGCAGCACCAGCGCGGCCACGGTGGCCAGCAGGGCGTGTGGATTCATGTTGGCTCCTCGGGTTTTGTTTCTATTCTGGCAACAAATGGCGCCTTTTGCGCGCACATTGCCGGCAGCGTGCTTGCGGCCAAGGGTAAAGCAAACGGCGCGCCGCTGCAGCGTGTCAGCGCGCGGCCGGCGCCAGCCGCGCCAGCATGTCCTGCAGCAGCTCGATCAGCACCCGCACTTTCATCGGCAGGTAGCGCCGTGCCGGGTACACCACGTATACCTCGGCGCTGCGAGTGCGGTAGTCGCTCAGCAGCGGTTGCAGCTGATCGTGCTGCAGCGCGTCCTCCAGCAGGAAGCGCGGCTGCAGCAGGATGCCCATGCCGGCCACCGCGGCACTGACCAGCACGTCGCCGTTATTGCTCTGCAGCGGGCCATCCACTTCCACCGCGATTTCCTCGTCGCCGTGCCAGAAGCGCCACACTTGCGGCTGGCTGCCCTGCTGGTAGCGCAGGCAGCTGTGGCGGACGAGCTCGGCCGGCGTCTGCGGCGCAGGGTTGGCCGCAAGGTAGGATGGCGCGGCGCACAGCAGCATGTCGATGCGACCCAGCGGCCGCGCGATCAGGCCGCCACCCAGCGGCTGGGTGCTGATGCGCAGCGCGAGGTCGAAGCCGTCTTCCAGCAGATCGACCTGGCGGTCGGACAGCTCCAGCTCCACCTGCAGTTGCGGGTGGCGGCAGCGCAGCTCCGCCAGCCACTCGCCGAGATAGCGCATGCCGAAGGACAGTGGTGCCGCCAGCCGCAGCGTGCCGCGCGCCTCCACGCTCTGCTGCATCGCGGCGGCGTCGGCTTCTTCCAGCTGTGCCAGCACCAGCGCGGTGCGTCGTGCGTAGTCCAGCCCGGCCTCGGTGAATGCCAGCCGCCGCGTGGTGCGCTGGATCAGGCGGGTGCCCAGTTCCTGTTCCAGCGCACCGAGGTACTTGCTGACCATGGCGGTGGACATCTCCAGCCGCGCTGCGGCGGCGACGAAGCTGCCGCTGTCGTGAATGCTGTGCAACACCCGCAAGGCCACCAGCTTGTCCATTATTGTTTCTTTTTGGTTAGTAATTCATTGAGTGAATAGCCGTTTATTCGCTGACTGGCAAGGTGTTTAATGCAGTCATCGCCACGCAGCGTGGTGCCACCCACCCGAAGGAAACCATCATGATCGACCAACGTACCGCTCCTTACGCCGCCCTGATCCTGCGTCTGGCACTGGGCCTGATGTTCGTCGCGCACGGCGCGCTGAAACTGTTCGTGTTCACCCCGGCCGGCACCGTCGGCTACTTCGCCTCGCTGGGGCTGCCGGCGATCTTCGCCTACCTCACCATCGCCGCCGAGCTGGGTGGCGGCGTGCTGCTGCTGCTGGGCGTGGCCACTCGTCCGGTGGCGCTGGCGCTGATTCCGCTGTTGATCGGCGCCGGTGTGCTCGGCCACGGCGGCAATGGCTGGGTGTTCAGCAACCAGGGCGGTGGCTGGGAATATCCGGCTTTCCTGGTGGTGGCGGCCGTGGTGCAGGTGCTACTCGGTGACGGTGCCGCGGCGCTGAAGCCGGTCGGCTACAAAAAAGGCTGATTCAACACTTAACAATGATCCCGCTGGCGGTGCCCGTGTGGCACCGCCCTTGCTACAGGTAACGCACCATGTTCTTCGCTCCCTTGTTTCTGTCCCACGGCGGTCCGGATGTGCTGATCAACGGCTCGCCGGCTCCCGCGGCCTGGCGCGCCCACGCTGCCAGCCTGCCGCGGCCGCGTGCCATCCTGATGATGTCGGCGCACTACCTCGCGCTGCAGCCGCTGCTGGGCAGCAGTCCGCGCTGGGCTACGGTGCACGACTTCGGCGGCTTCCCGCGCGAACTGTACAAACTGCAGTATCCGGCGGCGGGCGACGACAGCGTGCTTGCCGAGGCGATGGCGCTGCTGGCGGCGGCGGGCATCAGCGCCCGTCACGACGGCGCCGAGGGGCTGGATCACGGCGCGTGGGTGCCGCTGCTGGCGATGTATCCGCAGGCCGACATCCCGGTGATCACCATCAGCACCCTGCCGCGGCAGGACGCGCGCGCGCACTACCAGCTGGGGCTGGCGCTGGCGCAGCTGGCGGAACGCGGCGTGCTGATCATCGGCTCCGGCAGCATCACGCACAATCTGTACGAGCTGTCGCGTTCCGGCGGCCCGGAGCAGCCGTGGGCGAAGGCATTTGCCGACTGGATGGCACAGCGCCTGCTGGACAACGATATCGAGGCCTTGCTGGACTGGGAGGCGCGGGTGCCGTTTGCCAAGCAGAACCACCCCAGCGACGAACACCTGTTGCCGCTGTTCTTTGCGCTGGGCGCGGCCAACGGCAAGGTTGGCCGCAGCCTGCACCGCGGCATCGAGCTGGGCGCGCTGGCGATGGATGCCTGGGTGTTTGACGCTGCGGCGGGCTGAGTTTTAACGCGGTATCGCCCCTTGTGGGCTGCGGCAGCCGCGCGTGAACAGCGTGTCAGACCGCCTGCTGCAGCCACTGCACCAGTGGCTGCACGCGGCGCAGCAGGCGGTCGTGTGGCGGCAGCACCAGGTAGTAGCCCTTGCCGCTGCGCACGCTGCGCGGGCAGGGGGTGACCAGGCTGCCGTCGCGCAGCGCATCCTGCACGATCAGCGGATCGACCAGCGCGATGCCCAGCCCGTGGCGTGCCGCCTCGATGCCCATCACGTCGGCATCGAACAGCAATTCCTTCTGTCCCTTCGGCCACGGCGCCGCCAGCCACAGTTGCCAGTCGTGACGGTCGCGGCTGGTGTGGATCAGCGGATACTGTGCCAGCGCGTCCTCGGCCAGCGTCTGCGCACCGCCCAGCAGCGACGGCGCCGCCACCGGCGTCAGCACTTCCTGGTGCAGCAGCTTGACGCTGACCCCCGGCCAGTTGCCGTCGCCGTACTGGATCGCCATGTCGAACAGCCCCCAGTCGAAGGCGGGCTTTTCTTCCCACACCGTGCTGACACTGATGTCGAGATCGGGGAACTGGGTCTTGAACAGCTGCAGCTGCGGCACCAGCCAGCGCACCGCGATCGACGGCGGCGACTTGATGCGGATGCTGTGCTGGCGCTGGTTGAGCTGCTCGCAGGTTTCCGTGATTTTCTGGATCGCCTCGTGCAGGCCGTGCTGCAGCGTGGCGCCTTCCGGCGTCAGCGTGATGCCGCGCTGGCTGCGCACCAGCAACGGAAAGCCGAAATGTTCTTCCAGGTTGCGCACCTGGTGGCTGACCGCGCTCTGGGTCAGGTACAGCGTGTCGGCGGCTTTGGTGAAGCTTTGCAGGCGGGCGACCGCCTCAAAGATACGCAAGGCATTGAGCGGGGGCAGTTTGGTCATCGGGCAGCGAACGCGGGTGGCTATCCGCCACAATCTGCCGTACCGGCAGCCGGCTCGTCAATGCGCACTGCAATTCTTCGCTGATGGTGCCGCAGCGCCAGGCGATCTCGTCGCAGCTCAGCGCCGGATCGCCCCACAGTGTCACCTCGTCGCCGATGCCCACTTGCGGCAGCGTCGTCAGGTCGATGGCCAGCACGTTCATCGCCACGCGGCCGACCAGCGGCACGCGCTGGCCGTTCACCAGCACCGGGGTGCCGCTGGGCGCCGCACGCGGGTAGCCGTCGCCGTAGCCGGCGCCGACGATGCCGATGCGCATCGGTTTCTCGGCGGTAAAGGCGGCGCCGTAGCCGATGCTGTCGCCCGCCTGCAGCTCGCTGGTATGCACGATGCGGGCGGCAAAGCGCATGACCGGCTGCAGGCCGTCAAGCCACAGGCTGGTGTCGGGGTAGAACGGATTGTTGTTGTACAAGAGACCACCGAGGCGTACCGCGGCGCCGTGGGTCAGCGGCGCGCGCAGGGTGGCGGCACTGTTGGCCGCGGTATACGGCAGGCCGGTGGCGTCCACCACCTGCATGAAGCGCTGCCACGGAGTGTCCAGCTTGATGGCCAGGTCGTCGGCGCAGGCGAAGTGCGTCATCAGCCCGGCGACGTCGCAACCCAGTGCGCGCAGCTCATCGACTACCGCGATGGCGCGCTGCGGCACGAAGCCGAAGCGGTTCATGCCGGTATTGACCTTCACCCACACCCGCAAGGGTTGGCCGCAGTCACGCAGCCACTGCAGCTGGTGCTCGGAGCGCACCACCACGTCCAGCTGCCACGCATGCGCCTCGTCCAGCTCGCGCGCCTCGATGGCGCCTTCCAGCAGCAGGATCGGAGCCTGGATGCCGGCGTGGCGCAACGCGATGGCGTCGTCGAGGTTGATCAGCGCGAAGCCGTCGGCCGCAGGCAATGCCTGTGCCACGCGCAGCAGGCCGTGGCCGTAGCCGTTGGATTTCACCACCGCCCATACCCGGCTGCCGGGCAGCTGTTGCTTGGCAATGGCGTAATTGTGGCGCAGGGCGGGGAGATTAATTTCGGCGTAGGCGGTGCGGGTCATGGCGGGTCTTTCGTGCCGGGGCAGGGCGCCCCGGCGGTCAGTCAGCAAGAGTCAGGTGCTTACTTGAACGGGTAGATGTCGTAGCTGAAGTACTTGTTCTGCACCTGCTTGTAGGTGCCGTTGTCGATGATCTTTTTCAGCGCGGTGTTGACCTTGGCCAGCAGCTCCTTGTTGCCCTTCTGCACGGCGATGCCGGAGCCCATGTAGTACTTCGGATCGTTGTACACCGGACCGACAAAGGAATAGCCCTTGCCCATCGGCTTCTTCAGGAAGTCCTCGTCACCGACGTTGGCATCGAGGTACACCGCGTCCAGACGCTGGTTGCTGAGGTCGAGGAAGCTGTCGGTGACCTTGCCGTACAGCTTCAGCTTGACGCCCTTCGGTACCCACTTGGCGGTGGCTTCTTCACGCTGTACCGAGGTGCGCAGCACGCCGATGGTCTTGCCCTTGAACCAGGCGTCGTCGATCTTGGTGCCGGCCTTGGCGATCAGGCGGCCGGGGATGTTGAAGTACATGTCGCTGAAGTCGACCGCCTTGGCGCGTTCCGGGGTGATGTTCATCGAGGCGATGGCCAGATCGTACTTCTTGGCTTGCACCGCCGGGATGATGCCGTCGAAGTCCATGGTGCTGACTTCGCACTGCAGCTTGGCCTCGGCGCAGATGGCACGGGCGATGTCCGGGTCGAAGCCGACGATGCTGCCGTCCGGGTTGACCTTGGAGAACGGCGGGTAGCTGACGTCGGTGACGATGCGCACGGTCTGGGCGTTGGCCAGCAGCGGCAGGGAGCACAACAGGGACAGCGCGAGGACTTTGTTGCAGTTCATGGTGATCTCCGATTGTTTCTTGGTTTGGTGTTGGCGGCGGTGCCTGTGCCGTTGAAGTCAGGCTAATGATCCGGCGCCTGCGGAACAAATGATTTATGGCGATCGGCGCATGAGAGAAATTCATGCTGCACTGCGTTTGAGCGCGGCAGCCGCCGCTTGCGGCCAAGGTTGGCCGCAGACGGCAAAACACCGGCGCGTGGCCGGTGTTGTCGGGTGTGCTGCCGCGCGGGCGGATCAGTCTTCCAGCAGGCCGTCCAGCTGGTGCTTCTTCAGCAGCGCCGCGTACTCGCCGCTGGCCTTGACCTGGTCGATGGCCTTGTTGAGGCGCTGTTTCAGCTCGCCGTCCTGCTTGCGCAGCGCCACCGCCACGCCTTCCCCGAGGATCTTGTCCTTGCGGCCGTCGAATACCGGGCCGGTAAAGGCAAACGCCTTGCCCGCCGCGGTATCGAGGAAGCCCTTCTGCAGCTGTACGGTGTTGCCGAAGGTGAAGTCGGCGCGGCCGGAAGTCAGCTCCAGCATCGGGTCCTGCGCGTTGACATAGCGTTTCACGCTGGCGGCCTTGAAGTACTGGGTCACGTAGCTGTCCTGTGGCGTGCCGGTCTGCACCGCGATCACCTTGTCCTTGAGATCGGCTGTCAGCTGCGTGCCCTTGCGCGCCACAAAGCGGTTCTGCATCAGGTAGTACACCTTGCTGAAGTCCACCACCTGGCGGCGCTTGTCGGTGATGTTCATCGACGACATGATCGCGTCGTACTTCTTCGCCTGCAGGCCGGGGATCAGCCCGTCCCACGGCTGGTTGATGACCTCGCACGGCGTGGCCATCGCCTTGCACACGGCGTAGGCGAAGTCGACCTCGAAGCCGGCGACCTTGCCGCTGGCGTCGACATACTCGAACGGCGGGTAGGTGGCGTCGGTGGCGATCACCAGCTTGTCGGCGGCGTGGACGGTGAACGGGGCCAGCAGGCTGGCGGTCAGGATCAGGTGCTTCAGTTTCATGTTTTCTCCTTGAGACACTTTGTAGTTGATGCTTTAGCCAATGAAACGACGGTGTTGCAGCGCCGGCAGGCGGCTGCGCCAGGTCTGTTGCCCGGTGAAATCGAGTGTTGCCAGCGCGATGCCCTCGCCCTCGGCGTGGCAGGCCAGCACCTGCCCCCACGGGTCGACGATCATGCTGTGGCCGAATGTGCGTTTGCCGCCCGGGTGCACGCCGCCCTGGCCGGGGGCGATGACGAAGGCGAGGTTTTCCACCGCCCGGGCGCGCAGCAGCAGCTCCCAGTGTGCCTGGCCGGTGGTGTGGGTGAACGCCGCCGGCGCGGTGATCAGCACCGGGGCCGGCGCCTGGCGGTACAGTTCGGGGAAGCGCAGGTCGTAGCACACCGACAGCCGCGTCGGCCCCCACGGCGTGGCGGCGCTGACGATGCTGTCGCCGGCCTGCATGGTGTCGGCCTCGGCGTAGCGTTCGCGGCCGTCGTCGAAGCCGAACAAATGGGTCTTGTCGTAGCGTGCCGCGCACTGCCCCTGCGGACCAAACAGCAGGCTGCTGTTGCAGAAGCGCCCCGGCTGCGTGCCCGCCAGCGGCAGGGTGCCGGCCAGCAGCCAGATGCCGTGGTGGGCGGCGGCTGCGGCCAACCTTTGCTGCAGCGGGCCGGCGCCGAAGGGCTCGGCAATGCTCAGCCGCGCGCGCTCGTCGGCCGGCATCAGGTAGAAGTACTCCGGCAGCGCGACGAACTGCGCGCCCTGCGCCGCGGCCTCGGCCAGCAGCGCCTCGGCCCGTTCAAGGTTGGCCGCAAGGTCGTCGCCGGACACCATCTGGATTGCGGCGGCGGTCAGTGTTTCCATCGTCATGCTCAGCCTCCGATCCGGCACAGGCGCTCGGCGCCGGCGAGCAGGGTGGCGTCGTCCTTGGCGAAGGACAGGCGGATCACGCGCTGGTCGGTGCCGTCGCGGTAGAACGCCGACACCGGGATGGTGGCCACGCCGTGCTCCACGATCAGGCGCTGCACGAAGTCGCTGTCGCTCTCGTCCGACAGGTGGCCGAAGCTCGCCAGCATGAAGAAGCTGCCCTGACTCGGGATCAGTTTCAGCGGCGACTCCGCCAGCGCGCGGCCCAGCAGGTCGCGCTTGTGCTGATAAAAACCGGACAGGCCGAGGTAGTGCTCGGGCTCCGCCATCAGCCGCGCTAGCGCGTACTGCATCGGGGTGTCGGCGGCGAACATCGCGAACTGGTGCACCTTGCGGATCTCGTCCATCAGCGCTTGCGGTGCCAGGCAGTAGCCGACGCGCCAGCCGGTGACGTGGAAGGTCTTGCCGAAAGACGTCACCACCACGGAGCGTGCGGCCAACCTGGGATGGCGGCTCATGCTGTGGTGCAGCGCGCCGTCGAACACCACGTGCTCGTACACCTCGTCGGACAGGATGATGATGTTGCTGCCCTCGGTGAGCGCCTCCAGCCGCGCCACGTCGGCGGCGGACAGCACGGTGCCGGTCGGGTTGTGCGGGGTGTTGAGCAGGATCATGCGCGTGCGCGGCGTGATGCGGGCGGCGACTTCGTCCCACGGAATGGCGAACTCGGGGGCCGCCAGCTTGATCACCACCGGGGTGGCGCCCTGCAGCTCGATCATCGGGATGTAGCTATCGAATGCCGGCTCGAACACGATCACCTCGTCGCCCGGGTGCACCAGAGCGGTAATCGCCGAGAACAGCGCCTCGCTGGCGCTGGCCATCACCGTCACCTCGTCGTCGATGTCGTAGCGCTGGCCGTACAGCGTCTCGACCTTGGCGGCGATCGCCTCGCGCAGCGCCGGCAGCCCGCTCATCGGCGCGTACTGGTTGTGGCCGGCCTGCATCGCCTCGTGCGCGTAGCGCACCAGATCGGCGCTGCACGGGAAGTTGGGCGCACCCTGCGACAGGTTGATCGCCTGGTGGCGGGCGGCCAGCTGGCCGATCACGGTGAAGATGGTGGTGCCGACGTGCGGCAGCTTGGAGGGGACGGTGACGGTGTTGTGCATGATCTGTGGCGAGCGGTTGTGGTATCTGGCGTCCATTGAACGCCACCGCCCCTTGTGCGACAAACGATTTATCGGCATGTTATGGCTGAGAATTTTTCAGTCATGGAGGCCGCGATGTCGCGCCGCAATCTGCCGCTGTACGCCTTGTCGTTGTTCGAGGCCGCCGCCCGTCACCAGAGCTTCACCCGCGCCGCCGACGAGCTGTGCCTGACCCAGGGTGCGGTCAGCAAGCAGATGGCGCAGCTGGAGGCGCACCTCGGCTACCCGCTGTTCCACCGCTACGCGCGCAGCCTGAAACTGTCGGTGCAGGGCGAGTGCCTGCTCGGCTACGTGCAGCAGGCGCTGGGCCTGCTCGACAAGGGGGTGGCGGAGGCGGCGGCGGCCAGCGCGCCGTTGCGGCTGAAGGCGCCCAGCTGCATCGCACGCTGGTTATTGCAGCAGTTGCGTGCTTTTGCCGACGAGGTGCCGGAGATCAGCGTGCAGCTCAGTGGCGTGCACGCCCACGACATCGACTTTGCCCGGGAGCATTACGATCTGGCGATCGCCTACCGGCCGCTGGCCAGCGCCGGCGATCGCGGCGTGGTGCTGTTCGCCGAGCGGCTGACGCCGGTGCTGGCACCGTCGCTGCTGGCACAGGTTGGCCGCAAGCTGGACAGCCCGGCGGCGCTGGCTGCCTATCCGCTGTTGCATCCCTCCGCCGACCGCCGCGACTGGCGGCAATGGCTGCAGGCCAACGGCGAGCGGCCGCCGGCACTGATGACCGGCACCGTGTTCGATACCCTCGATCAGGCGATCAATGCCGCATTGCAGGGCTTCGGCATCACGCTTGGCGATGTGACTCTGCTGGCGGAGGAGCTGAAAAACGGGCAGGCGATCGCGCCATTCGCCAGCTGCCTGGACAGCGGCTACGGCTACGTGCTGCTGCTGCCGGAGCAGGCGCCGGCAGCCGCGGCGTTGCGGCTGCAGCAGTGGTTCCGGCAGCGCGTCGCGCCGGTTGCCTAGACGCTTCCCAAGGCCATGATGGCCTCAAGCCCGCGGCGGGAAACAGCTCAATGCAGCCAGCGCGCGGCCAGCCAGCGGCAGAAATCCTGCACCATCGCCGCGGTCAGCTGGTGGCCGGCCGGATAGCGCTGCAGCTGGTGCGGCACGCCCAGCTCGTCCAGCCACTGGTGGGCTTTTTCTGCCCACGCCAGCGGTAGCTTGTCGTCGAACTCGCCGTGCGAGATGAAACCGGCCAGCGTCGCCAGATCCTGTGGCGCGGCCAGCAGCGGCGCGATTTCCGGCAGGATGCGCCCGGAGAGCAGGCCGAAGCCGCCGACCAGCTGCGATGAGGTCAGCGCCACACCGGCACTCATGATGCCGCCCTGGCTGAAGCCGGCGATCACCGTCTGCGAGGCATCCAGCCCGCATTCGACCTGCAGGCTGGCGACCAGGCGCTGCAGCTGCTGGCGGCTGGCTTCCGCCTGTGCCGGGTTGATCGACGGTCCTTGCGCGCCAAAACTGACCTGGAACCAGCCGAACTGGCCGGGGCCGAACTGTAGCGGCGCCTGCACCAGCACCACTCTCACCCGGGTATCCAGCTGCTGACCAAGTGCGGCCAGTTGCCCCTCGTTGCCGCCCACACCATGCAACAGCAGCAGCAACAGTTGCGGCGCGCTGGCCGTGTCGGCCTGCAGCACGCGATAGTGCAGGCCGGAGGCGGCGTCCTGGCGCAGTGCCGATGGTTGTTGCGTGGACAGGGAAGGGTAGGAGGGCTGGCTGTGCATTGCGGTTCCTTAGGTATCCATGGTGCCAAGGCTGGCAGATGACACCAATTCTGCGGCCGGAATGGCCGGCCGATAAACCGGTCATGGCGAAACGGATTGTTGCCTAGCAGGAAATAATCAAGCCGCTACTGGGAGATGGCTGCGATGAGGTGAGTGTTCATCACGTGGTAGGAGTGGCCTGGGCGGTTGGGCAGGGCCGCGGACAACAAAGAAAAAGGACTTACAGCGTGAACTGTAAGTCCTTGATTTCTTGTGGTGGGCCCTGCGGGGCTCGAACCCGCGACCAAAGGATTATGAGTCCTCTGCTCTAACCAACTGAGCTAAAGGCCCAAACGGCGGCCATTATAGCAGGATATTGGCTTACTGGTTGCCCGGTTCGTTGTCGAGGAAGCTGCGCAGGCGCTCGGAACGGGTCGGGTGACGCAGCTTGCGCAGCGCCTTGGCTTCGATCTGGCGAATCCGCTCACGCGTCACGTCAAACTGCTTGCCGACTTCTTCCAGGGTGTGGTCGGTATTCATGTCGATACCGAAACGCATGCGCAGGACCTTGGCTTCCCGCGGGGTCAGCGAGTCAAGGACTTCCTTGGTCGCGTCGCGCAAGCTGGAGTACATCGCCGCTTCCGCCGGTGCCACGGTAACCGAGTCCTCGATGAAGTCGCCCAGATGGGAGTCGTCATCGTCGCCGATCGGGGTTTCCATCGAGATCGGCTCTTTGGAAATCTTCATGATCTTGCGGATCTTGTCTTCCGGCATTTCCATCTTTTCTGCCAGTTCGGCCGGGTCGGGTTCGCGACCGGTCTCCTGCAGGATCTGACGGCTGATACGATTCATCTTGTTGATGGTTTCGATCATGTGTACCGGAATGCGGATGGTACGTGCCTGGTCGGCGATGGAACGGGTAATCGCCTGACGGATCCACCAGGTGGCGTAGGTCGAGAACTTGTAGCCGCGACGGTATTCGAACTTGTCCACCGCCTTCATCAGGCCGATGTTACCTTCCTGGATCAGGTCGAGGAACTGCAGACCGCGGTTGGTGTACTTCTTGGCGATGGAGATCACCAGACGCAGGTTGGCCTCGATCATTTCGCGCTTGGCCAGGCGAGCCTTGGTCTCGCCGGACGACATCTGGCGATTGATTTCCTTCAGCTCGTTGATGGTCAGCATCGACAGGGTCTGCAGCTCGGCAATCTTGCCCTGCTTCTCGATGATCGCGTACTTGAAGCGCGACAGCACGTCGGACCACGGCTTGCCGGCCGCGATTTCACGCTCGACCCAATCCGGGTTGCATTCGTTGCCCGGGAACTGGCTGACGAAGTGCTTGCGGTCCATGCGCACACGGCTGACACAGATGTCGAGGATTTCGCGTTCCAGCTTGCGGATGTCGTTGACGCTGTTGCGCAGGCTCTCGCACAGGCTTTCGATCTGGCGGGTGGAGAAACGCACCAGCATGAACTGCGCGGAAATCGCGTCCTGTACTTCGTTGTACTGCTTGCTGCCGAAACCGTGCTTGTCGAGTGCCTTCAGCAGCTGGTCGTAGAGGGTACGCACTTCGGCGAAGTGGAGCAGGGCCTGTTGCTTCAACTCTTCCAGATTGGCTTCGTTGATGCGTGCCTGGTTGGCCTCTTCGTCCTCTTCGCTTTCTTCTTCCTCGTCCTCGTCCAGCTCCTCGTCGGAGGCCGGCTCGGTGAACGGTACCTCTTCGGTGGCTTCTTCCGCGTTCGGGTCGATGATGCCTTCGATGATCTCGTCGATGCGCATCTCGCCGGCTTCGACCTTGGCGATCAGGTCCAGCACCTGGGCAACCGATCCCGGGCACGCCGAGATCGCCTGGATCATGTTCTTCAGGCCTTCCTCGATGCGCTTGGCGATGACGATTTCGCCTTCGCGGGTCAGCAGTTCGACCGAGCCCATTTCGCGCATGTACATGCGCACCGGGTCGGTGGTGCGGCCGAACTCGGCATCCACGGACGACAGCGCGGCTTCCGCTTCTTCCACCGCGTCCTCGTCGGCCACCGCCGGCGTCGAGTCGGACATCAGCAGGGTTTCCGCGTCCGGTGCCTCGTCATAGACCTGGATACCCAGGCCGCCGATCATGGTGACGATGTTCTCGATCTGCTCGGTGTCGGAGACATCCTCGGGCAGGTGGTCGTTGATCTCGGCGTAGGTGAGATAGCCACGCTCTTTGCCCAAGGCAATGAGCATACGAAGCCGCTTGCGCTGCTCTTCGATGCTCATTGGCTCGGTTGCCGGTTCGTTATTCTGTTTCTTGATGTCGGGAGAAGCCGCCATTTGGTTTCCTGCTCAAAAAAAGCCGAAAAAAACAATTGATTATATCACAACTCGGTATCACCCGTTGCGGGGAGGGGCGCCGGAGGGCGCCAGCTTCCTGGCAAGCAGGGTACGCAGCAGTTGTAATTCCTCGCTGCTCAGGTGTTCGTAGCCTTTGGCCGACAGGCTGGAGATCAGGTCGTCGTCGTAACGGTCGGTCAGGCGGATGAAGCCCAGCCGGAAGTTTTCGCGGTCATTCTGATCCGGGTTGGAGAATTCTTCGGGTTCGCGCATGGTGTCCAACAGGACGGAGTCGATCGTGAGCTCGTGTGGGCTGTGCCGGAAAAATTCTGCCAGTCGTGCTGTCGTCAGTTCGCTGTCACTGGCCTGTATTGCTTCCACGATGGCTACCAGGGTGGCCATCTCGTTTTCGTAGGGCCGGTTGTCACTTACGATGACATCGTGCGCCCACGCGGGGTTCATCAATAGCCACTTGATCTGCTTGCGAACCATCGAGCTGCTGCCGGGACGGTTCGACTGCTCAGGTAGCTGGTAATCGCGACGACCCTTGCGCTCCGGACGGCTGTGTCCGGTCAGCATGTCAAACTCGTCGACATCCATGCCGGCCAGTTCGGCCAGCCTCTTTTTAATGATATAGCCCAAGGTGGGGGCGGCAATCTGTTCCAAAAGAGGCTTGGCCTGACGAACCAGATCGGCACGCCCTTCCGGGGTGCTCATGTCGACGCGGGCGGTCAGTTCCTGGGTGAAATACGCCGACAGCGGCACGCTTTGCTCTTTCAGCGCGGCCTCGAAGGCCTCGCGGCCGAACTCGCGGATGTAGCTGTCGGGGTCGTGCTCCTGCGGCAGGAACAGGAAGTGCAGTGCCTTGCCGTCTACCAGCTGCGGCAGGCTGTTTTCCAGCGCCCGCCACGCCGCCTTCTGGCCGGCCTTGTCGCCGTCGAAGCAGAAGTAGACGTGATCGGCGTGGCGCAGCAGCTTGCGCACGTGTTCGCCGGTGGTGGCGGTGCCGAGGGTGGCCACCGCGTACGCCACACCGTACTGTGCCAGCGCCACCACGTCCATATAGCCTTCCACCACCAGCACGGCGTTCGCGTCGCGGATCGCCTGGCGCGCCTCGTACAGGCCGTACAGCTCGCGGCCCTTTTCGAACAGCGGCGTTTCCGGCGAGTTCAGGTATTTCGGCGCATTCGGCGCCTTGTCTTTCGACAGGATGCGGCCGCCGAAACCGATGATGCCGCCGCGCTGGTTGCGGATCGGGAACATCACCCGTTCGCGGAAGCGGTCGTAGCGGCGGCCGCCGTCCTCGGCGTCGATGACCAGGCCGCACTCGGCCAGGACCGGGCTCAGGTATTCGGGAAACACGCTGGCCAGGTTCTGCCGGTTGTCCGGGGCGTAGCCCAGGGCAAAGCGGGCAGCAATTTCACCGGTCAGGCCGCGTCCCTTCAGGTAGTCGATGGCGACCGGAGCCTGCTTCAGCTGCTGCTTGTAGTAGCGGGCGGCCTGTTCCAGCGCGCCCTCCAGCGACAGCTTCTTCTCGCGCGCCGCGCGGCTGGCCTCGGGGTTGGCCGCACGCTCTTCCGGCACCGGCAGGCCGATGCCTTCGGCCAGCATCTTCACCGCGTCGACAAAGGGCAGCCCCTGGTACTCCATCACGAAGCCGATGGCGGAGCCGTGCGCTCCGCAGCCGAAGCAGTGGTAGAACTGCTTGCTCGGGCTAACGGTGAAGGACGGCGATTTTTCCTTGTGGAACGGGCAGCAGGCCATGTAGTTCTGGCCGGCCTTTTTCAGCGGGACGTAACGATCCACCACGTCGACGATGTCGACGCGGGACAGCAACTGGTCGATGAAATCCTGCGGGATCATCCGGCGGGGATCAGCCTGCCAGCTTTGCCTTGATGCGGGCGGAGACGGCGGCCATGTCGGCGCGGCCGGCCATGTGCGGCTTCAGCAGTGCCATCACCTTGCCCATGTCCTGCATGCCGGCGGCACCGCTGCTGAGGATGGCGCCCTCGATCATGGTGTCGATCTCGGCCTCGCTCAGCTGCTGCGGCAGGTAGGCCATCAGTACGGCCATTTCCGCCTTTTCCTTGTCGGCCAGATCCTGGCGTTGGGCGGCTTCGTACTGGCTGATCGAGTCACGGCGCTGTTTCAGCATCTTGTCGACCACCGCGGTGATGGCAGCATCGTCCAGCTCGACACGCTCGTCGACTTCCTTTTGCTTGATGGCGGCCATCAGCAGGCGGATGGCGGCCAGGCGTTCGGTTTCGCGGGCTTTCATCGCCGATTTCATGTCGTCTTGGATGCGTGCTTTCAGGCTCATGATCGTGTCCGTACTTGGGGGAGAAACGTTGGCCGCGTGCGGCCAACGTATAAATGGCAAAACCGCAGGACAGGCCTGCGGTCTTCATGCGTACAACCGGGAAGCTTAGTACAGCTTCGGTGGCAGCATCTGGCTGCGGATGCGCTTGTAGTGGCGCTTAACGGCAGCCGCTTTCTTGCGCTTGCGTTCTGCAGTTGGCTTTTCGTAGAACTCACGAGCGCGCAGTTCGGTCAGCAGACCGGTTTTTTCGATCGCGCGCTTGAAGCGACGCATGGCAACTTCGAACGGCTCGTTCTCTTTAACGCGAATATTCGGCATTTAGCGAAGGTCCTTAAAATCTTGGCTTGAGGCGTAAAACCGCCCCGAGGAAAATGAGTATTGTAAACAACGTCGTAGCTTTTGTAAAAGCCTGATGCAGGGCAAAGGGTATTTGTGTGCCTGAATGCATCATCCCTTGCGGGAAGAAATCACCCCCTCGAGTGGCGAAGACGGAGTCGCCGAATAAAAGCGTCGAGGCATGCGGCCCGCCAGATGGGCTTCGCGGCCTGCTTCGACAGCAAGTTTCATTGCCCGTGCCATACGCACGGGGTCTTGTGCTGCGGCGATGGCGGTGTTCATCAACACACCGTCACAGCCTAATTCCATACCGATGGCGGCATCGGATGCGGTGCCGACGCCGGCATCGACCAGAACAGGCACCTTGGCCTGTTCGATGATCAGTTGCAGGTTCCACGGATTGAGGATGCCCATGCCGGAGCCGATCAGGCTGGCCAGCGGCATGATTGCGCAGCAGCCGATCTGTTCCAGCTCGCGTGCGGCAATCGGATCGTCCGAGGTGTACACCATGACATCGAAACCTTCCTTCACCAGCGTTTCCGCGGCTTTCAGGGTTTCGCGCATATTGGGATACAGATTGTTCGGGTCGCCCAGTACTTCGAGTTTGACCAGTCTGTGGTCGTCCAGCAGTTCGCGCGCCAGGCGCAGCGTACGCACGGCGTCGTCTGCCGAGTAGCAGCCCGCCGTGTTGGGCAGCAGTGTATACCGGTTTTTCGGCAGAAAGTCCAGCAGGTTCGGCTCGCCGGCCGTCTGTCCCAGGTTGACGCGGCGGATGGCGACGGTGACGATTTCGCAGCCGGAGGCATCCAGGGCGTCGGCGGTCTGCTGGAAATCCCGGTATTTGCCGGTGCCTACCAGCAGTCGCGATTGATAGGATTTTCCTGCGATGGTCAGAGCGTCCTGCACGGTGTCTTTCTCCTTGAAATGGGTTAGCCGCCGCCAACGGCAACGACGACTTCCAGCATGTCGCCATCGCTCAGGCGAGTGTGCGCATGCTGGCTGCGCGGCACGATTTCGCCATTGTGCTCGATGGCGATGCGCTTGCCGCGCAGGTCGAGGGTATCGATCAGCGCGTCCAGCGTGCCGATCTCGTCAAACTGGCGCGTCTCGCCGTTGATGATGAGCGTGGTCATGGTTATTGGCGTCGTTCGGCCTGCTGTACGACATGGACCTGCTGGATCGCGGTCAGCACGTTTTCCAGATGGGTCAGGTTGTCGACCTGCAGGCGGAAGTGGATGTGGATGAAGCCGTCGCCACCGTGGTTTTCCTGGGTGTCGACCGTTTCGATATTGGCCGAGGCGTGCGAGATGGCAGAGGCGATTTCGGCCAGCGCACCGCGCTGGTTGTGTGCCAGCACGCTGATGTTGACGCCGAACATGCGGTCTTTCTGCGGCTCCCAGTTCACTTCCAGCAGCTTTTCCGGATCGATGCGCGCGGCGTTGCCGCAGCCCTTGCGGTGTACCAGCAGGCCCTGGCCCTTGCTGATCACGCCGATGATGGCGTCGCCCGGGATCGGATTGCAGCAGCTGGACAGCTGTACCGCGCCGCCCTCGTTGCCGCGGATGGTGACCGGGCCGACCTCCGGGGTCTGGCCCAGCTGTTCGCCGGACAACTCGAACAGCTTGCGTGCGATCACGATCGCCAGCTGTTTGCCGGTGCCGATGTCGGCGAGCAGATCGTTGAAGCTGCGCTGGCGTTCGCCCAGTGCATGCAGCAGGCTTTCTTCCAGCTTGGGCGAGATGTCCAGCGGTGTCGGCGACAGCGCGCTGGCGGCCTGGCGCAGCAGCTTTTCGCCCAGCTGCACCGCGTCCTTCTGCTGCAGCGTTTTCAGGTAGTTGCGGATGCCGGAGCGGGCGCGGCCGCTCTGCACGAAATTGAGCCACGACGGGTTCGGCTTGGCCTGGGTCGAGGTGATGATCTCGACGGTGTCGCCGTTGCGCAGCACGGTGCGCAGCGGTACCAGGTTGAAATTGACGCGACCGGCGATGCAGCGGTGGCCGATGTCGGTGTGTACCGCGTAGGCAAAGTCGACCGGGGTGGAGCCTTGCGGCAGCACCATGATCTTGCCCTTGGGGGTGAAGACGTAGACTTCATCCGGGAACAGGTCGATCTTGATGTGTTCCAGGAATTCGATCGCGTCTTCGCTTTCTTCCTGCATGTCGAGGATGCTCTGCAGCCACTGGTGGGTGCGCTGCTTGGCGGCATCGATGCTGGCATCGCCGGACTTGTACATCCAGTGCGAGGCGACGCCGGCCTCGGCGACGGCGTTCATCTCCTGGGTGCGGATCTGCATTTCCACCGGCGTGCCGTAAGGGCCGAACAGGGTGGTGTGCAGGCTCTGGTAACCGTTGCCCTTGGGGATGGCGATGTAGTCCTTGAACTTGCCGGGGATGGGCTTGTACAGGCTGTGCAGCGCGCCCAGCGTCAGGTAGCAGCTGGCGTTGTCCTTGACCACGATGCGGAAGCCGTAGATGTCCAGCACCTCGGAAAACGACAGGTGCTTCTCCTGCATCTTCTTGTAGATGCTGTACAGGTTTTTCTCGCGGCCCTTGATGGTGGCCTCGATATTGGCCTCGCCCAGTTTCTGGGTGACGGCCTGCAGAATCTTGTTGACCACTTCGCGGCGGTTGCCGCGCGCGGCGCGTACCGCCTTGGACAGCACGCTGTAGCGGTGCGGGTGCAGGTGCTTGAACGCCAGGTCCTGCAGCTCGCGATAGACCTTGTTCAGACCGATGCGGTTGGCGATCGGCGCGTAGATTTCCAGCGTTTCCAGCGCGATGCGCTGGCGCTTGTCCTCGCGCATCGCGTCGAGGGTGCGCATATTGTGCAGCCGGTCGGCGAGCTTGACGATGATGACACGGATGTCGCGCGCCATCGCCAGCACCATCTTGCGGAAGTTTTCCGCCTGTGCCGATTCCTTGGTCTGGTATTCCAGCCGCTCCAGCTTGGACAGGCCGTCGACCAGGTCGGCGATGGTGCGGCCGAACTTCTCGCTCAGCGTCGGCTTGCTGACGCCGGTGTCTTCCAGCACGTCGTGCATCAGCGCTGCGGCCAACCCTTGCGCATCAAGGCGCCAGTCGGTGAGCATCGCCGCCACCGCCAGCGGGTGGGTGATATAAGGCTCGCCGCTCTTGCGGGTCTGGCCCTCGTGTGCCTCGCGTGCGGTGGCGAATGCCTGCCGCAGCAGCTGCACGTCCTCCGGGCGCAGGTACTGGTTGGCCGCGTCGAACAGGGCCGCCGCCTCGGCGTCAACGAGGGCGTTGTAGTCGATGTGTTCGGCGGCGCTGTCCTGGCTCATATTTGCGGCTTACGACTTGTTGCGGGTCAGGATCTCGCGGCCGATGTGGCCGGCGGCGATTTCGCGCAGTGCGACCACGGTCGGCTTGTTGCGGCCCTGATCCACAAAGGTGGTGGCGCCGGAGGCAACCTGGCGGGCGCGGTAGGAGGCGGCCAGGGTCAGGTCAAAGCGGTTCTGGATACGGTCCAGGCAGTCGTCAACGGTAATGCGGGCCATGAAGGTGGTCTCCCGAGAAGGTGATGCAAAAAATAATGGGGTTATTGCGGCGGATTCGCAAGTATCAGGCCAGCGTCTGCATTGCGGCAATCGCGGCCTGATGGCGAAGGCATTGCCGCTCGCCGCGCAGGCGCTGGCTGCGGATGACACTGATCAGGTCCAGGCGTGCCTGTTCGAAATCATCGTTGACGATCAGGTAGTCGTACTCGGCAACCTGATCGATCTCGGCGCGCGCTTCGGACAGGCGACGGGTGATGACCTCCTCGCTGTCGGTGGCGCGGCCGCGCAGGCGGGCTTCCAGTACCTCGATCGACGGCGGCAGGATGAATACCGACACCGCGTCCGGGAATACCTCGCGCACCTGGCGCGCGCCCTGCCAGTCGATCTCCAGCAGGATGTCGCGGCCTGCGGCCAACCTTTCGCGCAGCCAGCGCTTGCTGGTGCCGTAGTAGTTGCCGTAGACCTCGGCGTACTCGAGGAAATCGCCGGCGGCGATCATGTCTTCGAACGTGGCGCGATCGGTAAAGTGGTAGTGCCTGCCGTTTTCCTCACCGGCGCGCGGGGCGCGGGTGGTATAGGACACGGACAGTTCGACACCGGGTTCGGCTTGCAGCAGCGCGCCGACCAGGGTGGTTTTACCGGCGCCGGACGGGGCGACCACGATGAAAATCGTGCCGTTTGTTTGCGACATGAGGCTTCCTGCCAACGATCGAAAATAATATTTCAGGATACCACAACGACCATTGATTGGTTAAGTGCCACACCCGGCGCCCATCTCGCCGAGCGTGAAACAGGCGTTTCAGTTAAAATCGCCCGCTTTGCCAGAAACTTGTCTGCGTATTTTGAGGGAGCACAAAATGCTGCTGGAAAGCTTTTTCAAGCTGAAAGAGCACGGCACCGACGTGAAAACGGAGGTCATCGCCGGCTTTACCACCTTCCTGACCATGGCCTACATCGTCATCGTCAACCCGGCGATCCTGTCGCTCACCGGTATGGATTTCAACGCCGTCTTCGTGGCCACCTGCCTTGCGGCGGCGCTGGGCACCGGCATCATGGCGCTGGTCGCCAACTATCCGATCGCGCTGGCACCGGGCATGGGCCTGAACGCCTACTTCACCTTCACCGTGGTGCAGGGCATGGGCGTGCCGTGGCAGGCGGCGCTGGGTGCGGTGTTCATCTCCGGCATCGTGTTCCTGGCGGTGAGCCTGTTCAAGGTGCGCGAGGCCATCGTCAACGCCATTCCGCAGTCGCTGAAGTTCGCGATCTCGGCCGGTGTCGGCCTGTTCCTCGCCATCATCGCGCTGAAGAATGCCGGCGTGGTGGCTGATCATCCGGCCACGCTGGTGACGCTGGGCAACCTGCACGACCCGAAAGTGCTGCTCGCCATCCTCGGCTTCTTCATCATCGTGGCGCTGGAATACCGCCGCGTGCATGGCTCCATCATCATCGGCATCCTGGCGGTGACGGTGCTGTCGGTGGTGCTGGGGCTGTCCAATTTCGAAGGCGTGGTGGCGCCGGTGCCGAGCATGGCGCCGACCTTCATGCACATGGATCTGCAGGGCGCGATGAGTGCCGGCCTCCTGGGCGTGATCTTCGTGTTCTTCTTCGTCGACCTGTTCGACACCACCGGCACCCTGGTCGGCGTGTCGCACCGTGCCGGCCTCTTGGACAAGGACGGCAAGCTGCCGCGCCTGAAGCGCGCGCTGATGGCCGACTCGATCGCCATTACCGCCGGCGCGGCGATGGGCACCTCGTCCACCACCGCCTATATTGAATCGGCAGCGGGCACCGCCGTCGGCGGCCGTACCGGCCTCACCGCGCTGGTGGTGGCCATCCTGTTCCTCGCCTGCCTGTGGATCTCGCCGCTGGCGAAGACCGTCCCGGCCTACGCCACCGCGCCCGCGCTGTGCTACGTCGCGGTGCTGATGACGCGCGGCCTGGCCGAGATCGACTGGGACGACCTGACCGAATCGGCGCCGGCGGTGATGACCGCGGTGGCGATGCCGTTCACCTTCTCCATTGCCGACGGCATCGCCTTCGGCTTCATCAGCTACGCCGTGATCAAGATCCTGGCCGGCCGCTTTGCCGACCTGAAGCCGGCGGTACTGGTGATTGCCGTACTGTGGGTCGTGAAACTGGCATTCTTCCACTAAGGCACCGAATTGATGGAAAACCTGAGCAATCTGGACTACGCCAGTTACCTGAAGGGCTGGATCCGTACCGTACCGAACTGGCCGAGCGAAGGGGTGATGTTCCGCGACATCACGCCGCTGCTGCAGAACCCGAAAACCTTCCGCATGCTGATCGACATCTTCGTGCACCGCTATATGGGCGAGCGCATCGACGTGGTGGCGGGGCTGGACGCGCGCGGCTTCATCATCGGCTCGGTGCTGGCCTACGAGCTGAACGTCGGCTTCGTGCCCATCCGCAAGAAGGGCAAGCTGCCGTTCACCACCGTGGCCGAGGAGTACGAGCTGGAGTACGGCAACGCCACCGTGGAGATGCATACCGACGCGGTGAAGCCGGGCGACCGCGTGGTGCTGATCGACGACCTGATCGCCACCGGCGGCACCATGATGGCCGGCTACAAGCTGCTGCAGCGCCTGGGCGCCGAGGTGGTCGAGACTGCCGGCATCATCGAGCTGCCGGAGCTGGGCGGCGGCGAGCTGATGCGCGATCTGAACATCCCGCTGTTCACCGTGTGCTCGTTCGACGGCCACTGAGCGTCGTGTGAGCTGACACGACAACCGGCAGCGCCCCACGGGCCTGCCGGTTTTTTCATGGCCAAGGTTGGCCGCAAGCCCTTGCGGCCAACCTTGTGCGATTACAGCTTGAAGCGTTCGATGCGCTGCTGCAGCTCGTCCGCCAGCTGGCGCAGCTGCCCGGTGGCGTGGCTGGCGTGCAGTACCGAGCGGTCGGTGCCGTCTATCATGTCGTGGATCTGCGCCACGTTGCGCGCGATGTCGTGGCTGGCGCCGGACTGCTGGGCGGTGGCGCTGGCAATGCCGGCCACGGTGCGCATCACCTGCCGGTTGTGGTGGTGGATGCCGGAGATGGCGGCGGCGGCGCGCTCCGCCTGCTGCACGCCGGTTTCCACCTGGCGGATGGCGGCGTTCATGCTGTCGTTGGCGTTGCGGGTCTCGTCCTGCACCTGGCGGATGCTGGCGGCGATTTCCACGGTGGCGCCGGCGCTGCGCTCGGCCAGCTTGCGCACCTCGTCGGCGACCACGGCGAAGCCGCGCCCCTGCTCGCCGGCGCGGGCGGCCTCGATCGCCGCGTTCAGTGCCAGCAGGTTGGTCTGCTCGGCGATGTCGCGGATCACCTGCACCACGTGGCTGATCTGGCCGGCACGCTGCTCCAGCCCGAGCAGCACGCTGCCGAGCTGGCGGATGGTGTCGGCGATGCCCGCGATCCCGCTGGCGGTGGCGTGCACGCTGTCGGCGACCTGTTCCGCCTCCTGGCCGGCCTCGCGCACGCTGTCTTCGGCGACGCGGGCGGAGTCGGCGATGTGGCTGATGCTGACCGACAGCTGCTCGATGGCGGCGGCGGTGGCGGTGGCGGCCACCGATTGCTGCTGCGAGCGGGCGCTGATGTCGCCGGTTTCGCCGGCTAGCGCCCGGGTGGCGTGATGCACGGCGCCGACCCGTTCGCGTACCTCCAGCAGCATCTGCCGCAGCGACTGGCTGAAATGGTTGAAGGCGCCGGCGGAGGCGCCGATCTCGTCGCGGCCGCGGATCGCCAGCTCGCGGGTGAGGTCGCCGTCGCCGGTAGCCAGTGCGCTCAGTGCCTGCTGCAGCCGCGTCAGCGGCGTGGTCAGCCGCCGCAGCAGCGCGGCGAGCACCAGCAGGATCAGCAGCAGCGCGCCGAGGCTGAACAGGATGGTGTCGCGGGTGGCGGCGCGGCTGTCGGCCAGCGCGCGCTCCAGCGGAATCGAGATGCGCACCGCCCACGCGTTGCGGATGTTGCCGACGTGCATCGGCTCGATGTAGTGCAGCACCTGCGCGTCGTCGACGTACTGCAGGCTGCTGCCGCTGCGGATCGCGCGCCGCGCCGCTGCCGGCAGCCCCGCGTCGGCCTTGCCGACCAGCGCCTTGTCGCCGGCACCGAGCACCATGCCGTTGCCGGAGTAGATGGTCATGAAGCCGCTGCCGTAGGGCCTGATCGCGGCGGCGACCGCCTGCAACTGCTCCAGGCTGAAGTCGAGACCGGCGACGCCGACAAAGCGGCCGTCATCGACGATGGGGTAGGACAGCGTCGCCATCAGCACCTTGATGTCGTGATCCTCGTACGGCTCGGTCAGTACCGGCTGCAGGCTGTGCTTGGGGCCGTCGTAGTACTCGCTGCCGTCGGTGTCCTCCGAGCCCCACACCACATCCTCCTTGCCGCCCTTGCGGAACCAGTAGCTGCCGGCGCGGCCGCTGGCGCCGTTTTCCGGCTGGCCGGCCAGCTCGCTGTCGCGGCCGTCCAGCGCGTTCGGCTCCCAGCCGAGGAACACGCCGATGGCCTGCGGGTTGGTCTGCATCAGCAGGCGGGTGTGGGCGCCGGCCAGCGCGCGGGCATTGGCGGGTGCAGCGCGCTTGAGCACCAGCGCGTAGGCGGCGAGGTCCTTGGCGGTGGTGTAGGCGGCTTCCAGGCGCTGGTTGAGCTTGGCGGCTTCGTTGGCGGCCAGCAGGCGGGTGGCCGCCAGCACGTGCTGTTCCGCCTGTTGCGCGGAGAGGCGGGCGTTGACGCCGATGATCAGGCCGAAGCCGCCGAGTACGAGCAGGCCGGTGCCGAGCAGCAGCTTGGCCTTGATGGTGTCGAACATGGTCTTCCTTGTCGCTGCAGCGGTTTGTAGTGGAGCGGGTCGGCTGATGATAGGGGGCGGCGAGGCGGAAGATAAAGCGACGAGTGTTTAATATTTTAAATTAAGATGCGGTAAATGACGTTTGTGCAACAGTTTTATTAAACATCAATGCGCATAAAAAACCGCCGTAACTGCGGGGGCAGTCACGGCGGTGGTGTGGCTGTTTAATATTTAGCTCGCGACGCGGGTGATGTTGGCACCGACGGCATTGAGCTTGGCTTCGATGTGCTCGTAGCCGCGATCCAGGTGGTAGATGCGGTCGACGATGGTCTCGCCCTCGGCGGCGAGGCCGGCGATCACCAGGCTGGCGGAGGCGCGCAGATCGGTGGCCATCACGGTGGCGCCGGACAGCTTCTCCACGCCCTTGACGATGGCGGTGTTGCCTTCCACCTCGATGTTGGCACCCATGCGGTTCAGCTCCGGCACGTGCATGAAGCGGTTCTCGAAGATGGTCTCGGTCATCACCGCCGCGCCGTCGGCGATGGTGTTCAGCGTCATCATCTGCGCCTGCATGTCGGTCGGGAAGGCCGGATGCGGCAGGGTGCGCACGTTGACCGCTTTCGGGCGGCGCTTCATATCCAGCGAGATCCAGTCGTCGCCACACTCGATCACGGCGCCGGTTTCGGTCAGCTTGTCGAGGATCACGTCCATGCTGCGCGGCGCGGCATTGCGCAGCACCACGTGGCCCTGGGTCATGGCACCGGCGACGAGGAAGGTGCCGGCCTCGATGCGGTCTGGCATGATCGCGTGTTCGGCGCCGTGCAGGCGCTCGACGCCCTCGATGACCAGCTTGTCGCTGCCGATGCCCTGGATCTTGGCGCCCATCGCCACCAGGCAGTGGGCGAGGTCGACCACTTCCGGCTCGCGCGCGGCGTTTTCCAGGATGGTGGTGCCTTCGGCCAGCACCGCCGCCATCATCAGGTTTTCTGTGCCGCCGACGGTGACCATGTCCATCACGATGTGGGCGCCGCGCAGTTTCTTGGCGCGCGCCTTGACGTAGCCGTGCTCGATGGAGATCTCGGCGCCCATGGCGACCATGCCCTTGATGTGCTGCTCCACCGGGCGCGAGCCGATGGCGCAGCCGCCGGGCAGGGACACGGTGGCCTCGCCGAAGCGGGCCAGCGTCGGGCCCAGCACCAGGATGGACGCGCGCATGGTTTTCACCAGGTCGTACGGTGCCACCAGGGTGTCAAGGTTGGCCGCAGTGATCTCGAACTCGTGCACGTTGTCGGTCATCACGCGCACGCCCATGCCTTGCAGCAGCTTTTGCGTGGTGGCCACGTCGCGCAGCATCGGCACGTTGGTGAGCTTCAGCGTGTCGGCGGTCAACAGGCCGGCGCACAGGATGGGCAGGGCGGCGTTCTTGGCGCCGGAAACACGGATTTCACCGTTGAGCGGGCCGTTGCCGCCTTGAATGACCAGTTTTTCCATTTTCGTGATTTAGCCTTGTTGCTGCGCCCATTCTTCCGGGCTGAGTGTCTTCATTCCCAGTGCGTGAATCTCGGCGCGCATGCGGTCGCCGAGGGCCTGGTACACCAGCTGGTGGCGCTGGACGCGATTGCGGCCGGAGAATTCCGCGCTGACGATCACGGCGTTGAAGTGGGTGCCGTCGTCGCCCTGCACGTCGATGTAGTCGCAGGGGAGACCGGCGAGAATGACTTCCTTGATATAGTCTGCACTTACCATTTTGGTTCCTGTCTTTATGTTGTCATGGCGCGGCACGCAGAGTGCCGCCGCTCAATGGCGAAGCTTGTAGCCGCTCGCGATCAGCCGCATCACCCACAGCGATAGCGCGACGAAGCAGCCGCCGACCACCGCCAGCGACAGCCACGGCGACACGTCGGCCTGGCCGAAGAAACCGTAGCGGAAGCCGTCGATCATGTAGAACACCGGGTTGAGGTGGGAGACGCTGCGCCATAGCGGCGGCAGGCTGTTGATAGAGTAGAACACGCCGGACAGGAAGGTCAGCGGCATGATCAGGAAGTTCTGGAACGCGGCCAGCTGGTCGAACTTGTCGGCCCAGATGCCGGCCATGATGCCCAGCGTGCCGAGCACGCCGCAGCCGAGCACGGCAAAGGCCAGCAGCCACAGCGGCTGCGCCGGCAGCGGCAGGCCGAACCAGGCGGTGACCAGCAGCACGCCGGCGCCGACCACCAGCCCGCGCACGACGGATGCCAGCAGGTAGGCGCCAAAGAAGGCCGGCGCGCTGATCGGCGGCAGCAGCAGGAACACGATGTTGCCGGTGATCTTGGACTGGATCAGGCTGGACGAGCTGTTGGCGAACGCGTTCTGTGCCATCGACATCATCGCGAGGCCAGGGATCAGGAAGGCGGTGTAGCTGACGCCGGGATAAGCCTCGACGTGTTGCGACAGCACGTGCGAGAAGATCAACTGGTACAGCAGCGCGGTCAGTACCGGCGCCATCACCGTCTGGAAGCCGACCTTCCAGAAACGCAGGATTTCCTTCTTGAACAGGGTAATGAAGCCGTACATCAGAGTTGTCCTCCGTGCATCAGCTTGACGAAGACCTGTTCCAGGTCGGTTTCGTGTACCGACAGCTCGCGTACTTCCACTGCGGCCAACCTCAGTTCGCTCAATACCTGCTCCAGTTTGGCAATATCCGGCAGCGCCAGGATGTGGCGGCCGTCCTGCTGGCGCAGGCTCAGCGGCTGCAGGCTGGCCGGTAGCGGCCCCGACAGCTGCAGCGACACTTCGCGCGCCGCGCTGCGCGACAGCAGGGTGTCCTTGTTCTCCAGCGCGATCAGCCGGCCTTTTTTCATCATCGCGATGCGGCTGCACAGCGCCTCGGCTTCTTCCAGATAGTGGGTGGTCAGCACGATGGTGTGGCCGGCGGCGTTGAGTTCCTTCACGAACGCCCACAGGCTCTGGCGCAGTTCGACATCGACGCCGGCGGTGGGTTCATCCAGCACGATCACCGGCGGGCGGTGCACCAGCGCCTGCGCCACCATCACCCGCCGTTTCATGCCACCGGACAGCGCGCGCATGTTGACGTTGGCCTTGTCGGTCAGCCCCAGCTTGTAGAGCAGTTCGTCGACCCAGGCGTCGTTATGGCGGATGCCGAAATAGCCGGACTGGAAGGTCAGCGTCTCGCGCACGGTGAAGAACGGGTCGAACACCAGTTCCTGCGGCACCACGCCCAGCTTCATGCGTGCGTCACGCGTCTGGGTCACGGTGTCGTGGCCCATGATGCGGATCCGGCCGCTGTCGGCGCGCGACAGCCCGGCCATGGCGGAAATCAGCGTGGTCTTGCCGGCGCCGTTGGGGCCGAGCAGGGCGAAGAACTCGCCGTGCTCTACCGTGAAGCTGATGCTATCCAGGGCCTGCAGCGACGCGAAGCGTTTGCTGACAGCCTCGATGCTGATGGCGTGAGTCATGACAAAAGGGCGGAAGGCGTAAAGACGCGGAGTATAACGCTATTCAGCCGCACATGGCAGGGGTTGCAGCCAGCAGCGCTCCTTGAAAATGCCTTCAAAATAAGGGCTTAACAGCGCGGATAGATTATGGTGAATGGTGCGGTCGTCTTGTGCCAGCAGCCAGCTGTGGATCAGGCCGCCGTACAGGCTGTGCAGGCCGATGGCGGCCAGCTTGGGATCGACGTCGTCACGCAGCAGGTGCTGTTCCTGCGCGCAGAGCAGTACCTGCTGCAGCTTGGCCTGTTTTTCCTGGGTCCAGCTGATCTGCTCCAGCAGGAGCGGCGCCATTTCGCCGACCTGCTCGCAGCCCAGATGGTGGATGCCGCAGATGCGGCGGATGCGCGGACTGTCGTGCAGCAGCGCGAACATGGCGTGGCCGTGCTGCCACAGTCGCGTCGCCGGGTTGATGGCAGGATCGAGCAGGCGCGCGTCGAGACTGTCCAGCTCCGGGATGATGCGGTCGCACAGTGCGTTGAACAGGTCGAGCTTGTTGGAAAAGTGCCAGTAGATCGCGCCGCGGGTCAGCCCGGCGGCGGCGGCGATGTCGGCAAGCGAGGTCGCGGCGACACCTTTCTCCCAGAATACCTGTTCGGCGGTATCCAGCAGCAGGTGGCGGGTTTGCTCGGCTTCTTCTCGGGTTTTGCGTGCCATGTTCTCGAAAGGGTTATTCAGCGCGGCGTAAGGATAGCGTTAAAGCCGCCGTTGCGCTGGCCGATTTGTTTACATACATACACGGATGTATGTATTATGACGCAAAATTGTCGCATTGTCTGTATCGGAATTCGGAAACGCGTCCTGGCAAGCGGCTGTCCAGCACGATTGCATGCTATATAGCCGGTTGGCATTTTCTGACCGGCACGCAGCGCGCAGACGGCTGTTGCCTATGTACGACGCACACATCAAGGAGATCTCGGGTGAGTTCTTTCAATAATCATAAATGGACGCTGGCGCTGTTGCCGCTGGCAGTGATGCTGACCGCTTGCGGGCAGCAGGGCGGGCAGGCCGCCGGTCACGGGGCGATGCCGCCGCTGCCGGTCAGCGTGGTGAAGATGACCGCAGCCGATGTGCCGGTGGTCACCGAGTACGTCGGCCAGGCGGTCGGTTCGCGCGAGGTGGAAGTGCGCGCCCGCGTCTCCGGCATCCTGCAGAAGCGTGCCTACACCGAGGGTGCCAGCGTGCGCGCCGGTGACGTGCTGTTCCAGCTCGACGCCGCGCCGTACCAGGCGGCACTGGAGCAGGCGGAGGCGACGCTGAAGCTGGAAGAGGCCAAGCTGATCCGCGCGCAGCAGGACCACGACCGCGTGCTGCCGCTGTTCAAGGAAAACGCCGTCAGCCAGAAAGACCGCGACGACGCGGTAGCCGCGCTGGCCACGGCCAAGGCTTCGGTCGCCGCCGCCCGCGCCGCGATGAAGTCGGCGCAGATCAACCTCGGCTACACCCGCGTCACCGCGCCGATCTCCGGCGTGACCAGTGCCGAGGCGCGCTCCGAGGGCAGCCTGGTGCAGCCGGGCGATGCCGGCCTGCTGACCAAGATCTCGCAGCTGGATCCGATCTACGTCAAGTTCTCGCTGTCCGACAACGATGTGCTGAAGAACCAGCGGCTGGCGGCCAGCGGCAAGCTGCGCCAGCCGGAAGGCGGCCGCTACATCGTGTCGCTGAAACTGCCGGACGGCAGCACCTACGGTCGTGAAGGCCGCATCAACTTTGCCGACCGCGTCATCGACCCGACCACCGGTACCTCGGCGGCGCGCGCCAGCTTCGACAATCCGGAAGGCACCGTGCGTGCCGGCCAGTTCGTGCGCGTCGAGCTGAAGGGCGCGGTGCGCCTGAATGCGCTGGTGGTGCCGCAGAAGGCGGTGCTGACCTCGCAGCAAGGCAAGATGGTGTGGGTGGTCGGCAAGGACAACACCGTCGAGGCCCGTCCGCTGCAGATCAGCGACAGCGCCAATAACGGCTTCATCGTAGAGAGCGGGCTGAAGGCCGGCGACCTGGTGATTACCGACAACCTGATCAAGCTGCGCCCGGGTGCCAAGGTGGTGCCGCAGGCGGCTGCGGCCAACGTTGCCGCCCCGGCAGCGGCCCAGGGCTAAGGCGAGGAACAATACATGTTTTCATCTTTCTTCATCCGCCGGCCGATCTTTGCCAGCGTGCTGTCGATCGTGATCGTGCTGGCCGGTTTCTTCGGCATGCGCGCGCTGCCGATCGAACAGTACCCGCAGATCGTGCCGCCGTCGGTGGCGGTGACCACCGCCTATCCCGGCGCCTCCGCCGAGGTGATCGCCGATACCGTGGCCTCGCCGCTGGAACAGGCGATCAACGGCGTCGACGACATGCTGTACATGCAGTCCAGCAGCGCCAGTAACGGCCGGCTGACCATCAACGTGACGTTCAAGATCGGTACCAATCCGGACCAGGCGTCGATCAACGTCAACAACCGCGTGCAGTCGGTGCTGTCCTCGCTGCCGGAAGAGGTGCGTCGCCAGAGCGTGAACGTGCGCAAGCAGGCCGCCACCTTCCTGCAGGTGATCTCGCTGTACTCGCCGGACAAGCGCTACGACACGCTGTTCATGAGCAACTACGCGCTGCTCAACGTGGTCGACGAGCTGAAGCGCATCCCCGGCGTCGGCCAGGTCACCAACTTCGCCGGCAAGGACTACGCGATGCGGGTGTGGCTGCGGCCGGACCGTCTGGCGCAGCTGAAGCTGACGCCCAGCGACGTGGCCACCGCCATCCGTGAGCAGAACGCGCAGTTCGCCGCCGGCAAGATCAGTGCCGAGCCGAACGCCGGCAAGCCTGACTTCACCTACACCATCACCACCAAGGGCCGTCTGACCGAGGCCAGCGAGTTCGAGAACATCATCGTGCGCGCGGCCGCCGACGGTGCCAAGGTGCGCCTGAAGGACGTGGCACGGGTGGAGCTGGGTGCGCTGGGCTACGACTTCTACGGCAAGCACAACGGCCGTCCTAGCATCCCGATCGGTATCAACCTGGCGCCGGGCGCCAACCAGCTGGACACCGCCAAAGCGGTACAGGCGAAGATGGACGAACTGGCGGAGCGTTTCCCGGCCGGCCTGTCCTACTCCATTCCCTACGACACCACCCGCTTCGTCGAGGTATCGATCCAGGAGGTGATCACCACGCTGATGGAAGCGATGGTGCTGGTGTTCGCCGTGGTGTACCTGTTCCTGCAGAACTGGCGCGCGACGCTGATCCCGGGCCTCGCGGTGCCGGTGTCCATCGTCGGTACCTTCGCCGGCATGTACATGTTCGGCTACTCCATCAACACGCTGACGCTGTTCGGCATGGTGCTGGCGATCGGTATCGTGGTCGACGACGCCATCGTGGTGCTCGAGAACGTCGAACGCATCATGATGAAAGAGGGCAAGCCGCCGCGCGAAGCCACCATCCAGGCGATGAAGGAAGTCAGCGGCCCGGTGGTCGCCATCGTGCTGGTGCTGTGCTCGGTGTTCATCCCGGTGGCGTTCATGGGCGGTATTGCCGGCCAGATGTACAAGCAGTTCGCCATCACCATCGCGATGTCGGTGACCATCTCCGGCATCGTGGCGCTGACGCTGACCCCGGCGCTGTGCGCGGCGATGCTGAAGTCCGAGCACCAGCACAGCAACGCCTTCTTCGACGGCTTCAACCGCCTGTTTGACCGCATCACCCACCGCTACAGCAGCGGCGTGGCCTTCCTGATCAAGCGCTCCGTGCTGGCGCTGGTGCTGTTCGGGCTGCTGATCGGCGCCTCGGTGTGGCTGTTCAAGCTGATTCCGTCGTCGCTGGCGCCGGAAGAAGACCAGGGCTACGTGATCTCCGCCACCATCCTGCCCGACGGCGCGGCGATCAACCGCACCGTGGACGCGATGGACAAGCTGGACGTGGAAATCGCCAAGAACCCGGCGGTGAAGGACGTGATGAGCTTTGCCGGCTTCGACATCCTGTCCGGCTCCAACCGCACCAACACCGGTGTCACCTTCATCACCCTGAAGCCGTGGGGCGAGCGCAAGGCGCCGGGCATGTCGGCGCAGGCGGTGGTTGGCGACGTGTTCATGAAGGGCGCCGGCATCAAGGAAGGCCTGGTCCTGGCCTTCAACCCGCCACCGATCTCCGGCATGTCCTCCACCGGCGGCTTCGAGGCCTACGTGCAGAACCGTGCCGGTGCCTCGGCCGGCGAGCTGGCGGCGCAGGCGCAGGCGCTGATGATGGCGGCGGCGAAACGGCCGGAACTGGCCGGCGTGCAGAGCACCTTCTCGGCCAACGTGCCGCAGGTCAACGTGCAGCTGGACCGTGAAAAGGCCAAGGCGCTGGGCGTGCCGATCGACGACGTGTTCGACACCATGCAGAGCACCTTCGGTGCGCTGTACGTGAACGACTTCAACAAGTTCGGCCGCATCTTCACCGTGCAGCTGCAGTCGGAGGCCGAGTTCCGCAAGAGCGTGGACAACCTGCGCACCGTGTTCGTGCGCGCGCAGAACGGGCAGATGATCCCGCTGTCCAGCCTGGTGACGGTGGAGCAGACCACCGGCCCGGAAATCGTCGAGCGCTACAACGCCTTCCCGTCGGCCAAGCTGGTCGGCGGCCCGGCACCGGGCTACAGCTCCGGCGAAGCGCTGGCGGTGATGGAGCAGCTGGCGAAGGAAACCCTGCCGGACGGCTACACCCTGGCGTGGACCGGTTCCGCGTTCCAGGAGAAGTCCACCGGCGGTGCCTCGTCGACGGTGTTCGTGATCGCACTGGTGATGGTGTTCCTGATCCTCGCGGCACAGTACGAGCGCTGGACGCTGCCGATCGCGGTGCTGACCGCGGTGCCGTTCGCGGTATTCGGCGCGCTGGTGGCCAACTGGCTGCGCGGGCTGGAGAACGACATCTACTTCCAGGTGGCACTGGTGACGCTGATCGGCCTCGCGGCCAAGAACGCGATCCTGATCGTCGAGTTCGCGGTGCTGAAGATGGAAGAAGGGCGCTCGCTGGCCGAGGCGGCGGTGGAGGCGGCCAAGCTGCGCTTCCGCCCTATCGTGATGACCTCGCTGGCCTTCATCCTGGGTTGCGTGCCGCTGGCGATTTCCAGTGGTGCCGGCTCCGCCAGCCGTCACTCGATCGGTACCGGCGTGATCGGGGGCATGTTAGCCGCAACCTTCATCGCGGCGCTGTTCATCCCCCTGTTTTTCAAACTGATTATGCAGTGGAGCCAGCGCAAGCCGGCACCACAAGGAGAGCAGCATGATGCTTAAGCAAGCGCTGTTGCCAATGCTGGTTGCCGCCACGCTGTCGGCGTGCGCGGCGGTCGGCCCGGACTACCAGCGTCCGCAGCTGGACATGCCGCAGGCTGCGGCCAACGTGGCGCCGGTCGCCGGCGACTGGTGGCGCAGTTTCGGGGATCCGGTGCTGGATGCGATGATAGACGAGTCGCTGCGCTACAACCGTGATCTGGTGCAGGCCGCGGCGCGGGTGGAAGAAGCCGCCGCCGCCGCCGGCGTGGCGCGTGCCGGCCTGCTGCCGCAGGTCAGCGCCAGCGCCGGCAGCGGCCGCAGCCAGACCTCGGCCTACAGCAGCGGTGGTGGCGCACTGGTCGACAGCCGCCAGGCCGGGCTGACCGCCAGCTGGGAGCTGGACCTGTGGGGCAAGCTGCGCCGCGAACGCGAGGCGGCGCTGGCCGACGTCAGCGCCAGCGAACGCTCGCTGGCCGCGCTCAGACTGTCGCTGGGCAGCCAGGTGGCCAAGAGCTACTTCCAGCTCGCCAGCTACGACGCCCAGCTCGCCAGCGCCCGCGCCACGCTGCAAAGCCGCGAGGAGTCGCTGCAGCTGCGCCGCAAACGCTTCAACGGCGGCATGACTTCCGAGCTGGAGCTGCGCCAGGCCGAGGCCGAGGCCGCCAGTGCGCGCGCCACCGTACCGCAGCTGGCACAGGCGGTGACGCAGACCGAACACGCGCTGGCGGTGCTGCTGGGCCGCTCGCCGCGTGACATTGCGGCCAACCTTGGCCGCGGCAAGACCTTGTCGGCGCTGGCCGAGCCGGAGCAGATCCCGTCCGGCCTGCCGTCCGACCTGCTGCTGCGCCGTGCCGACGTGGCGGCGGCGGAAGCCAGCCTGGTCGCGGCCAATGCCCGCATCGGCGTCGCCCGCGCCGCCTACTTCCCGAGCATCAGCCTGTCGGCCGGCATCGGCAGCGCCAGCACCGCGCTGACCGACCTGTTCAGCGGCCCGGCGCAGACCTGGAACTTCGCGGCCAACCTTGCCGCGCCGATCTTCAACGCCGGCCGCATCGCCGCCGGTGTCGATGCAGCCAACGCGCGCCAGAAACAGGCGCTGGCAGTGTACGAGAAGACGGTGCAGCAGGCGTTTGCCGACACGCTGGACGCGATGTCGGCGGTCAGCACCACGCGCGACACCGAACAGGCGCAGCTGCAGCAGCTGGCATCGCTGCGCGAGGCGCTGCGCCTGGCACGGCTCCGCTACGACAACGGCTACTCCAGCTATCTGGACGTGCTGGACGCCGAACGCGGCGTGTTCCAGGTGGAGCAGGCGCTATCCAGCGCCCGCCTCGCGCGGCTGTCGGCGGTGGTGTCGCTGTACGCGGCGCTGGGTGGCGGCTGGCAGGGCAGTTGATCCTGCAAACCACAATGCAAAAAGCCCGGATCAGTCGATCCGGGCTTTTTTGTTTGCTGGCGCGGCGGGCTTAGCCGGCGCTGTTGGCCTGCGAGCAGCCGGCCACCAGGGCCTTCAGCTCTTCCGGGCGGACCAGCTGGATGTGCTTGTGATCGACCAGGATCCAGCCCTGCTGCTGGAATTTCGACAGCGTGCGGCTGACGGTTTCCAGTTTCAGGCCGAGGAAGCTGCCGATCTCCTCGCGGCTCATGCGCAGGATGAAATCGTTGGCCGCAAAGCCTCGGCTGGCCAGGCGCTGCGACAGGTTGAGCAGGAAGGCGGCGAGGCGCTCTTCCGCTTTCATATTGCCCAGCAGCAGCATCACCGACTGGTCGCGCACGATCTCTCGGCTCATTAGGCGGAAGAAGTGGTGTTGCAGGCTGGGGATGTCGCGCCCCAGGCTTTCCATGCGGCTGAACGGCAGCTCGCACACCTCGCTGTCCTCCAGCGCGATGGCGTCGCAACCGTGAGTGTTGGAGGAAATGCCGTCCAGCCCCATCAGCTCGCCGGACATGTGGAAACCGGTCACCTGCTCGCGGCCGTCCTGGCTGGAAACGCAGGTCTTGAAATAGCCGGTGCGTACCGCGTATAAAGAACGGAAGCCCTCACCGCTGCGGAACAGGTACTCGCCGCGCTTGAAACGGCGGCTCTGACGGATAACGGCATCCAGCTGCGCCATCTCGTCACGGTTCAGCCCCACCGGCAGGCACAATTCACGCAGGCTGCAGTTGGAACAAGTGACTTTCAGCGAATGCAGGGGGGAGGACAGATCGTTCATACCGAGAGTCGATTTCCAGGGACAGATGAGCTTGCTTGATGAGCGTCAATGCAGATCAAGGCGTAATTGCGCAAATTTACCAGTCCCCCACCAGATTTCCAATCAAAATATATGATGGCTGCTCATTCTGCATTTATCCCGACCCAATGTGTTTTCGACCGGACCCTGATCGAAACACTGGAAGGGTCCGGTCCGCGTTATACCTCCTATCCTACCGCCGACCGCTTTCACGCGGGTTTCGGGGTGAGTGATTATGAGCATTGCCTGGCGCAGCGCGCCATCGGGGCAAACCATCGCGGCATTTCGCTGTACGTCCACATCCCGTTCTGCAACACCATCTGCTACTACTGCGGCTGCAACAAGATCATCACCAAGGACAAGAGCCGCGCCGACGCCTACCTCGACTACCTGGAAAAGGAAATCGCGCTGGTGGCGGAAAAGCTTGGCTGCCGCGAGAAGGTGATCCAGCTGCACTTCGGCGGCGGCACGCCGACCTTCCTGTCCGATGCGCAGCTGGACCGGGTGATGGGCGTCATCAACCGCTACTTCGAACTGCTGCCGGAAGGCGAGTTCTCCATCGAGATCGACCCGCGCAAGGTTGGCCGCGACACCGTGCTCCATCTCGGCCGGCTCGGCTTCAACCGCATGAGCGTCGGCATCCAGGACTTCGATCCGGCGGTGCAGCAGGCGGTGAACCGCATCCAGAGCGAGGAAGAAACCCGGCTGGTGATCGACGCCGCGCGCGAGGCCGGCTTCAAGTCGGTGAGCGTGGACCTGATCTACGGCCTGCCGCTGCAGACCGCGCACTCGCTGGAAAGCACCGTCAACAAGGTGATCGCGATGTCGCCGGACCGCATCGCGCTGTACAACTACGCGCATCTGCCGACCGTGTTCAAGCCGCAGCGCCGCATCAACGAGGCCGATCTGCCGTCCAGCGCCACCAAGCTCGACATCCTGCAGAACTCCGTTCAGCAGCTGAGCGATGCCGGCTACGTGTTCATCGGCATGGACCACTTTGCCAAGCCCGGTGATGAACTGACGCGCGCGCTGGAGCAGGGTCGCCTGCAGCGCAATTTCCAGGGCTACTCCACCCACGCCGATTGCGACATGATCGGCTTTGGCGTGTCGTCGATCGGCAAGGTCGGCCCCTGTTACAGCCAGAACGAAAAGGACATCGACGCCTACTACGCGGCGCTGGATGCCGGCCACCTGCCGGTGATGCGCGGCATGACGCTGACCCAGGACGACATCCTGCGCCGTAGCGTGATCCAGGCGCTGATGTGCCGCTTCTCGCTGTCGGTGGAGGCGATCGAGCAGACCTTCGCCATCAACTTCGCCGACTACTTCGCCGACGAGCTGCCGAAGATCCGCGAATTCCAGCAGATGGGCCTGCTGCACTTCGACGGCGACTTCCTGATGGTGGAGCCGAAGGGGCGCTTCCTGATCCGCAATATCGCGATGGCGTTCGACCGCCACCTGCGCGAGCGCGAAACGCACGCGCGCTATTCGAAGACCATCTGACCCGCGCCGCACAGGCGGCGGGACGACAGGCACACAAGGTTGGCCGCAGCGATGCGGCCAACCTTTTTGCTTTTATATAGGTTGCGGCGGTGCGGACGAGGATGGCCATGCGGTCTGCCTGCCATACAGGGATCAGCTAGCGCTCGCTCCGTTATTTCTGCGTCGCCGCCGGACGCAAAAAAGCCCGCCAGAGGCGGGCTTGCTCGGGACAAGGTTGGCCGCAAGGCTTACCACACGTCCTTGTGGATCTTGGCTTCGATCTCCGGGTACTTCTTCACGTCGAACACCGGCTGTTTCACGCCGGCCTTCAGCTGTTGCTGGTAGTCCTTCAGCAGCACGAATACGTACTTGGACAGCATCATGATGGCGAACAGGTTGATCAGCGCCATCACGCCCATCGCCAGGTCGGCCATGTCCCAGACCAGCATCGAGCTGCCCAGGCAGCCGAATACCACCATGCCCAGCACCGCCAGACGGAACAGGAAGATCACGGTCTTGTTGTTCTTGATGAACTCGACGTTGCCTTCGGCGTAGGCGTAGTTGCCGATGATGGTGCTGAAGCAGAACAGGAACATGATCACCGCCAGCAGCGTGCCGCCCCAGCTGCCCAGCGTGGCGCTCATCGCGGCCTGGGTCAGTTGTACGCCTTTCAGCTCGGCACCCGGTACGAAGGCGCCGGACAGCAGCACGATCAGCGCGGTGCAGGTGCACACGATCATGGTGTCGATGAACACGCCGAACATCTGGATCAGGCCCTGCGATGCCGGGTGGCGGGTGGTGGCGGCGGCGGCGGCGTTCGGTGCCGAGCCCATGCCGGCCTCGTTGGAGAACAGGCCGCGCTTGATGCCCAGCATCATCGCCTGGCTCAGTGCGTAGCCGGCAAAGCCGCCAGCAGCCTGTTGTACGCCGAAGGCGCTCTTCACGATCAGTGCCAGCACCGCCGGTACTTCACTGGCGTGGGTGATGATCACGAACACGGTCATGCCCAGATACAGCACAGCCATTACCGGCACCATCCATTCGGCCACCTGGCCGACCTTGCGCAGGCCGCCGAAGATGATCGGGGCGGTCAGCAGCACCAGGCCAATGGCGACCAGATTCTTGTTCCAGCCCAGCGCGCCCTCGGTCGCGGCGACGATGGAGTTGGCCTGCACCGCGTTGAACACCAGGCCGAAGGCGATGATCAGCGAGATCGAGAACGCCATGCCCAGCCAGCGCATGTTCAGGCCCTTCTGGATGTAGTAGGCCGGGCCGCCACGGAAGGTGTTGTCGTGGTGGCTGACCTTGAACAGCTGTGCCAGCGAGGATTCGGCAAAGGCGCTGGCCATGCCCAGCAGCGCGGTCATCCACATCCAGAACACGGCACCGGGGCCGCCCAGCGCGATGGCGGTGGCGACACCGGCCACGTTACCGGTACCGACGCGGCTGGCGAGGCCGGTGGCGAAGGCCTGGAACGAGGAGATGTCGTTACTGCCGGCAACGTGGTTGCGGCCGCCCAGCATTTCCTTGATGCCGCGCGGCAGCAGGCGGATCTGCATGAAGCCCATGCGCAGGGTGAAGAATAGGCCGATGCCCAGTAACAGATAGATCAGCAACTGACCCCAGATCAGGTCGTTGCCGGCATTGATCCAGCTATGAAGTAATTCCATTCGTGCTCCTAATACATGTCGAGCGCAACGCGGCCGGCCGCGCTTGTGGCGGTGCCGGCGACATCAACGGGCTCTGGGTGTTGTTTGGACAATCGCCGCTCAGGCGGTCTTGTTGTACCGGTTCGCCGGCGCAGATTGGCGCTGGCGGGGCGGCATGATAGCGTAAATTGCGACGGGAGTGTGTTCGTTTTCGATGATTTATGGCGGGAAAAACCCTTTTTGCCGGCGGGTTTCCGGTGTTTTTGATTCGATTTGATTGAAATCGAACTTAAACGAATGTCGGCGGTGCGGCCGCCGTGGCGTCAGGGACCGACGTAGCGCAGCAGCAGGCGGCGTACGCGCGGCGCCCCGACCAGCACCAGCGGGAAGGCGCAGCCCCACGCCAGCAGCCAGGCGCGCAGCCAGCGGCCGACGAAGCCGGCGTCGATGCCGGTGTTGACCGCGGTGAGGATGCCCGACATCAGGAAGGCCATGTAGCAGGACATCAGCAGGGCGAACAGCAGGGCGTGCTTGCGGGAGGGGATGGACATGGCGGGCTCGCTACGGTGGTGGGTAGCGTAGTTTATAGAATGTAAAGCAGCTTGACCAATATGCCGCCGCTTCAGGCGCCGCCGTCAGCGCGTGCTCAGGCCTGAGCGCGCGGCGACATGCGGTGCAGGATGGCGATGGCCTGGCTGGTTGGCGTGCGCACCGCATCGGCCAGCGTGTAGCGGTCCAGCGCGCTGAAAAAGGCCTGCAGCGCCTCGTCCAGCATCCCTTTCAGCTGGCAGCTGCCGCGCAGCTGGCAAGGTGGCTCGGCACAGTCGATCAGCTCGGTGACGCCTTCCAGCTGGCGGATCACCTGTCCCAGCCGGTAAAGGTTGGCCGCACGCGCCAGCGCGAGGCCGCCGCCCTTGCCGCGGGTGGTGACCAGCCAGCCCTGCTGCGACATGAAGTGCACCACCTTGACCAGATGGTTGCGCGACACGGCAAAGCGCTCGGCGATCTCGCCGATGGTGACCGGCGCCGCGCGCGGCTCGTCGGTGAGGTACATCAGGACTCGCAGGCCAAGGTCGGTGAAGTGGGTCAGTTGCATGCAGGGGTATCCGGGTAAAAGCGGGCCGCCGTTGCGGCCCGCTGTGCGCGATTATAGCGCGGTGCCACCGGTGCCGAAGGCCTCGGCGTGAATGCGCACGGCATCGACGCCCAGCGCCAGCAGCGCCTGCTGCTGCGCCTGCATGAACGGCAGCGGGCCGCACAGGTAGTAGTCGGCGTCGGCGACGATCATGTCCGCCGTCAGTGCGAGGCGACCGGCGTGGTGGTAGTGCACGCCCGGCTGGTCCTCGGCGCGCGGCGCCTCATAGTAGATGCGGCTGTCCAGCTGCGGATACTCGGCCGCCAGATTGGCGACGTGCTGGCGGAAGGCGTGCACGCTGCCGTCGCGGCAGGCGTGCAGGAAGCGGATGCTGCGCGGGCTGTTCTGTTGCAGCAGCTGCTCCAGCATCGCCAGCAGCGGGGTGATGCCGACGCCGCCGCTGATCAGCACCACCGGCGTGCTGCGCTCCTGGTGCAGGAAGAAGTCGCCCATCGGTGGTGCCAGGTCCAGCAGCGCGCCGGCCTCGATCGCGTCGTGCAGCACGTTGGACACCATGCCCGCCGGACGGCTGTCGTCGCCGGCCTCGCGCTTCACCGAGATGCGCAGCGCCGTGCCGCCGGGCGCGGCCGACAGGCTGTACTGCCGCGGCTGCATCATGCCCAGTTCCGGCACCGCCAGCCGCACCGACACGTACTGCCCAGGCAGGTAGTCCGGCAGCGCGCCGCCGTCGGCCGGCTGCAGATAGAAGGAGGTGATTTCGGCGCTCTCAACCACCTTGCGGCCAACCTTGAACGCGCGCCAGCCGCTCCAGCCGCCGCGCTGGGTGGCCGCCTGCTGGTACAGCTTGTTTTCTTCTGCGATCAGGATGTCGGCCAGCTGGCCGTAGGCGGCGGCCCAGGCGGCGATCAGCTCGTCGCTGGCGGCGTCGCCCAGCACCTCGCGGATCGAGGCCAGCAGGTGGCCGCCGACGATAGGGTAGTGCTCGGCGCGGATGCCCAGGCTGGCGTGCTTGTTGGCCACCAGGGTCAGTACCGGTGCCAGCACCGACGGATCGTCAATGTGTTCGGCGTAGGCGGCCACCGCCATCGCCAGCGCCTGTTGCTGGCTGCCGGCCTGCTGGTGACCCTGGTTGAAGATCTGCTTCAGTTCCGGATTGTGCTGGAACATGCGGGCGTAGAAGTGGCGGGTGAGGGTGACGCCGTGTTGTTTCAGGACGGGAGCGGTGGCCTTGACCAGTTGACGGGTGTGCTGATCCAGCATTGTGATTTCCTTTTAATGTTGTGTAAAAAATACATGTTTTTGCGCGCAAGCGGCGATACGCGGCCAACGTTCGGGCCGGAGGTGGGCGGTGGCGAACGCGGCGGGACAGGCTGGCTTAAAACATGTACAAATAATACATGTTTAATTCCATCGTGTCAGCCCCGGAGCCCCTCATGTCGCACACCATCGAAACCATCGCCCGCCGCGCCGCCGTCACCGCCCTGCTGCTGTTCGGCATCTGTCTGTATCTGGCCTACCAGGAAAGCGTGCCGCTGGCGCTGGGCTGGGTCATCGCCTCCCACCTGCTGCTGACGCTGTCGGCCGGGGTGTTCAAGCTGTCGGTGGTGGTGGTGATGGCCTGCCGTCACGGCCGACGCCATGCAGTGTGATTTTTCATGCTTCTATGTGTGCCATGCAGCGGTAGCCGAGTTGGTCTATTTTGTTAGTTTTGCTATCAAATTGACTGGTTTATTGGTGAAATTTACAATCAAATAATTATGCCAAAACTGAACCGTCCGAATGGCCCGGCTGAAAAAGAGCGAACCCGTAGTGCACACACGAAAAAGTAAAGAAATGAATCTGGACGACATCAAGGCGCAGTTGGCCGCAACCGATTTTTTTGCCGACCAGCCCCCCGTGGTTTTGGACAGAGTGATCGACCATGCCATTTCCTTGCGCGTGCGCAAGGGTGAATACGTGTTTCAGGAAGGACAGACCGTGTCCGCCATCTACCTGGTGGTCAGCGGTCGTTTGCAGGCGCACGTCTCGGACAGCGCCAACCGCAAGTACGTACTGATGTTCAACAATCCCGGGGAGCTGATGGGCGAGGTGTCCTACCTCGACGGCGGCCCCTGTGCCTGGAGCGCGATGGCGGAAGAGGACTGTCTGCTGTTCAAGTTCAACCGCCAGGACCTGATCAGCATTTTCGGCACCGCCGACGGCCTGCCCAGCGACTCGGTCCGCAACCGGATCCTGGTGAGCCTGGCCGGCATGGTGCGCCGCATTTCGGCATCGGCCAAAAGCCTGGCACTGCTGGACGTCTACGGCCGCATCCGTCTGCTGTTCAACGACTACACCGTGAACCACGATGGCGTGATGCAGCTGCAAAAAACCTTTACCCAGCAGGAAATCGCCGACCAGATCGGCTCCTCGCGCGAGATGGTGGCGCGCATCCTGAAGGAGCTGGTGTTCGGCCGCTACATCGCCATGGAAAACCGCCGCATCGTGTTGCTGAAGATGCTGCCGGAGAACTTCTGATCTGGTGCCGCCGCAGAATACTGTTCCGCGGCGCCAGTTAAGTCTTCATTGTGGATTGCCTGTCGTGGCAATTGGTACTGGAACGTCGTTCATCATGGTGCGAACGCGGCAGATAGCTGCAAGCTGACGTAGCCACCGCCACGGCAAAGGTTGGCCGCAAAAAAAGGGCGTGTCTCCGACGGAGACACGCCCTTGTCGCGTGTGCGCTGGAGGCTCAGGCGATCAGGCTGGCCACCTTGGTAGTGATGATGTCCACCGCCGGATCGTTGGCGCCGTGCGGCAGGATCACGTCGGCAAAGCGCTTGGTCGGCTCGATGAACTGGTTGTGCATCGGGCGCACCGTGGCCAGGTACTGTTCGATCACGCTGTCGGTGGTGCGGCCGCGTTCGGCGATGTCGCGCTTCAGGCGGCGGATGAAACGCACGTCGGCGTCGGTGTCGACAAAGATCTTCAGCGACATCATCTCGCGCAGCGCGGCGTCGTACAGCGGGAACAGGCCCTCGATCACGATCACCGGTGCCGGCTGGATGGTCACGGTGCGCTCGGCGCGGGTGTGGTTGGTGAAGTCGTAGCTGGGCATCTCGATGGCGTGGCCGCAGCGTAGCTCGTCGATGTGCTCGATCAGGAGCGGCCAGTCGAAGGCGTGCGGATGGTCGTAGTTGGTGGCGAGGCGCTGCTCGAAGCTGAGGTGGCTCTGGTCGCGGTAGTAGTCATCCTGCACGATCACTGCCGCCATCTCGGCGCCTATGGTTTCCAGCACCTTGCGGGTCACCGTGGTTTTGCCGCTGCCGCTGCCGCCAGCGACGCCGATGATGAACGGAGTCGTCATGTTGTCTGTGCCCGATCGAAATGAAAAACCGGCCATTCTAATGACTTGCCGCCAACTTCTCCATCGGCAATGCGTCATTGGTGGCCGGATATGCCGGAAAACAGCCATCTCTGGCCATTTTCCGGCGATGGCATGGTCAGGCGTCGGTGGCGGCCTGCTCCAGTTCCGCCTCGTCCAGCCATTGCTGCATCGCCGGCAGCGACAGCAGGCTGTCGGCGTAGGCCTGCGACACCGGGTCCAGCGTCACGCCGTAGCTGACAAAGCGCAGCACCACCGGCGCGAACATGGCATCGACGATGCCGAAGTGGCCGAACAGGAAGTCGCCGTCGGCGACGAAGCGCTGGCGCAGCTGGCGCCAGATGGTGGTGATGCGCGCGATGTCGGCGGCGCAGTCTGCGGACGGTTGCAGCAGGGTGCGCAGGCTGGCGTTCATCGGCATCTCGCTGCGCAGCGCGGTAAAGCCGGAATGCATCTCGGCGCTGATGGCGCGCGCCTCGGCGCGGTCGGCGCGCTCCTGCGGCCACAGCCGTGCCGCCGGGAACAGCTCGGCGAGGTATTCGCAGATCGCCAGCGAGTCGTGCACGCGCAGCAGGCCGTCGAACAGCACCGGCACCTTGCCGGCGGGATTGGCGGCCAGCAGCTGCTGCTTGCTGTCCGGGCTGTACAGGTGGATGTGTTTCTCGGCGAACGGCTCGCCCAGCTGTTTCAGTACCAGCCACGGCCGCAGCGACCAGGACGAGAAGTTCTTGTTGCCGATGACGAGGGTCAGCATGATGGCTCCAGTGCAGGATTGAGGGTCATGCTGCATTACAGCCCAGCCCCGGCATCAGGACAAGCAAAACGCCCTGCCGGGGCGGGCAGGGCGTGGTGGCTGTTGCGGCCAACGTTGTCAGGGCCTTTCAATGTCTGCTGCGACTGCTCGCGACATGGGGCGATACGGCGTTGAAAACGGCCTCGGCATGCTGATTTATATCCAGCTAAACGCCGCTTCCTCAGCCGTTTTCGCCTTGTCTCGCGTGAGCTCGCGAGACCTTGAACAGGACCTAGTCGGCTTCGTTGATCCAGGCCTGCTGGATCGCTTCCAGCACCTTTTCGCCACCGCGGCTGTGGTCGTCGTCAAAACCGGGCAGGTCCACCACCCAGTTGTGCAGCTCGACGAAGCGGATGGTGGTCGGGTCGATGTCCGGATGCGCCTCGTACAGTTCGATGGCGATATCGTTGATGTCGGTCCATTTCATGGCACGTCTCCTTGGATGCTGCGCGGCTCAGTGGTGTTCGCGGGCGTGGTTGATGGTGTAGCGCGGGATCTCCACCACCAGGTCCTCGCTGGTGACGATGGCCTGACAGGACAGGCGCGACTGCGCTTCCAGCCCCCAGGCCTTGTCCAGCATGTCGTCTTCCAGGTCGTCGGACGGTGGCAGCGAGTTGAAGCCTTCGCGCACGATGACGTGGCAGGTGGTGCAGGCGCAGGACATCTCGCAGGCGTGTTCGATCTCGATGTCGTGGGCGAGCAGGGCTTCGCACACGGTGGTGCCGGTGGCGACATCGTCGAGCACGGCGCCCTCGGGGCACAGGTCGGCGTGTGGCAGCACAATGATACGCGGCATGGTCAATCCTTCTGGTGTCGTTCTGCGTTGCGGCCAACGTTGGCCGCAAGGCTTACAGGGTTTCGATGTTCTTGCCGGTCAGCGCGCGCTGGATGTTGCGGTCCATGCGGCGTGCGGCAAACGGTTCACTGGCCTGGTTGAGCTTGTGCGAGCAGGCGTTGATGTCCTTGGTGCTCTCGGCGGCGATGGCGTCGCGCAGTGCCTGCATCGCGGCGTCCAGTGTGGCGCGCTCGGCCTCGTCCAGCAGGTCGGCGTCGCTGGCCAGTGCAGCGTCCAGCGCATCCAGCAGGCTGTCGGCGTCGACGATCGCCTCGCGCAGCTTGCGCGCGTTGATGTCGTCGGCGACGTGGGCGATGGAGTCGCTCAGCATGCGCGTGATCTCGTCATCGGACAGGCCGTAGGACGGTTTCACCTCGATGCTGGCCTCGACGCCGGAGATCATCTCGCGGGCGGTCACCGCCAGCAGGCCGTCGGCGTCGACCTGGAAGGTGACGCGGATGCGCGCGGCGCCAGCCACCATAGGCGGGATGCCGCGCAGCACGAACTTGGCCAGGCTGCGGCAATCGGATACCAGTTCGCGCTCGCCCTGCAGGATGTGCACGGAGAGGGCGGTCTGGCCGTCCTTGAAGGTGGTGAATTCCTGCGCCCGCGCGATCGGGATGGTGCTGTTGCGCGGGATGATCTTCTCGGTGAGGCCTCCCATGGTTTCCAGCCCCAGCGACAGCGGGATCACGTCCAGCAGCAGCCACTCGTCGTCGCCCTTGTTGCCGGCCAGCACGTTGGCCTGGATGGCGGCGCCCAGCGCCACCACCTTGTCCGGGTCGAGGTTGGTCAGCGGCGGGCGGCCGAAGAAGTCGCCGACGGCTTTCTGTACCTGCGGCATGCGCGTGGCGCCGCCGACCATCACCACGCCCTTGACGTCCTCGGCGCCGATCCTGGCGTCGCGCAGCGCCTTGCGTACCGGCAGCAGCGTCTTGTCGATCAGCGTCTTGCTGATGGCGTGGAAGGTGGCCTGCGACAGTTGCAGGTCGATGGTCTGGCCGTCGGACAACACGGCGGTGATGCGGGTGTCGGCGTGCTCGGTCAGCGCTTCCTTCGCCTCGCGGGCGCGAGTCAGCAGCAGGCGGGTGTCGTGGGCGTTCAGGCCGTGCAGGTCGGCCTGTTCCAGGATCCAGCAGTAGATGCGGTGGTCGAAGTCGTCGCCGCCCAGAGAGGAATCGCCGCTGGTGGCGAGCACCTCGAACACGCCGCGGGTCAGCGCCAGCACCGACACGTCGAAGGTGCCGCCACCGAGGTCGTACACCACGTAGGTGCCCTCGGCGCCGTTGTCCAGCCCGTAGGCGATGGCGGCGGCGGTCGGCTCGTTCAAGAGGCGCAGCACGTTGAGGCCGGCCAGGCGTGCCGCGTCCTTGGTCGCCTGGCGCTGCGCGTCGTCGAAGTAGGCCGGCACGGTGATCACCGCACCGATCAGCTCGCCGCCGAGGCTGGCCTCGGCGCGTTCGCGCAGGCTACGCAGGATGTCGGCGGACACCTCCACCGGGCTCTTGTGGCCGGCGCGGGTCACCAGCTGCACCATGCCCGGCGCGTCGACGAAGCGGTAGGGGCTGCGGCCAACGTCCTGGATGTCGGCGAGGCCACGGCCCATGAAGCGCTTCACCGACACGATGGTGTTGTTCGGGTCGCGGCTCTGTTCCGCCTGCGCGTCGAAACCGACGATGGTGCGGCCGTCGTCGCGGTAGCGCACCACCGACGGCAGCAGGCTGCGGCCGTGTTCGTCCGGCAGCACGGTGGCGGCGCCGCTTTTCACGGTGGCGACCAGCGAGTTGGTGGTGCCAAGGTCGATCCCGACCGCCAGACGGTGCTGGTGCGGGGCGGCGGAGAGGCCGGGTTCGGCGATTTGCAGTAGGGCCATGGCTGCTAGCTACTCTTTATTCAATGATCCGGGCTGGGCGCGGTATTGCGGCCAACCTTGGGTATGCTCAAAACAGCAACGCCTCGATGGCGTCGCCGATTTCCTGATCCAGCTTTTCCAGAAAGCGCAGCTTGCGCACCAGGAGCGCGGCGCTGTCGTGGTCGTGCCGCTCGTCCAGCGCGGCGCCCAGCTCGTCTTCCATCGCGCACATATCCTGGCGCAGCTGGCGCGACAGCCGCTCCAGCGCGTCGACGTCGTGGCCGTGGCGGGCGTCCTCGATCGCCTCGCGCCACTCTATCTGCGCCATCAGGAAGGCCGGCGGCATGCTGGTGTTGGTTTCCTCGGCGGTGTCGACACCGGCCAGCATCAGCAGGTAGCGCGCGCGCGCCAGTGGCGATTTCAGCGTCTGGTAGGCTTCGTTGACGCGGGTGGCGGCCATCAGCGCGACGCGCTTTTCGGCATCGCCGGCGCTGGCGAAACGGTCCGGATGCACCTGCGCCGCGGCGGTGCGCCACAGCGTGTCCAGCGCGGCGCCGTCCAGCGCAAAGCGGCGCGGCAGGCCGAACAGGGCAAAGTGGTCCTGCTGGAAATCGGAGAACAGGTCGGCGGTCATGGAGGCTTTCTGCGGGCAACACCCGGGCGGGGCCGGGACGCGACAGCGGCCCCTGTCAGACAGGGGCCGTCAGCACGGCAAGGGAATCAGACGTTGAAGCTCTCGCCACAACCGCATTCGTTCTTCACGTTCGGGTTGTTGAACTTGAAGCCTTCGTTGAGGCCTTCCTTGGTGTAGTCCAGCTCGGTGCCGTCAAGGTAGGCGAGGCTCTTGGCGTCGGTGAACACCTTGACGCCGAAGCTCTCGAACGCGATGTCGTCATCGCTGGCGACATCGACGAACTCCAGCTTGTAGGCCATGCCGGAACAGCCGGAAGTCTTGACGCCGAGACGGACGCCCAGACCCTTGCCGCGCTTGGCGATGAAGTTGCTGACGTGACGGGCGGCGTTTTCGGAAAGCGTGATAGCCATAGTGCGTTTGCCTTCAGGATTAAGAGGGCGGCCACGGCCGCCCGGAATCATTTAGCGTGCTTCTGCTTGTAGTCGGCGACGGCGGCCTTGATCGCGTCTTCGGCCAGGATCGAGCAGTGGATCTTGACCGGTGGCAGCGCCAGTTCTTCGGCGATTTCGGTGTTCTTCAGCGCCATTGCCTGGTCCAGCGTCTTGCCCTTGACCCATTCGGTCACCAGCGAGCTGGACGCAATGGCGGAGCCACAGCCGTAGGTCTTGAACTTGGCGTCTTCGATCACGCCCTGTTCGTTGACCTTGATCTGCAGCTTCATCACGTCGCCACAGGCCGGCGCGCCGACCATGCCGGTGCCGACCGATTCGTCGCCCTTGTCGAAAGCCCCCACGTTACGCGGGTTCTCGTAGTGGTCCATTACCTTGTCGCTGTATGCCATGATTTTCTCCTTGTCGATGCGGCCGGCCGGTGCAAGGTTGGCCGCATCATGCCATCTGTTAGTGTGCAGCCCATTCGATGCTGTTGAGGTCGACGCCGTCCTTGAACATCTCCCACAGCGGGGACATTTCGCGCAGCTTGCCGATCTTTTCGTGCAGCAGCTTGACCGCGTAGTCGACATCGGCCTCGGTAGTGAAGCGGCCGATGGAGAAGCGGATCGAGCTGTGCGCCAGTTCGTCATTGCGGCCCAGCGCGCGCAGTACGTAGGACGGTTCCAGCGAGGCCGAGGTACAGGCCGAACCGGACGAGACCGCCAGGTCCTTGATCGCCATGATCAGGCTTTCGCCTTCGACGAAGTTGAAGCTCACGTTCAGGTTGTGCGGTACGCGGGCGTCGATGTCGCCGTTGAGGTAGACCTCTTCGATGTCCTGCAGGCCGGTCCACAGGCGGTCGCGCAGCATGCGGATGCGCTCGTTCTCGGCGTGCATGTTTTCGCGGGCGATGCGGTAGGCCTCACCCATGCCGGCGATCTGGTGCGTGGCCAGGGTGCCGGAGCGGAAACCACGCTCGTGGCCGCCACCGTGCATCTGCGCTTCCAGGCGTACGCGCGGCTTGCGGCGGATATACAGCGCGCCGATGCCTTTCGGGCCGTAGGTCTTGTGTGCGGAGAAGCTCATCAGGTCGACCTTGAGCTTGTCCAGGTCGATGTCGATCTTGCCGGTAGCCTGGGCCGAATCCACGTGCAGCAGGATGCCGCGGCTGCGCAGCAGCTCGCCGATGGCCGGGATGTCCTGGATCACGCCGATTTCGTTGTTCACGAACAGCACGGAGACCAGGATGGTGTCCGGACGCAGCGCCGCTTCCAGCGCGGCGAGGTCGAGCAGGCCGTTTTCCTGCACGTCGAGGTAGGTGACCTCGAAGCCCTGGCGTTCCAGCTCGCGCATGGTGTCCAGCGTGGCCTTGTGTTCGGTCTTCAGGGTGATCAGGTGACGGCCCTTGCTCTTGTAGAACTGGGCAGCGCCTTTGAGCGCAAGGTTGATCGATTCGGTGGCGCCGGAGGTCCACACGATTTCCTTCGGATCACAGTTGACCAGAGCGGCGACCTGGGCGCGGGCGTTTTCCACCGCGGCCTCGGCGGTCCAGCCGTAGGCGTGGCTGCGCGACGCCGGGTTGCCGAAGTTCTCGGTCAGGAACGGGATCATTACCTCCGCCACACGCGGGTCGACCGGCGTGGTCGCAGAGTAATCGAGGTAAATGGGTTGTTTCAGCTCGCTCATTACGGGTTCTCCACGAGGTCGACGGTCAGAGGCTGCCGGCGAGAGGCTCGCTACAGGTGCCATTACGGCGTTGTGGGCGTTGATCTATTACTACGCAGGTTTCTTTGGCGCGCTGCGCGTCGACCAGGCTGGCCAGGCTGACCTTGGACAGGTAGTCGAAAATGGTCAGGTTCAGGTTGGTCCACAGGTCGTGTGTCATGCAGCGGTGGTTGTCGTGACAGTTCTCGCGGCCGCCGCACTGGGTGGCGTCCACCGATTCGTCGACCGCGACGATGATGTCGGCGACGGAGATTTCCTGCACGGTGCGCGCCAGCGTGTAGCCGCCACCGGGGCCGCGCACGCTGTCCACCAGCTGCGAACGGCGCAGCTTGCCGAATAATTGCTCGAGATACGACAGGGAGATGCCTTGGCGCTCGCTGATGCCGGCCAGCGTCACCGGACCGTTTGCTTCGCGCAGGGCGAGGTCCAGCATGGCTGTTACGGCGAAGCGGCCTTTGGTGGTCAAGCGCATGGTGAAAGGCTCCCTGAATAGTTGTGCCGATTATACCCTAAATCCGAGTAATTTAGTCAACTATTGCGGGTCTTGGTTCCACGGGACTGTGGTATCGGGAGTGCCGTCTGGCAAAGGTTGGCCGCACGGGGCCGGGACAGGCTAGCGCATGATTATAACGCGCTTTGCTGCGCGTGGCCGGGATTTTTCCGTCGCGACTGGTGTATGATTCGCACAAACAATTGTTTGAATTTCAGCTGCCATCAGCGCACACGCCGAAGGATACTCTATGTATAAGGTTGTCATCAGTGGCACCGGCCTGTTTACCCCGCCCCACGCCGTCAGCAACGAGGCCCTGGTTACGGCCTTCAACCAGTACGTCGCCGACTTCAACGCCGCCCACGCGACGCGGATCGCCGCTGGCGAGATCGTGGCGCTGACCGAATCCAGCGCCGAATTCATCGAGAAGGCTTCCGGCATCAAGCAGCGCTACCTGATGGACGCCAGCGGCGTGCTGGATCCGCAGCGCATGGCGCCCTCGCTGCCGGAGCGCGACAATGACGCGTTGTCGGTGCAGGCGGAGATGGCGGTGGCGGCGGCACGCGAGGCATTGCAGCGCGCCGGGCGCACGGCGGCCGACATCGACATGGTGATCGTGGCCTGCTCCAACATGCCGCGGCCGTACCCGGCGCTGTCTATCGAGGTGCAGCAGGCGCTGGGCATCAGCGGCTACGCCTTCGACATGAACGTCGCCTGCTCGTCGGCCACCTTCGGCATCCAGACCGCGGTGAACGCCATCGCCAACGGGCAGGCGCACGCGGTGCTGATGGTGAACCCGGAAATCTGCTCGGCGCACCTGAACTTCCGCGACCGCGACAGCCACTTCATCTTCGGCGATGCCTGCACCGCGGTGCTGCTGGAACGCGCCGAGCTGGCCACGGCGGCACAGCGCTTCGAGGTGCTGGACTGCAAGCTGGCGACGCTGTTCTCCAACAATATCCGCAACAACTTCGGCTTCCTCAACCGTTGCGACGAGCGCGGCATCGGCGCGCTGGACAAGCTGTTCGTGCAGCAGGGGCGTAAGGTATTTAAAGAGGTATGCCCGATGGTGGGCGAACACATCGTCGCGCACCTGGCCAGCCAGGCCATCCAGCCTAGTGACGTGAAGCGCTTCTGGCTGCACCAGGCCAACCTGAGCATGAACCAGCTGATCGCCCGCCGCGTGCTGGGGCGCGACGCCGATGCCACCGAGGCGCCGGTGATTCTCGACCGCTACGCCAATACCAGCTCCGCCGGCTCGGTGATCGCGCTGCACCTGCATCACGAGGACATGGCCACCGGCGAGCTTGGCGTGCTGTCCTCGTTCGGCGCCGGCTACTCGGTGGGTAGCGTGATCCTGCGCAAAGGTTGAGCGGCAAAATTTAAGTGTCACTAAAATGCCACAGTTTTCGGTGGCATTTTTTACGGCTTTTTTACTGGGCGGCGGCATGTTGCCACGGTACCAGCGCCGGGTCCTGGATCACTTTCATGGTGGCGGAGCGGAAGTCGTGCACCAGACTGGAGCGGCGGCCGGTGCTGGGGTAGGCCAGCACGTAATCGTGGGTAGCCTCGGTCTGGAATGGCTTTACGACAACGCCATGCTTTTCCCAGACCTGGGCGCCGAACGGCTCGACGATGGAGACGCCAAGGCCGTGCGCCACCATCGCGTAACGGGTGTGCGAGGTGTGGGTGCGGATGGGAAACTGAGGTTTTTCAATGCCTTGCGGGAAGTACTTGTCTTCCTGTCCCTGGCTGAGCGGGCGGTTGGGAATCCAGCCGATCACGTTCTCGCCGGCGAGGTCGGCCGGGGTGATCACCTCCCGGTCGCACAGCCGGTGCCCGGCCGGCAGCGCACACAGCACTTCGGCCTGCAGGATGGGTTCCACCTCGATGCCGGCGATCGCAGGGAAGGCGAGGCTGAGTGCGACGTCCACCTTCAGGTCCTGCAGCCGCACCAGTACCTCGGCGTTGCCGACCGAGTCGATGTTGACCGGTACGTCCGGTTGTAGCTTGAAAAACTCTTTTAAAATCAAAGGTAATAGCGTGGTGGAGAGCACCGGCATGCAGGCGACGCTCAGCGCCTGGGTCTCGTCCTTGCGGATGGTTTCGGCTGCCTTGCGCAGACGTTCAAGGCCGAGGAAATTCTCTTCCACCGCCAGCTGGAAGCGCACCGCCGCGGTGGTCGGCTCCATGCGGCCCTTGGTGCGGTTGAACAGGCGGAAGCCGAGGTCGGCCTCCAGGTCGGCGATCAGGCGGCTGACCGCCGGCTGGGTGATGTGCATGCGCCGTGCCGCGCCCACCGTGGTGCCGGTGTCCATCAAGGAGCGGAATGCCTCAATTTGGCGAAAGCGGATCATGGCGCGGCCCTGGAAAAGTGAAAACAAAATCCTATAACAAAATCACATTGATAATGATGATAACTTAGTGGATGTGATAGGTTGGCTGTGAAATACTGCGCCGAAGCCGGTAGCGCTTGCCCGGTTCGCAGTTTTGACACTTGGACTGAAATGTACTTTTCCTGATGCTACGTTGCAGCGATCGGTATAAAGTCAACACAAACATGCTGCTACTGACCGTAGATGTAGAACATTGTCGGTTAGCGAGCAGTCTGTTGAAGTCGGGAACGACTGTGTCGTGGTGATCCGTCAGGATGACTGCAGAAAACGGGCGGCCCGTCAGCCCGGAACATGGAGGCGTATCAACGCCGTCATTAAAAACACAATAAGGAATAGAGAAACTATGCGAGTTGCTAAACACCTTTTGCTGGCCGCCGGTCTGACTGCCGCGGCATCCGCCGCCCAGGCTGCAGGGACCCTGATCTACTGCTCCGAGGCCAGCCCAGAGGGCTTTGATTCCGCACAATACACCGGCGGCTCCACATTTGACGCTGCCGGTCACGCCATGTTCAACCGCCTGATCGAGTTCAAGGCCGGCTCCACCAGTATCGAGCCGGGTCTGGCCGAATCGTGGACCTCGTCGCCGGACGGCCTGACCTACACCTTCAAGCTGCGCAAGGGCGTCAAGTTCCACACAACCGAATACTTCACCCCGTCCCGCGATTTCAACGCCGATGACGTGGTGTTCAGCTTCATGCGGATGATCGACAAGAACCATCCGTTCCGCAAAGCGTACAACGTCGAATTCCCGTACGCCTCCGATACCGGTCTGGACAGCAACATCACCGCCGTCGAGAAGACCGACCCGTACACCGTCGTGTTCAAGCTGAAGGCTCCGGATGCCGACCTGCTGGCCAAGATCGCGATGCCGTTCGCGTCCATCCTGTCCGCCGAGTTCGGCGACAAGCTGATGAAGGAAGGCAAGGCGTCGATGATCAACCAGCAGCCGGTCGGCACTGGTCCGTTCATCCTGAAGCGCTACCAGAAAGACGCGCAGATCCGCTATGCGGCCAACAAGCAGTACTGGAAAAAAGGCGACGTCAAGGTCGACAACCTGATTTTCGCGATCACCACCGACCCGTCGGTACGCGCCCAGAAGATGAAGGCCGGCGAGTGCCACATCATGTCCTATCCGAAGCCGCAGGATCTGGCCGGCATGAAGGCTGATCCGGCGCTGAAAATGATGTCCGCTCCGGGCTTCAACATCGGCTACCTGGCCTACAACGTTGAAAAGCCGCAGCTGAAGAAGCTGGAAGTGCGCCAGGCACTGGACATGGCCATCAACCGCAAGGCAATCATCGATGCCGTGTACCAGGGCCAGGGCCAGGAAGCGTCCAACCCGTTCCCGGCGTCCTTGTGGTCGTACAACAAGTCGTTGCGCAACCAGCCGACCGATATCGCCAAGGCCAAGGCACTGCTGGCCAAGGCCGGCTACCCGAACGGCTTCGAGATCTCCCTGTGGGCGATGCCGGTACAGCGTCCGTACAACCCGAACGCCAAGCTGATGGCGGAAATGATCCAGGCCGACTGGGCCAAGATCGGCGTCAAGGCCAAGATCACTTCCTACGAGTGGGGCGAATACCTCAAGCGCATGAAGAACGGCGAGCATGACGCCGGCCTGATCGGCTGGACCGGCGACTACGCCAGCCCGGACAACTTCCTCGGCGTGTTGCTGACCTGCGAAGCCATCGGCGGCTCCAACTACGCACGCTACTGCAGCAAGGCCTTCGACAAGGAAGTGCTGGGCGCCCGCAAGAGCACCGACCTGAAGCAGCGCACCGCCATGTACATGAAGGCGCAGGAAATCTTCAAGAAGGATCTGCCTTGGTCGACCATCGCCCACTCGGTAGTGAACCAGCCGATGCGCAAGGAAGTGAACGGCTTCAAGATCAGCCCGTTCGGCGACTATTCCTTCAAGGGTGTTAGCGTCAAGTAAGTTCGCGGTATCGCCCGGCTGGTCCGGGTGAATGGCAAGGAGGGCGCCTTTGGCCCCTCCTTGTTCATTATCAGGCGAACGGTTTATGCAAAAGGAAAGTCGGGGCGCACCAGCGGTGCGGATGTCGCGTGATTGACCTGTATCAAGGCGGTCACGGCGTGCGATCCGTAAAGTGTGTCTTGCCGTGGCGGCGATTGCATCTGGTGTAGGTGGGTGGTCAGATGCAGCTCCGTCGCCCGGCACCCCTTCCGCTTTCCTTTCTGCTGTTCCCGTTCCCTGTCTCTTGCAGCAATACGTCACGCCAGCCTTGTGCGTGGACGGGAGACCTTCACATGTTTTTCTTTATCCTGCGTCGTCTTGGCGTACTGATTCCGACCTTTTTCGGCATCACGCTGATTACCTTCAGCCTGATCCGCATGATCCCGGGCGATCCCATCGAAGTGATGATGGGGGAGCGTTCGCTTGATCCGGCGCTGCACGCGGCGGCGATGAAGCGTCTGGGCCTGGATCAGCCGCTGTATATCCAGTACTTCGACTACATCGGCAACCTGTTCCAGGGCAACCTCGGCGCCTCGCTGAAAACCCAGCAGAGCGTGTGGAGCGAATTCACCACCCTGTTCCCGGCCACGCTGGAACTGGCGCTGTGCGCGCTGGTGTTCGCTACCGTCTGTGGCCTGCTGGCCGGCGTGGTGGCGGCGATCAAGCGCGGCTCCATCTTCGACCACGGCGTGATGGGCATCTCGCTGACCGGCTTCTCGATGCCGATCTTCTGGTGGGGCCTGATCCTGATCATGCTGTTCTCGGTGCAGCTGGGCTGGACCCCGGTGTCCGGCCGCCTCGATCTCGCCTTTGACGTGCAGCCGCAGACCGGCTTCATGCTGATCGACGCCTGGCGCGCCGAAATGGCCGATCCCGAATTCAACGCCGGCGCCTTCAAGGACGCGGTGATGCACCTGATCCTGCCGGCCATCGTGCTGGGCACCATCCCGCTGGCGGTGATCGCGCGGATGACGCGCTCGTCGATGCTGGAAGTGCTGCGCGAGGACTACGTGCGTACCGCCCGCGCCAAAGGCCTGTCGCCGGCGCGCGTGATCTTCATCCACACCCTGCGCAACGCGCTGATCCCGGTGCTGACCGTGATCGGCCTGCAGGTGGGCACGCTGATGGGCGGCGCGGTGCTGACTGAGACCATCTTCTCCTGGCCCGGCATCGGCAAGTGGCTGATCGACGCCATCGGCCGCCGCGACTATCCGGTGGTGCAGAACGGCATCCTGATCGTGGCCACGCTGGTGATCCTCACCAACTTCATCGTAGACATCCTGTACGGCATCGCGAACCCGCGCATCCGTCATGCCAAGTAAGAGGCGAGCAATGACATCCATTTCTACTGCGCCCGCTGCGGCGCCGGTTGAAGAGTTGGCCGCAGGCTATCCTTCGCCGCTCAAGGAGTTCTGGCAGGGCTTCTCCCACAACAAGGGCGCCGTCGCCGGGCTGGTGTTCATGTCCATCGTCGCCGTCTGTGCGCTGTTTGCGCCGTGGATCGCGCCGTACGACCCGATCGAACAGTTCCGCGACTACTTCCTGACACCGCCGGCCTGGGCTGCGGGTGGCAGCAGCCAGTTCCTGCTCGGCACCGACGAGCTGGGCCGCGACATCCTGTCGCGCCTGATCCACGGCGCGCGCCTGTCGCTGCTGATCGGTCTGGTGTCGGTGGTGATGGCGCTGATTCCCGGCGTGGTGATGGGGCTGCTGGCGGCCTTCTTCCCCAAGGTGCTGGGCACCCTGATCATGCGCCTGATGGACGTGATGATGGCCTTGCCGTCGCTGCTGCTGGCGGTGGCGATCATGGCCATCCTCGGGCCGGGCCTGGTCAACGCGATGATCGCCATCGCCGTGGTGTCGCTGCCGGCCTACGTGCGCCTGACGCGCGCCTCGGCGATGACCGAGCTGAACCGCGACTACGTGACCGCCTCGCGCGTCGCCGGTGCCGGCCTGTTCCGTCTGATGTTCGTCACCGTGCTGCCCAACTGCATGGCGCCGTTGATCGTGCACGCCACCATGAGCTTCTCCTCCGCCATCCTGGAAATCGCCGCCCTGGGCTTCCTCGGCCTCGGCGTACAGCCGCCAACGCCGGAGTGGGGCACCATGCTGGCCTCGGCGCGTGACTACATGGACAGCGCCTGGTGGGTGGTCACCCTGCCGGGCCTGACCATCCTGGTGTCGGTGTTGTCGATCAACCTGATGGGCGACGGCCTGCGCGATGCGCTGGACCCGAAAATGAAGCGCGCGGCGTAAGGGAAAATCATGAGTCTGTTGCAAATCAAGAACCTCTCGGTCGAGTTCGGCTCCGAGAAAAACCCGTTCCGCGCCGTGGAAGGGCTGGACCTGTCGGTCGACCAGGGCGAGATCGTCGGCATCGTCGGCGAATCCGGCTCCGGCAAGTCCGTCACCATGATGGCGATGATGGGCCTCCTGGAGGGGCAGGGCCGCATCGTCGCCGACGAACTGAGCTTCGACGGCAAGAACCTGCTGACCATCAGCGCGCGGGAACGTCGCAAGATCGTGGGTAAGGACATCGCCATGATCTTCCAGGACCCGATGACCTCGCTCAACCCGAGCTACACCGTCGGTTACCAGATCATGGAAGTGCTGAAGGTGCATCAGGGCCTGCGCGGCGCCGAGCTGAAGGCGCGCGCGCTGGAACTGATGGAGCTGGTGGAGATTCCGGCGGCCAAGACCCGTCTTGAGGCCTACCCGCACCAGCTGTCCGGCGGCATGAGCCAGCGCGTGATGATCGCGGTGGCGCTGGCCTGTAACCCCAAGCTGCTGATTGCCGATGAGCCGACCACCGCGCTGGACGTGACCATTCAGGCACAGATCATGGACCTGCTGGTCAACCTGCAAAAAGAGCGCAATATGGCGCTGCTGATGATCACCCACGATCTGGCGGTGATTGCCGAGGTGGCACACCGCGTGGCGGTGATGTACGCCGGCCAGGTGGCCGAGGAGGGCCGCGTGCCGCAGTTGTTCCGCCACCCGGTGCATCCTTATACCAACGCGCTGTTGTCCTCCATTCCTGAGCACAGCAAGGGCGCACGCCGGCTGGTGACCTTGCCCGGCATCGTGCCCGGCCAGTATGACCGCCCCAGCGGCTGCCTGCTGTCGCCGCGCTGCCCGTACGTGCAGGAACGCTGCCGTGCCGAGCGCCCCGGCATCACCGCGCACGAGCATGGTGCCGTGCGTTGCTTCTACCCGCTGTTCGAGAAGAAGGAGGCCCCATGAGCCAGACCGTATTGCAGGCTCGCGACCTGACCCGTCACTACGAGGTGTCGCAGGGCTTCATGAAACCGAAGGCCGTGGTCAAGGCGCTGAACGGCGTGTCGTTTGAACTCAAGGCCGGCAAGACGCTGGCGGTGGTCGGCGAGTCCGGCTGCGGCAAGTCCACGCTGGCACGGCAGCTGACGCTGATCGAGGCCCCGACCGCCGGTTCGCTGGTGCTGGATGGCGTCGACATCGCCAGCGCCGGCAAGGCCGCACTGAAGGCGCTGCGCAGCAAGGTGCAGATGGTGTTCCAGAACCCGTACGCCTCGCTCAACCCGCGGCAGAAGGTCGGCGACCAGCTGGGCGAGCCGCTGCTGATCAACACCAGTCTGACCGCGCAACAGCGCGAGGACAAGGTCAAGGCGATGATGAAGCGCGTCGGCCTGCGTCCGGAGCACTATTACCGCTACCCGCACATGTTCTCAGGCGGTCAGCGCCAGCGTATCGCCATCGCGCGTGCGATGATGCTGCAGCCGCAGATCGTGATCGCCGACGAGCCGACCTCGGCGCTGGACGTGTCGATCCAGGCGCAGGTGCTGAACCTGTTCATGGACCTGCAGGAAGAGTTCAACACCGCCTACGTGTTCATCTCGCACAACCTGGCGGTGGTGGAGCACGTTGCCGACGACCTGATGGTGATGTACCTCGGCCGCGCGGTGGAGGTGGGCAGCAAGGAGGTGATCTACGCCAAGCCGCTGCACCCCTACACCCAGGCGCTGCTGTCGGCGACCCCGTCCATCCATCCGGAAGACCGCAGCATCAAGATCAAGATCCACGGCGAGCTGCCCAGCCCGCTCAATCCGCCAAGCGGCTGCGCCTTCCACAAGCGCTGCCCCTACGCGACCGATCTGTGCGGCAAGGAAGTGCCGCAGCTGCGCGCCCTCGAAGGCCGCGAAGTGGCGTGCCACCATGCGGAAACCATCAACGCCTGATATCCTGCAAGAGAGTGCCGCACCGGCGTGATGCGTTAGCGCACCGCGCCGGTGCTTTTATTTTTGCAATGCAGCAAAAATTCCTTGTCCACCATCCCCAGCCACGCTACATTCCGCCATGACAAATAGTCGAAAAGGAAAGCATCAATTGAAGCGCGCCGTCTATGCCGGTAGTTTTGACCCGGTGACCAACGGGCATTTGTGGATGATACGCGAGGCCGTGGAACTGTTTGACGAGGTGGTGGTGGCCATCGGCGTCAATCCGGAAAAACATTGCACCTTCAGTGTGGACGAGCGTCTGGACATGCTGCGTGCCGTCACGCGCGGCTTTTCCAAGCTGCGGGTCGAGGTATTCGAGAACCAGTTCCTGGTCAACTACGCGCAGAGCATTGAGGCCAACTACATCATTCGCGGCATCCGCACCGCCAGCGACTACGAGTACGAGCGCACCATGCGCTACATCAACTCCGACCTGCACGCCGACATCACCACCATCTTCCTGCTGCCGCCGCGCGAGTACGCCGAGGTGTCCTCCACCATGGTCAAGGGCCTGATGGGACCGCAGGGCTGGGAGCAGATGATCCGCCAGTACGTGCCGGAGCCGGTATACCGCCGCCTGGTGGCCTATCATGAACGGCAGCAGGCCGCGCTGAACAACGACTAGCCGTGCGGCCAACGTTGGCCGCAACGCACCGAAATAGTGGCGCCGGACATGTTCCGGCGTTTGGTTTTTATCGAAAAGGAAGTTGCATGGTTGACGTTTCCGCCTTTGCCAACCGGCTTGCCAAGAATTACAAGCACTACGCCAAATGGGCGCGCCGCAACGGACTGGACGCCTGGCGCGTCTACGACCGCGACGTGCCGCAGTTTCCGCTGATCATCGACCTGTACGGCCAGCGCATCCACCTGCAGGAGTACGACACCGGCTGGCAGATCGAGGAATCCGAGTACGTGGCGTGGATCGCCGCGGTGCAGCAGGCGATCAGCGAGATCACCGGCGTACCGCTGTGGAACATCGCGCTGAAGACGCGCCGCCGCCAGAAGGGCGAAAGCCAGTACGAGAAGACCGGCCGCGAGGGCGAGGACTTCGTAGTGGCGGAGCAGGGCCAGCGCTTCTGGGTGAATCTGGATGCTTATCTCGACACCGGCCTGTTCCTCGACCACCGCAACACCCGCAAGCGGGTACGTGACGAGGCTGCCGGCAAGCGCTTTCTCAATCTGTTCGCCTACACCGGCAGCTTCACCGTGTACGCGGCCGCCGGCGGCGCGACGAGCAGCGAGACGGTGGACCTGTCCAACACCTACCAGGCGTGGAGCCGCCGCAACTTCGAGCTGAACGGGCTGGATCTGGACAAGCACCAGCTGATCCGCGACGACGTGTTCCAGTATCTGGAAGATGCCGCCTTTGCCGGCAAGCAGTTCGACCTGATCGTGATGGACCCGCCGAGCTTCTCCAACTCCAAGAAGATGATGGACGAGCTGGACGTGCAGCGTGACCAGGTCAAACTGGTCGACGGCGCGATGCGGTTGCTGGCACCGGACGGTGTGCTGTACTTCTCCAACAACCTGCGCAGCTTCACGCTGGACGACAGGTTGATCGCCGACTACGCGGTGCAGGACATCAGCGCGCAATCGGTGCCGGAGGACTTCCGTAACAGGAAGATCCACCAGTGCTGGCGCATCCGTCATCGCCACTGATAGCGGCCGCCAATATGCGGTATCGCGAAATTTAATGGCAGCTATCCCTTGCCTAGTCGCCGCGTTGCGACAATCTTGAAAAGCAGCAAGGTTGGCCGCAGCGGCCGCCACAACCGACCCAAGGAGCCGTCATGGCCTATGTAAACGTAACTGCCGATACCTTTAACGACACCGTCGAGGGCGACGGCATGGTGATCCTCGACTTCTGGGCGCCGTGGTGCGGCCCGTGCAAGTCGTTCGGCCCGATCTTCGAAGCGGCAGCGGAAAAACACCCCGACATCGTGTTCGCCAAGATCAACACCGAGGACGAGCAGGAGCTGGCCGCCCACTTCAAGATCCGTTCCATCCCGACGCTGATGGCACTGAAGGACGGCATCGTGGTGTTCCACCAGGCCGGCGCGATGATGGCGCCGCAGTTCGAGCAGCTGGTGCAGGCGGTGCGCGATCTGGACATGGATCAGGTGCGCGCCGATATGGCCGCCCAGGACCAGGGCTGAGCCGCAAGACGGGGAGGGCAGGCTGATGCGCAAGCAAGCATGGTGGCTGTGGTTGCTGCTGGCGGCACCGCTGGCGCAGGCGGCCTGCCCGCCGCTGCTGGATTACCGGGTGCCGCGCCTGACCGGCGGCAGCACCGATCTGTGCCAGTATCAGGACAAGGCCATCGTGGTGGTCAACACCGCCAGCGAGTGCGGCTTCACGCCGCAGTTTGCCCAGCTGCAGGCGCTGTGGCAGCAATACCGCAACCGCGGCGTGGTGGTGATCGGCTTCCCCAGCGACGATTTCTTCCAGGAGCTGGAACAGGCCAAGGACATTGCCGAGTTCTGCCACAGCAATTACGGCGTCGATTTCCCGATGATGAGCCGGGTCAGTGTGCGCGGCAGCAACGCGCACCCCTTCTACCAGGCGCTGGCCAGCGCGGCCGGCAGTACGCCGAAGTGGAATTTCTACAAGTACATCATCGCGCCGGGCGGCAAGTCGGTGATCGCCTTCGGCCCGCTGACGCGACCGGATGATCCGGACTTCCTCAAGGCGCTGCAGCAACGGCTGCCGGCCACACCCTGAGCCAGGCGGCTGTCGTATTCACGACAGCCGCATTGTTTTTCCGGCCGCCGTTCCAGTACCATCCGAACTTTCCGGTGCCGTGCCGCTCTAGCACCCGTGCCTGTTCCGGGTTTTCCGAGAGTCCTGTTTCCATGCTGAACCGTTTACTGCTGTGCACCAGCCTGCTGTTGCTGGTCGCCTGTTCCACCGTTTCCCCGCCGACGACGTCGTCGCCCGCCGATGCCATCCGCTACCAGCCGGCCGCGTTCAGCCAGCTGCCGCAGTGGGACAGCTCGCTGGCGAGCGAAAGCCTGCTGGCGCTGCGCGAAAGCTGCCGCCCGCTGGCCGGCCGCCCGCAGTGGCAGGCGGTCTGCAGCGAGGCCGCGACGCTGGATGCGGCCAACGTTGACGGCATCCGCCGCTTTTACGAGAGCCGCTTCGTGCCGTGGCAGGTCAGCGAGGCCGGCAAGGACAGCGGCCTGATCACCGGCTACTACGAGCCGTTGCTGACTGGCAGCCGCCAGCGCAGCGCGCAGACGCCGTACCCGGTGTACGGCGTGCCGCAGGACCTGTTGCTGCTGGACATCAGCGCCGAGCAGCGCGCGGCCACGCAGCTGGTGGCGCGCCGCAGCGGCGGCAACCGGCTGCAGGTGGTGCCGGGCAAGACCCAGCCCGGCGCCGACGAGCTGCTGGTGAGGCCGGCCGATTTCGTCATCGACAGCCGCACCCGCACGCTGAAGGGCCGTCTCGACGGCAACCGCCTGCTGCCGTACTACACGCGCGCCGAGATCAACGCCGGCAAGGGCGTAGGCAGTGCGCCGGTGCTGGCCTGGGTGGAGGATGAAACCGAGCTGTTCTTCCTGCAGGTGCAGGGCTCCGGCCGCATCCAGCTGGAAGACGGCAGCTTCCTGCGGGTGACCTACGCCGAGCAGAACGGCCACCCGTACAAGTCCATCGGCCGCTGGCTGATCGACCAGCAGCAGCTGACGCTGGCCGAGGCCAGCATGCAGGGCATCAAGGGCTGGCTGGATGCCAACCCACAGCGCCGGCGCGAGCTGTTCGACGTCAACCCGAGCTACGTGTTCTTCCGCACCCTGAACAGCAGCGGCGGCGGGCCGATCGGCGCGCTGGGCGTGCCGCTGACCGACGGCCACAGCCTGGCGGTCGATCCGCGCTACATCCCGCTGGGCGCGCCGGTGTACCTGGCCACCACCTGGCCGCTGGACGGCAGCCCGAAACCGCTGACCCGGCTGATGCACGCGCAGGACACCGGCGGTGCCATTCGCGGTGCGGTGCGCGGCGACTTCTTTTTCGGCTTCGGCACCGAGGCCGGCATGTACGCCGGCCGCATGAAGCAGCAGGGCAAGTTCTGGCTGCTGCTGCCGCGCGGCATGACCCCTGCGCCGCGCCCCTGAGCCGTCACCATTCCGAGAAACGACCCGCCATGATCCGCCCGACCCTGTTCCGAAGCGCCTGTCTTGCCGGCTGCGTGCTGCTTGCCGCCTGCGGCCAACCTGCTACCAGCACCAAGGATGCCAGCGCTGGCGCCGCCGCCGCGCCGCTACGCCAGCTGGCACGCGGCGACGTGCTGCAGGCGACGCTGGCGCCGGTGGCCGCCAGCCTGCCGTTTACCGCCACCCTCAACGCGCTGACCAGCATCGAGGTCGCCGCCGAGATCGATGCCAGCGTACGCGAGGTGCTGGTGCGCGAGGGCGAAACCGTGCGCCGCGGCCAGCTCTTGGCGCGGCTGGACGGCGAGACGCTGCAGCAGGCGCTGCTGGAGCAGCAGGCGCAGCTGGCCAACGACGAGGCGCGGCTGCGCTTGGCGCGCTTGAAGCTGGACAAGCAGCGCGAGCTGTACCAGCAGGGCTTCATCTCCAAGCTGGCCTTCGACGAGGTGGACAGCGAGTACCGCATCCGCGAAGGCGACGTCAACGCCCGCCGCAGCCAGCTGGCGCGCGCGCGCAAGAGCCTGGCCGATACTGCGGTGCACTCGCCGATGGACGGCGTGGTCTACGCCCGCCGCATCCAGCCGGGCGAGCAGGTCAGCCGCAACCAGAAGCTGTTCGCCATCGCGGACCTGAGCCAGCTGGAGGCGACCGCCAGCATCCCGGCGCGGCAGGTGGCGCAGCTGCAGCCCGGCCAGCGCGCACGCTTCCGCGTCGAGGGCGCGACCGAGCAGTTCGCCGCGCAGCTGCTGCGCATCAACCCGGTGGCCAATGCCGGCAGCCGCACCTTCAATGCCTATCTGCGCGTCGATAACCGCGCCGGCCGGCTGCAGGCCGGCCAGTTCGTCAGCGGCGAGGTGATCCTGCGCGAAGTCGCCGACGCGGTGCGCCTGCCGCAGGCGGCGGTGCGCGACGCCGACGGCAGCGCGCCGTGGGTGATGCTGCTGGACGGCAACACCTTGCGCCGCCAGCCGGTCAGCATCGTGCTGCGCAACGACAACGAGCGGGTGCTGGCGGTGCGCGGCATCGAGCTTGGCCGCACGCTGCTGGCGGCGCCGCTCTTGGGGCTGAAACCCGGCGACCGCGTGGCGCTGCCGCGTTAAGGAGAGGGCGATACCATGTGGTTGACCCGCGTCAGCGTGCAGAACCCCTATCTTGCCGCCGTGATGATGCTGTTGCTGACGGTGCTGGGCCTGTTTGCCTGGAAGCAGCTGCCGGTGGAGGAGTTTCCCGATATCCGCTTCCCGGTGGCGGTGGTGTCGGCGACCTATCCCGGCGCCTCGCCGGAGGTGATCGAGAGCGAGGTCACCCGTCCGCTGGAAGAGGCGGTCAACACCATCAACGGCGTCAAGCACATCCGTTCCTACTCCTCCGAGGGCGTCGCCACGCTGGTGGTGGAGTTCGAGCTGTCCACCGACGCGGCCATCGGCCTGCAGGAGGTGCGCGACAAGGTCGGCGCCGCGCAGGGCCGGCTGCGGCGCGAGGTGAGCACGCCGACCATCTCGCAGATGAACCCCAACGACGAGCCGCTGATGTCCTACACCTTCAGCCAGCAGGACGGTTCGCTGCGCGAGCTGAGCAACTGGCTGGACAATGTGCTGAAGAAGCGGCTGCAGACGGTGAGCGGCGTCGGCGAGGTGAAACTGGTTGGCGCCAGCAAGCGCGAGATCCGCATCGAGCTGCAGCCGTACCGGCTGGAGGCGCTGGGGCTGTCGGTCAGCGAGGTGGCCGACGCCATCGCCGCGGCCAACCGTGATTTCCCGGCCGGCCAGGTCAGCAGCCAGCGCGACGAGCTGTCGGTGCGCGTCGCCGGCAAGCTTCAGTCGGTGGACGACTTCCGCGAGCTGGGCATCGCCACGCGCCAGGGCGCGACCATCCGTCTGGCCGATGTGGCCGAGGTGCGCGACAGCGAGGAAGAAAAGAACAGCATCAGCCTGATCGACGGCAAGCCGGCGGTGGGGCTGGACGTGCGCGCCGCGCGCGGCGCCAACGTGGTGGCGGTGGCCGACGCGGTGAAGGCGGTGATCGCCGAGCAGCGGGCGCAGCTGCCGGCCGGCAGCGAGGTCAGGCTCACCTACGACAAGTCGGACGAGGTGCGCAAGTCGCTGAGCGGGGTGCAGCAGACGCTGCTGGAGGGCGCGCTGCTGACGGTGCTGATCGTGTTCCTGTTCCTCGGCAGCTGGCGCAGCACGGTGATCACCGGCCTCACGCTGCCGATCGCGCTCTTGGGCACCCTGTTCGCGCTGCAGGCGCTGGGCTTCACCCTCAACGTGATGACGCTGATGGCGCTGTCGCTGTCCATCGGCCTGTTGATCGACGACGCCATCGTGGTGCGCGAGAACATCGTGCGCCACGCCACGCTGGGCAAGGGCCACTACCAGGCGGCACTGGACGGTACCAACGAGATCGGCCTCGCGGTGCTGGCCACCACGCTGACCATCGTCGCGGTGTTCCTGCCGGTCGGTTTCATGGGCGGCATCATCGGCAAGTTCTTCCACCAGTTCGGCCTCGCGGTGACGGTGGCGGTGCTGATCTCGATGTTCGTGTCGTTCACGCTGGACCCGATGCTGTCCTCGGTGTGGCACGATCCGCACCGCCACGGCGACCACCACAAGGGCCCGGTCGGCCGCGCGCTGGACTGGTTCGAGGCCTCGCTCGACCGCCTCGCCGACGGCTACGTGAGGGTGATCCGCTGGGCGCTGGCACACCGCAAGACGGTGCTGGCCACGGCGCTGGCGCTGACCGTCGGCAGCTTCATGCTGGTGCCGGTGATCGGCGGCGAATTCCTGCCGCGCGCCGACAACGGCGATTTCCGCCTGTCGTTCAAGACCGCGCCAGGCTCGACGCTGGAATACACCGCCGCCAAGGCGCGCGAGGTGGAGGCGCAGCTGCGCAGCATTCCGGAGGTGAGCAGCGTCGACAGCAAGATCGGCGGCGGCCGCTTCGGCGCCGGCCGCAACGAGGCGCAGCTGACCATCGACGTCGGCGACAAGCAGTCGCGCCAGCGCGACCTGTTCCAGCTGATGGCGGCGGCGCGCAGCAGCGCGCAGCGGGTGGCCGGCATCGAGCTGGATTCGGTGCAGGAGCTGGGCCAGCACGGCCCCGGCGGCAAGCCGGTCAATATCGGCATCCGCGGCAGCGACCTGCAGGCGCTGCGCCAGGCCACCGACGCGGTGATGGCGGCGATTGCGCGCGTCAACGGCGTGCGCGACGTGCAGAGCAGCTTTTCCGACGCCGATCCGGCGCTGGACGTGCGCCTGGACCGCGACGCCGCCGCCTCGCTGGGCGTGGATCTCACCCGCGTCGGCAACACGCTGTCGGTGCTGCTGGCCGGCAGCACGGTGACGACGTGGGAGGCGCCGGACGGCGAGAACTACGACGTGCGCCTGCAACTGCCGCGCGAGGGGCGCGAGGCGGCGCTGCTGGAGGTGCTGATGGTGCCCGGCACGCGGCGCGACAACGGCGAGGCCAATATGGTGCCGCTGGCGCAGCTGGCGCGCATCGAGCCGGGCAGCAGCCCGCGCCAGATCGAGCGCACCGACCTGATGCGCGAGATCAGCGTCACCGCCAACATCAGCGGCCGCAGCGCCGGCGAGGTGTTTGCCGGCGTCGATGCCGCGCTGAAGCAGCTGCGGCTGCCGGCCGGGGTGGTGCTGTCGCAGGAGGGCGAGCGCAAGAGCATGCAGGAGTCGCTGGACTACGCGATACAGGCGCTGGCGATGGGGGTGATCTTCATCTACCTCATTCTCGCCGCGCAGTTCCGCAGCTTCACGCTGCCGGTGACCATCATGATGGCGTTGCCGCTGGCCTTCGTCGGCGTGTTCGCCGCGCTGTGGCTGTTCGGCTCGACGCTGAACATGTTCTCGGTGATCGGCATCATCATGCTGATGGGGCTGGCGGCGAAGAACGGCATCCTGCTGGTCGACTTCATCAACCAGAGCCGCAAGGAGGGCATGGCGCGGCTGGATGCCATCGTCGAGGCCGGCCGCGTGCGGCTGCGCCCGATCATGATGACCAGCCTGGCGATGATCTTCGGCATGCTGCCGCTGGCGCTGGCCAGCGGCGCCGGCTCGGAGACGCAGCGGCCGATGGCGCACGCGATCATCGGCGGCCTGATTACCTCCACCGTACTGACGCTGATCGTGCTGCCGGTGGTGTACACCTACCTCGACGGCCTGCGCACGCGCATTCGCCGCCTCTTGGCGCGGCTCACCGGCCAGACGGCGGCCTCGCCGCACTGAGCCGCCGCGCAGGAACGCGCAAGGCCGCTGCCGATGGATGCCGGCAGCGGCCTTGCGTATTGACGACGCTTGCGGCCAACCTTACTGCTTCACGTACACCACCTGCGCCGGCATCGGCGGCGGGAACGCCGCGCCGCCCAGCGCGTCGCGGATCAGCTGGTTGCTGTCGAAGTACACCTGCCAGTAGTGGTCGTTGTGGCAGAACGGCCGCACCGCCAGCACCGGCCCCACCAGGTTGAATTCCAGTATCGCCACCTCCACCGCCGGCTCCGCCAGCACGTTGGGTATCGCCGCCAGCCGCTGCCGCAGCAGCGCGATGGCGGCATCCACGTCGGCGCTGCCGGCCAGCTGCGCCTTCAGCTCCACGCGGCGGAACGGGTTGCTGCTGAAGTTCTGGATGGTGTCGCCCATGATCTTGCCGTTGCCGACCATGGTCAGCACGTTGTCCGGGGTGTTGAGGGCGGTGGTGAACAGGCCGATCTCCTTCACCGTGCCGGTCACGCCGCCGGCGGTGACGAAGTCGCCGACCTTCATCGGCCGCAGCACGATCAGGAACACCCCGGCGGCGAAGTTGGACAGCAGCCCGGACCAGGCCATGCCGATGGCGACGCCGGCGGCGGCGAACAGCGCGGCGAAGGTGGTGGTCTGGATGCCGAAGTAGCCGAGGATGCCGACCACCAGGATTATGTTGAGGGTGACGTTGATGGTGGTGCCGAGGTAACGCATGATGGTGGCGTCGACGTGCTGCCGCTCCAGCGTGCGCTGCACCAGGCTGCCGACCTGGCCGATCAGCCAGCGGCCGATGATCCAGAACGCCAGCGCCGCCAGCAGCGTGCCGCCGATAGTGAACGCGTAGTCGGTGGCCAGCTGCTGCCAGCGGGAAAGGTCGAGCTGATTCATGGCAACTCCTTGTCCGGGTGGGGATTCCCTCTGCAGTTAAGCAGCCGGTATCGCCGCTAACAAGTTCATTTGCATGAATTGTCGTCACGGGCAGGCAAAAACATCGGCCGATGCCGCAGTCAGGTCAAGGCAGCGCCGCCGGCGCAGGGTATAATGCGGCCAACTTTTTTCAGCCCTGACAGCCAACATGACCCAGCTCAAGAACGACACCTTCCTGCGCGCGCTGCTGAAGCAGCCGGTTGAATACACCCCGATCTGGATGATGCGCCAGGCCGGCCGCTACCTGCCGGAATACCGCGCCACCCGCGCGCGCGCCGGCAGCTTCATGGGCCTGTGCACCAGCCCGGATTACGCCACCGAGGTGACGTTGCAGCCGCTGGAGCGCTTCCCGCTGGACGCGGCCATCCTGTTCTCCGACATCTTGACGGTGCCGGACGCGATGGGGCTGGGGCTGTCCTTTGCCGAGGGAGAGGGTCCGCGCTTTGCCCGTCCGCTGCGCGACGAGGCGGCGATCAAGGCGCTGCAGGTGGCACCGCTGGACAAGCTGCAGTACGTGTTCGACGCGGTGTCCAGCATCCGCAAGGCGCTCGACGGCCGCGTGCCGCTGATCGGCTTCTCCGGCAGCCCGTTCACGCTGGCCTGCTACATGATCGAGGGCGCCGGCTCCGCCGACTTCCGCCACGTGAAGGCGATGCTGTACGGCCGTCCGGAGCTGCTGCACCACATCCTGCGCATCACCGCCGACTCGGTGACCGCCTACCTCAACGCGCAGATCGACGCCGGCGCGCAGGCGGTGCAGATCTTCGATACCTGGGGGGGCGCACTGAGCCACGCCGCGTACCAGGAATTCTCGCTGGCCTACATGCAGCAGATCATCTCCGGCCTCAAGCGAGAGGCCGACGGCCGCCGCGTGCCGGTGATCGTGTTCACCAAGGGCGGCGGCCAGTGGCTGGAGCAGATCGCCGCCATCGGTGCCGACTGCGTGGGCCTGGACTGGACCACCGACATCGGCCAGGCGCGCGCGCGCGTCGGCGACAAGGTGGCGCTGCAGGGCAACTTCGACCCCAACGCGCTGTTCGGCAGCCCGGCGGCGATCGAGCAGGAAGCCGGCCGCATCCTGGCCGCCTACGGCCACGGCTCCGGCCACGTGTTCAACCTCGGCCACGGCATCTCGCAGTTTGCCGACCCGGAACACGCCAAGGCACTGGTCGCCGCCGTGCACCGCCTGTCGCGCCCGTACCACGCCGTCTGAGGCCGCCTGCCGCGCATAGCCACCGCCTGCCGGCGGTGGCTTTTTTTGACGCATAAACAAAGCTTGCCGGCAAGGCTTGACAGTTGCCGTCGCAGTTGTTCCACGACTTATGCACACCACAACGGGGCATTTTTTCGGCCTGTCAAGGCTTGTTGCCAAAGAAATCCGGAATTTATGTAAACCAATGATTTTATTGGATTTAATATTTCAGATTAAAATTTGTGCAATCTAATGGAATGCCCGATTGACGCGCTTTTTGCCAGTCGCTTCGTCAGTTGTTCACAAAGTTATCCACAGTATCTGTGCACAGCTGGCGCCAAGCCGCGCCAGTGCTGGATTAGCGGGGAGTCCGTCCCATCATGACTGCAATGCAGCACATCAGTGTCTGGCTCGACGTGCCCTTGCGTGGTGCGTTCACCTACCTGCACCCGCAGCCGCTGCCCAGCGGCCAGCGCGTCCGCGTCGCCTTCGGCAACCGCGAATTGTGCGGCGTGGTCGACAACAGCGTGCCGCCGCAGGCGCTGGACGAGGCGCGCTGCAAGCCGATTCTGGCGGTGCTGGACGAGTTGCCGCCGCTGCCGGAGGCGCTGCTGCAGCAAGTGCGTTTTGCCGCGCGCTACTACCTGCATCCGCAGGGGCAGGCGCTGTTCACCGCCTTGCCCACCGCGCTGCGCGAACCGCGCGCGGTGACGCTGGCCGATCGCCAGTCCTACCGCCTCAATGCCGCCGGCCTCGCCGCCGAACCGTCGGCGCGCAGCACGGTGCAGCGCCAGCTGTGGCAGGCGTTGCAGCAGCCGCAATCGCGCGACGCGTTGCGCCGCGTGCACCCGCAGGCGACGGCTTTTCTCAGGCAAAGGTTGGCCGCAGCCCACATCGACATCCTGCCGTGGCAGGCGTCACCCTTGCAGGTGGCCGCGGCGTTGACGCTGAACGACGAGCAGCAGGCGGCGCTGGACGCGGTGGCGGCCAAGCTTGGCCGCTTCGGCGCCTTCCTGCTGCACGGCATCACCGGCAGCGGCAAGACCGAGGTCTACCTGCAGCTGATCGCCCGCGTGCTGGCGGCCGGGCAGCAGGCGCTGGTGATCATCCCCGAGATCAACCTCACCCCGCAGCTGATCGAGCGCTTCGCGCAGCGTTTTCCCGCCAGCCACATCGTCTGTCTGCACAGCGGCCTGTCTGACGGCGAGCGGCTGCAGGGCTGGGTCGACGCCTGGCAGGGTGTCGCCGACATCGTGATCGGTACCCGGCTGGCGGTGTTCACGCCGCTGCCGCGCGCCGGGCTGGTGATCGTCGACGAGGAGCACGATGGCTCGTTCAAGCAGCAGGACGGCCTGCGCTACCACGCGCGCGATCTGGCGGTATGGCGCGCCAACCAGGCGCAGGTGCCGGTGCTGCTGGGCAGCGCCACCCCCAGCCTGGAAACAGTGGCCAACGTCGAGGCCGGCCGCTATCGCAGGCTGGTGTTGTCGGCGCGGGCGCACGGCAGCGCGCGGCTGCCGCGCATCGGCCTGGTCGATACCCGCCGCCTGAAGCTGGTGGACGGCCTGTCCGAGCCGGTGATCGCCGCGCTGCGGCAGCGGCTGGAGCGGCGCGAGATGAGCCTGGTGTTCATCAACCGCCGCGGCTACTCGCCGGTGCTGGCCTGCACCGCCTGTGGCTGGACCTCGGCCTGCAAGCACTGCAGCGCGCGCATGGTGCTGCACCTGTCGGCGCGCCAGCTGCGCTGCCACCATTGCGGCGCGCAGCAGCGGGTACCGTTGCAGTGCCCGGCCTGCGGCAATCCCGACGTGCAGCCGCTGGGCGAGGGCACGCAGCGGCTGGAGGAGGCGCTGCGCCGGCTGTTGCCGGAGGCGCGCATCCTGCGCATAGACCGCGACAGCACCAGCCACAAGGCGGCGTGGGACGCGGTATACCAGCGCGTGCACGCCGGCGAGGTGGACATCCTGCTCGGCACCCAGATGCTGGCCAAGGGCCACGACTTCGGTGCGCTGTCGCTGGTGGTGGTGCTGGGCAGCGACGGCGCCCTCTACTCTGCCGACTATCGCGCCAGCGAGCGCCTGTTCGCGCAGCTGCTGCAGGTGTCCGGTCGTGCCGGCCGCGCCGAGCTGGCCGGCGACGTCATCGTGCAGACCAACTGGCCGGAACACCCGCTGTACCTCGCGCTGATGCAGCACGATTTCGACGGCTTTGCCGCCAGCCAGCTGCAGGAGCGGCGCGAGGCCGGTTTCCCGCCGGCGGCGAGCCAGGTGATCCTGCGCGCCGACGCGCCGCAGTACCAGGAGGCCGAGGCCTTCCTGCAGCAGGTGCTGGCGCTGTGCGGCGAACTGCCGCCGCCGCTGTTCGTGTTCGGCCCGGCGCCGGCGCTGATGGCGCGCCTGGCCGGCCGCGAGCGCTCGCAGCTGACCTTCGAATCGCCGCAGCGCAACGCGCTGCACGCCTGGCTGCGCGCGCTACTGCCGCAGCTGGATGCGCTGGCGCGCAAGGCGCCGCGCCAATTACGCTGGTCGCTGGATGTCGACCCACAGGAGATCTGAGTGACACGACGTTTGCTGATGGCCATGCTGGCCGTTTCGCCGCTGGCACTTGCGGCCAACCTTGGCGTGCTGCGCGCCGACGAGGTGGCGCTGTGGGCGGCGCCGGTGGAAGGGCGCGCGGTGTTCGACGAGCACCGCGCCGATGCCGCGATGAACCCGGCCTCGACCATGAAGCTGGTCACCGCCTGGGCGGCGCTGAACCGGCTGGGGCCGGGCTACCGCTGGCGCAGCGAGCTGAAAAGCAATGCCGTGCTGGAAAACGGCGTGCTGCGCGGCGACCTGTACTGGATAGGCCGCGGCGATCCGCGTTTCGATTCCGTGCGCCTGACCGAGCTGCTGCGTCAGCTGCGCCTGCGCGGCGTGCAGCGCATCGACGGTCAGCTGCTGCTGGACAAGCGCGCGTTCAGCCGCATCAGCAGTGCCGACGGCTTCGACGGTGACGCCGAGCGCGTGTTCTCGGTGCCGCCGGACACCCACCTGTCCAACCTGAAGGTGGCGTGGCTGCGTTACTTCTACGAGCAGGGCCGGCCACAGGTGGTGCTGGACCCGCCGCTGCCGGGCTTCCGCCTCGACAACCGGCTGCAGCCCGGCGCCGCCGCCAGCTGTGGCGACGTGCGCGAGCACGCCGAGGTCAGCGTCAGCGGCAGCAGCATCCGCGTCAGCGGCAAGCTGCCGCTGGCCTGTGACGGCGCGGCCAGCTACGTCAACGTGCTGGATAACGACGGCTACGCCGGACAGAGCTTTGCCGCCATCTGGCAGCAGCTGGGCGGCGAGGGGCCGCGCGGCATCGCGCAGGGCGATACTCCGCCCGACGCGCGCCAGCTGGTGCGGCTGGATTCCGACCCGCTGCCGCAGGCACTGAACGACATCAACAAATACAGTAACAACACCATGGCGCGCAGCGTGTGGCTGACGGTGGGCGCGGAAAGCCCGCACAGCGGCGATACCGTGGCCGACGCGCAGCTGGCGGTGCGCTCGCTGCTCCTGGAGCGCGGCATCGCCGCCGAGCCGCTGCAGCTGGAAAACGGCGCCGGCCTGTCGCGGCGCGAGCGCATCAGCGCGCGCCAGCTGGGCGCGATCCTGCTCGATGCCGCACGCGGGCCGTACGCGGCGGAATTCATTGCCAGCCTGCCGCTGGCCGGCGAGGACGGCACCCTGCGTCGCCGTTTCGCCGGGCTGGGGCCACGGCTGCGGCTGAAGACCGGCACCCTGGGCGACACCCGCGCGCTGGCCGGCTACTGGCAGGCGCCGTCCGGGCAGCGGCTGGCGATCGTGGCGCTGCTCAATTCCGCGCGCGCGGCGCAGCTGCAGGGCGCGCTGGACGCGCTGGTCGGCGAGGTGGTCGAGCGTTACGCGGCACAGCTGCAAGGGCAGCCCTGAGCCTTGCCTTGGGCGCGGTAACTGGCCTTATAATCATCGTTTGTTCTAGCTTAAGGTCGTCACCATGCAACCCGTTACCATGTACACCTCGGCCTATTGCCCATACTGCATCCGCGCCAAGCAGGTGCTGGCCCAGAATGGCGTGACCGACATTGAAGAAGTCCGCATCGACCTCGACCCGCAGGCGCGCGACACCATGATGTCGCTGACCGGGCGCCGCACCGTGCCGCAGATCTTCATCGGCGACGTGCACGTCGGCGGCTGTGACGACCTGGTGGCGTTGCATTCGGCCGGCAAACTGGACGTGCTGCTGGCCGGTTGACGCGCGCAGCTGTCATCATTTTCGTGCGATGATCCGCACTTGACTCCAACCCCGCGCCCGACGGCGCTACCGAGATCCAACACCATGAGCGAACAACAAGAGCTGCAACCGGTATTCTCCATCGAAAAAATCTACGTCAAAGACCTGTCGCTGGAAATCCCGAACGCACCCGCCATCTTCCTGGAGCAGGCGCAGCCGGAAATCGACATGCAGCTGGCTTCCGAAGGCCGCCAGCTGGAAGACGGCTTCTTCGAAGTGTCGCTGACCGTGACCGTGACCGCCAAGCTGCCGGAAAAAACCATGTTCCTGTGCGAAGTGGCACAGGCCGGTATCTTCCAGATCCAGAACATTCCTGCTGAAGACATCGACCCGATTCTCGGCGTGGCCTGCCCGAACATCCTGTTCCCGTACGCCCGCGAAACCGTGTCCAGCCTGGTTGGCCGCGCCGGCTTCCCGCCTGTGCTGCTGGCTCCGATCAACTTCGAAGCCCTGTACATGCAGCAACGCGCCGCCCAGGCCGAAGCCGGTACAGCCTGATCGCGATGAAACCGACTCGCATTGTGTTTGCAGCCGTACTGGCCCTGCTGGCCAGTACGGTTTTTGCATTGGAATTCCGTTCGGTCAAGGAAACCGGCGTCGCGCTGTACGAGGCGCCCAACCTTGCCGCCAAGAAACTGTTCGTGGTCAGCCGCTACTACCCGGTGGAAGTGCTGGTGACGCAGAAAGACTGGGCGCGGGTGCGTGACGCCACCGGCGGCATCGCCTGGATCCCGGCGGCGGCGCTGTCGACGCGGCAGATGCTGCTGGTCACCGCCGAGCAGCTGCCGGTGCGTGCCGCACCGGCGGAAAGTTCGGCCGTGCTGTACCAGGCCGGCAAGGATCTGGCGCTGGAACTGCTGGAGCCGCCGCAAAGCGGCTGGGTCAAGGTACGTCATCGCGACAATACCGTGGGCTATGCCCGCATTACCGGCCTGTGGGGCTTGTAAGGAACACGATGAAAATAGCCGTACTTGGTGCCGGTGCCTGGGGCACGGCGCTGGCCTTCGCATTCTGCCGCCAGCATCATGTCACGCTGTGGGGCCGCAACGCCGAGCAGATGATAGACATGCAGGCCACGCGCCTGAACCGTCGCTACCTGCCGGAGTGCCCGTTCCCGGCCGATCTGCACCTGTCCGCCGACCTGTCCGAGGCGGTGCTCGGCGTCGATCTGGTGCTGGTGGTAACGCCGATCGCCGGTTTGCGGCCAACCTTGCGCGAGCTGGCGCGGCTGAAGGTGGATGCGCCGCTGCTGTGGGCGTGCAAGGGCTTCGAGGCCGGTTCCAGCCTGCTGCCGCACCAGGTGGTGGCCGAGGAGTTCCCCCATCTCAAGAGCGTCGGCGTGCTGTCCGGCCCGAGCTTTGCCCGCGAGGTGGCGCAGGGCCTGCCGGCGGCGGTGACGCTGGCGTCGGAAAACTACGCGTTTGCCCGCGACTACGCGCGCGAGCTGCACAGCCCGCTGCTGCGCATCTATGCCAATGACGATCTGGTCGGGGTGGAAGTCGGCGGCGCGGTGAAAAACGTGATGGCGATCGCCACCGGTGTTGCCGACGGCCTCGGCTTCGGCATGAACGCGCGCGCGGCGCTGATTACCCGCGGCCTCGCCGAGATCACCCGCCTCGCGGTCGCACTCGGCGGCAGCCAGCAGAGCATGATGGGCCTGTCCGGTGTCGGCGACCTGCTGCTGACCTGCACCGGCGCGCTGTCGCGCAACCGTCAGGTCGGCCTCAAGCTGGCGGAAGGCAAGTCGCTGGATACCATCCTCGCCGAGCTGGGCCACGTCGCCGAGGGTGTGCCGACGGCGCGCGAGGTGCTGAAGATGGCGGAGCGGCTGCAGGTGGACATGCCGATCACCGCCGCGGTGTGCGAGCTTCTGTATCACCAGGCCACACCACAACAGGTGGTGGAGCGCCTGCTCGGCCGTGCGCCCAAGCCGGAGTTTCACGCGCCCGGCGCGTAAACCGTTGCGACGCCGCTACTGCAGCACCCTCCGCAGCATCCCCACCGGCAGCCTGGCGCTGCCGGTTTTCACGTCCGCGCTGTCCTAGCGCGGCAGGGTGGAGTAGCGCTCCACCAGCTGCTGCCGCAGCTCTGCGAAGTCGAAGTCCTCGTCTTCGCCCTGCAGCCGCTGCGCGTAGCCGATGCGGTCGTCACCATCCACCAGCCATAGCGCCGGGCAGGTCATGCCGGCCAGCGGCACATCCCGGATCAGCACGCCGAAGTGCTTGTGGAAGTCGCGTCCGCGCAGGGTGGAGAGCAGCACCACATAGGGCAGGCCGTGCGCCTGGCGCGCGCGGGCGAGGCTGAACGGCGAATCGACGGTGATCACGATCAGTTGCAGCTGCGGCCACGGTTCCAGCTGGCGGCGCAATGCCTGCAGCAGCGCGAGTCCGGCCTTGGGCGCGTCCAGCGATAGCAGGGTCACCACCAGCTTGTCGTGGCCGAGAAAACGCTCCAGCGACACGTCGCGCAGCTGTTCGTCGACCAGCATGAAGCTGGGCAGGGTCTCGCCCGCCTGCGGGAAACGGCCTTCTACCTCCAGCTGGTCGTCGGCATGGCGGAAATGAAAATGGGTCATGATCTGCTCCTGATGGTTTCTTCATGGTGGAACAGAACATGCGAAAAGCAAGCGCCGGGCGGCGGGCTTATGAAAAAAGCCGGTGACCGGCAGCGTGAGGGCTACGGGCACCGGCTTTGCTTCCTGATGGGATCAGGGGTAGTAGAAGTGCAGGCTGTAGCCCAGCGCCTTGGCGTTGCGCACTTCCATGCGGGTGACGATCTTCAGTTCGCTGCTCGCGTTGAAGCGGCCCAGCTTGAGGTCGTCGGCGGACAGGTACTGTTCCGGCTTCAGCGTCTTGCGGATCAGCACGCGGTCCTCGCCGTCCTTCAGCGACACCTCCATCAGCGGGAAGGCCTGCGGATAGGGGGCCAGATTCTTCAGCGTGGCGTCCAGCTGGATCAGGTGCTCGTGCTGCGGCACGAACGACAGCTCGGACCACTCGGTGCGGATCAGCTGGCGCTGGGTCGGCAGCGGCACCTCGCAGCCGAGCGACTGGCACAGCGACTCGAAGGCGGGGCGCAGTTCCGGCAGCTCGGCGCTGACCGCGGTACGGTTGATGAAGGCCAGCTGCAGCAGCAGCACCAAGACGCCGATGACGCCGAGTAGGCCGAAGGCGGTGGCGCGCAGCCAGTTGCCGTCACCGGCTGGTGCGGTGTCGCTTTCCTCGGCGTCGTGGTCGGCCGGCGCGGGGGCGTCGTCGTCCAGGTCGGCGGCGGAAATCGGCGGCAGCGGGCTGTCCGTGCGCTCTGTGTCGTACTGTGCGGCCAACCTTTGCTGGCGGTTGCTTACCGGTGCTGGCGGCGGTTCGTCCACCAGCGCCACCGGTTCGCTCACGCGACCGGCCGGTGTTTGCAGCGCCTCGGCCAGCGCGCGCTGGAAGGCGGCGATGTCCTGCTGTGGCTCGGCGGCCGGGGTGTCATCCTGCTGCCGGGGCGGGGTATCCAGATCCTGCCACGACAGCGGCTGTTCCGGTTCCGGCATCAGGTCGAAGTCAGGCAGATCCAGCTCCGCCCCGGCCTCGGGTGCGCTTACGGCTGCCGCACGCGGCTCGGCCACGGGGGCAAGGTTGGCCGCATCCCGTTCCGGATGAAAGTCCGGCAGCTCCAGCTCGAAGTCGTCGTCGGACGCCGTATCGATGCGGGAGGCGGCCGCACTGGCCGGGGGGGTGATGACCGGCGGCGCCTCGACTACGGGCGGCGCCTGGTCGAAATGACTCGGTGCGTGGAAGACATGGCTACAGCGCCCGCAGCGCACCATGCCGGCAGCAAGGGCGAGGTGGGCATCGGAGACCTTGAAGCGGGTCTGGCAGGCGGGGCACTGTGTGGTGTAGCTCATGTCGTCAGCCGCGTTTCACGCCGGAAAGACGGGTCCAGCCTTCGTCGAACACCGGTGCATCCATGTCGAACCACTGGCCGTAGATGGCCGCCAGTTCTTCCGCCTGTTCCTGCAGGATGCCGGACAGCACGATGCGGCCACCTGTGCGTACATGGCCGGCCAGCAGGCCGCCCAGCAGGCGCAGCGGATTGGCGAGGATGTTGGCGACCACGACGTCGTACTCGCCCGGCTGCAGGCTGTCGGGCAGGCCGAAGTCGGCACTGACGCCATTCTGTTCCGCGTTGTCGATGCTGGCGCGTACCGCCTGGGCGTCGATGTCGATGCCGCGGGTGGCACCGGCGCCCAGCTTCAGTGCGGCGATGGCGAGGATGCCGGAGCCGCAGCCGTAGTCGAGCACTGTTTCGCCGCCCTTGATCTGTTCGTCCAGCCACTGCAGGCACAGACGGGTGGTCGGGTGGCTGCCGGTACCGAAGGCGAGGCCCGGGTCCAGTTGCAGGTTGATCGCCGCCGGGTCCGGCGACTGGTGCCAGGTCGGGGTGATCCACAGCCGCGACGAGATGCGGATCGGGTCGAACTGGCTTTGCGTCAGGCGCACCCAGTCCTGTTCCTCGACACGGCCAAGCTCGTACTGCGGCAGCGGCAGGCTGCACTTGAGCGCGGCCATCGCGATCATGGCGGCGACGTCGGCGTCCTCGGCGAACAGGCAGTTGATCAGGCTGTGTTGCCACATCTGGTCAACCGGCTCGCCCGGTTCGCCGAAAATCGGCTGCTCTTCGGCGGTGCCGGCCAGCGCATCCTCGATGGTGGCGGACAGGGCGCCGACGTCCATCAGGACGTCGGCGAAGCGCTCGGCCACCGCCGAGTCAGCTTGAATGGTGGCTTGCAGCCATGCCATAGAATTAACTGCCTTTCTTCAACTGCGCCAGACGTTCTTCCAGGTAGTGAATGCTGGTGCTGCCTTTCTGGAAGGCGGCATCGAGGAACAGCTCCTGGTGCAGCGGGATATTGGTCTTGATGCCGGTGATGGCCATTTCCGACAGCGCGACGCGCATGCGCGCCATCGCCTGGTCGCGGGTATCGCCGTAGGCAATCAGTTTACCCACCATCGAATCGTAATGCGACGGCACGGTATAGCCCTGGTAGATGTGCGAATCGATGCGGATGCCTGGGCCGCCGGCCGGATGGTAGCTCTCGATCTTGCCCGGCGACGGCACGAAGGTGAACGGGTCTTCGGCGTTGATACGGCACTCCATCGCGTGGCCGCGGAAGTGGATGTCCTTCTGCTTGAAGCGCAGCGGCAGGCCAGCGGCGATGCGGATCTGTTCCTGCACGATGTCGATGCCGGTGATCAGCTCGGAAACCGGATGCTCCACCTGCACGCGGGTGTTCATCTCGATGAAGTAGAACTCGCCGTTTTCGTACAGGAATTCGAAAGTACCGGCGCCACGGTAGCCGATACGGCGGCAGGCGTCGGCGCAGGCTTCGCCGATCTTCTTGCGCTGTGCATCGGTGATGCCCGGTGCCGGCGCTTCTTCGATGATCTTCTGGTGACGGCGCTGCATCGAGCAGTCACGCTCGCCCAGATGCACGGCGTTGCCGTGCTGGTCGGACAGCACCTGGATCTCGATGTGGCGCGGCTGCTCCAGGAACTTCTCCATGTACACGGTCGGGTTGCCGAAGGCGGCACCGGCTTCGGTACGGGTCATGTTCACGGAGTTGATCAGCGCCGCTTCGGTGTGCACCACGCGCATGCCGCGGCCACCACCACCGCCGGAGGCCTTGATGATCACCGGGAAGCCGATCTTGCGGGCGATCTTGGTGATTTCGGCCGGATCATCCGGCAGGGCGCCGGCGACGCCGGGTACGGTCGGTACGCCGGCTTCGATCATCGCCTGCTTGGCGGACACCTTGTCGCCCATCAGGCGGATGGTTTCCGAGCGCGGGCCGATGAACACGAAACCGGACTGCTCCACGCGTTCGGCAAAGTCGGCATTTTCCGACAGGAAGCCGTAGCCGGGGTGGATCGCCTGCGCGTCGGTGACTTCGGCGGCGGCGATCAGTGCCGGTACGTTCAGGTAGCTGAGGGTGGAGGAGGCCGGGCCGATGCAGACCGATTCGTCGGCCAGCTTCACGTATTTGGCTTCGCGGTCGGCCTCGGAGTGCACGACCACGGTCTTGATGCCCATTTCGCGGCAGGCGCGCTGGATGCGCAGGGCGATTTCGCCGCGGTTTGCAATCAGGATCTTTTCAAACATGTATTTCTCCACTGCGGGGCGGACGCCGGAAGTGCGATCCGGAACGCACGCCGTGTGCAGGCTGGGGTTTTTCCCGTAAACGGTGCGTCAAACAACAAGGGCACTGACCAGACTGGCGTGCCCTGTGTTCAGCATGTCGTGCGGCAGGCTGCTTACTCGATGATGAACATCGGCTCGCCGAACTCGACCGGCTGGCCTTCTTCGATCAGGATGGCTTTCACCACGCCGGCGCGCTCGGCCTCGATCTCGTTCATCAGCTTCATCGCTTCGATGATGCACAGCGTGTCGCCGACATTGACCTGCTGGCCGACTTCGACGAACGGGGTCGATTGCGGGCTAGGACGACGGTAGAAGGTGCCGACCATAGGCGACTTGACGGTGCCCGGGTTGTTGGCAACGGATACCGCGGCCGGTGCTTCGGCGGCGGCCGGTGCGGCGGCGGCTGGTGCTGCGTGTTGCGGCACCTGCATGGTCATCGGTTGTGCGTAGTGCACGGTGCTGTTCGGGGAAACGCGGGTAATGCGGACTTTTTCTTCGCCTTCGGTCACTTCCAGTTCGGCAATGCCGGACTCTTCGACCAGATCAATCAGCTTTTTCAGTTTGCGCAGGTCCATGGTTTTCCTTCTTTAGGTATTCGGGTGTTTATGCCGGCTGTGCCAGACGCTTGATCGCGTGGGCCAGGGCCAGCTCGTAGCCGTGGGCGCCCAGTCCGCAAATGACGCCGATCGCCAGATCCGAGAAATAGGAGTGATGGCGGAAGGCTTCGCGGGCGTGGACATTCGACAGGTGAACTTCGATGAACGGTACCTTGACACCGGCCAGCGCATCGCGCAGGGCGACGCTGGTGTGGGTGAATGCAGCCGGATTGATGATGACCAGATCGGTGCCGTCACCAAGACAGGCGTGGATGCGGTCGATCAGCACGGATTCGGCGTTGCTTTGCAGCGAATCCAGTTCAATACCGGCAGCAGCGGCCTGTTGCTGCAGACGACGGTTGATGTCGTCCAGTGTATCCCGGCCATAATGCTGTGGCTCGCGCAGTCCGAGGAGATTCAGATTGGGGCCGTGCAGCACAAGGATTTTTCGGGTCAAGATAGCAGTCTCGGTTTTGATATGGGCGCGAGTTTGCCGCAATTGCCGGCACGATGTCTAGTATTTGACGTATTTCAAACGCTCGTTTGTTTTTTGGTGCGGCGAAAATTTGTCACGCTCCGGAGTCAAAACCCGGGTGCCACTTCCCGCCGCACGGCAGCTTGCCGCCTTGTCGCCGGCGATGACTTGATCTGGGGCAAGTGATGCCGCCGGCGGAACGCTGTGCGGCAATCGTGCTCGAAAGGTATAATCCGCCGGTTTCCCAGAAGATGCCTGTCATGCTTGTTTCCGATTTCGATTACCACCTGCCCGAACACCTGATTGCCCAGCATCCGCCAGCCGAGCGCGGCGGCAGCCGTCTGCTGCGCGTCAACGGGCGGGTGTTGCAGGATGATCACTTTTCCGCCATTGCCGACGCCCTCGACGCCGGCGACGTGCTGGTCTTCAACGATACCCGCGTGATCAAGGCGCGCCTGTTCGGCGAGAAGGCCAGCGGCGGCAAGATCGAGGCGCTGGTGGAGCGGGTGCTGAACGAGCACGAGGTGCTGGCGCATGTGCGCGCCAGCAAGTCGCCCAAGCCGGGCACGCGGCTGGTGTTTGCCGGCCGCTGGCAGGCGGAGATGGTCGAGCGTGCCGGCGAGCTGTTCAAGCTACGCTTCCTGGATGCGGCCAACGTATTCGATATCCTCGATGCCTCCGGCAAGCTGCCGCTGCCTCCTTATATCGAGCGCGATACCGACGGTGACGACGACGAGCGCTACCAGACGGTGTACGCGCGGGAGAAGGGCGCGGTGGCGGCGCCGACCGCCGGTCTGCACTTCACCGGCGCGATGCTGCAGACGCTGCGCGACAAGGGCGTGACCCTGGCCAGCGTGACGCTGCACGTCGGTGCCGGCACCTTCCAGCCGGTGCGGGTGGAGAACATCGCCGAGCACAAGATGCACAGCGAGATCTACGACATCCCGCAGGCGACGGTGGACGCCATCGACGCCGCGCACAAGGTTGGCCGCAAGGTGCTGGCGGTAGGCACCACCAGCATGCGCGCGCTGGAATCGGCGGCGCGGCCGGACGGCGTGCTGCGCGCCGGTCGCGGCGAGACCGACATCTTCATCACCCCCGGCTACCGCTTCAACGTGGTGGACAGGCTGCTGACCAATTTCCACCTGCCCAAATCGACGCTGCTGATGCTGGTGTCGGCGTTCGCCGGTTACGAGGAAATGCGCGCCGCCTACGCCCACGCGGTGGCGCAGGAATACCGTTTCTTCAGCTATGGCGATGCCATGCTGCTGACCCGCAAGGAGTAAGGCCATGAGCGGACTGAGCCCGGACAGCGCACGCCCGGTGGAGATCAAGCTGCACAGCGTGTCGAAAAAGCTGGAGATCAGCTTCGACGACGGCGCCAGCTTCCAGCTGCCGGCCGAGTACCTGCGCGTCTATTCGCCGTCGGCGGAAGTGCGCGGCCACGGCGTCGGCAACGAAACGCTGCAGACCGGCAAGATGCACGTCGCCATCACCGCGCTGGAGCCGGTCGGCCACTACGCGCTGAAGATCACCTTCGACGACGGCCACGACAGCGGGCTGTACAGCTGGGCCTACTTATACGAGCTGGGCGTCAAGCACGACCAGTACTGGCAGGATTATCTGAATCGGCTCGCCGCTGCCGGCGCGCTCAGGGAGTAAACATGGACAAGCAGACGCACTTTGGTTTCAAGACCGTCGACGAGAGCGAAAAGGCGGACAAGGTCGCCGAGGTGTTCCACTCGGTGGCGCAGAAGTACGACGTGATGAACGACCTGATGTCCGGTGGCCTGCACCGGGTGTGGAAGCACTTCACGCTGACCACCTCCGGCGTGCGCGCCGGTGACAAGGTGCTGGACATCGCCGGCGGTACCGGCGACCTCGCCCGCGGCTGGGCCAAGCGCGTCGGCAAGAGCGGCGAAGTATGGCTGACCGACATCAACAGCTCGATGCTGACCGTCGGCCGCGACCGGCTGCTGGACGAGGGCATGATCCTGCCGGTGTCGCTGGCCGACGCCGAGAAGCTGCCCTTCCCCGACAACTACTTCAACGCGGTGTCGGTGGCCTTCGGCCTGCGCAACATGACGCACAAGGACGCGGCGCTGAAGGAAATGTGCCGCGTGCTGAAGCCGGGCGGCAAGCTGTTCGTGCTGGAATTCTCCAAGGTGTGGAAGCCGCTGTCGCCGTTCTACGACTTCTACTCCTTCAAGGCGCTGCCGGTGATGGGCAAGCTGGTGGCGGGTGACGCCGACAGCTACCAGTACCTGGCCGAATCCATCCGCATGCACCCGGATCAGGAAACGCTGAAGCAGATGATGCTGGACGCCGGCTTCGGTCGCGTCGACTACCACAACATGACCGGCGGCGTGGTCGCGCTACACAAGGGCGTCAAGTTCTGATGACGGACGAGCTGGCCGCGCTCAACGCCACCCTCGGCATCGACGTGCAGACGTTGGCCGCACGCGGCCTGGTGCCGTTCGCCGAGGCGGACACGCTGGTGGTGGCGGAGCGCAACGCGGCCGGCCGCGAGTTCGAGCTGACGCCGGCCGCCGCCGGGGCGTGGCTGGCGATGCGCGACGCCGCTGCCGCGGACGGGGTGACGCTGCAGCTGGTGTCGGCCTTTCGCAGCATCGCGCGCCAGCACGAAATCGTCGCCGCCAAGCTGGCGCGCGGCCAACGTCTGGAAGACATCCTGCAGGTCAGCGCCGCGCCCGGTTTCAGCGAGCACCACACCGGCCGCGCCGTCGATATCGGCACCCCGGACTCGCCGCCGCTTGAAGAAGCATTCGAGCAGACGCCGGCCTTCGCCTGGCTGCAGGCCAACGCCGGCCGCTTCGGCTTCGTGCTGAGCTTTCCGCGCGGCAACGCCTGCGGCTATCTGTACGAACCGTGGCACTGGTGCTACCAGCAGGTGACGGCTTGAATCCGTGGCTGATGCTGGCGCTGGCGATCGGCACCGAGGTGATCGCCACCAGCTCGCTGAAGCTGGCCGCGGGTTTCACCAAGCCGCTGCCGTCGCTGCTGGTGGTGCTCGGCTACATCGCCTCGTTCTGGCTGCTGTCGCAAGTGCTGCTCAAGCTGGATCTCGGCGTGGTATACGCCATCTGGTGCGGGGTCGGCATCGCGGTGGTGGCGACGGTGGGCGTGCTGCTGTTCGGCGAGAGCCTGTCGCCGCTGCGTATCGCCGGGCTGCTGGCGATCATGATCGGCACCATCTTGTTGAGTTTGTCGGGCAAAGGACATTAATGATGCGTATCCGCGTGGCGGCTTTCAATCATTTGCTGAACCAGCATCCGGCGCAGCGCGCCGAGTTGGCGCAATTCGCCGGGCGCCGCATCGGCATCGTGCTGCCGCCGCTGGACGTGCACGGCGTGGTCACCGAGGAGGGCTGGCTGGCAGTGTGCGAGGGCGAGGCCGAGGCGGTGTTGCGCCTGAAGCACGGCGTAGCGCTGGCGCAGCTGTCCGGCCGCGCGCCGGACTTGGCCGACGTGCTGCTGGAGGGCGATGCCGAGCTGGCGGCCAACGTTGGCCGCATCGTGCGCCAGCTGAAGTGGGACGCCACCGAAGACCTGTCGCGCGTGGTCGGCGACATCGCCGCGCAGCGGCTGCAGGGCTTTGCCCGCGGCCTGTTCGGCATCAAGGGCGAGATCGGCGGCCGCCTGCTGGAAAACTGGCTGGAATACCTGCGCGAGGAAAGCCCGCTGCTGGCGCGCAAGGACAGCGTCGAGCAGTTCGTGCGCGCGGTGGATGCCCTGCGCGACGACGCCGAACGCCTGGAAAAACGCCTCGCCCATCTCGAAGCCCTGGCGCAAGCCAGCAACCGGAACTGACTTCCCCCATCATGCGGATTGCCCGTTTTAGCAAAATCGTTGCCACGTTTTACCGTTTCGGTCTCGACGAATTCTTTGCCGGCCGCGCGCGCGTCGGCTTCATCCACCGCCTGTGCCAGCTGACGCCGCTGCCGCGCGACCTGTCGGCGCCGTTGCCGCAGCGGGTACGGCTGGCGCTGGAAGCGCTGGGGCCGATCTTTGTCAAGTTCGGCCAGGTGTTGTCCACCCGCCGCGACCTGCTGCCGGAAGAATACGCCGACGCGCTGGCCCACCTGCAGGACAATGTACAGCCCTTCGACGGCGCCATCTCGCACCAGGTGATAGCCCGCAATCTGGGGCGGCCGGTGGCCGAGCTGTACGCCGAATTCGACGACGTGCCGGTGGCCAGTGCCTCTGTGGCGCAGGTGCACCGCGCGCGGCTGCACGGGACGGACGGCAAGCCGGGACGCGCGGTGGCGGTGAAGGTGCTGCGCCCGGGCATCCTGCCGGTGATCGAGCAGGACCTGGCGCTGATGCGGACACTGGCGCGGCTGGTGGAGCGCTTCCTGCCGGACGGCAAGCGCCTGAAACCGCAGGAGGTGGTGGCCGAGTTCGACCGCCACCTGCACGACGAGCTGGACCTGATGCACGAGGCCGGCAACGCCAGCCAGCTGCGCCGCAACTTCACCGGCTCCGACATGCTGCTGGTGCCGGAGGTGTTCTACGACTACTCGGCGCGCGAGGTGCTGACGCTGGAGTGGATGGACGGCATTCCGGTGGGGCAGATCGAGCGCCTGCGCGAGGCCGGCGTCGACCTGAAAAAACTCAGCCGCTTCGGCGTCGAGATCTTCTTCACCCAGGTGTTCCGCCACGGCTTCTTCCACGCCGACATGCACCCGGGCAACATCTTCGTCGCCGCCGACGGCCGCTACATCGCGCTCGACTTCGGCATCGTCGGCAGCCTCACCGAGTCCGACAAGCACTACCTGGCGGTGAACTTCCTCGCCTTCTTCAACCGCGACTACCACCGCGTCGCCACCGCGCACATCGAATCCGGCTGGGTGCCCAAGGAAACCCGCGCCGAGGAGCTGGAAGCGGCGGTGCGCACGGTGTGCGAGCCGATCTTCGACAAGCCGCTGTCGCAGATCTCCTTCGGCCTGGTGCTGTTGCGCCTGTTCGAGACCAGTCGCCGCTTCAACGTCGAGATCCAGCCGCAGCTGGTGCTGTTGCAGAAGACGCTGCTCAACATCGAGGGCCTCGGTCGCCAGCTCGACCCCGACCTCGACCTGTGGGATACCGCCAAGCCGTTCCTCACCAAGTGGATGAACGAGCAGATCGGCTGGCGCGGCCTGCTGCGCACGCTGAAGCACGAGGCGCCGGAGTGGGCGACCACGCTGCCGGCGATCCCGCGCAAGCTGAACGAGGCACTGTCCGGCAAGAGCACGGAGCTGGTGGTGCAGGGTTACATCCAGCTGATGCGCGAGCAGAAAACGCAGAACTTCCTGCTGAAGCTGATCGCGCTGCTGCTCGCTGCACTGCTGCTGCACGACTGGCTGTAACGCGTTCTATCCCGCTCTATATAGAAGCCGCCCACGGGCGGCTTTTTTGCGGCCAACGTTGGCCGCAGGCTTGACCTTGCGATTTAAATATACAAAAATATATAACGTAAATTATTTAATCGTAAGGGGTGAGAATGAGCCACAACTACCAGGAACTGACCGCCGCGCTGTCGGCCAAGCTGGCCGAATTCCGCAAGGAAATGCCGGACAGCATGCGCGGCTTCGGCCAGATGAGCAAAAGCGCGCACAGCGACGGCGCGCTGGACAACAAGACCAAGGAGCTGATCGCGCTGGCCATCGGCATCGCCGGCCGCTGCCAGGGCTGCCTCGCCTTTCACGGCAAGGCGCTGGTGGAGCTGGGCTGCACGCGTGCGGAATTCATGGAGATGCTGCAGGTGGCGGTGTACATGGGCGGCGGGCCGTCGCTGATGACGGCGGCGGAAGCGCTGCTGGCCTACGAGAGCTTCGGCGGCGAACGCGCCGCCTAGGGAAAAGGGCTGACAGGCTGGCCTGCGGCCAACCTTGCGGGTTTCAGGCCATCAGCCGCGTCCAGCCCCACAGCAGCAGGGCGGCGGCCAGTAGCCAGGCGAGGGTGGCCAGCAGCAGGGTCGGCAGCAGCGCGGTACGGGTGCTGAGCCAGTACACCGCCAGCAGGTACAGCGCGTAGGGCAGTAGCGACCACAGCCCGAACAGCGCGGTGCGCTGCAAGGCCTGCGCGTCGCGCTCGCTGCCGACGATGTAGTGCGCGATCAGCGCGAAGGTGGGAAACAGCGGCACCAGGCCGGCAATGTAAAAGGCACGCGACTGCGATAGTAGCGCGATCAGTAGCACCGCCAGCGCGCCGAGGCTGCACTTGGCGAACAGCGCCAGCATCAGTCCTGCAGCAGCGCGGCGACCACGCCGCGGCCCTCGGCCAGCAGGATGTTATAGGTGCGGCACAGCGCGGCGGTGTCCATCACCTCGACGCCGATGCCGGCATTGGTCAGCGCCGCGTAAAGCTTCGGGTGCGGAAAGCGCAGCTTGCTGCCGGTGCCCAGCAGCACCAGTTCCGGCTGCAGCGCCAGCACCGCGGCGAAATCGGCCTCGCCGAAATCCTCGAAACGGGCCGGGCGCCACGGCGTGATGCTGTCGGCGGTGACGATCAGGCTGCCCTCGTGGCGCACCTTGTTGATCTCGACATGACCGGCGCCGGAGGCGGTGAACAGGTTGGATCCGGCGGTGTTGGCTTCGTGAAGTTTCATGATGTCATCCTGGCGTGAGAAGCTGGTGCAGTGCACCACGTATTGGGATAGGATTATACCTTGCCCGCAAGTGGTGCATGCCCTGCATTGCGCTTGCGACATATCGTGAACCGACACCCCCAGCCAGTGGTAACAGTGCCCATGCAGCCTATCCAGAAATCACAAAAACTCGCCAACGTCTGCTACGACATCCGTGGCCCGGTACTCGAACACGCCAAGCGCATGGAAGAGGAAGGCCACCGCATCATCAAGCTCAATATCGGCAATCCGGCGCCATTCGGCTTTTTCGCCCCGGACGAGATCATCGAGGACGTGATCGCCAATTTGCAGAATGCGTCCGGCTATTGTGATTCCAAGGGGCTGTTCGCCGCGCGCAAGGCGATCATGCACTACGCGCAGCAAAAGCATATTCCCAACGTCGGCATGGAAGACATCTACATCGGCAACGGCGTGTCCGAGCTGATCGTGATGGCGATGCAGGCGCTGCTCGACAACGGCGATGAGGTGCTGGTGCCGGCGCCGGACTATCCGCTGTGGACCGCAGCGGTGAGCCTGGCCGGCGGCCGCCCGGTGCACTACCTGTGCGACGAGGCCGAGGGCTGGATGCCGTCCATCGCCGACATCCGCGCCAAGATCACGCCGCGCACCAAGGCGCTGGTGGTGATCAACCCCAACAACCCGACCGGCGCGCTGTACCCGGACCACGTGCTGCAGCAGCTGGTCGAGGTGGCGCGCGAGTTCGGTCTCATCCTCTACGCGGATGAAATCTACGACAAGGTGTTGTACGACGGCGCCACCCACACCTCGATCGCCTCGCTGGCGCCGGACCTCTTGGTGTGCACCTTCAACGGCCTGTCCAAGAACTACCGCGCCTGTGGCTACCGCGCCGGCTGGATGATCCTCGCCGGCGAAAAGCGCCACGCCAAGGACTACATCGAGGGCCTCAACATGCTGGCCTCGATGCGGCTGTGTGCCAACGTGCCGGCGCAGTACGCGATCCAGACCGCGCTGGGCGGCTACCAGAGCATCGACGATCTGGTGGCGCCGGGCGGCCGTCTCGCGCGACAGCGCGATCTGGCCTGGGAGATGCTGACCGCCATCCCCGGCGTGAGCTGCGTCAAGCCGCAGGGCGCGCTGTACCTGTTCCCGCGGCTGGACCCGGCGGTATATCCGATCGAGGACGACCAGCAGTTCATCCTGGAACTGCTGCAGCAGGAGCGGGTGTTGCTGGTGCAGGGCAGCGGCTTCAACTGGGTTGCCCCCGATCACTTCCGCGTGGTATTCCTGCCTAACAGCGACGACCTGACCGAGGCCATTGGCCGTATCGCGCGTTTTCTGGAAAACTACCGCAAACAACACGGTACCGCCTGATCGTGATGCAAAGGGGAGCCGCGGGCTCCCCTTTTTTGCACGCGGCAGGACGCCGAGTACGGCTAATCAAGGTTGGCCGCACTGGACGCCTTGCGCCAGGGACAAATCAATAACACTTTGGAGTTCAGCATGAAACCGATCAACATTGGTCTGATGGGAGTGGGGACAGTCGGTGGCGGTACCGCCACCGTATTGAAGCGCAACGCGGAAGAAATCAGCCGCCGGGCCGGACGCGAGATCCGCCTGTTCATGGCAGCCAACCGCGATCTGGCGCGCGCGCGCGAAGTCGTCGGCGACGGCGTGCCGCTGGTCGACGACGCCTTCCAGGTGGTCAACCATCCGGAAGTCGATATCGTGGTCGAGCTGATCGGCGGCGACACCATCGCCAAGGAGCTGGTGCTCAAGGCCATCGACAACGGCAAGCACGTGGTCACCGCCAACAAGAAACTCCTGGCGATGCACGGCAACGAGATCTTCGCCCGCGCGCAGGAAAAGGGCGTGATGGTGGCGTTCGAGGCCGCGGTCGCCGGCGGCATCCCGATCATCAAGGCGCTGCGTGAAGGCCTGTCGGCCAACCGCATCGAGTGGCTGGCCGGCATCATCAATGGCACCTCCAACTTCATCCTGTCGGAAATGCGCGAAAAAGGCGCCGACTTCGCTGACGTGCTGAAAGAAGCGCAGCGTCTGGGCTATGCCGAAGCCGACCCGACCTTCGACGTGGAAGGCCACGATGCCGGTCACAAGCTGACCATCATGGCGGCCATCGCGTTCGGCATCCCGATGAACTTCGACAACTGCTATCTGGAAGGCATCAGCCAGCTGGAAGGCAAGGACATCCAGTACGCGGAAGAACTGGGTTACCGCGTCAAGCTCTTGGGCCTGACCCGCCGCACCGACAAGGGCGTCGAGCTGCGCGTGCATCCGACGCTGATCCCGGAAGACCAGCTGATCGCCAACGTCAACGGCGTGATGAACGCGGTGCTGGTGCGTGGCGATGCCATCGGCCAGGCGCTGTTCAACGGCCCGGGTGCCGGTGCGCTGCCGACGGCGTCGGCGGTAGTGGCCGACATCGTCGATGTCGCGCGCCTGCTGACTTCCGATCCGGAGCACCGCGTGCCGCACCTGTCGTTCCAGCCGGACCGGCTGCAGAACCTGCCTATTCTGCCGATGGGCGAGGTGGTCAGCAGCTACTACCTGCGCATCCAGGCCGCCGACCGCGCCGGGGTGATGGCCGACATCACCCGCCTGCTGGCGGAGAACAACATCTCGATCGAGGCGCTGATCCAGAAGGGCTCCGCCACCGACGGTTCCGCCGAGATCGTGATCCTGACCCATCGCGTGGTGGAGAAGTCCGCCAACAAGGCGATCGCCGCCATCGAGGCGCTGGACAGCGTCGCCGGCAAGGTGGTGCGCCTGCGCATGGAAGAGCTGAATGGCTAAGAAGTGTGGCTGGCTGCTGTTGCTGCTGCCGGCGCTGGCTTGCGCCGGCAACGTCGCCAGTGGCAGCGCTGGCGCGATCCCGCGCCAGCCGGTGATACAGCTGCTGACCTCCGCCTGTCTGGCCAAGGCCGGGCAGGAGCCGCTGCTGAAAAGCCTGCTCAGCAGCCCGGCGGCGGCCAGCGCCTACTGCGGTTGCGCCGGCGAGCGCATCGTCGGCGGCCTCAGCGACGACGAATTGATGGATGCAGTCAGCAAAGGCAAGGGCGTGGCGCAGGATCCGGTCTGGAAACGGCGCCTGCTCAATGTCGGACTGCAATGTCTGGATCAACTGGTTAAATAAACAACATGCGATACATCAGCACCCGTGGCGGCATGGCGCCGCTTGAATTCTCCGACACCATCCTGATGGGTCTGGCCCCGGACGGCGGCCTGGCGCTGCCGGAAAGCTACCCGCAGATCACGCGCGCGCAGCTGGACGCCTGGCGCGGCCTGTCCTACGCCGACCTCGCCTTCGAGATCGTCAGCCTGTTTGCCACCGACATTCCGGCGGCCGACCTCAAGGACATTCTCGACCGCACCTACACCGCCGAGGTGTATGGCTCGGCCGAGATCACCCCGGTGAAGCGCCTGCACGACGGTCTGGTGATCCTGGAGCTGTCCAACGGCCCGACGCTGGCGTTCAAGGACATGGCGATGCAGTTCCTCGGCAACCTGTTCGAGTACGTGCTGGCGAAGAAGGGCGAACAGCTCAACATCGTCGGCGCCACCTCCGGCGACACCGGCTCCGCCGCCGAGTACGCGATGCGCGGCAAACAGAACATCAACGTGTTCATGATGAGCCCGGACGGGTTGATGAGTACGTTCCAGCGTGCGCAGATGTACAGCCTGCAGGACGCCAATATCCACAACATCGCCATCCGCGGCATGTTCGACGATTGCCAGGACATCGTGAAGGCGGTGCAGAACGATCACGTCTTCAAGGCGAAGTACAAGGTCGGCACCGTCAACTCCATCAACTGGGCGCGCATCGTGGCGCAGGTGGTGTACTACTTCAAGGGCTACTTCAACGCCACCAGCAGCAATGACGAACAGGTCAGCTTCTGCGTGCCGTCCGGCAACTTCGGCAACGTCTGCGCCGGTCACATCGCGCGTCAGATGGGGCTGCCGGTGCAGCGCCTGATCGTGGCCACCAACGAGAACGACGTGCTGGACGAGTTCTTCAAGAGCGGCAAGTACGCACCGCGCGGCACCGCCAACACCTGGGTGACCTCCAGCCCGTCGATGGACATCTCCAAGGCGTCCAACTTCGAGCGCTTCATCTTCGACCTGGTTGGCCGCGACGGCGACAGGGTCAAGGCACTGTGGGCCGAGGTCGACAGCGGCAAGGGCTTCGACCTTGCGGCCAACCTTGGCGCGGTGCGCGAGCGCTTCGGCTTCGTCTCCGGCAAGAGCACGCACGCCGACCGCTTGGCCACCATCCGCACGGTGGACGCCGAGGATGGCGTGGTGGTGGACACCCACACCGCCGACGGCATCAAGGTAGCGCGCGAAGTGCGCCTGCCGGGCGAAACCATCGTCTGCCTGGAAACGGCGCTGCCGGCCAAGTTCGCCGACACCATCCGCGAGGCGCTGAACCGCGACGCGCCACGTCCGGACGGCTTCGACGGCCTGGAAGAGCTGCCGCAGCGCGTGACGGTATTCGATGCCGATGCCGCCGCGGTGAAGGCCTACATCGAGCAGGCGCTGGCCTGAGTCGGTCCGCCTTTGCTGTTTCCAGCCCCTGCCGGATGGCAGGGGCTTTTTGTTGTCCGCTGTCCGGCGTCAGGCTGTGGCCGCGCCAGTCGGCAACCGTTTTTGCAAGGGAGGATGACGCGGGTACAATGGGCGGATGATGCGAAATCCATTGTGGTACGGCCTGTTGCTGCTCAGCCAGTTCGCCAGCGCCGCGGGGGTGCAGGATCTGCGCCAGCTGGAACAGGTGGCAAAGGCATTTGCCGAGGCGGACGCCGGTAGCGACGGCTTCCGTTACCAGGCGGGCAAGGCCGATCCGCGCCTGCGCCTGCCGGCCTGTGCGCAGCCGCCTGTGGCCGCCTGGCCGGCTGGCCAGAAACCGCCGTTCACGGCGCTGGAGCTGGTCTGTGCCGGGCAGGGCTGGCGCATCCTGCTGCCGGTGACCGCCAGCCAGCTCAGCGTTGGCTACGTCACCACCCGACAGCTGCGCGCCGGCGAGGTGCTGCAGGAGGCTGACATCAAGCTGGCACCGGTCAGCAACCGCGCGCTGGCGTTGCAGGCGGTGCGAGATCCGGCGCTGCTGGTGGGCAAGGCGCTGCGCAGCACCCTGCCGGCCGGCAGCCTGTTGCGCGAAAGCCAGCTGCGCCTGCCGCTGGTGATCAAGACCAACCAGCCGGTGCGAGTGCTGGTGCAGGGCAACGGCTTCGCCATCGGCAGCGACGCGGTGGCGCTGGGCAATGCCGCGGTCGGTGAGCGGCTGAATGTGCGGGTGCCGTCCGGCAAGGTGATCTCGGGCGTGGTGCAGGAGGATCTGAGCGTGCTGATTGCGGCACCCTGAAAAAATAGTCAAGTTTCTGGATTTTCAGGCGATAATGACTTCAGATTACAAAACTTTTTGTCGGGCAGGTGACATATGAAAATCGACAATTCGGGCAAGGTGGCTGCGGCCTACGGTGCGCCGGTGCGTGCTGCCAAGAAAGAAGAAGTAGCTACCCAGGCATCGGGTGCCGCGTCGCGCAGCGAAAGCGTGGCGATCAGCTCGCAGGGCCTCGCCAAGGCGGCGCAGACGTCCGAGGCTTTCGATGCGGACAAGGTTGCCGCCATCAAGGCCGCCATTGCCGCCGGCGAATTCAAGATCAATCCGGAAGCCATTGCCGACAGCCTGATCGCCAGTACGCGCGAGTTGCTGGCCGGCTGATAGCGGATGATGCCAAACGAACTGTTCTTGCAGCAGTGCCGGCAGGAAACGGCGGCACTGCACGCGCTATTGTCGCTGCTGGAAGAAGAGCAGCGCGCGATCGTGCGTTTTGACGCGCTGAAACTGGATGCCTGTGCCGTCAGCAAGCAGCAGCAACTGCAGCTGCTGCAGGATAGCAAGGCGCAGCGCCTGGCGCTGCTGGCCGCGCACCAGCTGGACGGCAAGACCGCCTTTCTCTCGTGGCTGTCCGCCGCCGAGCCGGCGCTGCAGCAGGCCTGGATGGCGCTGGAGCACGAGCTGGCCAAGGTGCAGGCGCTGAACGACAGCAATGCCGCGATGGCGGCGGAACGGATGACCTTTGCCACCGAGGCGCTGACCGCGCTGCGCGAGGAAGCCAAGGCCATCGACGGCTACGGTCGCGACGGCAACTTCGCCGCCACGCAGGCCGCATCGCGCCGTCTGGGCTCTGCCTGACAGCGTTTGTTGTTTTTGTGTTATCTTCCCTCGCGAGTTCATCTCCTGCGTCTGCGTTAATTCATGACCCTGATCTCCCTTATCGTTGCACTGGCACTGGAACAATTGCGCCCCCTGGGTAACCGCAACCGGGTATGGCGCGTGTTCACCCGTTACGCCAACCATCTGGAACGCACGCTCAATGCCGGCTACAACCGGCACGGCGTACTGGCCTGGGTGGCGGCGGTATTGCCGGTGGTGGCGGTGGTGATGGCGGTGTACTACGCGCTGTACCAGGCCAGCCCGCTGTTGGCCCTGCTGTGGAATATCCTGGTGCTGTACCTGACCATGGGCTTCCGCCATTTCTCGGGCTCGTTCTCCGAAATCGCGCTGGCGCTGGGCGAGGGACGGGATTTTGACGCACGCAAGGAGCTAGCGCGCTGGACCAACCAGCCGACGTCCGAGCTGTCGATCGAGGAAGTCTCGCGACTGGCGATTGAGCAGGGCGTGCTGGACAGCTACCGCCACGTGTTCGGCACCATGTTCTGGTTCGTGCTGTTGCCGGGCCCGGCTGGTGCCGTGCTGTACCGTGCCACGCAGATGCTGGCGCAGAAGTGGGGTGCCCGCGACGACGAGCTGTTCGGCCGTTTCTCGCGCCGTGCCGGCGAATGGCTGGACTGGATTCCGGTGCGCCTGACCGCGGCCAGCTTTGCGGTGATGGGCGACTTCGAGGATGCGGTGTACTGCTGGCGTTCGCAGGCCAAGACCTGGGGCAACTACGCGACCGGCATCCTGCTGGCCTCGGCGGCCGGCGCTCTGGGCGTCAAGCTCGGCGATCCGCTGCGCCAGGACTACACCGTGAAATACCGCCCGGAACTGGGTGTCGGCGACGATGCCGACCCCAACTACCTGAAGAGCGCCGTCGGCCTGGTGTGGCGTACCGTGCTGCTGTGGCTGTTCGTGGTGTTGCTGATCAGCGTGATCTCATTCTTTGGCTGAACCCAGCCTGTTGCTGCGCCGCCAGTGTTGGCGGCGCTTCGCTTTTTAATTGATTATTGAACGGGGCCGGGGCGCAGTAGCGGCGCCAGCCCTGATGGAGTTCCCGACATGTCTTTTGCCGAACTGGGTCTATCGCCCGAAATCCTGCGGGCCGTAGATGAACTGGGGTATAGCGAAGCCACCCCGATCCAGGCCAAGGCGATTCCGCTGGTACTGTCCGGCCGTGACCTGTTGGCCGCGGCGCAGACGGGTACCGGCAAGACGGCGGCCTTCCTGCTGCCTATCCTGGAGCGCCTGAAGAAATTCGCCAATCCCAGCGTGTCGCCGGCGATGCACCCGGTGCGCGCGCTGATCCTGTCGCCGACGCGCGAGCTGGCCGACCAGATCGGCGTCAACGCCAAGGCCTATACCAAATACCTGCCGCTGCGCAGCACCACCGTCTACGGTGGCATGAACATGGACCCGCAGACGGCGGAACTGCGTCGCGGTGTCGAGATCGTGATCGCCACCCCGGGCCGCCTGCTCGACCACATCCAGCAGAAAACCATCCAGCTGAACAAGGTCGACGTGCTGGTGCTGGACGAGGCCGACCGCATGTTGGACATGGGCTTCATCCAGGACATCCGCAAGATCATGTCCCTGCTGCCCAAGCAGCGCCAGACGCTGCTGTTCTCCGCCACCTTCGCGCCGGAGATCAAAAGGTTGGCCGCAGACTTCATGCACGACCCGCAAACGGTGGAGGTGGCGCGCCAGAACTCCACCAATGCCCAGGTCGAGCAGCTGGTGTATGCCGTCGACAGCGGCCGCAAGCGCGCGCTGCTGTCGCACCTGATCCGCGAACGCGAGATGAGCCAGGTGATCGTGTTCTGCAAGACCAAGATTTCCGCCGACCAGCTGTCGCGCGACCTGAAGCGCGACGGCCACGCCGCCGAGGCGATCCACGGCGACAAGGCGCAGAGCGCACGCCTGGAAACGCTGAACAGCTTCAAGAGCGGCGAGGTGAAGGTGCTGGTGGCCACCGACGTGGCGGCGCGCGGTCTCGACATTTCCGAGCTGCCCTTCGTGGTCAACTACGAAATGCCGAACTCGCCGGAAGACTACGTGCACCGCATCGGCCGTACCGGTCGTGCCGGCGCCTCCGGGGTCGCGATCTCGCTGATGTCGCCGGATGAGGTCAAGCAGCACGAAGCCATCGAGAAACTGACCCGGCAGACGCTGCCGCCGCAGACCGTCAACGGCTTCGAGCGCCGCGAGTCGTCCGCCGCCGACAGCGGCTTCGGCAGCCGCAATGCCGGCCGCGAGCGCAGCGATGCACGACCAGCGCGCGAGCCGCGCGCCGAGCGGGCAGAACGCAGCGAACGGCCGGAACGCAGTGAGCGTCCCGAGCGTAGCGAACGCCCGGAACGCAGCGAACGTCCGGAACGCAGCGAGCGGGCGCCGCGCGCACCGCGTGACCTGCGCGATGCGGCCACCCGCAGCCGCGAGCAGCGCGATCCGCAGGAAGGCCTGAAAGTGGCGCGTGTCGGCGCGATCGGCGGCCGCGTCCTGCCACAGCGACAGCGTGAAGTACCGGCGTTGCTGCTGCCGCCGCGTTACAAGGTGAACCAGGAGCGCTAAGCGCCGCGGTTCCGCCCTCACCCGCGCAAGCCGTTTGCGCGGGTTTGTTTTTCCGGCGTGCCTAGTCGGCGAGGGCGATCACCACCCGCTTGTTGCGCGCGCCCTTGCTCTCGATCTTTTTCACCAGCACGCGGCCGATTTCGCCGGTGCGGGCGACGTGGGTGCCGCCACAGGGTTGCAGGTCGACTTCGTCGATCTCGATCAGGCGGATTTCCGGCAGGTGCAGCGGCGGCGTCACCGACATGGTCTTGATCAGCTCCGGTTGCGCCTGCAGCGCGGCGCCGCTGGTCATCTTGACGCCGACCGGCAGGTCGCGCGCGATCAGCTCGTTGAGCGCCTGTTCGATGGCCTGCGGTTCCAGCTGCATGCCTTCCGGCAGGTCGAAGTCGAGGCGGCCGCCGTCGGCGGTCAGGTTGCCGCCGGTGACGCCGGCCTTGATCACCACCGACAGCAGGTGCAGACAGGTGTGCACCCGCATGTGGCGGTAGCGGCGTTCCCAGTCCAGCGTCAGCGTCAGCGGCGTGCCGGGCGCCAGCAGCGGCGCGTTGGCGTCGAGCTGGTGCACGATGCGTCGGCTTTCCTTGTCGCGGCGGGTGTCGTGGATGGTCAGGCTGCTGCCGTCGGCCAGCGTCAGTGTGGCGCGGTCGCCGGGCTGGCCGCCGCCCAGCGGGTAGCACAGGGTATCGGCCAGCACCAGGCCGTGCTCGTCGTGCTGCAGTACATGGGTGTCCAGCGTGCGCTGGTAGGCGTCGAGATTGAATTGTTCGGACATGGTTCCCCCTGGGTGTCGTGTCGCCGTTGCCGCGCACGGCCGGTACGGTGAGGCGCAAAGGTTGGCCGCAAGCGGCCGGCGAATGGAATAGATGAAGACGTTGTCGCCACAATCAAGCGTGCATACGCTGGATGATTACACGCCGCCGCAAGAGGCGGTTACGGTGCTGTACGCCGACGCGGCGCTGCTGGTGGTGGCCAAGCCGGCCGGCCTGCTGGCGGTGCCGGGGCGGCTGCCCGAAATGCAGGATTGCCTGATCCACCGCGTGCAGCAGCAGTATCCGGATGCGCTGGTGGTGCATCGCCTGGACATGGCGACCTCCGGGCTGATGGTGCTGGCGCGCAGCCCGGCGGCGCAGCGCGCGCTGAGCGAGGCCTTTGCCAGCCGTGCGGTGAGCAAACAGTATGTCGCGCTGCTGGACGGCCAGCTGCCGGATGTGGCCGGCAGCGTGGCGCTGCCGCTGATGAGCGACTGGCTGCGGCGGCCGCGGCAGAAGGTGGACGCCGCCGGCAAGCCGGCGCTGACCGAATACCGGCTGTTGCAGCAGCAGGCCGACGGTTGCCGCGTGCTGCTGACGCCGGTCACCGGCCGCACCCACCAGCTGCGGGTGCACATGCTGGCGCTCGGTTGCCCTATCGTCGGCGACGTGTTGTACGGCGGCCGCACCGCGCCGAGGCTGATGCTGCACGCGCAGTCGCTGGCGCTGCGTCATCCACATAGCGATGCCTTGCTGCAGTGGCAGCTGGCGGCGCCGTTCTGAATGGCCGCCAAACCGAAAACCGAGGAAATGAGGCGCATGAGCCAGACCAGACAGTTGTCCCGAGAAGAGATCAAGACCCTGCCGCTGTTCCCGGCGCTGGGGCCGGCGCAGATCACCGTGGTCGATCGCGCCACCTTGCCGGGGGCGCTCGCGGCGCTGCGTGCGGCGCGGGTAGCCGGCTTCGATACCGAGTCGCGGCCAACCTTTCGCAAGGGCGAAGAGGCCACCGGCCCGCACTTGATCCAGCTGGCCACCAGCGACCACGCCTACCTGTTCCCGGTGTCCGACGCCGAGGTGCTGGCGGCGCTGGGTGCGCTCTTGGCCAGCGGCGAGGTGCTGGTGGTTGGTTTCGACCTGCGCTCCGACAAACGCCACCTGCGAGACCGCTTCGGCATCGAGTGCAAGGCGCTGCTGGATGTCGGCAGCCTGTTCCAGAGCGACTCGCCAACCATCACCGTCGGTGCGGTGCAGGCGGTGGCGCGGGTGTTCGGCCAGTACTTCCGCAAGTCGAAAAAACTGTCCACCTCCAACTGGGGCGCGAAGGTGCTGAGCGAGGCGCAGCAGGTGTACGCCGCCAACGACGCCTGGGTGGCGCTGCGCATCTACCAGGCGCTGCGCCCGGAGGCGTGATGCGGCCAACGTTGGCCGCAATACTTTTACCACGCGGCAGCGGCCGTGACCGATCGATTGACTAGGGGTAAGCATGCTGTTTGAGCGGCCTTGTGCCATTGTCGACCTGGAGACCACCGGCGGCCACATCAGCCGCGACCGGGTGACCGAGGTTGGCGTTATCCTGATTGACGGCGAGCGCGTCGAGCGCTTCGACATGCTGGTCAATCCCGGGCAACCGATCCCGCCCTTCATCGAGCAGATCACCGGCATCAGCGACGCGATGGTCGCCGACGCGCCGCCGTTCGCCGACATTGCCGCCCAACTGCTGGACAAGCTGCGCGGCCGGCTGCTGATCGCGCACAACGTGCGCTTCGACTACGGCTTCCTGAAGAACGAATTCAAGCGTCTCAACCTGCCGTTCCGCAGCGAGGTGCTGTGCACCGTCAAGCTGTCGCGGCTGCTGTATCCGCAGCACTTCAAGCACAGCCTGGACAGCATCATCGCGCGCCACGGCATCGTGCAGACCGAGCGCCATCGCGCGCTGGCCGACGCCGACGCGCTGTACCAGTTCCTGCAGCAGGCGATCGCCGAGCACGGCCAGCAACAGGTCGAGGCACAAGCCGCGTTGCTGATGGCCGAGCCGGCCGCGCCGCCGGGCATCGATTCGGAGGTGGTGGAGCAGCTGCCGGACGTGCCGGGGGTGTATTCCTTCTACGGCGACGACGGCCAGGCGCTGTATGTCGGTCGCAGTGACAACCTGCGCCGTCGCGTGCTGGCGCATTTCGGCGCCGAGCCGCGCCCGCACAAGGACGTGCGCATCGGCCAACCGATCAAGCGCATCGAGTGGCAGGAGACGGTCGGCGACTTCGGCGCCCAGCTGCAGGAGTTGCAGCTGATCCGCGCCTTGCAGCCGCTGCACAATCTGCGCGGCCGCCTGTCGCAGGAGCTGTGCTCGCTGCAGCTGACGCCGCTGGACAGCGGCTTCCTGACGCCGCGCATCGTGCTGGCGAGCGAGGTCGACTTTTCGCGGCTGGACACGCTGTACGGGCTGTTCCGCAGCCAGAAGGAAGCGAAGAAGGCGCTGGCCGACCTGTGCGCCGGCAACGGCCTGTGCCAGACCTGCCTTGCGCTGGAAAAGCGCGGCGCGCGCAAGGGCGCCTGCTCCGCCTTCGCGCTCGGTCGCTGCAAGGGTGCCTGCATCGGGCGCGAGGACGCAGACAGCCACAATCAGCGTCTACAGCAGGCACTGTCCCGTCTGAAGCTGCAAAGCTGGCCTTATCCCGGCGCGGTGGCGGTGCGCGAGACCGACCCGGTATCTGGACAGTGGCAGGAACACCTGTTCGAGCGCTGGTGCTATCTCGGCTCGCGCAGCGAGGAGGGCGCCGTACCGCAGGGGGCGCCGACTTTCGATGCCGATACCTACAAGCTGCTGGCCGCCTTCCTGCGCAAGCCGCTGCCCGATGCCGAATTGCGCGTGCTGTGACGCACGCACCAGCCACGAGCGAGAGCCATGTTTGACCTGCTGCACACCGATCCGCGTTTTTACGTCATCGCCAAGCATCCAGGCGTCAGCTTCCATGCCGATGGCGAGGAGGCCGGGCTGATGAGCCTGCTACGCGCGGGGCTGGATGATGACGCGCTGTGGCCGGTGCACCGCCTCGACCGCGTCACCTCCGGCCTGCTGCTGATCGCACGCAGCCAGCAGGTTGCGGCCAACCTTGGTGCCGCCTTCGCCGGGCGCGAGGTGGAAAAGTACTACCTGGCACTGTCCGATGCCAAACCGGCCAAAAAGCAGGGCCTGATCCGCGGCGACATGGAGAAGGGCCGTGGCGGGGCGTGGAAGCTGTGCCAAAGCCAGCACAATCCGGCGGTGACGCAGTTTTTCAGCCACTCGCTGGCGCCAGGGCGGCGCCTGTTCGTGTTGCGGCCGCGTACCGGCAAGACCCACCAGTTGCGGGTGGCGATGAAGTCGCTGGGCGCACCCATCCTCGGCGACGCGTTGTACGGCGGCAGCGCCGCCGACCGCACCTATCTGCACGCCTATGCGCTGGCGCTGACACTGGACGGCGAGGCGCTGCGTTTTGTCTGCCCGCCGGCGCAGGGCGACGAGTTCGCCGTGCCGGCGCTGGCCGATTACCTGCAGCAACAGCCGCCGTGGACGCTGCCCTGGCCGCAGCGCTAGGCGCGGGACGGCAACCGGCGCGTATGTCCGCTGCCGGTTTGCTTCGCCAGCAAGCGATAGGCTGCAGAGTGGGGCTGCGGCAGCTATGCTTTTAGGGCAAGGCGCCTTGTGCCCGTTTTCATTACGCTGCCATGGCGGGTGCGCGGCGATTTAATAGGCAAACGGCGGCGCGCTGCTGTTAAGCTGGCGGTGCAGGGATGGTCCGTACTGCTTCCTGCCCGCGCAGCGGGGGCGGCCGGCCCGGGGCCATGCCGACTGTGCTGCCGGTAGTCGTGTTGATTGAATAAGAACATTCCGGTCGAAATTCTCGCTGGAGAAGCGACGCCATGGATAATTCAGATATCCAACTCAAAAAGGGTTATGGTCGCGGCTGCCGCTATGCGCTGTGGTCCGTCGCCATCCTGTTGCTGCTGCTGATCGGCGGCCTGCTGTATCTGCTGCTGGACGAATTGCAGCACTCGCGACAGCAGGCGCGTTTCTTCAGCGATGCGGCGCGCGAGGCCCGTTTCCAGGTCAAGCCGGGGCCGAGCAAGGCAATCCGCTTCCCGACGGGCGGCGGCCCCTATGACCTGCGCCTGGGTTATGCCGCGATGCCCGGCTACCTGCAGCGGTTGCAGGCGCGTGGCTACACCGTCGCCAGCCAGGCCGAGCTGTCCGACGGCATGCTGGCACTGGCCGATCACGGCGTGACGGCGCCGGTTCTGCCGCTGGGCCTGTTCCTGCCGTACCGCGAGAAAGATCAGACCGGCCTCACCCTGTACGACGGTTACGGCCAGACCATCTACCAGTCGCGCACGCCGCAGCGCGTGTACGCGGACTTCAAGACCCTGCCGCCCTTGCTGGTCAACGGCCTGCTTTACATCGAAAACCGTACCCTGCTCGACACCGACACGCCCAAGCGCAATCCGGCGGTGGATTGGTCGCGCTTCAGCAAGGCGGTGTTCGACAAGTCGCTGCACCTGTTCGACTCCGGCTATCGCGCCGCCGGCGCCAGCACACTGGCGACCCAGATCGAGAAATACCGCCATTCGCCGGCCGGGCGCACCAGCTCGGAGCAGGAAAAGCTGCGTCAGATGCTGTCGGCCTCGGTGCGCGCCTATCTCGATGGCGAGGACACCACCGCCGCGCGCCACCAGCTGGTGGTCCGATACCTGAACACGGTGCCGCTGGCGGCGCGTGCCGGCTTCGGCGAGGTGTCCGGCATCGGCGACGGGATGTGGGCGTGGTACGGGCGCGACTTCGCGCAGATCAACCGGGCACTGACCGATCCCCGCGTGCCGGTGGCGGAGCAGGCGGCGGTGTTCAAGGAGGCATTGAGCCTGATGATCTCGCAGCGCAGCCCGTCCGTGTTCCTGAATGGCGACATGAAGGTGCTGCAGGCGATGACTGACGCCTATCTGCGCATGATGGCCAATGACAAAGTGATCAGCCCGGCACTGCGTGACGCGGCGCTGCGGGTATCGCTGCGTCAGCAACGCGAGCGGGTGAGGCTGCCGGTGGTGGCGCCGATTGCGCAGAAGGGTGCCAATGCGGTACGCATCAAGCTGGCCAGCCTGCTGGGTGTGCCGCGCATGTACGATCTGGACCGGCTGGATCTGGTCGCCAGCAGCACGCTGGACCTCACCCTGCAGCAAAAGGTCACCGCCGAGTTGCTCAGGCTGCGCGATCCGGAGTACGCGCGTGCGGCCAACCTCAACAACGAGTATCTGCTGCAGCAGGGCTCGCCGCAGGGGGTGACCTACAGCTTCACCCTGCTGGAGCGCACGCCGACCGGCAACAAGGTGCGGGTGCAGGCCGACAACTTCGACCAGCCGTTCGACATCAACGAGGGCGCCAAGCTGGATCTCGGCTCCACCGCCAAGCTGCGCACGCTGGTCAGCTACCTGACGGTGATCCACGATCTGCACCAGCAGTACGTGCAGATGAGCCGCGAACAGCTGGCCGCCATCCGGCCCGCCGCCGGCGAATCCGCGCTGCGCCGCTGGGCGATCGACTATCTGTTGCAGACGGAAGACACCGACCTGACGGCGATGCTGGAGGCGGCGCTGGAGCGGACCTATTCCGCGAGCCCCGGCGAGAGCTTCTTCACCGCCGGCGGGCTCCATACCTTCAACAACTTCGACGAGAACGACGACGGCAAGATACTCACCGTGCGCGAGGCTACCCGCCGCTCCGTCAACCTGGTCTACATTCGGCTGATGCGCGACATCGTGCGTTTCTACATGGCGCCGGGGACAGGCGATGACGACGCCGCGGGCAAGGATGAGGACGCCGCGCGCCGCGAATATCTGCAGCGTTTTGCCGATCGCGAAGGGCGCACCTTCCTGGCCGGCTTCTACAACAAGTACCGCCACAAGAGCGAGACCGAAATCGATGCGCTGCTGGTGGCGCGGGCACGGCAAAGTCCCAAGAAACTGGCGGTCATTTTCCGCAGCATCCGGCCCACGGCCGGGCTGGACGCGTTCGCCGCCTTCCTGCAGCAGCATCTCAATCCGAAGCTGCTGCCCGACGCCAAAGTGCAGGCCAGGCTGTACGACGAGTTGGGCCCGGAGCGCTTCAACCTGAACGACCGCGGCTATCTGGCCGGCGTGCACCCGCTCGAACTGTGGCTGGTCGCCTACCTGCACGAGCATCCGCAGGCCAGCTGGTCCGAGCTGGTACGCGCCAGCACCCAGCAACGGCAGGAGGTTTACCAGTGGCTGCTCAACAGCAAGAACCGGGCAGGGCAGGCGTCGCGCATCCGCGAAATCAAGGAGATCGACGCCTTCAAGAAGATCCACCAGGGCTGGAAGCGGCTGGGCTACCCATTCGACACGCTGGTGCCGTCCTACGCCACCGCGCTGGGGGCCTCCGCCGACCGGCCGGCATCGCTGGCGGAACTGATGGGCATCCTGTCCAGTGATGGCCTGCGCCTGCCTGTGCTTTACCTCGACAAGCTGCACTTTGCCGCCGGTACGCCTTACGAAACCACCCTGACACAGACGGCGGCCAAAGGTGAACGCGTGTTGCCAGCCGAGGTCGCCCAGGTGGTGCGCAGGGTGCTGGCCGAGGTGGTGGAACTGGGCACCGCGCGTCGCGTCGCCGGCGCCTTCGATCTGGCGGACGGAACCCACATCCCGGTGGGCGGCAAGACAGGCACCGGCGATCACCGCTTCAAGGTGTTTGCCAGGGGCGGGGCGCTACTCTCCGAGCGGGTGGTCAGCCGCGCCGGTGCCTTTGCGTTCTATATCGGCGACCGCTACTTCGGCACGCTGATCGCTTACGTGGCCGGGCCGCAGGCGGGTGACTACCGCTTCACCAGCGCCCTGCCGGTACAAGTGCTGAAGATACTGGCACCGACCCTGCGCCAGCGCCTGGAGCTGAAAGCGCCGGTGATGCCAGAGGTCGCACCTCCTCCCTTGCCGGCTGGTGATCAGGGCGTGTCTGCAGGCGAAGAGGGCACGGGCTGATGACCACATTTTGCTGTCGTGATGGGCTGCTCCCTGCAGCTGGCAGAGATGGCCCGGAGGAAGAAAAGCACGGCGACGGGTCATTCTGTCTTCTGTCTGTTGGCGGTGGTGTTGGAGGTGTCGTGCGCGAGTCGACCTGAGCGACTGCCTGACGGGCCGCGCTGCCCGGCGCGTTGGCAGCACGGTGCGGCGGGGCAGGGCGATGCTGAAGCGCCAAACCATGGAACACTCCTGCTGTCGGCTCTGGCGGCGCTTAACTGTACTCTGTGCTATGCCCGCAGCTTGCGGCCAACGTGTGACTGGTCATGTGCAGCCTGAAAGGGCGCCAATATCAGGCAATCTCGAATGACTATTCGAGCAGTTTTTCGCTCTGACATAATCCGTAGCGCGTTGTCCGAATCATGCCGTGATCAGCCTCATTGCAGGATGAAGGGCACGCCTTTCTGTCCTCCTCTCCGACATGGTGGGAGCCTTCGCCGCGATTGCCGGGGAATTCCGTGCCATCGCGCGGTGCTACGTTGACGAACAGCAGGAGTGCGCCGTCCGCCGCAGCCACCAGGCGCCGGATAGCTGGATGCAAAAAGCCCCGGCATCGCTGCCGGGGCTTTGGCTTCACAAACTTTGAGCTTCTGCTGCTCAGGCCTGGCCTTCCAGTCTCATCTGCGGGAACAGGATGACGTCACGGATAGAGGGCGAGTCGGTGAGCAGCATCACCAGACGGTCGATGCCGATGCCGCAGCCGCCGGTCGGTGGCAGGCCGTATTCCATCGCGCGGATGTAGTCGGCGTCGTAGTGCATCGCCTCGTCGTCGCCGGCGTCCTTCTGCTCGACCTGCGACAGGAAGCGTGCGGCCTGGTCTTCCGGGTCGTTCAGCTCGGAGTAGCCGTTGGCGTGTTCGCGGCCAACGATGAACAGCTCGAAACGCTCGGTGATCGACGGGTCGGCGTCGGAGCCGCGCGCCAGCGGCGACACTTCTACCGGATAGTCGACGATGAAGGTCGGGTTCCACAGCTGGCCTTCGGCGCACTCTTCGAACAGCGTCAGCTGCAGGCTGCCCAGGCCCGGTGCCGGCGGCAGCTTGCCGCCCAGACGCTGGATCTCCGCGGCCACCCACTCGGCATCGAACAGCTGTGCGTCGGTGTAGTGCGGGTTGTAGTGCTTGATGGCGCCGACGATGGTGAAGCGGTCGAACGGCTTGCCGAGGTCCACTTCCTTGCCGTGGTAGGTCACGGTGGTGTGACCGGTGGCGGCGATGGCGCACTGGCGGATGATGTGCTCGGTCATCTGCATCATGCGCTGGTAGTCGCTGTACGCCTCGTAGAATTCGATCATGGTGAACTCGGGGTTGTGGCGCGTGCTCATCCCCTCGTTACGGAAGTTGCGGTTGATCTCGAACACGCGTTCCAGGCCGCCGACCACCAGGCGCTTCAGGTACAGCTCCGGGGCTACGCGCAGGTACAGCGACATGTCCAGCGCGTTGTGGTGGGTGACGAAGGGCTTGGCGGTGGCACCACCCGGGATCGGGTGCATCATCGGGGTTTCCACTTCCAGGTAGTGCTGGGCGACCATCACTTCACGGATGGTTTGCACGATCTTGGAGCGTTTGATGAAGGTGTTGCGGCTGTGCTCGCTGGTGATCAGGTCGACGTAGCGCTGACGGTATTTCTGTTCCTGGTCGGTCATGCCGTGGAACTTGTCCGGCAGCGGACGCAGCGATTTGGTCAGCAGGCGCAGTTCGCTGACGTTGACCGACAGCTCGCCCTTGTTGGTCTTGAACAGGGTGCCGCACGCGGCGATGATGTCGCCCATGTCCCAGTGCTTGAACGCGGCGTGGACTTCCGGGCCGACGCCCTGGTCGTTGATGTAGAGCTGGATCTGGCCGGTTACGTCCTGGATGGTGGCGAAGCTGGCCTTGCCCATCACGCGCTTGAGCATCATGCGGCCGGCCACGGCGACCTGTACGTTCAGCGGCTCCAGCTCTTCCTTGCTGTGGTCGTTGTAGCGGGTGTGCAGATCGCCGCTGAAGTCTTCGCGCTTGAAGTCGTTGGGGAAGGCAACGCCGGCTTCGCGCAGTGCTTTCAGTTTGTCACGGCGCTCGGCCATGATGTGGTTTTCGTCGTGCTGCGGCTGGCTGGATTCGTGTTCCGACATGGTATCTCCATCAATGTAAAAGGTTGGCCGCATCGCGTGCGGCCAACCTTGGGTATCGTTTAAACGCCCTGTTTCAGGCTGGCTTCGATAAAGCCGTCCAGGTCGCCGTCCATCACGCCCTTGATGTTGCCAACTTCATAGCTGGTACGCAGGTCTTTGATGCGCGACTGGTCGAATACGTAGGAGCGGATCTGGTGGCCCCAGCCCACGTCCGTCTTGCTGTCTTCCAGCGACTGCTTGGCTTCGTTGCGCAGTTTCAGTTCGCGTTCGTACAGCTTGGCGCGCAGCATCTGCCACGCTTCGTCGCGGTTGCGGTGTTGCGAGCGGTCGTTCTGGCACTGCACCACGATATTGGTCGGGATGTGCGTCAGGCGCACTGCCGAATCGGTCTTGTTGATGTGCTGGCCGCCGGCACCGGAGGCGCGGTAGGTATCGGTGCGCACGTCGGCCGGGTTGATGGTGATCTCGAAGCTGTCGTCCACTTCCGGATACACGAACACGGAGCAGAACGAGGTGTGGCGGCGTGCGTTGGAGTCGAACGGCGACACGCGTACCAGGCGATGGACGCCCACTTCGGTGCGCAGCAGGCCGTAGGCGTATTCGCCCTCGATCTTGATGGTCGCGCTGGAGATGCCGGCCACTTCGCCTTCGGACTCTTCCAGGATCTCGACCTTGAAGCCCTTGCGTTCGGCGTAGCGCACGTACATGCGCAGCAGCATGCCGGCCCAGTCCTGGGCCTCGGTGCCGCCGGCGCCGGCCTGGATGTCCAGGAAGCAGTTGTTCGGGTCCATCGGGTCGTGGAACATGCGGCGGAATTCGAGCTTGGCCAGCTTGGCCTCGACTTCGTCCAGATCCGCCTTGACGGCCAGGATGGTGTCGTCGTCGCCTTCGGCGCGGCCCATTTCAAACAGTTCGGCGCAGTCGTCGAGCGTGCTGGCGATGCCTTCGATCACTAGGACTACGTCTTCCAGCTGCTTGCGCTCGCGGCCGAGTTCTTGTGCCTTTTTGGGGTCGTTCCAGATATCGGGGTCTTCGGTCAGGCGGGAAACTTCTTCCAGACGGTCTTTTTTACCGTCGTAGTCAAAGATACCCCCGGATATCAGCGTTGCGGGTAGCCAGATCGTCGATCTGTGCCTGGATTTGATTGAGTACTTCGGCTTCAATCATGGTGTTTCGACCTCCAAAAAGAGCGGGATTGCGTTGCGATTCGGTAATTCGGTAAAGACAAAAAGCGCACCTCGCGGTGCGCTTTTGCCGGAACGCCCAGTCATCAACCCAGCAGGTGGGCAACGCCGGCGCGTTCTTCTTCCAGCTCGTTCAGGGTGACGTTGATGCAGTCACGGCTGAACTGATCGATTTCCAGACCTTCGACCATCTTGTACTCGCCGTTTTCGCAAGTCACAGGGAAGCCGAACATCACGTCTTTCGGGATGCCGTATGAACCGTCGGACGGGATGCCCATGGTCACCCACTTGCCGTTGGTGCCCAGCACCCAGTCGCGGATGTGGTCGATGGCAGCGTTGGCCGCAGAGGCAGCGGAGGACAGGCCGCGCGCTTCGATGATGGCGGCGCCGCGCTTGCCCACGGTCGGCAGGAACACGTCGCGGTTCCATTCGTGGTCGTTGATCATGTCTTTCACCGACTGGCCATCGATGGTGGCGAAGCGGTAGTCGGCGTACATGGTTGGCGAGTGGTTACCCCACACGGCCAGTTTCTCGATGGCGGCCACCGGCTTGCCGGTCTTGGCGGCGAGTTGCGACAGCGCGCGGTTGTGGTCCAGACGCAACATGGCGGTGAAGTTTTTCGGATTCAGGTCCGGAGCCGACTTCATTGCGATGTAGGCGTTGGTGTTGGCTGGGTTGCCGACAACCAGCACCTTGACGTTGCGGTCAGCCACCTTGTTCAGGGCGGCGCCCTGCACGGTGAAGATTTCGGCGTTGGCGGTCAGCAGGTCTTTGCGTTCCATGCCTTTGCTGCGCGGACGGGCACCAACCAGCAGGGCAACCTGTACATCCTTGAAAGCCACTTCCGGGTCGTCGGTCGCAACCATGCCGGCCAGCAGCGGGAACGCGCAGTCTTCCAGTTCCATCATCACGCCTTTAACGGCGGTCTGGGCTTGCGGCAGATCCAGCAGTTGCAGGATGACAGGCTGGTCCTTGCCCAGCATTTCACCACTGGCAATACGGAACAACAGGCTGTAACCAATCTGACCGGCTGCACCAGTGACGGCGACGCGAACGGGGGCTTTCATCGATTTACTCTCCTTTAGAACTTTGGAATGACTGCTCTTTGGATGCTGCTTTGCAACAGTTTCAGCGAGTTTAGCATGCTGCACCGCCTTTGTGCTGCCCTTGCACCGCTCGGTGCAATCAGTGCGTGACTTTTTGTCTTGTGTCTTATATAAGACTGGTGTTTACCTTGATCGCGTTTGGTGTTAAAAAGTCCATGAACAGCAAGAGTCTCCACCGTATCCCTTTGTATAGACAGGCAAGACAGCAGATTCTGGAGCGTCTGTGCGACGGGGAGTGGCAGGTGGCGGAATCGCTGCCCAGCGAGTGGGAACTGGCGGAACAGCTGTCCGTGAGCCAGGGCACGGTACGCAAGGCGTTGACCGAACTGGTGGCAGACGGGGTGTTGTACCGGCAGCAAGGCAAGGGCACTTTTGTGGCGCCCGGCGCCGATGAGTGGGCCGGGATGTCGATGATCTCGCCGGGCCTGTTGTCGGAAAGTCCTGATCGTCTGCAGCGCGAGTTTCTCGGTGTGGCACGCGGCAATGCACCGGACGATGTGTCTGCGGCGCTGGGTCTGCGCCGTGCGGCGCCGGTGCTTCGCATCCGCCTGCTGTGGCGGCTGCGCGGTCAGGCGGTGGCGCTGGACGAGGTGCTGTTGTCGGCCGAACGTTTTTCGGCGCTGGATTCGCGCTGGTTGCGGCAGCTGCCCGGGGTGTGGGCGGTGTTGCAGCAGCATTTTGGCGTACGCCTGCGGGTGGCCACCGAGCAGTGGCGGGCGGTGGTGCTGGAGCGCGAAGAGGCGCAGTTGCTGGCAGCGGTGTCCGGCACGCCGGTGCTGTCTCACCTGCGGCTGGCGGTGGATGTCAACGGTACGGCGGTGGAGTGGCGGCAACGCTTGTGTCTGACCGATCGGCTGGCGTTGACCATGCAGCATCTGCCGCTATGACGATGTGTCGCAAACGCAATTTTGTATGTCGCATTTCGGATGGTCCGGTCGGCAGTTGCGCGCAGATTTGGTAGAATCTTCAGGTTGTGTTGCACGTGCAGCATCGTGCGACATGATCTTGATGGATCAGGGCTGGTCCCTGGCTCCTAACGGTGACGGCAGTTTTCAGGCCGGCGCTAACGTAAAAAACCACTTGGTTCATGCACATCCAAGGAAGCTATATGCAGAAGCAACGACCAAAGCACTTAGATCTGAGCAAGATCAGGCTGCCCGTACCGGGCATAGTCTCGATCCTGCACCGGATCAGCGGTGTGGCACTGTTTTTCTCCCTGCCACTCCTGATCTACCTCCTCAGCGGTTCGCTCAGTTCCGCCGATGCCTTTGACAGCTACCGTGCTGTTGTCGCCCACCCCCTGGTGAAATTGATCCTGATCGGCTTGCTGTGGGGCTTCCTGCACCACGCCGCCGCCGGTATCCGTTTCCTGCTGCTGGATATCCACAAGGGTCTTGAGCTGCAAACTGCCCGCGCTACCGCGAAAATGGTTCTGGCCGTCAGCCTGAGCCTGACCGCCATCATCGGAGGCATCCTATGGTAAACCGTCAAGTTGTCGGAGCTCACTACGGTCTGAAAGACTGGATTATCCAGCGTGCCACGGCCGTGATCATGCTGGTGTATACCGCCGCCCTGATCCTGTTCCTGCTGGCCATGCCTTCCGGCTACGAAGGCTGGAAACTGCTGTTCGGCCAGACCTGGGTAAAAGTGCTGACCCAAACCACCCTGATCGCGCTGTTCCTGCATGCATGGGTAGGCATTCGCGACCTCTGGATGGACTACATCAAACCGGTTGGCGTGCGTTTGACCATGCACACCCTGACCGCAGTTTGGCTGGTGTCCTGTTTTATTTATTCGCTTAAGGTTGTATGGGGGCTGTAATGACCATTCCCGTTCGTCGATTTGATGCAGTAATTGTTGGCGGCGGTGGCGCAGGTCTGCGTGCTGCCTTGCAACTGTCCGAGTCCGGCCTGAAAACTGCCGTACTGTCCAAAGTATTCCCGACCCGTTCTCACACCGTTGCCGCACAAGGTGGTATCTCCGCCTCGCTGGGTAACGTGCAGGAAGACCGTTGGGAATGGCACATGTTCGATACCGTGAAGGGTTCGGACTGGCTGGGTGACCAGGACGCCATCGAATTCATGTGCCGGAAGGCGCCTGAAGCCGTGATCGAGCTTGAGCACTTCGGCATGCCGTTTGACCGTCTGGAAAACGGCAAGATCTACCAGCGCCCGTTCGGTGGCCACACCCAGAACGAAGGCGAAGCGCCAGTGCAGCGTGCCTGTGCCGCGGCCGACCGTACTGGTCACGCGATGCTGCACACCCTGTACCAGCGTAACGTGCGCGCCAACACCCAGTTCTTCATCGAGTGGATGGCGCTGGACCTGATCCGTGACGAAGACGGTGACGTGGTCGGCGTGACCGCCCTGGAAATGGAAACCGGCGAGGTATACAACTTCCACGCCAAGGGCGTGCTGTTCGCCACCGGCGGTGCAGGCCGTATCTACGCCGCTTCCACCAACGCCTTCATCAACACCGGTGACGGCCTGGGCATGAGTGTACGTGCAGGCATCCCGCTGGAAGATATGGAATTCTGGCAGTTCCACCCGACCGGCGTGGCCGGTGCCGGCGTGCTGATTACCGAAGGCGTGCGCGGCGAGGGCGGTATTTTGCTCAACGCCAACGGTGAGCGCTTCATGGAGCGCTACGCGCCTAACCTGAAAGACCTAGCGCCGCGCGACTTCGTGGCCCGCTCGATGGAGCAGGAAGTGCTGGAAGGTCGCGGTTGCGGTCCGAACAAGGATCACGTGCTGCTGAAGCTGGACCACCTCGGTCCGGACATCATCAAACAGCGTCTGCCAGGCATTCGCGAGATCGCCATCAAGTTCGCCGGCGTTGACCCGATCAAGGAACCGATTCCGGTAATCCCGACCTGCCACTACATGATGGGCGGTATTCCGACCAACTACCGTGGCGAAGTGGTCATCCCGAAAGGCGACAATCCGGAAGCCCGCGTCAACGGCTTCTACGCCGCCGGCGAATGCGCATGCGCCTCGGTGCACGGTGCCAACCGTCTGGGTACCAACTCGCTGCTCGATCTGGTGGTATTCGGCAAGTCGGCCGGTGACAGCATGGTCGAATTCATCAAGAACGAGATGCCGACCTGGAAGCCGTTGCCAGCCAACGCTGGCCAGATCTCGCTGGATCGTATCGCGCGTCTGGACAACCAGACCGGTGGCGAAGAAGTTGCCGACGTGCGCGCTGCAATGCAGCGTACCGTACAGGCCCGTGCCGCCGTGTTCCGCAACTCGGAAAACCTGGCGCTGGGCGTGAAGGAAATCCAGGAAGTGGCCGAGCGCGTGAAGCGCACCCAGATCAAGGACAAGTCCAAGGTGTTCAACACCGCCCGCGTGGAAGCGCTGGAACTGGAAAACCTGATCGAAGTGGCGGTGGCGACCCTGATCTCGGCCGATGCGCGCAAGGAGTCTCGTGGCGCCCACGCCCACGCCGACTACCAAGAGCGTGACGACGAAGTCTGGATGAAGCACACCCTGTACTACGGTGAAGATCGTCGTCTGACCTACAAGCCGGTACACACCAAGCCGCTGTCGGTTGAGTACATCGCACCGAAAGTGCGTACCTTCTAAGCGCCGGCCGGAGACTTATATGAAAACAGCACGTTTTTCCATCTATCGCTACGATCCGGACAAGGACGCCAAGCCTTACATGCAGGATTACGAGGTCGAGCTGTCGCCGACCGACGTGAAACTGCTGGACGTGATCGTGAAGCTCAAGGCGATGGACGACACCCTGTCGTTCCGCCGCTCTTGCCGCGAAGGCATCTGCGGCTCCGATGCGATGAACATCAACGGCAAGAACGGTCTCGCTTGCGTGACCAACGTGGCCGACCTGAAACAGCCGATCGAACTGCGCCCGTTGCCGGGCCTGCCGGTCATCCGCGACCTGATCGTGGACATGACCCAGTTCTTCAAGCAGTACCACTCGATCAAGCCGTACGTGATCAACGACACGCCGCCGCCAGAGCGCGAGCGTCTGCAGTCGCCGGAAGATCGCGAAGAGCTGGACGGCCTGTACGAGTGCATCCTGTGCGCCTGCTGTTCCACGTCCTGCCCGTCGTTCTGGTGGAACCCGGACAAGTTCGTCGGCCCGGCCGGCCTGCTGGCTGCGTACCGCTTCATCGCCGATACCCGCGACGAAGCCACCAACGAGCGTCTGGACAACCTGGAAGACCCGTACCGTCTGTTCCGCTGCCATTCCATCATGAACTGTGTTGACGTATGTCCTAAGGGTCTGAACCCGACCAAGGCCATCGGCAAGATCAAGGACCTGATGGTCAAGCGTGCGGTATGACCGATTTTGATCCGATCGAACTGAAACGGATCCGCTGGCGCTCGCGCCGTGGCCTGCTCGAACTCGACCTGGTGCTGGAACGTTTCCTCGCCAACGGGTTCGATCAGCTCACCACGGCCGAGCTGTTTGCGTATCAGAAGTGCCTGGACCTCGGCGACAACGATTTCCTGGACTACGTGAACGGCAAGGCGGAAGTGGACGATCCCGAACTGGCGCACATCATCGGGATCTTGCGGGCAGCCTGACGCCCGCTGCAGCAAACATTAATACAACGACCATAAATTTAGACTGGGAGTATTGCTGTGGAAAACAATCGTAAAGTGACGCTCACCTACAACGAAGGCAAAGACACGCTGGATATGCCGGTACTGAAAGGTACCCTCGGTCCGGACGTCGTTGACATCCGCGCCTTCTCCAAGACCGGCATGTTCACCTTCGACCCGGGCTTCCTGGCGACCGCCAGCTGCGAGTCCGCCATCACCTTTATCGACGGTGATGTCGGCCAGCTGTACTACCGCGGCTACCCGATCGAGCAACTGGCCGAGAAGAGCGACTACCTCGAAGTCTGCTACCTGCTGCTGAACGGCGAACTGCCGACCGCAGAACAGCGCAAGGAATTCGAGCGCGGCATCATGCGTCACAACATGCTGCACGACCAGATCATCAGCTTCTACAAGGGCTTCCGCCGCGACGCACACCCGATGGCCGTGATGGTCGGTGTGGTGGGCGCGCTGTCCGCGTTCTATCACGACTCGCTGGACATCAACAACGCGGATCACCGCAAGATCTCGGCACACCGCCTGATCGCCAAGCTGCCGAACATCGCGGCCCAGGCGTATCGCTACAACAAGGGCCTGCCGTTCTCCTATCCGAAGAACGGCCTGACCTACGCCGAGAACTTCCTGCACATGATGTTCTCCACCCCGTGCGAAGAGTACAAGGTGAATGCCGTGACCGCGCGCGCGCTGGACCGCATCTTCACCCTGCACGCCGACCACGAGCAGAACGCCTCCACCTCCACCGTGCGTCTGGCCGGCTCCTCCGGTGCCAACCCGTTCGCGTGTATCGCGGCCGGTATCGCCTGCCTGTGGGGCCCGTCGCACGGCGGCGCCAACGAGGCCGTACTGAAGATGCTGGACGAAATCGGTTCCGTGGACAACGTGGCCGAATTCATGCAGGGCGTGAAGGACAAGCGCTACAAGCTGATGGGCTTCGGCCACCGCGTGTACAAGAACATGGACCCGCGCGCCGCCATCATGAAGAAGACCTGCGACGAAGTGCTGACCGAACTGGGTCTGCAGAACGATCCGAAGTTCAAGCTGGCCATGGAACTGGAAAAGATCGCGCTGGAAGATCCGTACTTCATCGAGCGCAAGCTGTACCCGAACGTCGACTTCTACTCCGGCATCGTGCTGTCCGCGATCGGTATCCCGGTATCGATGTTCACGCCGATCTTCGCGCTGGCACGTACCGTGGGCTGGATCTCGCACTGGACCGAAATGATCGCCGATCCGGCGATGAAGATCGGCCGTCCGCGCCAGCTGTACACCGGTTCGCCGCGTCGTGACTTCATCGACGAAGGCAATCGCTAAGCAGTAATCAAGGTTGGCCGCAGCGTGCGGCCAACCTTGTTCTGTCCCCCGGGGCAGGCAGAGCGTTCTGTCAAAGGGAGCGGGGCGGTTGACCCCACTCTCTTTGTCAAAACGGTTTTTGCAAAGCAGCAACGCAGACAAAAGGGTCGAATAATGATGCAATCCATGTACAGTCATTCCTACCTGTTTGGTGGGAATGCACCGTTCATCGAGGATCTCTACGAGCAGTACCTCGCTGATCCGACAGTCGTTTCGCAGGAATGGCGGGACTACTTCGACAAGCTTTCTTCCGCGCCTGGTGCTGCCGAGCGTGATGTCGCCCACCAGCCGATCCAGGAATCCTTCATCCAGCTGGCCAAGCGCCCGCCGGCAGCGTCGCGCAGCAGCGCCGCCGCCGATTGGGAGTCGATGCAGAAACAGGTGGCGGTGCTGAAGCTGATCTCGGCCTACCGCGTACTGGGTTCGCGCCAGGCCAACCTCGACCCGCTCAAGCGCATGGACCAGGCAACGCTGCGCGAGCTGGATCACGCCACCCACGGCCTGACCGATGCCGACATGGCGGTGCACTTCAACGTCGGCTCGCTGGTAGCGCCGCAAAAGCTGCCGCTGTCCGAGATCATTGCCCGTCTGAAGCAGACCTACTGCGGCAATATCGGCGTCGAGTACATGCACATCACCAACTCCGAAGAAAAGCACTGGGTACAGAAGCGCTTCGAGGGTGACCTGTCGACCCCGCACTACAACGCCGACAAGAAAAAGCGCATCTTCAAGCAGATCACCGCTGCCGAAACGCTGGAACGCTACCTGCACACCAAGTACGTCGGCCAGAAGCGCTTCTCGCTGGAAGGTGGCGAATCCGCCATCGCCGCGCTGGACCACCTGATCCAGAACGCCACTTCGGTGGGCGTGGAAGAGCTGATCATCGGTATGGCCCACCGTGGCCGCCTGAACGTGCTGGTCAACACCCTGGGCAAGCAGCCGCGCGACCTGTTCGCCGAGTTCGAAGGCAAGGCGGCGCAGGAGCTGGCCTCCGGCGACGTGAAGTACCACATGGGCTTCTCCTCCGACATCCCGACCGCCAACGGCCCGATGCACGTGTCGCTGGCGTTCAACCCGTCGCACCTGGAAATCGTCAACCCGGTGGTCGAGGGTTCGGTGCGCGCGCGCCAGGATCGCCGCAAGGACAGCGAGCGCAAGGCCGCGGTACCGGTGCTGATCCACGGTGACTCCGCCTTTGCCGGTCTCGGCGTCAACCAGGGCACCTTCAACCTGTCGCAGACGCGCGGTTACGGTACTGGCGGCACGCTGCACATCGTGATCAACAACCAGGTCGGCTTCACCACCTCCGATACCCGCGACATGCGTTCCACGCTGTACTGTACCGACGTGGCGAAGATGATCGAGGCACCGATCTTCCACGTGAACGGCGACGATCCGGAAGCGGTGTGCTACGTGATGCAGGCGGCGCTGGACTTCCGCATGAAGTTCAACAAGGACGTGGTCATCGACCTCGTCTGCTACCGCAAACTGGGCCACAACGAGGGCGACGACCCGTTCCTGACCCAGCCGATGATGTACAAGAAGATCGCCAAGCACGGCGGCGTGCGCGCGATGTACGCCGAGCGTCTGGTGAGCGAGGGCGTGCTGACCGCCGCCGAAGCCGACAACTTCATCCAGGCCTACCGCGACGCGCTGGACAAGGGCGAACACGTCGAGCAGACCGTACTGTCCAACTACCGCCGTGAACACGCGCTGGACTGGTCGCAGTACCAGGGCACCCACTGGGCGCACCCGACCGACACCTCGCTGCCGCACGCCGATATCCAGCGTCTGGCCGAGAAGTTCACCACCGTGCCGGAAAACTACAAGCTGCACCCGACCGTGAAGCGTGTACAGGACGCCCGTCGCGCGATGGCTGCCGGCGAGCAGGCGATCGACTGGGGCATGGCCGAAACGCTGGCCTACGCCAGCCTGGTGACCAACGGTTACGGCGTGCGCATCTCCGGTGAAGACTCCGGCCGCGGCACCTTCTCGCACCGTCATGCTGTCGTGCACGACCAGAACCGCGAGCGCTGGGACCAGGGCACCTACGTGCCGCTGCGCAACATGTCCGACAACCAGGCCGATTTCCTGGTGATCGACTCCATCCTGAACGAAGAGGCGGTCCTCGCTTACGAGTACGGCTACGCCTGCTCGGCACCGGACCAGCTGGTGATCTGGGAAGCCCAGTTCGGCGACTTCGCCAACGGCGCTCAGGTCGCGATCGACCAGTTCATCTCCTCCGGCGAAACCAAGTGGGGCCGTCTGTGCGGCCTGACCACCATCCTGCCGCACGGCTACGATGGCCAGGGTCCGGAGCACTCCTCCGCGCGTCTGGAACGCTGGCTGCAGCTGTGCGCCGAGCACAATATGCAGATCGTGATGCCGTCCGAAGCCAGCCAGATGTTCCACGTGCTGCGCCGCCAGGTACTGCGTCCGTACCGCAAGCCGCTGGTGATCTTCCTGTCCAAGCGCCTGCTGCGCTACAAGGATGCGATGAGCCCGCTGGAAGACTTCACTTCCCACAGCTTCCGTCCGGTGATCGGCGATGCCGGCATCAGCGATGCCAAGGCGGTGAAGCGCGTGATCCTGTGTTCCGGTCAGGTCTACTACGATCTGGTCAACGGCCGCAAAGAGCGCGAGCTGGACAACGAAGTGGCGATCATCCGCGTCGAGCAGCTGTATCCGTTCCCGACCGAACAGCTGCAGGCCGAGCTGGCCCGCTTCTCCCACGTGAAGGAAATCATGTGGGTTCAGGAAGAGCCGCGTAACCAGGGTGCCTGGTACCAGATCCGCCATCGCCTGGAAAGCCTCCTCGGCGCCAAGCAGAACCTGCTGTTTGCCGGTCGTCCGTCGTCCGCATCGCCGGCCGTGGGTTACATGAGCAAGCACGTTGCGCAACTGAAGGGCTTCATCGAAGAAGCCATGTCGGTTAACAAATAACACCTGTAGAACAAAGGGCGGCCGCCAGCCGCCCCCAAACGGAGAAGAACATGGCCATTATCGAAGTGAAAGTGCCGCAGTTGCCGGAATCGGTTTCCGAAGCCACCCTGATGTCCTGGCACAAGAGTGTCGGCCAGGCCGTCGCCCGTGACGAGAACCTGATCGACCTGGAGACCGACAAGGTCGTGCTGGAACTGCCGGCACCACTGGCCGGTGTGATCGTCGAGATCATCGAGCAGGATGGCGCGACCGTGGTATCCGGTCAGCTGATCGCCCGCATCGACACCGCCGCTACCGCCGGCGATGCCGCCCCGGCCGCTGCTGCTGCCCCGGCTCCGGTTGCCGCGGCACCGGTACAGGCTGCTGCGCCAGGCGGCGCGGCTATGCCGTCGGCTGCCAAGCTGGCTGCCGAAACCGGCGTGGACCTGGCTGGCGTGGCCGGCTCCGGTCGTGACGGTCGCATCCTGAAAGAAGACGTTGCCGCTGCCGCCGCCAAACCGGCTGCCGCTGCTGCCAAGCCGGTAGCACCGCTGCCACCGGTTGCCGCTGACGCTTCCGGCCGTCCGGAACAGCGCGTGGCGATGTCCCGTCTCCGCCAGCGCGTGGCCGAGCGCCTGCTGCAATCGCAACAGACCAACGCGATTCTGACCACTTTCAACGAAGTGAACATGAAGCCGCTGATGGAGCTGCGTGCCAAGTACAAGGACAAGTTCGAGAAAGAGCACGGCGTGAAGCTGGGCTTCATGGGCTTCTTCGTCAAGGCCGCCGTGGCCGCGCTGAAGAAATACCCGATCGTGAACGCCTCGGTTGACGGCAACGACATCATCTACCACGGCTACTTCGACATCGGCGTCGCCGTTGGCAGCCCGCGTGGTCTGGTGGTACCGGTGATCCGCAATGCCGACCAGTTGAGCCTGGCCGACATCGAGAAGCAGATCGCCGAATTCGGCAAGCGTGCGCAGGAAGGCAAGCTGACCGTGGAAGAGCTGACCGGCGGTACCTACACCATCTCCAACGGTGGCACCTTCGGCTCCATGATGTCGACCCCGATCATCAACCCGCCACAGTCCGCCATCCTCGGCATGCACGCCACCAAGGAGCGCGCCGTGGTTGAAAACGGCCAGGTGGTAGTACGTCCGATGATGTACCTGGCGCAGTCCTACGACCACCGCATCATCGACGGCCGCGAAGCGGTGCTGTCGCTGGTAGCGATCAAGGACGCGATCGAAGATCCGGCCCGCCTGATCCTCGACCTGTAAGCCAGTCCGGGACGGCTGGTCCCGCTTTCCCGGTTGCGGCCAACCTTGTGAGGTTGGCCGCAATGAATACAAGGAACAATCATGAGTCAACAGTTTGACGTGGTGGTCATCGGCGGCGGCCCAGGCGGCTATGTCGCAGCCATCCGTGCTGCCCAGCTGGGCTTCAGCACCGCTTGCGTGGACGCCACCAAGAACCCGGAAGGCAAGCCTTCGCTGGGTGGTACCTGCCTCAACGTCGGTTGCATTCCGTCCAAGGCACTGCTGCAGTCGTCGGAAAACTTCCACGCCGTACAGCACGACTTCCAGAAGCACGGCATCAGCGTCGACGGCGCCCAGATGGACGTGGCCAAGATGCTGGCGCGCAAGAACGACATCATCACCAAGAACGCCGGTGGCATTGCCTTCCTGTTCAAGAAGAACAAGGTGGCCAATGTGCACGGTCTGGGTAGCCTGAAAGGCCGCCAGGGCGAGAAGTGGGTCATCGAAGTGACCGACAACGGTGCCGTGGTCGATACCCTGGAAGCCAGCCACGTGATCGTGGCCACCGGCTCCAGCCCGCGTCAGCTGCCGGGCCTGCCGACAGACAACCAGATCGTGCTGGACAACGAAGGCGCACTGGCGCTGGCAGAAGTGCCGGCCCGCCTGGGCGTGATCGGTGCCGGCGTGATCGGCCTGGAAATGGGTTCGGTATGGAAGCGCCTCGGCGCCGACGTGACCATCCTGGAAGCCATGCCGACCTTCCTTGCCGCTGCCGACCAGCAGATCGCCAAGGAAGCGTTCAAGACGCTGACCCGTGACACCGGCCTCGACATCAAGCTGGGCGTGAAGATCGGCGAGATCGTCAAGGGCGACAAGGGCGTGACCGTCAACTACGAGCTGAACGGCGAAGCCGTGAAGGCCGAGTTCGACAAGCTGATCGTATCCATCGGCCGCGTGCCGCACACGGCCGGCCTCGGCGCCGAAACCGTCGGCCTGCAGCTGGACGAGCGCGGTTTCGTGGTCGTCGATGACCACTGCCTGACCAACCTGCCGAACGTGTGGGCGATTGGCGACGTGGTACGTGGCCCGATGCTGGCGCACAAGGCGTCGGAAGAGGGCGTGGCCGTGGCCGAGCGTATCGCCGGCCAGAAGCCGCACGTGGACTTCGGCGTGATTCCGTGGGTGATCTACACCTCGCCGGAAATCGCCTGGGTCGGCAAGACCGAAGAGCAGCTCAAGGCCGAAGGCATCGAGTACAAGAAGGGCACCTCCGGCTTTGCGGCCAACGGTCGCGCGCTGGGCCTGGGGCAGGCACAGGGCACCGTCAAGCTGCTGGCCTGCGCCAAGACCGACCGCATCCTCGGCCTGCACATGATCGGCCCGATGGTGTCCGAGCTGGTGACCGAAGGCGTGGTGTCGATGGAGTTCAAGGCGGCCAGCGAAGACCTGGCCCGCATTGTTCACGCCCATCCAAGCCTGTCCGAAGTGGTGCACGAAGCAGCCCTGGCTGCCGACAAGCGCGCGCTGCACGGCTAAGCAAGCTGCACGATTAAACAAGACCGCCCGCACCGCGGGCGGTACAATCGCAGAATTACAGGCATAGCAAGGTTGGCCGCAAGGCTTGCCGACTATCCAACCGAAAGGAAACTCAATGAACCTGCACGAATACCAAGCGAAAGAGCTGCTGGCCAAGTACGGCCTGCCGGTGCAAAAGGGCATCCTGGCGAACTCGCCAGAAGAGGCTGCTGCTGCTTACGACACTCTGGGCGGCAAATTTGCTGTTGTCAAAGCCCAGGTCCACGCCGGTGGCCGTGGCAAGGCAGGTGGCGTGAAAGTGGTGAAAAGCCGCGAAGAAGCAGCCGAAGTGGCCAAGAGCCTGATCGGCACCAACCTGGTGACCTACCAGACCGACGCTGCCGGCCAGCCGGTTCATAGCGTACTGGTATGCGAAGACATGTACCCGGTGCAGCGCGAACTGTACCTGGGCGCCGTGGTTGACCGCGGTTCCCAGCGCGTGGTGTTCATGGTTTCCACCGAAGGCGGCGTGGAAATCGAAAAAGTAGCGGAAGAAACTCCGGAAAAAATCATCAAGGTGGAAGTGGATCCGCTGGTCGGCATGCAGCCGTTCCAGGCACGCGATTGCGCGTTCGCTCTGGGCCTGTCCGGCAAGCAGATCGGTGAGTTCACCAAGCTGATGCTGGGCGCCTACGATGCCTTCGTGTCCAACGACTTCGCCCTGTTCGAAGTGAACCCGCTGGCACTGCGTGAAAATGGCGAACTGGCTTGCGTCGACGGCAAGATCAACCTCGACTCCAACGCCCTGTATCGTCACCCTGAGCTGCTGGCCCAGCGCGACAAGTCGCAGGAAAACGAGCGCGAAGTGAAGGCTTCCGAGTTCGACCTGAACTACGTGGCCCTGGAAGGTAACATCGGCTGCATGGTGAACGGCGCCGGTCTGGCGATGGCCACCATGGACATCATCAAGCTGAAAGGCGGCCAGCCAGCCAACTTCCTGGACGTGGGCGGCGGCGCGACCAAAGAGCGCGTGATCGAGGCGTTCAAGCTGATCCTGGCCGATACCTCGGTCAAGGGCGTGCTGATCAACATCTTCGGCGGTATCGTTCGTTGCGACATGATCGCCGAAGCGATTATCGCTGCTGTTAAGGAAGTGAACGTGACCGTTCCTGTCGTTGTACGCCTGGAAGGCAACAACGCTGAACTGGGCGCCAAGATCCTGGACGAGTCCGGTCTGAAACTGACCTCCGCCCAAGGCCTGAACGACGCAGCCGAGAAGATCGTTGCTGCCGTTGCCGCGCTTTAATCACCTGCACCGCATAAGGATTTCAAAATGAGCGTATTGGTAAACAAAGATACGAAAGTGCTGGTGCAAGGCTTCACCGGCAAGAACGGTACTTTCCACGCCGAACAGGCGCTGAAAGTCGGCACCAAGGTTGTCGGTGGCGTGACTCCGGGCAAGGGTGGTTCCGAGCACCTGGGCCTGCCAGTGTTCAACACCATGAAAGACGCCGTACGCCAGACCCAGGCTGATGCCTCGGTGATCTACGTACCGGCAGCTTTCGCCAAGGACTCCATCCTGGAAGCCATCGATTCCGGCGTGAAGCTGATCGTGTGCATCACCGAAGGCGTGCCGACTCTGGACATGCTGTACGTGAAGAAAGCCGTCGACGAAGCCGGCATCCGCCTGATCGGCCCTAACTGCCCAGGTATCATCACTCCGGGCGAGTGCAAGATCGGCATCATGCCGTGGCACATCCACAACCCGGGCCGCATCGGTATCGTGTCCCGTTCCGGTACCCTGACTTACGAAGCCGTGGCACAAACCACCGCTCTGGGTCTGGGCCAGTCCACATGTATCGGTATCGGTGGCGACCCGATCCCTGGCACCAGCCATATCGACGCCCTGAAACTGTTCCAGGACGATCCGGATACCGACGCCATCGTGATGATCGGTGAAATCGGCGGCTCCGCTGAAGAAGAAGCGGCCGAATTCGCCAAGGCCTACGTGACCAAGCCGGTAGTTGGCTATATCGCCGGTGTGACTGCGCCTAAGGGCAAGCGCATGGGCCACGCTGGCGCCATCATCTCCGGTGGCAAGGGTACTGCCGAAGAGAAGTTCAAGGCTTTCGAGCAGGCTGGCATCGCCTACACTCGCAGCCCGGCCGAGATCGGCAAGACCATGTTCGAACTGCTGAAAAGCAAGGGCATGATCTAAGTCGCAAGACTGCCTGATCACAGCACAACGCCACCGTTCGCGGTGGCGTTTTTCATTATGTGGCAGCAAGGTTGGCCGCAAGGTTTGCGGCCAACCTTGTGTCGCTCCGCGTCTGCTGTCGCGTGCGGCTCAGTGTCCCGGCAGCAGGATTTCGCGGGTCAGCGTGATCCAGGCGCGGGCGGCGTGCGACAGGTAGCTGTCCTTCTTCCAGATCAGGCCGATGTGCCACACGATGCGCTCCTCGTCGACCGGCACCACGTCGAAGCGATGCGGCTCCAGGTGGCGCGCCACCACCTCCGGCAGCAGCGCGATGCCGAGCCGCGCCTCCACCATCGCGGCGATGAAGTCCCAGTGCGCGCTGCGCCCGGCGATGTGCACGCTCTTGCCGAGCAGGCGGAAGGCGTCGGTGATGCGCGCGCTGAGCGAGAAGTCCTCCGGGTAGAACACCAGCGGCCGGTCGGCGATGTCGAGCAGGGTGACGCTGTCCAAGCCGTGCCACGGGCTGCCGGTGGGTGCGATCAGGCACAGCCGGTCGCGCACCAGGCTCAGGCTTTCGAACACGCTGTTGTCCACCGGTAGTACCGCGGCGCCGATTTCCAGCAGGCCGTTGCGCACGCTGCTTTCGATGGCGCGGGCGCCGTCTTCCACCATCTTCAGCTCGACATTGGGGTAGCGGTCGCGGAAGGCACCGACCACCGGCGCGAAGAAGGCGCCGCCGGTCATCGGCGGCAGGCCGACCACCAGCTCGCCGCGCGCCAGCTCCGCCAGCTCCGCCAGCTGGCTGTTGAGGCGCATCTGCGCCGCCAGCACGTCCTGGCCACGCTGGTACACCACGCGGCCGGCATCGGTGAGGTGGAAGCTCTTGCCCTCGCGGATCAGCAGAGGGCTGCCGATCTCGTCCTCCAGCTGTTTCACCATCTTGCTGATGGTGGGCTGGGTGACAAACAGCGCCTCGGCGGCGCGGGTGAAGTTCTGCTGGCGTACCAGCTCGGTAAAGTAACGCAGCGCCTTGATGTCCATCTTGACTATTCTTTAATGGAATTGATTTTATAATTTTAATTCATTTCCAGAATGGACGGCAGCTACCTATACTGCAATCACTCTCTGTGTTGTGTTGTGGCTCGTAACGACAATCGGCACTGGCACCCAGGCTGCAGAACGGATTCTCCTCCCGACTCGCGCCGCCAGTGACAGGTTGTGACAGCGGTAGCGATACCGTTGAAGGCATCAGCCGAGTGCTGAATCAGAATTGACTGATGCCTCGTACATCCGGGGATTGTGTACGAGGTTTATTCCTTGGATTCCCCTTACGAGCATGTTAGGCCGGCTACTTAGCCGGCTCTTTTTTTGCCCGGCGCTAGATGATTCCACTGTGGAATGATTTTGATAATTTTAATTCATTTCCGGAATGGCTAGCGCCTGCTTATACTGCACTCACTCTCTGTGTTGTGTTGTGGCTCGTAACGACAACCGGCACTGGCACCCAGGCTGCAGAACGGATTCTCCTCCCGACTCGCGCCGCCAGTGGCAGGTTGTAATCAGTGGTAGCGATGCTGCTGAAAGGCATCAGCCGAGTGCTGAATCAGAATTAACTGATGCCTCGTACATCCGGGGATTGTGTACGAGGTTTATTCCTTGGATTCCCCTTACGAGCGTTGTTAGGCCGGCTACTTAGCCGGCTCTTTTTTTGCCCGGCGCTAAATGATTCCGCCGTGGAATGATTTTGATAATTTTAATTCATTTCCGGAATGGCTGGCGCCTGCTTATACTGCACTCACTCTCTGTGTTGTGTTGTGGCTCGTAACGACAACCGGCACTGGCACCCAGGCTGCAGAACGGATTCTCCTCCCGACTCGCGCCGCCAGTGGCAGGTTGTGACAGCGGTAGCGATACCGTTGAAGGCATCAGCCGAGTGCTGAATCAGAATTGACTGATGCCTCGTACCACCGGGGATGAGGTACGAGGTGTATTCCTTGGATTCCCCTTACGAGCGTTGTTAGGCCGGCTATCTAGCCGGCTATTTTTTTGTCCGTCGCCGTCGGATGGCAGACGCAGGGCTCGCCGCTGGAGGCATCTTCCAGCGTTTTTAGGATGCCGCAATCGGCCAGCGTGTGCGGGCTGTGGCAACGGTCGCGCAGGGCCTGCAACTGCCGCTCCAGTTGCTGCAGGGTTTCGATCTGGCTGTGCACGCGGCGGATCTGGTCGTCGATCAGCGCATTGACGCGGTCGCACGGCTCCGGTGCCGGATGCCGGTGGTAGTCGGCCAGCTGGCGGATGTCGGCCAGCGACATGCCCAGCGAGCGGCAGTGGCGGATGAAGTTGAGCTGCTCGACGTGCTGCGGTTCGTAGCTGCGATAACCGCTGGCGCTGCGCGCCGGCGCCGGCAGCAGCCCCTCGCGCTCGTAGTAGCGTATGGTTTCCACCTCGCAGCCAGTCTGTCTGGCCAGTTCCCCGATTTGCATCAGCCTGCTCCCGTCTCATGAATTGCCGCTTGACCCTATAGTAGCTACAGGGTGTGCAATACACGAATGAAATCTGCGGGAGCCCACCATGTCCTCTTGTTGCAAGCATCAACACGCCAGCTGCGCTACGTCGGAGCACGCCGGTCACGACCATGCGGGTCACGACCATGCGGCCCACGATCACGCCGCTCACGCCCATGACGAGACTTCGCCACCGGCCAACGCCGCCGGTACCCGCCTGCAACTGGCGATTCCGGCGATGGACTGCCCGACCGAGGGCCAGCTGATCGCCAAGGTTTTGCGCCCGCTGGCCGGCGTCAACGACCTGTCCTTCAACTACATCGAGCGCACGGTGACGTTGTACCACGACGGCGTGGCCGAGACCGAGGTGCTGGTCGCGCTGTCCGCGATCGGCATGCCCGCCACGCTGCACGCGAGTGCCGCCCCAGCCGTCGCCACCACACACGGCCAGGCTGGCTGGCAGCTGTGGCTGGCCGGTGCCCTCGCGGTGCTGGCCGAGGCGCTGGCCTTCGGCGGCGCCGGCGACGCCAGTGTGCCGGTGGTGGCCTGCGCCGTGCCGGCGATGCTGCTGGCCGGGCGAAGCACCGCGCGCAAGGGCTGGTTCGCGTTGAAGACGGCGACGCTGAACATCTATTTCCTGATGAGCGTGGCGGTGCTCGGCGCGATGCTGCTCGGGCAGTGGCCGGAAGCGGCGATGGTGCTGTTCCTGTTCGCCCTGTCGGAAAAGCTGGAGGCGCGGGCGCTGGCGCGCGCCGGCGACGCGGTGAAGGCGCTGATGGCGCTGCGTCCGGAAACCGCCTGGGTGCAGCACGGCGACGGCTGGCAGGAAGTGGCGGTGGCCGAGGTCAAGGTTGGCCGCACCGTGCGCGTGCGCCCCGGCGAGCGGGTGCCGCTGGACGGCGAGATCATCGCCGGCCACAGCCAGTTCGACGAGGCGCCGATCACCGGCGAGAGCCTGCCGCTGGACAAGGGGCCGGGCGATGCGGTGTACGCCGGCACCATCAACGGCGGCGCGCTGGTGCAGCTGCGCGTCACCGCGCCGGCCGACGGCAGCGTGCTGGCGCGCATCATCCGCAGCGTGCGCGAGGCGCAGGCCGGCAAGGCGCCGACGCAGCGCTTCATCGACCGCTTCGCCGCGCGCTATACGCCGCTGGTGGTGGCGCTGGCCGTGCTGCTGGCGGTGGCGCTGCCGATGTTGGGGCTGATGGGCTGGCAGGCGGCGCTGTACCAGGCGCTGGTGCTGCTGGTGATCGCCTGCCCCTGCGCGCTGGTGATCGCCACCCCGGTGACGCTGGTGTCGGCCCTGGCCGCCGGCGCGCGCCACGGCATGCTGATCAAGGGCGGCGCCGCGCTGGAAGCCGCCGCGCGCGTGCGCACCGTGGCGCTGGACAAGACCGGCACCCTCACCAGCGGCACGGTGGCGGTGACGCGCGTCGAGCCGCTGGCCGACGGCCACGACGAGGCGACGGTGCTGGCGCTGGCGGCGGCGCTGGAGCAGCACTCCACCCATCCGCTGGCGCGCGCGGTGTGCCGGCGCGCGGCGGCGGCCAACGTTGCGGCCGCCGCGCTGCACGGCGCGGTGACGGAGCGGCCGGGGCAGGGCATGCTGGGCAGCATCGGTGGCCGGCAACTGGCGCTGGGCAACCGCCGCCTGGCGCTGGCGCAGGGCGTGGCGGCGGCGCGGCTGGACGCGCTGCTGGCGCCGCTGGAGGAACAGGGTGAGGGCTATCTGCTGTTGCTGCTGGACGGCGAGTTGCTGGCGCTGCTGCACGTCAACGACACGCTGAGGCCGCAGGCGGAGCACAGCATCGCCGCGCTGCAGGCGCAGGGCTTGCGCGTGCTGATGCTGTCCGGCGACCAGCCGGCGGTGGTGCGCCGCGTCGCCGCCGAGTTGAAGCTGGATGAGGCGCACGGCGGGCTGCTGCCGGACGACAAGTTGCAAAGCTTGGCCGCGGCGCAGCGCCACGGCGCGGTGGCGATGGTCGGCGACGGCGTCAACGACGCACCGGCGCTGGCGCAGGCGGAGCTGGGCATCGCGATGGGCGCGGCCGGCTCGGACACCGCGCTGGAGACGGCGCAGGTGGCGCTGATGGACGACCGCCTCGACCGGCTGCCCTTGCTGTTCGCCCACGCGCGGCGCAGCATGGCGGTGCTGCGCGCCAATATCGCGATCGCGCTGGCGATCAAGCTGCTGTTCTTCGTGCTGGCGCTGGCCGGGGTCGCCACGTTGTGGATGGCGGTGTTCGCCGACGTCGGCGCCAGCCTGCTGGTGATCGGCAACGGCCTGCGCCTGGCGCGGGTGCGGCTGGGGGATGAACAGGGAAAGGAGACAACATGATGCGCTGGCTGGAGTGCCGTATCCCACCGCCGCTGGTCGGGCTGACGTGTGCCGCGCTGATGGCGGCGCTGGCGTGGTGGCGCGGCGGCTGGCCGCCGGAGTCGGCGGTGCAGTGGCCGCTATGGCTGCTGCTGGCGCTGGCCGTGCTGCTGGAAGGCAGCGCGGTGCTGGCCTTCGTGCGCCGGCATACCACCGTCAATCCGCTGACGCCGCAGCGCAGCAGCGTGCTGGTGGTCAGCGGCTTCTACCGCCTCAGCCGCAATCCGATGTATCTGGGCATGCTGTGCCTGCTGCTGGCCTGGGCCTGGTGGCTGCAGCAGTGGCCGGCGCTGCAGGGGCCGCTGCTGTTCGTGCTGTGGCTGAACCGCTTCCAGATCGCGCCGGAGGAGCGCGCCCTGCTGGCGCTGTTCGGCGAGGACTATGCCGCCTATTGCCGCCGCGTGCGGCGCTGGTGCTAGCCGCTTGCGGCCAACGTTGGCCGCAAGCGCCGGCAGCATCAGGCAAACAGCCCGGCAAACGCCGGGCTGTTTTCATGGCAAGGGCCGTTCCATCAAAGCTTGGTGGCTAGGCGAGCTCGGCGCTGCGCTCGCCGGTCTGCAGCCGCCACAGCGCGGCGTAGCTGCCGTCCTGCGCCAACAGCGTGTCGTGGGTGCCGGACTCGATCAGGCGGCCGTGCTCCATCACGTGGATGCAGTGCGCGTGGCGCACGGTGGACAGCCGGTGCGCGATCACCACCGTGGTGCGGCCGCGCGACACCACGTCCAGCGAGCGCTGGATGGCGGCCTCGGTCTCGTTGTCCACCGCGCTGGTGGCCTCGTCGAGGATCAGGATCTTCGGGTCTTTCAGGATCGCTCGCGCCAGTGCCAGCCGCTGGCGCTGGCCGCCGGACAGCTTCTGGCCGCGCTCGCCGATCGGTGTGTCGTAGCCCTGCGGCAGGCGTTCGATGAACTCGTGCGCCTCGGCCGCGCGTGCGGCGGCGACGATGGCGTCGCGGCCAACTTCGGGCATGCCGTAGGCGATGTTCTGCGCCACGCTGCCGTCGGTGAGGAACACGTCCTGGCTGACATAGCCGATGGCGCGGCGCAGGTCGGTCAGCGCCAGCTGGCGGATGTCCTGGCCGTCGAGGCGGATCTCGCCGTGCTGCGCGTCGTAGAAGCGCAGCAGCAGCTTGACCAGCGTGCTCTTGCCGGAGCCGGTGGCACCGACAAAGGCTACCGTGCGCCCCGGCGGGATGGTCAGCGAGATGTCGTGCAGCACGGTGAGGTCGCCGTAGCCGAAGGTCAGGTGGCTGAAGCTCAGCTGGCCGCTGACGCTGTCGTGCGGCAGGGGCTTGCCGTGGTAGTCGATGGACAGCGGCGCCTGCAGGATGTCCAGCACGCGGTCGACGGCGGTCATCGAGCGCTGGTACAGGTCGGCGATGTCGGCGAGGCCGGTCAGCGGCCACAGCAGGCGCTGGGTCAGGAACACCAGCACCGAATAGCTGCCGACGCCGATGGCGCCGGTGAGCGCCAGGTGGCCACCGTACACCAGCGTCACCACGAAGCCGGACAGGATGGCCATGCGGATCACCGGGATGATGGCCGACGACAGGCGGATGGCGGCGGCGTTGGTGGCGCGGTAGTGCTCGCTGGCGTCGCGGATGTGCGCCGCCTCGAACGCCTCGGCGGTGAACGCCTTGATGGTGGCGACGCCGAGCAGGTTGTTGTTCAGCCGGCCGCTGATCACCGCCGCCGCCTCGCGCACCGCGGCGTAGCGCGGCGCGATGCGCTTCTGGAACCAGAAGGTGCCGTACAGGATCAGCGGGATCGGCGCCAGCGCGATCATCGCCAGCGTCGGCGCCAGGTAGAAGAACACCGCGCTGACCATCACCGTCGAGCACAGCACCTGGATGATGCTGTTGGCGCCGCCGTTGAGGAAGCGCTCCAGCTGGTTGATGTCGTCGTTGAGCACCGACATCAGCTTGCCGGTGCTCTTGTCCTCGAAGTAGGACAGCGGCAGCTTCTGCACGTGCTGGTAGGCATCCAGCCGCAGCTCGTGCTGCAGGTTCTGCGCCAGATTGCGCCAGCGCAGCTGGTACAGGTACTCGAACAGCGACTCGCCGCCCCAGATCAGCACCGTCAGCAAGCCCAGCCACAGCAGCTGGCTGAAGGCGTCGGTCACGCCCAGTGCCGCCAGGAAGGACGCGTCGCGGTTGACCACCACGTCCACCGCCACGCCGATCAGCACCTCGGGCAGGATGTCGAAGAACTTGTTGACCACGGAAAAACTGCTGGCCAGGTACACGTCACGGCGATAGCGCCGCGCGTACTGGAACAATCGGGACAGGGATGACATGATGGCAAGCACAAACAATAGGGCGGGCAACGATTGTACGCTGCCGTGCCCACAAAATGCATAAAGGATAGGAAGCAATGCTAGAACACACTGTAAACCAGCGCGAACTCACCATGTCGGTGCTGATGACGCCGGACATGGCCAATTTTTCCGGCAACGTGCACGGCGGCGTGCTGCTGAAACTGCTGGACCAGGTCGCCTACGCCTGCGCCAGCCGCTACGCCGGCTGCTACGTGGTCACGCTGTCGGTGGACCAGGTGCTGTTCAAGCAGCCTATCCACGTCGGCGAGATGGTGACCTTCCTCGCCAGCGTCAACCACGTTGGCCGCACCTCGATGGAGGTCGGCATCAAGGTGATCGCCGAAGACATCCAGAAGCGCAGCGTGCGCCACACCAACAGCTGCTACTTCACCATGGTGGCGTTCGACAACGGCAAGGCGATGCCGGTGCCGGCGCTGTCGCTGGACAGCGATACCCACAAGAAGCGTTTCCGCGAGGCGGAAATCCGCAAGAAGATGCGCATGGAAGCGGAACAGCACATGCAGGCCGCCGCGCAGTGACTCACGGCGGCGCGCTGCAGCCGCTGCTGGCTAGCGAGCAGCAGGCCGCCTACGCTCTGTACCGCGACGCGATGATGGCCGGCCTCAGCCGCATCGCGCACTGGGACGAGGCGCTGCAACGGCAGCGCTTCGCCGCCAGCCAGCAGGCGGCGTCGCTGTTCTGGTTTGAGGAGGGCGGCGCCAGGCGCGCGCTGCTCAGCCTGCGCCGCGACGATGCCGGCCTGATCGTCGATCTGCTGGTGGTGCCGCCGGCACAGCAGCGCAGCGGCAGCGGCCGCCGCGCGATGAGGCTGGTGCAGGCGCTGTGCCGACCCGGCGAGCAGGTACGGCTGAGCTGCCTGCGCCACGACCGTCGCGTGCGCGCGTTCTATGCCGCCCTCGGCTACCGCGTCGGTCACGCCGGCACCGATTTCCTCGAACTGCTGTGGCAGGCGCCGGCCTGAACCCTGCGGCCAACCTTGTTCCGCTCGCGCACCGCTGGCCGTACAATGCCCCCCTTGCCGCCCACCCGTTTCCCCCGACCATGACCGAACCGCTTGCCGACTTCCAGCTTTCCGCGCCCGAACTGCCGCCGGCGCTGCCGATCGCGCACGTGTTCGGCCAGCCGGTACTGGAAATCCCGCAGGACCTGTTCATCCCGCCCGACGCACTGCAGGTGATCCTGGACAGCTTCGAAGGCCCGCTCGACCTGCTGCTGTACCTGATCCGCAAGCAGAACCTCGACGTGCTCAACATCCCGCTGGCCGAGGTCACCGCGCAGTACATGAGCTACGTCGAGGTGATGAAGGCCGGCCAGTTCGAGCTGGCGGCGGAATACTTGCTGATGGCGGCGCTGCTGATCGAGATCAAGTCGCGCCTGCTGCTGCCGCGCCCGCCGGTGGAAGGCGAGGACGACCCGGACGACCCGCGTGCCGAGCTGGTGCGCCGGCTGCTGGAGTACGAGCAGATGAAACTGGCGGCGCTGGCGCTGGACAAGCTGCCGCAAGCCGACCGCGACTTCGCCTGGCTGGCGGTGCTGGTGGAGCAGTCGGCGGAACAGCGGCTGCCGGACGTCAGCGCGCTGGACCTGCGCCAGGCGTGGCTGTCCATCCTGTCGCGTGCCAAGCATAACCGCCACCACAAGGTGAAACAGGACGAGCTGTCGGTACGCGAGCAGATGAGCTGGATCGTGCGCTACCTTGACGGCCGCGATTACGTCGCCTTCGAGGAGCTGTTCGACATCGGCAAGGGCGTCGCCCACCTGGTGGTCAACTTCATCGCCGTGCTGGAGCTGGTGAAAGAGGGCATGGTCCGGGTCAGTCAGGACGAGCCGTACCAGCCTATCTATGTGCGGTTGGCGGTGGTGTGACTTTTAGGCTTTGCTGATAGATTCCAAGTATCTTATCTCAGCATTTAGTGCAATTTCGTAAAATCTTTTGTTTCCTGTGAAGAAAAATTCCTTGCCGCGCATGACGTCAAGAACAGTGATTTCTTTTTCTTCTCCTAGAATTTTCTTCATTAAGTGTATGCACATGCTGGCTGTTTCTTTTTTTAGCTGAGCTTGTTGTAAATAAAGCTTGATCTGTCTGGTTTTTCCTTCGCCATCAGTGATGGCAATCTCTGGGTTCGCGTGTAGATCAAAAGTTTCAAGTGGTAATGTGTCACTGATTGTTGGTGCGCTTTTGATGTCTTTTTGTTTCTTAATCCACTTGTTCCATCCCCCGAGCACAGCGACATGTGTGTTAATTTTTTTGGGATGAACAGACTTCGCTGCATTTTCTAGTGGAAGGTTAGAGGCAAAAGAATTTTTGTGAATTTCTTTAATGGCTTCTCGCGCTTTTTTATAATGATCCTTCGCAGGGCTATATTCGGCCATATTTAATAGGTCCACTGCTTTCTGAGCCTTCTGTTGGCCTGTGAGCATGGATAGTTGTGCGAATTGTCTAGCTCCAATTTTGGGTTTGCTCATGGATGTTCTCTATTTGCCTATGATTTTGTTATTTTTATGTCATTAATCTAATATGGTCAATACTTTTTTATTGTTTGTCGTCACTGCGGTATCAGAGATCGTCGGCTGTTATCTGCCGTGGCTGTGGCTGAAAAAGAATGGCTCGCCGTGGCTGCTGCTGCCGGCGGCGGCCAGTCTCGCGCTGTTCGCCTGGCTGCTGACCCTGCATCCGGATGCGTCGGGGCGGATCTACGCCGCCTATGGCGGGGTGTATGTCAGCGTGGCGCTGGTGTGGTTGTGGATGGTGGATGGCGTGCGGCCAAGCTTGTGGGATGTGGCCGGGGTCGGGCTGTGCCTGGCCGGCATGGCGGTGATCATGCTGGCGCCGCGCTCATGATTTATTCCGCTCGCGGGCAAAAAATCGTGTAAAATCCGCACCTTCCGTTCTGTATGTGCCCGTTGTTCCGGGGCTGTCATGTCGACCATTACCGACCTTAATTACCTCAAGATCGTGCTGGAAACCGCGCTGTTGACGGCGCAGGAGCCACTTACCGTCGGCCAGCTGAAAAAGCTGTTCACCGAAGACGTGAAGGCGGCGCTGATCAATGACATCCTCGACGAGATCCGGCAGAACTGGAAGGGCAGGGGCGTGGAGCTGGTCAAGCTCGCCTCCGGCTGGCGCTTTCGGGCGCGCGCCGAGTTCACCCCCTACCTTGCGCGACTGACGCCGGAAAAACCGCCGCGTTATTCGCGTGCCGTGATGGAAACACTGGCCATCATTGCCTATAAACAGCCGGTTACCCGCGGGGATATCGAATCCATCCGCGGCGTATCGGTGTCGACCAGTGTGATGCAGACCCTGCTGGAGCGGGGCTGGATCGAAGTGATCGGGCATAAAGACGTGCCCGGCCGTCCTGGCTTGTATGCCAGCACCCACAAGTTTCTCGATGATCTGGGTTTCAACACCCTGCGTGACCTGCCGCCGCTGGCGGAGCTGGGCACGCTGGTGTTGCCGGAACAGCTTGCGGCCAACGTGGACGAGGACGGTGAAGTGCCCCTCGCTGATGAGGCGCCCCAAAATACTGAACAGGAATCATGATGTCTAAAGGACAACGCAATCACGCGCGCCAACCCGTCGCCCGCGTCCGTGGCCAGGAATCCGGCCAATCCCGCAACCCGTCCAGCGATCGCCCGGCTTTCGGCGGCAAACCGCTGCAGCCCAAGGCCCCGGCCAGCTTCAACCCGCGCAGCACGCCTGCTACGGCACCAAGCGGCAAGCCGCTGCCGAAAACCGTGATGAAAACCCGCCGCGACGGCAGCACCTATCCTGCCGATGCCCGCACCGTGGCCCCGGCCGCGCAGAGCCGCCGCGACGCTCCCGCTACCAGCCGCCGTGACGGCAAGCCGCTGGATCCGGATACCCGTCCGGCCACCCGCCGCGATGGCCAGGCTTTCCACCAGGACGACCGCCGCAATGCCGGCCGTGGCGAAGCCGCGTTCAAGCACGAGCGTCAGTTCGGCAACAAGAATTTCGCGGTTCCGGGCGGCGCACCGTCGCCGGACGGCCGCGGCAGCAACGAGTTCGGCAAGGCGCGCCGCGAGGCGCCGGCGGTAAAGGTACCGCGCGCCAAGAAACTGGCGCTGCGCGCGCCGAAGCAGGAAATCGCCGAGCGCTCCGCCCGCCTGCGCGAAACCCGCGTCGACTACAGCAATATCGAACCGGTACGTCTACAGAAGGCGCTGGCCGCCTCCGGCGTCGGCTCGCGTCGCGAGATGGAAGAGTGGATCGAGGCCGGTTTCATCACCGTCAACGGCAAGAAGGCGGAGCTGGGCGACAAGGTCGGCCCGCAGGACCGCGTGACCGCCAAGGGCAACCCGATCAAGCTGAAGTGGGCCGACCGCCTGCCGCGCGTGATCATGTACCACAAGCAGGAAGGCGAGATCGTGTCGCGTGACGACCCGGGTGGCCGCATCACCGTGTTTGACCGCCTGCCGCAGGCCAAGTCCAGCCGCTGGGTGGCGATCGGCCGTCTCGACGTCAACACCTCCGGCCTGTTGCTGGTGACCACCAGCGGCGAGCTGGCCAACCGCATGATGCACCCGAGCTTCGAGTTCGACCGCGAGTACGCGGTGCGCGTGCTGGGCGAGCTGACCCGCGAGCAGATGAAGGAAATGACCGCCGGCATCGAACTGGAAGACGGCACCGCCCACTTCCAGCGCATCAGCGAGCAGGGCGGCGCCGACGAGGGCGCCAACCGCTGGTACAAGGTGGTGATCCGCGAAGGCCGCAACCGCGAAGTGCGCCGCATGTTCGAGCACTTCGGCATTACCGTCAGCCGCCTGATCCGCGTCCGTTTCGGCAATATCGGCTTGCCTCCGCGCCTCAAGCGCGGTCAGTATTACGAGCTGAACGAGGCCGAAGTGGCCGCGGTGATGAAGTGGGCCGGGCTGACCTCCACCGGCCAGATCAAGGTACGCGGCGGCGACGCACGCTAAACCCGTTGCCGACCATCAACGCCTCCCGCTCCGGCCGGGGGCGTTTTTTCATTCCGGGATGTCCATCTATGAGCAAAGCCTTTACCCGCGAGCAGGACGACGAGCACGACGACGAGCTGCCGGCGGAACAGCGGCTGCCGGCCGCGAGCAAGAACTACATCACGCCGGCGGGCTGGCACCGCCTGCGCGAGGAGCTGAACCAGTTGGTGAAGCACGAGCGCCCGCACATGACGCAGGTGGTGAACTGGGCGGCCAGCAACGGCGACCGCTCGGAAAACGGCGACTACCTGTACGGCAAACGCCGCCTGCGCGAGATCGACCGCCGCATCCGCTTCCTCACCAAGCGGCTGGAGATCGCCGAGGTGGTCGATCCGGAGCTGCGCGAGGCCACCGACCAGGTATTCTTCTCGGCCACGGTGCTGATCCAGCGCGGTGACGGCAAGGAGCAGCTGCTGCGCATCGTCGGCGTCGACGAGATCGACCTCGCACGCGGCCACATCAGCTGGATCTCGCCGATCGCGCGCACGCTGATCAAGGCGCGCGAGGGCGACACGGTGTTCTTCCGCGGGCCGGACGGCGAGGAGGAGATCGAGATTCTGGAGGTGCGCTACGAGCGCATAGCCTGAGCGTCGGGGAGGGGAGCGTTGCGGCCAAGGTTGGCCGCAGCGTGTGTCAGATGCGCGGGATATCGGACTTGCTGAGCAGGCTCATCGCCTGGTTGACCTTGAGCCAGCCTTCGGTGGCGTCCTGGCCGGCCTCGGCGAATGCCTGCATCAGCAGGCGCGCCTGTTCGCGGTGCAGCGCCTCTTCCAGCTTGCGGCCTTCCTCGGTCAGGCGCAGCTCCTTCACCCGTTTGTCGTGGCTGGCGGTGTCGGTGGCGATCAGCCCCATCTCGATCAGCTGCCGCAGCGGGATGTTGATCGCCTGCTTGGTGACGTCGAGACAGGCCAGCAGATCCTTGATCGACAGCGCGGGATACAGTGCCACGAAGAACAGGATGCGGTGGTGCACCCGCGCCAGGCCGCGCCGCGCCAGCATTTCATCCGGCTTGTCGGTAAAGGCCTGGTAGGCATGAAAAAACGCCTTCATGGCGTCGCGCAAAACAAAGGAATCTGGCAAGGAAATCATGGTTGACGTAAAGGTCATTAAGCGTTAAGTTGGTCAAACAATTTGACTAATAAAAACCTGTCTTCCAGAGGAGAGTACCATGTTTTCAGAGCGCGTCGAACGCCTGTCCGGTTCCCTGATCCGCGAGATCCTGGCTGCGGCACAACGTCCGGAAGTGATCTCGTTTGCCGGTGGCCTGCCGGCCGCCGATTGCCTGCCGGCACTGGATTTCAAGGGCGTACCGCCAGCACTGGCGCAGTACGGCACCAGCGAAGGCGAACCGGAACTGCGCGAGCAGATCGCCCGTGAAGCGGCCCGTATCGGCCTGCCGTGCGACCCGTCGCAGGTGCTGGTGCTGTCCGGCTCGCAGCAGGCGCTGGACCTCGCCGCCAAGCTGTTCATCGATCCGGGTACACCGGTCATCACCGAAGGCCCGACCTATCTCGCGGCGCTGCAGGTATTCAAGCTGTTCGGTGCCGACATCACCACCGTGCAGCAGGTGGACGGCCAGCTGCCGGCGGCCACGCTGGCCGCGGCGCTGGACAGCAGCAAGGCGCGCCTTGCCTACCTGATCCCGACCTTCCAGAACCCGTCCGGCGCCTGTTACACCCCGGACACGCGCAAGGCGCTGGCCGAGGTCATCGATGCCGCCGGCACCGTGCTGATCGAGGACGACCCGTACCGCGCGCTGTCCTACGACGGCGACGCGCCGGCCCCGCTGGTTACCCACCTGAAGTCGGCGTCGTGGATCTACTGCGGCTCCTTCTCCAAGACGCTGGCACCGGGCCTGCGCATCGGCTACCTGATCGCCTCGCCGGACCTGATGCCCTACCTGCTGAAGCTGAAGCAGGCGGTGGACCTGCACTCCAACCGTCTGGGCCAGTGGTTCATCAGCGAATGGCTGAAGAGCGGCAACTATCCGGCACACCTGGCCGGCTTGCAGGCCAAGTACAAGGTTGGCCGCGACGCAATGCAGACCGCGCTGGAAAAGCACTTTGCCGATCTGGCCGACTGGCAGGTGCCGCAGGGTGGCCTGTTCTTCTGGCTGAAGCTGAAAACCACGCGCGACACCCGCGAGCTGCTGAAGGTGGCGCTGGGCGAGCACAACGTGGCGTTCATGCCCGGCGAGCCGTTCTACGCCAACCAGGCCGACGGCATCGGCCGCCTGCGCCTGAACTTCAGCCACGCCACGCCGGATCGCATCGAGGAAGGCGTCGCCCGCCTCGCCAAGCTGATCCGCGACACGCAGTAAGCGCCAGCCTCGCCGCCACGGCGGCCAGCAAAAAAGGCACCCGTCCGGGTGCCTTTTTCTTTGCGGCCAACCTTTGGAGGGGGCGGCTTATTCCTCGTCGTCGCCGTGGTGCAGCGCGGCGTCCACTTCCTTGCGGTGCAGGTGCGGCGCGAACAGCTCGATGAAGGTGTAGGCGTAGCCGCGCAGGTAGGCGTCCTTGCGGATGCCGATCTTGGTCACCGAGGCGTCGAACAGGTGGCCGGCGTCGCGCGCCTGCAGCCCGATGTCGCGTTCCGCCTCGAAAGCCATGCTGGCGATGATGCCGATGCCGAGGCCGAGCTTGACGTAGGTCTTGATCACGTCGGTGTCGATCGCGGTCAGCACCACGTTCGGCGTCTTGCCGATGCTGGTGAAGGCCTGGTTGATCTTGGAGCGGCCGGCAAAAGCGAAGTCGTAGGTGATGATCGGGTGGGCGACGATGTCGTCCAGCGTCAGCGGTCGCTGCAGTGCCAGCAGCGGGTGGCCGTCCGGCGCCACGATGCTGCGGTTCCACTCGTAGCAGGGCAGCATCGCCAGTTCCTTGTACAGCGAGATGCCCTCGGTGGCGATGGCGAGGTCGGCCTCGCCGGACACCACCATGTCGCAGATCTGCGTCGGGCTGCCTTGCTTGATCGACAGCCGCACCTTGGGGTAACGCTGCACGAATTCGGCGATCACCTTGGGCAGCGCGTAGCGGGCCTGGGTGTGGGTGGTGGCGATGGTGAGTGCGCCTTCGGCCTCCTTGGAGAACTCGTCGCCGACACGCTTGAGGTTCTGTGCCTCGCGCAAGATGCGCTCCGAGATGCGCAGCACTTCCTTGCCCGGCTCCGACACCGCGACCACGCGCTTGCCGTTGCGGATGAACACCTGGATGCCGAGTTCGTCCTCCAGCAGGCGGATCTGTTTGGAGATGCCAGGCTGCGAGGTGTGCAGCTTTTCCGCCGCTTCGGACACGTTCAGGCCCTGCTTGGCCACTTCGACCAGGTAGCGTAACTGCTGGAGTTTCATCGTGCGCTCCTTAAAACCTAAAGTAATTAAATACTAACACAATATTCTTTTCGGCTTTAAAGGCTTTCGCTACCATGGCAGACTTCACACCGAACGCCCACTGGAGGCCCCACGATGAGCCTTGCCGACAAGCTAGCGCATACCGAAGCCCTGCTCGATACCATCGCCCGCGACCACGCGCCCGTTGCGCTGGCCAACAGCTTTGGCGCCGAAGACATGGTGCTGATGCACCTGATCGCCAGCCGTAACCTGCCGATCGGCATTTTCAGCCTCGATACCGGGCGCCTGCCGGTGGAAACCTACACCCTGATGCAGCAGGTCGGCGAGCGCTACCCCAGCCACCCGATCCGTGTTTACTATCCGGATGCGACGGCGCTGGAAGCCTACGTCAACCAGAACGGCATCAACGCTTTTTATAACAGTGTCGAGCTGCGCAAGTCCTGTTGCCATATCCGCAAGATCGAGCCGCTGAAGCGCGCGCTGAACGGCCTGTCGGCGTGGATCACCGGCCTGCGCCGCGAGCAGTCGCCAACGCGGCAGGATCTTACCGATCGCGAGTTCGACGCCGACAACGGCCTGATGAAGTTCAACCCGCTAATCGAGTGGACCGAAAAAGAGGTGTGGGAATACATCCGCGCCAACGACGTGCCCTACAACAGCCTGCACGACAAGCATGTGCCGTCCATCGGCTGTGCGCCCTGTACCCGGCCGATTTCCGTCGGCGAGGACGTCCGTGCCGGTCGCTGGTGGTGGGAAAACCCGGAATCCAAGGAATGTGGCCTGCACGTGAAGGCCAGTCCGCTGAAACGCCCGAATGCCTGACAAGGTTGGCCGCAAGCACTGCGGCCCATACCGTTTGAGGAAACAGAAGCATGTACAAGTACGATGAAGTGGATCACCGCCTGGTGCGCGAGCGCGTCGAGCAGTTCCGCGACCAGACCCGCCGCTACTTGGCCGGCGAGCTGTCGGAAGACGAATTCCGCCCGCTGCGGCTGATGAATGGCCTCTATGTGCAACGCCACGCGCCGATGCTGCGCGTTGCCATTCCCTATGGCCACCTGTCCAGCACCCAGCTGCGCAAGCTGTCCCACATCGCCCGTACCTATGATCGCGGCTACGCCCACCTGACCACGCGCCAGAACATCCAGTTCAACTGGCCGGCACTGGAGCGGGTGCCCGACATCCTCGCCGAGCTGGCCGAGGTCGAGATGCACGCGATCCAGACTTCCGGCAACTGTGTGCGCAACACCACCACCGACGCGTTTGCCGGTGTCGCCGCCGACGAGCTGATCGACGGCCGCGCCTACTGCGAGATCATCCGCCAGTGGAGCACACTGCACCCGGAGTTCGCCTACCTGCCGCGCAAGTTCAAGATCGCCGTTTCCGGCAGCGCCGACGACCGTGCCGCCACCCAGGTGCACGACATCGGCCTGCACGTGGTGAAGAACGACGCGGGTGAAGTCGGCTTCAAGGTCATCGTCGGTGGCGGCCTCGGCCGCACTCCGCTGGTGGGCAAGACCATCCGCGAGTTCCTGCCGACGCGCCACCTGTTGACCTACCTCGACGCCGTACTGCGCGTGTACAACCGCTTCGGTCGTCGTGACAACAAGTACAAGGCGCGCATCAAGATCCTGGTGCAGGCGCTGACGCCGGAAGCCTTCGCCGCCAAGGTGGAAGACGAGTGGGCGCACCTGAAGGACGGCCCGGCGACGCTGCGCGACGAGGACGTGGCGCACTACGCCAGCTTCTTTACCGACCCGGCCTACGAGCCGCTGGCGGCCAACCCTGATAGCTTCACCGGTCCGCTGGCCAGCGATGCGGCATTCGCCAAGTGGGTGGCGCGCAATACCCGCAGCCACAAGCAGGGCGGTTACCGTTCGGTGGTGCTGTCGCTGAAGAAAACCGGCGTGCCGCCGGGCGACATCACGGCCGAGCAGATGGACGCCGCCGCCGACTGGGCCGACCGTTTCGGCTTCGGCGAGCTGCGCGTGGCACACGAACAGAACCTGATCCTGCCGGACGTAAAGGAAAGCGACCTGTACGAGGTGTGGCAGCTGGCACGCCAGCACGGCTTCGCCACCCCGAACGTCGGCCTGCTCACCGACATCATCTGCTGCCCGGGCGGCGACTTCTGTTCGCTGGCCAACGCCCGCTCCATTCCGGTGGCGGAAGCGATCCAGCAGAAGTTCGACAGCTTGGACTACCTGTTCGACCTCGGCGATATCGACTGCAACTTCTCCGGCTGCATGAACGCCTGTGGCCATCATCACATCGGCAACATCGGTATTCTTGGCGTCGACAAGAACGGCGAAGAGTGGTACCAGATCACCCTCGGCGGCAGCCAGGGTAATCAGACCGCCATCGGCAAGGTGATCGGGCCGTCGTTTGCCCAGGCCGACGTGCCGCTGGCATTCGAGAAGATCATGAACCTGTACGTCGAGCAGCGCCTGGCTGGCGAACGCTTTATCGAGACCGTACGCCGTATCGGGCTGGAGCCATTCAAGGAGCGCGTTTATGCAAAATCTCATTAAGAACGACGCGGTCACAGAAGATGCCTGGCGCCTGATCCGCAGCGACGAGGAAAGCTTTGGCGCGGCGGAGGATGTCATCCTGCCGCTGGCCGCCTGGCTGGCGCTTGATCCTGCCGCCCGCAGCGGGCAGGCTGCACCATGGCTGGCGCCGGATGCCGACCTGGGCCTGCTGCTGCCGGTTCTGGCGCAGCTGCCGCTGATCGCCATCGACTTCCCGGCCTTTACCGATGGTCGCGGCTATAGCCTTGCCCGATTGCTGCGCGAGCGCTACGGTTATCAGGGAGAGCTGCGTGCCATTGGCGACGTGCAGCGTGATCAGCTTGCTTATATGGCACAGGTCGGTTTTACTGCATTCGCGATTCGCGACGACCGCCCGGCCGAGGCAGCGCTGGATGGCCTGCGCGATTTCAGCGACCAGTACCAGGCCACGGTGCTGCAGCCGGAACCGTTGTTTAAAAGACGCACTCAGCGCTAAATTGTTGCTTGTTAGCAACTGAAGCTGTGGCGTTTCGATTGAAACGCTGCGTTAGTGTTGCTTTTTTTGTCGCATTCCATTGAGCTGAAGTTGACATCGGGGTGACCGACTACCTATAGTCACCCCAACTATCTGGCAACGGATGAATTTCGCGTTTGTCTTAAAGCTTGACGTGCTGTGCTTGTCATAAGCAGTTTTGCGAAGCTGGTAGACTTATCCAACAAAGAGGAAATGCTATGAAAAAATCGATCAAACTGAGCGCTCTGGTTGTTGCCATGATGCTGTCCAGCGGTGCATTCGCTGCCAAGTCCGGCTACGCGACTGACGGCGTTCTGGATAACGTGGCTCGCAACGCCTACGGCGAATGCTGGAAAGATGGCTACTTCAACAAGGAAGCCAACGGTCTGGTTGAGTGCGGCGACAAGGAAGCTCCTAAGCCAGTTGCTGTAGCGCCTGCCGCTCCGGCTCCGGCTCCAGTCGTTTCCCAGATCAAGTCCTTCACCCTGTCGGCTGCCGGCCTGTTCGCCTTCGACAAGACCGTGATCACTTCCGGCAATGCAGCGCTGGACGGCGTGGTTGCAGAACTGAAGGGCGACAAGTACCTGAAGTCGGTTGCCATCGTTGGCCACACTGACTCCATGGGCGCCGAAGCCTACAACCAGAAGCTGTCCGAGCGTCGTGCCAACGCCGTGAAGGACTACCTGGTTGCCGGCGGCATCCCTGCCGAGAAGATCACCGCTTCCGGCGCTGGCGAATCGCAAGCCAAGATGACCGAGCAGTGCTCGAAGATCAAGGCTCGCAACCAGCGCATCGCCTGCATGGAGCCGGATCGTCGCTTCGAAGTGACTGTAGAAACCGCCAAAGAAGTGAAGATGTAAGTCTCGTTTCTTCCCAGAAAGCCCCGGCTCTTGCCGGGGCTTTTGTTTTTTGGCTTTGGGCTGGCGCGGCTCAGGGTGGCTGGTTAAAATCACCGTTTGTTTCTTTTCGAGCACGACTGTCCATGCGAGCGTTTCTGGGCGACCCGCGTCGCCATGACTTGTTGCCCTGTGCGCTGACCATCGGTAATTTCGACGGTGTCCACCTCGGCCATCAGAAGATGCTGGCCCGCTTGCGGCACGAGGCCGTCGCCCGTGGCCTGCCCACCGCGCTGCTGACGTTCGAGCCGCATCCGCGCGAATTCTTTGCCCGCAGCCAGCCGCCGGCACGGCTGTCGGTGCTGCGCGACAAGCTGCAATTCCTGGCGGAAGAAGAACGGGTCGACTACGTGTTTGTCTACCGTTTCAACCACGCCTTTTCACGCATGCCGGCCGAGCTGTTCGTGCGCGAGGTGTTGCTGCAGCAATTGCAGACCCGTTACCTGCTGATCGGCGATGATTTCCAGTTCGGCGCCGACCGCAAGGGCAATTTCGAGCTGCTGAGCGCCTGTCCCGATTTCGTCACCGAAGCGATGCCGTCGGTGCTGGTGGCTGGCGAGCGTGCCTCCAGCACCCTGGTGCGCGATACCCTGGCCGCCGGCGACCTGCAACGCGCGGCCGCCTTGCTGGGGCGACCGTACCAGATCAGTGGCAAGGTGATGCACGGCCAGAAACTGGGACGCACCATCGGTTTCCCGACCGCCAACGTGCACCTGCCGCATCTGCGCCCGGCGCTGCAGGGGGTGTTCGTGGTGGAGGTCGATACGCCGCAGGGGCGTCTCGGCGGCGTGGCCAGCCTCGGCAAGAACCCGACGGTCACCGACAGCCAGCACTACAAGCTGGAAGTGCATTTGTTCGATTTTCACGGTGACCTGTACGGTCAGCGTGTTTCGGTGCACTTCCTGAAAAAATTGCGCGATGAAGCGCGTTATGATGATTTGAACGAGCTGGTGGCGCAGATTGAACGCGACGCCGCCAGCGCCAAGACCTATTTGACCAGTTTGCAACGAGACCAGGCATGAGCATCGACTATCGCAAGACCGTAAACCTGCTGGATACCCCGTTCCCGATGCGGGGTGATCTGGCCAAACGTGAACCCGCTTGGCTCAAGCGCTGGACCGAACAGCAGCGTTACCAGAAACTGCGCAAGGTCGCTGCCGGCCGTCCCAAGTTCATCCTGCACGACGGCCCGCCGTACGCCAACGGCGACATCCACATCGGTCACGCCGTCAACAAGGTGCTGAAGGACATCATCGTCCGCTCCAAGACCTTGTCCGGCTTCGACGCGCCTTACGTGCCGGGCTGGGATTGTCACGGCCTGCCGATCGAGCTGATGGTGGAAAAACTGCACGGCAAGGACATCCCGGCCGCCAAGTTCCGCGAGCTGTGCCGCGAATATGCGCACGAGCAGATCGCGCGCCAGAAGAAGGACTTCATCCGTCTGGGCGTGCTGGGCGACTGGGACAACCCCTACCTGACCATGGACTTCAAGACCGAGGCCGACATCGTGCGCACCCTCGGCAAGATCTACGAGAACGGCTACCTGTTCAAGGGCGAGAAGCCGGTGCACTGGTGCATCGAGTGCGGCTCGGCGCTGGCCGAGGCGGAAGTCGAATACGAAGACAAGACTTCGCCGGCGATCGATGTCGGCTTCAAGGTGCTGGAAGGCGACAAGCTGGCCGCAGCGTTTGGGCTTGCGGCCAACGTTGACGATGCCCGTGCCGTGATCTGGACCACCACGCCGTGGACGCTGCCGGCCAACCAGGCGGTATCGGTCAATGCCAAGCTGGTGTACCAGCTGATCGCCACCGCCAAGGGCACGCTGCTGCTGGCGAAAGACCTGGCTGAAGCCACGCTCAAACGCTATGGCGTCGAGGGCGAGGTACTGGGCGAAACCACCGGTGACAAGCTGGAACTGATCCGCCTGCAGCACCCGTTCTACGACCGCCAGGTGCCGATCATCTGCGGCGAGCACGTGACCACCGACGCCGGTACCGGCTTGGTGCACACCGCGCCGGCGCACGGTCTGGAGGACTTCCAGGTCGGCCAGCAGTACGGCATCCCGGTAGATAACCCGGTGGCCGACAACGGCCGCTACAAGTCCACCACCGCGCTGTACGCCGGTCTGTCGGTGTGGGAAGCCAATCCGAAAGTGATCGAGACGCTGGTCGAGCAGGGCGCGCTGATCCACCAGGAAAAGCTGCTGCACAGCTACCCGCACTGCTGGCGCCACAAGACCCCGATCATCTTCCGCGCCACCGCGCAGTGGTTCATCGGCATGGACAAGTCCGGCAAGGACAGCGAGGTGCTGCGCGAGCGCGCCAAGCACGCGGTGGACAGTACCGAGTTCTTCCCGGCCTGGGGCCGTGCCCGCCTGGAAGCGATGATCGGCAACCGTCCGGACTGGTGCGTGTCGCGCCAGCGTAACTGGGGCGTGCCGATGACCTTCTTCGTGCACAAGGAAAGCGGCGAGCTGCATCCGGATTCCGCTGCACTGCTGGAGCAGGTGGCGAAGCGCATCGAGCAGCAGGGCATCGAGGCTTGGTTCAGCCTGGACGCCGCCGAACTGCTGGGCGACGATGCGGCCAACTACCGCAAGCTGAGCGACACCCTGGACGTGTGGTTCGACTCCGGCTCCACCCACTTCGCGGTGCTGAAACAGCGTCCGGAACTGGCGTGGCCGGCCGACCTGTACCTGGAAGGCTCCGACCAGCACCGCGGCTGGTTCCAGTCGTCCCTGCTGACCGGTTGCGCCACCATCGGCCGCGCACCGTACCAGCAGCTGCTGACCCACGGCTTCGTGGTCGACGGCAAGGGCCTGAAGATGTCCAAGTCCAAGGGCAACGTGGTGGCGCCGCAGAAGGTCAACGACAGCCTGGGTGCCGACATCCTGCGCCTGTGGGTGGCCTCCACCGACTACTCCGGCGAACTGGCGATCTCCGACGAGATCCTCAAGCGCGTCACCGAGAGCTACCGCCGCCTGCGCAACACCTTCCGCTTCCTGCTGGCCAACCTGTCGGACTTCGATCCGATGGAGCACGCGGTACCGTTCGGCAACATGCTGGAGATCGACCGCTACGCGTTGCTGATGGCCAAGGAAATGCAGGAGAAGGTGACCGGCGAGCTGTATCCGCGCTACGCCTTCCACCACGCGGTGCAGGAAATCGTCAACTACTGCTCCGAGGATCTGGGCGCCTTCTACCTCGACATCCTGAAGGACCGCCTGTACACCACCAAGGCGGGCAGCCAAGCACGCCGCAGCGCGCAGACCGCGCTGTACCACATCACTCGCAGCCTGCTGCTGCTGGTGTCGCCGATTCTGTGCTTCACCGCTGACGAGGCGTGGGAAGTGCTGGTCGGCAGCGACGAGGAGTCGCCGCTGTTCCACGTGTGGCACGAGTTCCCGCTCACCGGCGAACAGCAGGAAGCGGACTTGGTCGGCAAGTGGCAGGCCATCCGCGCCTTCCGCGCACAGCTGAACAAGGATATCGAGGCGCTGCGCAGTGCCGAGCAGCTCGGCTCCGCGCTGCAGGCCGAGGTCGATGTCGTGGCCGACGAAGTGCTGTTCCCGCTGCTGGCCAGCCTCGGCGACGACCTCAAGTTCGTGCTGATGGTGTCGCGTGTCAGCGTTAGCGAAGGCACCGCGCTGAGCATCACCGTCACGCCGTCGGCGCACGCCAAGTGCGACCGTTGCTGGCACTACCGCAGCGATGTCGGCAGCCATGCCGGCCACGGCAATGTCTGCGGCCGCTGCGTCGACAACATCGATGGTAAAGGTGAGGCCCGTGTCCACGCCTGAGGTCGAACTGCAAGCAACCGCGCCGGCGACGGCGCTGCGTGACAGCCTGAAGTGGTTCGTGCTGGCGCTGCTGATCATCGTGATCGACCAGCTCAGCAAGATCCACTTCAACTCCACCTACCAGTTCGGCGAGTACCGCGCGGTGATCCCGGGTTATTTCGGCTTCACCCTGCTGTACAACCCGGGCGCGGCGTTCAGCTTTCTCGCCGATGCCGGCGGCTGGCAGAGGTTCTTCTTCACCGCGCTGGCCTTCGCCGTCTCCGGCTGGCTGGGCTGGCAGATGGTGAAAGGGCGCTTCAGCACGGTGATGAGCCTGGCGGCCTCGTTCATCATCGGCGGTGCGCTGGGCAATGTGATCGACCGCCTGCTGCACGGCCACGTCATCGATTTCATCCAGGTGCACTACTACGACAGCTGGTACTACCCGGCCTTCAACCTGGCCGACAGCTTCATCTGCGTCGGTGCCGTGCTGATGGTGATCGACAGCTTCCGCCACCCGCAACCATGACGACAACGTTGGCCGCAGCCTTGCGGCCAACCTTTTAGCTACTGAAGGATACCCCGATGACGAAGACCATCATGCTGGCCAACCCGCGCGGTTTCTGCGCCGGCGTCGACCGTGCCATCGCCATCGTCGAGCGCGCGCTGGAAATCTACGGCGCCCCGATCTATGTGCGCCACGAGGTAGTGCACAACCGCTTCGTGGTCGACAACCTGCGCGACAAGGGCGCCATCTTCATCGAGGAGCTGCAGGACGTGCCGCCCGGCGCCACCCTGATCTACTCGGCGCACGGCGTGCCGCAATCGGTGCGCCAGGAAGCGGAAGCCCGCGGCCTGACGGTGTACGACGCCACCTGTCCGCTGGTGACCAAGGTGCACGTCGAGGTCAAGCGCATGCACCAGGCCGGCATGAGCATCATCATGATCGGCCACAAGGGCCACCCCGAGGTGGAGGGCACCATGGGCCAGGTCGAGCACGGCATGTACCTGGTGGAAACGGTCGACGATGTCGCCACGCTGCAGCTGCCGGACGAGTCGCGGCTGTCCTACGTCAGCCAGACCACGCTGTCGGTGGACGAGACCCGCGACATCATCGCCGCGCTGAAGGCCCGCTTCCCGCAGATCACCAGCCCGAAGAAGGACGACATCTGCTACGCCACGCAGAACCGCCAGGACGCGGTGAAGGTGCTGTCCGACGAGTGCGACATCGTGATCGTGGTCGGCTCGCCGAACAGCTCCAACTCCAACCGCCTGCGCGAAGTGGCGGCACTGCGCGGCGTGACCGCCTACATGGTCGACAACGCCACCCTGCTGCAGCAGGAGTGGTTCGACGGCAAGCAGCGCGTCGGCGTTACCGCCGGTGCCAGCGCGCCGGAGGTGCTGGTGCAGGCGGTGATCGCGCGGATCCGCGAGTTTGGCGCCACCAGCGTCAGCGAGCTGAACGGGGTGGAGGAGAGCATCGTGTTCGCACTGCCACCCGGCCTGCGCGAGAAGAAGGACGGCGCCAGCGCCTGACGCGCGTATCCGCCCACAACCCGGCTACCGGCAGGTGCCGGGTTTTTTCATGGCTGCGGCCGGTCGCGCGCGCCGGCTCTTGAAGAATGGGCGCCCGTCGCCATCTTGTCTTCTGTTATCAACTCTTCATTCAGACATAGCCATGAGCGCACAGAAAGAAACCCTGGGTTTTCAGACCGAAGTCAAGCAGCTGCTGAAACTGATGATCCATTCCTTGTACTCCAACAAGGAAATCTTCCTGCGTGAGCTGGTGTCCAACGCCAGCGATGCGGCCGACAAGCTGCGTTTCGAGGGGCTGAACAACGCCGCCCTGTTCGAGAATGATCCCGAGCTGAAAATCCGTATCAGCGTCGACAAGGACGCGAAGACCATCACCATCGCCGACAACGGCATCGGCATGAGCCGCGACGAGGTGATTGCCAACATCGGTACCATCGCCAAGTCCGGCACCAAGGCCTTCTTCGAGCAGCTGTCCGGCGACGCCAAGAAGGACGCCAACCTGATCGGCCAGTTCGGCGTCGGCTTCTACTCCGCCTTCATCGTCGCCGACAAGGTAACGCTGACCACCCGTCGCGCCGGCAGCCCGGCCAGCGAAGGCGTGCGCTGGGAGTCGGCCGGCGAGGGCGACTTCACGCTGGAGCCGGTGGAGAAAGCTGGCCGCGGCACAGAGATCGTGCTGCACCTGAAGGACGGTAACGAGGACTTCCTCAACGACTGGTCGCTGAAGCGTATCGTGCGCACCTACTCCGACCACATCTCCATCCCGATCGAGATGAAGAAGGGCAACAGCTACGGCGAGAACGGCGAAGTGATCGTCAGCGACGAGTTCGAGACCGTCAACGAAGCGTCCGCGCTGTGGACCCGCAGCAAGAACGACATTACCGAAGAGCAGTACCAGGAATTCTACAAGCACGTGGCGCACGATTTCACCGAGCCGCTGGCCTGGAGCCACGCCCGCGTCGAAGGCCGCCAGGAGTACACCGAGCTGCTGTACATCCCGTCGCGCGCGCCGTTCGACATGTGGGACCGCGACCGCAAGCAGGGCGTGAAACTGTACGTGCGTCGCGTGTTCATCATGGAAGACAGCAACAAGCTGATGCCGCAGTACCTGCGCTTCGTGCGCGGCGTGATCGACAGCAACGACCTGCCACTGAACGTATCGCGCGAGATCCTGCAGGAATCCAAGGACATCGACGCCATCCGCGCCGGTTGCGTGAAGAAGGTGCTGGGCCTGCTGGATGATCTCGCTGCCAACGATCAGGACAAGTACGCCGCGTTCTGGAAGGAATTCGGCCAGGTGCTGAAAGAGGGGGTGGGCGAGGACTTTGCCAACAAGGAGCGCATCGCCAAGCTGCTGCGCTTCGTGTCCACAACTTCGGAAGGCGATGTGCCCACCGTGTCGCTGGCCGACTACGTTGGCCGCATGAAGGAAGGTCAGGACAAGATCTACTTCATCACTGCTGACACCCTGTCCGCCGCGCGCAACAGTCCGCATCTGGAAGTGTTCAAGAAGAAGGGCGTGGAAGTGCTGCTGCTCACCGACCGTGTCGACGAGTGGGTGACCGGCTCGCTGACCGAGTTCGATGGCAAGCCGCTGCAGTCGGTCGCCAAGGGCGCGCTGGATCTGGGCGCGCTGGAAGACGATGCCGACAAGGAAGCGCAGAAGCAGGTGGAAGAAGCCGCCAAGCCGGTGGTGGAGCTGGTGCAGAAGGCGCTGGGCGAGCGCGTGAAGGACGTGCGTGCTACCGCGCGCCTGACCGACAGCCCGGCCTGCCTGGTGGTGGGCGAGCACGAGATGAGCGCGCACCTGGAGCGCATGCTGAAGGCCGCCGGCCAGCCGGTACCGGAAGGCAGCAAGCCGACACTGGAGATCAATCCGGAGCACGTGCTGGTCAAGCGTCTGGCCGCGGAAGGCGACGACGGCCGCCGCGAAGACCTCGCGCACGTGCTGTACGATCAGGCATTGCTGGCGGAAGGCGGCAAGCTGGAAGACCCGGCCACCTTCGTGAAGCGGATCAACAAGCTGATGCTGGAGTTGTCGGTCTGATCCGGTGCATTGCGGCCAACGTTGGCCGCAGTGGTTTGCCCCTTAGCAACCGTCCTGCCCAGTGGCAGGGCGGTTTTTTATTGGGGGCTATCCGGTAGTGGGTGCTGCGTTGGTAGCGTGTGGCAGTCGGCGCGCTTAGCGAGCCGCGGCGATGTAGGCATCGCCCTGATAGTGTGCACTGGACAATCCCAGTGCCGAGTTGAAAGTCACCATGAAGCGGCGGCCAACCTGGCGGATGGCGATGACTTCGTAGGCAACAGTGTGGTCAAGACGTTGTTCGGTGATGCGATCACCTGGTTGCAATTCCTGGATTTTCATTAAATTCCTTGTTCAATTCTCAATATCAGCGGCGGTAGTGCTGCGGGGCACCTTCCGGACGCGCTGTAGGGTGGCGGAAGTTGATCCGTCCCTTGCTCAAATCATACGGTGACATTTCTACGGTGACGCGGTCGCCCATCAGCACGCGGATGCGGTGCATGCGCATCTTGCCGGAACCGTAGGCGAGGATTTCCACGCCGTTGTCCAGCAGTACACGAAAGCGCGATTCAGGCAGCATTTCGGTAACGACACCTTGCAGTTCGATCATATCTTCTTTAGACATTGTATTCTTTCGGGTAGCTGGTTCCGTGCCCGGTCATCAGACCATGCACCAAGGCCCGTTCATAAGCGGCATGAACGGGAAAGAAATGTGAAACCGTGTTGGGGAGTGTCGCCTGCAAGGTAGGGCAGGGCAGGCAAAAACAGACGGCAGCAGTACGAAAACAGTGCCAGCAAGACGGAAACAGGCCCTACTATACCGCTAAATCCATGATTTGTCAGTTTTTTCGTGCCACGGGACGACAAGCCCCAGTTAGCGATTACCGGCCGGCTAAAAAGCAGGCGGATGCCGCGCGGGCATCCGCCGCTTTTGATGGACTGGCTTTAGCTGGATAGCTGCTTCATTGCACTGCGAAAGCGCGCATGCGCGCGTGAAACGGTAGAGAGGCTGATATCGAGTTGGCGGGCGGCGGCATAGCCGGTCATGCCGTCTATCTCCATCAGGCAGACTGCTTCACGGGACTTTTTCTTCAGGCCGATCATGTCCGCGATGCGTTTCATTTGTTCCAACCGCATGATGATTCTCCTTGCTGGATAACAGGCGACAGCGCATGCCTGATATAAGCTTAGACCGTATTGCCCGAATTGCCATGCTGCATGGCACAAGCCGCTTAGAGCCTATTCACGATCTGCTGCGCTTCGGCGATACAGCGTTGAAAACGGCTTCGGAATGCTCATTTACCACTTGTAAACTCCGCTTCCTCAGCCGTTTTCGCCTTGTCTCGCTCTAGCTAGCGAGATCGTGAACAGGCTCTACGCCGGTGGCAGCGTGTCGCTGAAGCTGGCGCGCTGCTGCAGCCGTTGCGCCAGACTGGCGAGGTTGGGATGCAGCGTGCGCCAGTCGAAATTGGCAAAGCGGAAGTCGAGGTAGCCGAGGCAGCAACCGACGCTGATGTCGGCAATGCCGTAGCTGTCGGCGCAGCACCAGTGGCGCTCGCCGAGGTCGTGCGCGAGGGCGGACAGGCCGCGGATGATCTTGTCGTGCTGGCGATTGATCCAGTCGGCGCTTTGCAGCGCCGGCGGGCGGCGCTGTTCGATCACGATATTGGCGGCGGCATCGCAGATGCCGTCGGCCAGCGCCTCCCAGCGGCGGGCCTCGATCAGCTGGCGCCGTTCCTGCGGGAACAGCCGTGCCACCGGGGAAATACTGTCCAGGTACTCGACGATGACACGGGAGTCAAACAGCGTGCTGCCGTCGTCCAGCAGCAAGACCGGCACCTTGCCCAGCGGGTTGAATTCGGCGACGCGGCTGCCGGCCTCCCAGGGCATGTCCAGTTCCAGCGGGCAGTCGATCTTTTTCTCGGCCAGCACCACGCGCACCTTGCGGGCAAACGGGCTGGTCAGTGAGGCAATCAGTTTCATGATGGTGTGTGTGCTTGGCGGCTTGTGTCGCGGGAGTGCGATATTGTAAGCGCAGTATCTGCAACGGCGGGATGAGCGTCAATCTCGCCGTTGCTGCAGATGCGTTATTGCAGCTCGATGCGGCCGCTGACATTGAGCTGGATGGTGCTTTTACCCGGCTGCCATTCCGGAATGGCGACCTCGGTGACCGCATCGGCCGTCATCGCCTTGGCTCGCATCATCAGCGGCGGCATGCTTGGCTGGCTTTCGCCTATGGTCAGCTCACGCACCTGCTGTTGCTGCTTGCCCAGCGCCTTGCCGGCGGCGGCGGCCTGATGCTGCAGCTGGGCAATCGCTTCCGGAATCAGTGTCTGTTCGGTGGCCTTGCGGGTGCTGTCGGCAACGCTGAACTGTACCCCTTCCAGCAGCATGTATTTCTGCAGCTGCGCGATCAGCTCGGCGGCGGCGGCAAAATCGCGGCTGTGCAGGCGGATGTCGGCACGACCTTGCCAGCCATTGATCTTGCCGTTCTTGTCGTAGCTGGGCCAGCTGTTGTAGTTGCCGCTGCTGATGGTCACTTTCGGTGAGCTGGCGGCATCAGCCTTGGCGCGGTTGAGGGCGCGGTTCAGCTTGTCTGCCAGCTGCGCTGCCTGTGGTTGCCGCTCCTGGATGTACAGCGTCGCGTTCAGCTGGTCATTGGGCAACTCGCGCTGGGCGCTGGCACTGAGATGAAGGATGGTGGCGGGTTCGGCCGCCTGGGCCGGAGCCAGCTGGCACAACAGCAGGCTGGCACCGAGCAGCCAGGGATGGGGGGAGCGCAGGAGCAGGGACATGATGTAGCCTTTCACGATGGAAACAGCGCTGTGACTGTGGCAATGCGTGATGGTTGCGCCGCCACCGGCTCATTATGGCCGTCGAATGCGGTGTTGTCGCGTGGCGGGCAAGCGGGACGGGCATGAAAAAGCACGGCCCGTGGGCCGTGCTGTCAGGGGGGGGCGGACTCAGCCCAGCAACAGCGCGTCGTCGTCGATCTGTTCGCCGCGTGTTTTCTCGAACATCGCCAACAGGTCGCTGACCTGCATCTGCTTGCGCTCGTCGCCGCTGACATCCAGTACCACCCGGCCCTGGTGCAGCATCACGGTGCGGTGGCCATGATCCAGTGCCTGGCGCATGGAGTGGGTGACCATCATCGCGGTGAGCTTGTTTTCCTGCACGATGCGGTCGGTCAGCTCCAGCACGAAGGCGGCGGTTTTCGGATCCAGCGCCGCGGTGTGCTCGTCCAGCAGCAGGATGCGCGACGGCTGCAGCGAGGCCATCAGCAGGCTGACTGCCTGGCGCTGGCCGCCGGAGAGCAGGTCGATGCGGTCGGCGAGGCGGTTTTCCAGCCCCAGCTTCAGCATCGCCAGCTTGTCGCGGAACAGCTCGCGCTGCTCGGCGCGGATGGCGCGGCCAAAGCCGCGGCTGCGGCCACGGTGCCACGCCAGCGCCATGTTTTCCTCGATGCTGAGGCCTTCGCAGGTACCGGCCATCGGGTCCTGGAACACGCGCGCCACCATGCCGGCGCGTTGCCAGGCCGGCATGCGGGTGACGTCCTGATCGTCGATGTGCAGGCTGCCGCTGTCGACGAACAGGTCGCCGGAGATCGCATTCAGCAAGGTGGACTTGCCGGCGCCGTTACTGCCGATCACGGTCACGAACTGGCCGGATTCGATGGTCAGCGACAGGCCGCGCAGCACCGGATTCTCGATCGGGGTGCCGGGGTTGAAGGTCTTGAACAGCTGTTCGGCGCGCATCATGATGCTTTACCTCCTTTGCGGCGCAGTTTGGCTTTCAGTTGCGGCAGTACCAGCGCGCCGCCCACCAGCAGTGCGGTGATCAGGTTCAGGTCCTGCGCCTGCAAACCGATGAAGTCGGCGTTCAGTGCCACCGCGATCAGCAGGCGATAGAGCAGGGCACCGATGATGGTGGCCAGCGTGATCACCCACAGCTTGCGCGACGGCAGCAGGGTTTCGCCGATGATTACTGCGGCCAAGCCCACCACGATGGTGCCCACGCCCATCGACACGTCGGCGCCGCCCTGGGTCTGTACGTACAGCGCGCCGGCCAGCGCGATCAGCGCATTGGACAGCGCCATGCCGGACAGCACCATGCGCTCGGTGGCCACGCCCTGGGCACGGGCCATGCGCGGGTTGGCGCCGGTGGCGCGCATCGCGAGGCCGGTCTGCGAGGCAAAGAACAGGTCCAGGCCGATCTTGGTGGCGACGATGATCACCGCCAGCACCGCCGGCTGCACCAGCCAGCTGTTTTCCAGCGCCTCGCCGATGAACGGGGCAAACACCGTCGGCGAGCCGATCAGCGGCATATTGGGCGCGCCCATGATGCGCAGGTTGATCGAGTACAGCGCGATCATCACCAGGATACTGGCCAGCAGCTGCAGGATGTTGAGGCGCACGTGCAGCCAGGCGGTGACGAGGCCGGAGGCGGCACCGGCCAACGCGGCGAAGGCGCAGGCCAGCCACGGGTCGTGGCCGCCGGCGATCAGAGTGGCGGCGACGGCGCCGCCCAGCGGGAAGCTGCCGTCGGCGGTGAGGTCGGGGAAATCAAGGGTGCGGAAGGAAATCAGCACGCCCAGCGCCACCAGCGCAAAGATCAGACCGATTTCCAGGGCACCCATCAACGCGATTGGGGTCATGGCTTACCTGTAATAGCAAGCGCTCCTGTGCGCCAATTGGTAATTGGGCATCGCGGAGCGCGGAGTGAACAAGGTTGGCCGCAACGGTGGTTGCGGCCAACGTTGGCATTACTTGATGATTTCCTTGGCTTCCTTCAGCAGGGCCGGCGACAGGGTGACGCCCTGTTTCTGCGCGGCGCCCTGGTTCAGCGTCAGCGACAGCTTCTCGCCGACCTGCGGCGCGATGGTTGCTGGCTTCTCGCCTTTCAGGATGCGTACCACCAGCTTGCCGGTCTGGCGGCCGATGTCGTAGTAGTTCTGGCCCAGCGCCGCGGTGGCGCCACGCTTCACCGAATCGGTATCGGCGGCTACCAGCGGGATCTTGGCCTGCTGTGCCACGCCGACCAGCGACTCGTAGGTCGATACCACGTTGTTGTCGGTGCTGGTGTAGATCACGTCCACTTTGCCGATCAGGCTCTTGGCGGCCGGGGCCACGTCCACGGTGCGTGCCGCCGGGGCTTCCACCAGGGTCATGCCGCGCTTGGCCAGCTCGGCCTTCAGTTCCTTGGCCACGATCACCGAGTTCACTTCACCCGGGCTGTACACCATGCCGACGCGCTTGGCGCCCGGCTTCACCTTGGCGATCAGGTCAACCTGCGACGACAGCTTCAGCATGTCGGACACGCCGGTAACGTTGCCGTTGCCGGCTTTCCAGCTCTTCACCAGCTTGGCGGCGACCGGGTCGGTCACCGCGGTGAACACCACCGGAATGCTGCGGGTGCCGGCGACGGCTGCCTGCGCGCTCGGGGTGGCGATGGCCACGATCACGTCCGGACCGTCACCGATGAACTTGCGGGCGATCTGCGCGGCGGTGGCCGGGTTGCCCTGTGCACTCTGGTACTGGTACTTGATCTGCTTGCCGGCCTCGAAGCCGGCCGCCTTCAGTTCGTCTTCCACGCCCTTGCGCGCGGCATCCAGCGCCGGGTGATCCACAATGGCGGTGACAGCGACGGATTTCATGTCGGCGGCAGTGGCGAACGGGCTGAGGCTGGCGGCCAGCAGCGCGGCCAATACAGTGCGGCGAGGGAAGTTCATCATGGCGATACCTTTGGTTCCGGATGGTATTGTTGACTTGGGAATGCAGCTTTCGCGCAATGATATTGCAAAACACCGCGAATTTCAGTTTGTGCAAAGCAATAATATTTCAAATATTGTATACATGGGGAGCAATCTGCCACCACTTGCGGCATTGCGAAGCGAAAAGGCCCCATAACGGGGCCTGGACGCTCTTTGCTATCAAAATGGGCAGGGCGGCGCCTCAGTCCAGATACTCGTTGCCGGGCAGGGTCAGGAAATCGATGAACTCGTCGCTGCTGACCAGCAGGTCGAACAGCTGCGCCGCGTCCTCGAACTGGCGGCGCCAGCGGCTGCCGTACTCGGCGCGCAGCTTGTTGATCTCGTCGGCGGCCAGGTCGCGGAACAGGCCCAGCGTCACCTTGCGGCCGTCGTCCAGTACCCCTTTCGGGCTGCGTATCCACTGCCAGATCTGCGAGCGGGCGATCTCGGCGGTGGCGGCCTCTTCCAGCAGGTTGTGGATAGGCACGCAGCCGTTGCCGCTGAACCAGGCGCCGAGGTACTGGATGCCGACGTTGATGTTGTTGCGCAGGCCTTGCTCGGAGATCGGTGTTTCCGGCTGGAAGTTGAGCAGGTCGGCGGCGGTGATCAGCACATCGTCGCGCCGGCGTTGCCACTGGTGGACGGCACTACCCAGCACGCTGCGGAAGGCCTCGTGCGCCAGCGGCACCAGTCCGGGGTGGGCGACCCAGCCGCCGTCGTAGCCGTCGCGCGCGTCGCGTTCCTTTTCGGCTCGGATTTCGGCCAGCGCCAGCTCGTTGCGGCTGGGGTCGTGCTTGATCGGGATCAGCGCCGACATGCCGCCGATGGCCGGCGCACCGCGCTGGTGGCAGGTCTTGATCAGCTGCAGCGCGTAGGAGCGCATGAAGGGCACGCGCATGGTGATGCGCTCGCGGTCGGCGAGGCAGAACTCGCGGTTGTGACGGAAGTGCTTGATGCAGCTGAAGATGTAGTCCCAGCGACCGGCGTTCAGCCCGGCACTGTGCTCGCGCAGCTCGTACAGGATTTCGTCCATCTCGAAGGCGGCGAGGATGTTCTCGATCATCACCGTGGCCTTGATGCTGCCGCGCGGCAGCCGCAGCCACTCCTGGGCGCAGATGAAAATATCGTTCCACAGCCGCGCTTCAAGGTGCGACTCCAGCTTGGGCAGGTAGTAGTAGGGCGCGCGGCCAAGTTCGTGCAGGGCGGCGGCATTGTGAAAGTACGACAGCGCAAAATCGAACAGGCCGCCGTTGACCATCTGGCCGTCGACCAGCAGGTGTTTTTCCGGCAGGTGCCAGCCGCGCGGGCGCACCATCAGTGTGGCGATGTTGTCGTTGAGACGGTAGTGGCGGCCGTCTTGGCCGTGGTAGCTCAGCGTCTTGCGCCAGGCGTCGCGCAGGTTGATCTGCCCCTGCAGCTGGTTGTTCCAGCTCGGGCATTGCGCATCCTCGAAATCGACCATGAACACGCCGGCGCCGGAGTTCAGCGCGTTGATCATCACCTTGCGCTCGGCGGGGCCGGTAATCTCGACGCGGCGGTCGTGCAGGTCGGCCGGCAGCGGCGCGATCTGCCAGTCACCCTGGCGGATGGCGGTAGTTTCCGGCAGGAAGTCGGGCAGGGTGCCGGCATCAAGGCTGGCCTGGCGTTGCTGGCGGCGCTGCATCAGTTCGCGGCGCTGCGGCTCGAAGCGGCGGTGCAGCGCGGCGACAAAGGCCAGCGCCTCGGGGGTGAGGATGGCGGCAAACGCGCCGCTGACCGGGGCGTTGATGTCCACGCCTTGCGGCAGAACCTGCGTCATGGGTGTTCTCTCCTGGGCTTGTCGGGTGGTGCGGCAAGTTTCTATTTTTATTTGCGATCTTGCTTAGCAACTGCTTGCTTTGCGATGGCAGTTTAGCATGTGGCAGTGCGGGAAAATCCGGTAAGATCGCTAAACATATTTTACTTTTTGTGAGGTAATGCCCGGTGCTGAAGCAGATGGAAACCTTTGTCGCGGTGGTCAATCTGGGCAGCCTGTCGGCGGCGGCGCGACAAGAGGGGGTGGTGGCGGCGATGATAGGCCGGCGCCTGGATGCGCTGGAGGAGCGGCTGGGGGTCAAGCTGCTGGTGCGCACCACGCGCAGCGTGACCCTGACGCAGGAGGGCAGCGCCTTTTTCGAGGATTGCCAACGCATTCTCGCCGAGCTGGCCGAGGCCGAGGCGGCGGTGGCCTCCGGCAGTGGTCGTGCCCGCGGCCACCTGCGGCTGTCGGCGCCGGCCGGGTTCGGCCGCCGTCATGTCGCGCCGCACATCGCCTCCTTCCAGCAGGCGCATCCTGACCTGCGCGTCACGCTGGACCTGTCCGACCGGCTGGTGGATCTGGCGCGCGACCGCATCGACTGCGCGATCCGCATTTCCGATCTGGCCGATTCCTCGCTGGTGGCGGTGCGGCTGGCGGAGAACCGGCGCGTGGTGGTGGCATCGCCGGCCTATCTGGCGCGGCACGGCATCCCGCGCACGCTGGAAGACCTGGCCGGCCACAACTGCCTGTCGCTGGGCGAGAGCCAGAGCCGCGGCTGGACCTTCAAGGTCGACGGCGAGCTGCTCAACCTGCGCGTGCGCGGCGTGCTGGAGTGCAACGACGGCGCGGTGCTGCACGACTGGGCGCTGGCCGGGCTGGGGCTGGCGTGGCGTTCGCTGTGGGAGGTGAAGGACGATCTGTCGGACGGGCGGCTGGTGACGGTGCTGGAGCGTTTCTCGTCGCCGGATTACCCGGTGTACGCGGTGGTGCCGCAGCGGCGCTTCCTGCCGGGGCGGGTGCGCCTGTTCATCGATCACCTGAAGGCGTGCTACAGCAGCCCGGGCTACTGGGACTAGCGGGACAGGCTTGCGGCCAACCTTGGGATGATTTGTTTACGGCTGGGGGCTGTGGCGGGCGGCACGCATCGGTGCGGCCGCCCGTCGGGAAAGGTCAGGGCATTTCCGCCGACAGGGTACGGTTCTTGCCGGCCAGCTTGGCGCGGTACATGGCGCCGTCGGCACGCTCGATCACGTCGCTATCGCACTCGCCGAGATGCCACTGCGCGACGCCGGCGCTGAAGGTGACTACCAGCCTGTCCTGGTTGGCGAGGAAGAAGTTCTTGGTCAGTTCGCGCTGCAGGCGCTGCACCAGTTCCACCGCTTCGTTGATGCCGGTTTCCGGCAGCAGCACCACGAACTCCTCGCCGCCGAAGCGGGCGACGATGTCGGAGCTGCGCAGCGAGCGGTGCATCAGTTCCACCAGATACTTCAGCACGTCGTCGCCGGTCAGGTGGCCGTAACGGTCGTTCAGCTGCTTGAAGTTGTCGACGTCGATCAGCGCCACCGACAGCGGCTGGCCATTGCGCTTGGCACGGCTGATCTCGCGCTCGAAGTGTTCTTCCAGGCCGCGGCGGTTGTAGGCGCCGGTGAGCTGGTCTTCCTTGATCTTGGCGCTGGCAGCTTCCAGCGCCTGTTCCAGTTCGCTGATGCGCTGCTGTGCGCTGTGCACCTCGTTGCGTGCGGCCAGCAGTTCGCCGTGCGATGTGCTGAGGTTGGTCTGCATGCTGGCGGTGTCGCTCAGCAGCGATTGCAGGATGTCGTTCAGCTGCTTGACGTCCTGGGTGCCGCGGATGCTTTCGCTGTGGCGGTGCAGGCGTTGCTGGAAGTCACCGGTGCTGCTGCTCATCAGCGACAGCTTGTCGAGGAAGGTGTCCAGCAGCGCGCGCAGCGAACTGGTGGCCTCGTCCAGCGAGTGCTTCAGCTTGCCCTGCTTGTGGATCACTTCCTTGAGACTGGCTTCCAGCTGGTAGAGGTGCTGGATCGAGATGTTCGGTTGCGCCAGGATCTGCTGCAGGCCGCTGATCTGGCCGACCAGATAGCTGTCGGACTGGTTCAGCTCGGCGACATTCTGCAGCATCAGCTGCATCAGGTTGGACAGGCCGGTAACCAGCCGTTCGTCATCGTGCGACTGCAGTTCGAGCCGGATCAGGAAGCTGCGCAGCTGCGGGAAGAAGTTGTCGACGTCGCGGCTGCTGTGGATGCTGTCCAGCGCGGTGCGGGTATCGCTGAAGTGCTGGGACAGTTCCGGGTAGTGCACCAGTCGCGGCTCGATGCCGAATTTGAGCGTGTAGTCGAGCACATCCTTCCACGCCTGGCAGCGCTCGGCGTCGTCGGCCTCGCTGGCGGTGGCCGCTACCGGCCCGGCGTTGCCGGCGGCCGGCAGGGTGCCCGCTTCCGGCAGGTTGCCCGCTTCCGGCGTTCCGCCCTGGCTATCGGCCGGCTGCAGCCAGCTTTTCACCAGGTTGTGCAGCTTTTCGTTGAGTTCGTCCGGCGCGTTGCCGAAGGACAGCAGCACCCGTTCCAGCGCCGACTGCTTGTAGTTCTGGCTCAGGGCCGGATTGCGGATTTCCCAGGCCTTCATCAGGTCCTGGATCAGGTTGCCCCAGTTTTGCGCCAGCTGGCGCTTGCGGCCGTTGAGTTCGGCCAGTTCCAGCGTCAGCTGCGGTACCAGCTCCCATTTTTCGTCGTCGATGGCGCGGCGCAGCTTGGCGATGCCGATCTTGCTGGACGGCTCATCCGCCGGCAGGCTCTCGTAGGCGCGCAGCAGCAGGTCGGCCAGCTTGTTGGTGCGGGCATCGGCGGGCACGCCCATGATTTCGCTGTAAACGCGTTCGAAATTGTCGGGAGTCGGGAGGAGTTTGCGTTGTGTTAGCTGTTTCAGCGTTTCGCGTGCGGTGTCGATAGGATTGTGCGTCGTCATGGACCAGACCCGGGGGCTTTTATGAGCAACCATTATGTTTTTTTGAGCCTGCAGGGGAGGCCGGAGCCGCCCGGTTATTGAGCCTGCGAGGCGGTGCTATTGTCCAGTAGCTGGAAAAACACCTCGTTGTTCCGGATCATACCAAGTTCATTTCGTGCACGCTCTTCGATTGCAGCAGAACCTTGCTTCAGGTCACGCACTTCGGCGTCGAGTGCGGCGTTGCGGCCAACCAGGACTGCGTTGGCCGCACGTTGTTCCTCGACCTGGGAGTCGAGTTGCCAGACCCTGAGCCAGCTGCCCTTGCCTAGCCAGAGTGGCCATTGCAGGGCAGCGATCAGGACAATCAGCGTCAGGGTCAGCTTGCGCATTGCTTACTTCAGGTGATAGAAGGCGGCACGGCCAGGGTACCAGGCAGCATCACCCAGTTCTTCTTCGATACGCAGCAGCTGGTTGTACTTGGCCATGCGGTCGGAGCGCGACAGCGAGCCGGTCTTGATCTGCATGCAGTTGGTCGCTACAGCCAGATCGGCGATGGTGCTGTCTTCGGTTTCGCCGGAACGATGGCTCATCACGCTGGTGTAGCGCGAGCGCTTGGCCAGGTCGACGGCTTTCAGGGTCTCGGATAGGGTACCGATCTGGTTCACCTTCACCAGCAGCGAGTTGGCGAGACCGCCTTCGATGCCTTTGGCCAGGATGGCCGGGTTGGTCACGAACAGGTCGTCGCCGACCAGCTGCACGCGGTCGCCCAGACGTTCGGTCAGGATCTTCCAGCCGTTCCAGTCGTGCTCGCTCATGCCGTCCTCGATCGAGATGATCGGGTACTTGTCGGCCAGCGTTTCCAGGTAGTCGGTGAACTGCTCGGAGGTCAGCGACAGGCCTTCGGCGGTCAGGTGGTACTTGCCGTCCTTGTAGAACTCGGAGGAGGCGCAGTCCAGCGCCAGCATCACGTCCTGGCCGGCAACGTAACCGGCGGCGTCGATGGCTTCCAGAATCAGCGTGATCGCTTCTTCGTGGCTGGTCAGGTTGGGCGCGAAGCCGCCTTCGTCACCGACGGTGGTGGCGTAGCCCTTGCTGTCGCACAGTTTCTTCAGCGCGTGGAAGATCTCGGCGCCGCAGCGCAGCGCTTCGCGGAAGGTGGCGGCACCGACCGGCAGGATCATGAATTCCTGGATGTCCAGGGTGTTGTTGGCGTGGGCACCACCGTTGATCACGTTCATCATCGGTACCGGCAGGGCCATAGGGCCGGCGCCGCCGAGGTAGCGGTACAGCGGCAGGCCGGCATCTTCAGCGGCGGCGCGGGCCACGGCCATCGATACGGCCAGCATGGCGTTGGCGCCGAGGCGGGACTTGGTTTCGGTGCCGTCCAGCTCGATCAGGGTCTTGTCGATGAAGGCCTGGTCGGAAGCGTCGAGGCCGATGATGGCTTCGCAGATTTCGGTGTTGATGTTCTCAACGGCTTTCAGTACGCCCTTGCCGAGGTAGCGGCCCTTGTCGCCATCACGCAGTTCCAGTGCTTCTTTCTCGCCGGTGGAGGCGCCGGACGGTACGGCGGCGCGGCCCATCACGCCGGAGTCCAGCAAGACGTCGGCTTCAACTGTCGGGTTGCCACGGGAATCGAGGATTTCGCGGGCAATCACGTCGATGATCGAACTCATGAATGTTTCCTTCAGGGGATCTTGGTTAGTCAAACCGGAGTACGGTGCGGCCAACCTTGCAACAGGTTGGCCGTGAAATCAACCTGTTACAGCGCTTGTTCGGCAAATGGCTGACCCTTGACCAGCGCATCGATCTGCTTGAGCGTGTGCAGCAGGGTTTTCATGTGCGGCAGCGGCCAGGCGTTGGGGCCGTCGGACATGGCGCGGGCCGGGTCCGGATGCGTCTCCATGAACAGGCCGGCGATGCCGGTGGCTACCGCGGCGCGCGCCAGGACCGGCACGAATTCGCGCTGGCCGCCGGAGCTGGTGCCCTGGCCGCCGGGCAGCTGTACCGAGTGGGTGGCGTCGTACACCACCGGGCAGCCGGTCTCGCGCATGATCGCCAGCGAACGCATGTCGGACACTAGGTTGTTGTAGCCGAAGGAGGCGCCGCGTTCGCAGGCCATGAAGCTGTCCGGGTCGAGACCGGCTTCCAGCGCAGCTTCGCGCGCCTTGTCGATCACGTGTTTCATGTCGCCCGGTGCCATGAACTGGCCCTTCTTGATGTTCACCGGCTTGCCGCACACGGCGACGGCGCGGATGAAGTCGGTCTGGCGTGCGAGGAAGGCCGGGGTCTGCAGCACGTCGACGACGGCGGCAACGTGCGGTACCTGTTCCTCGGTGTGTACGTCGGTCAGCACCGGCACGCCGATCTGGCGGCGTACCTCGGCCAGGATGCGCAGGCCTTCTTCCATGCCGAAGCCGCGGAACGACTTGCCGGACGAGCGGTTGGCCTTGTCGAAACTGGACTTGTAGATGAAGTTGATGCCCAGTTCGCTGGTGATTTCCTTCAGCTGACCGGCGGTATCCAGCGCCATCTGTTCGCTCTCGATCACGCAGGGACCGGCAATCAGGAACAGCGGCTGGTCAAGGCCGACTTCGAATCCGGCGAGTTTCATGGTGTGTGTCCTTCAGCTGGAAGCAGGGTTGGCCGCAGTGCTGCGGCCAACCCTGGATGGCATCAAGCCTTGGCTGTGTCAGCCTGGTAGGCGAGCGCCGCTTTGACGTAGGCGATGAACAGCGGGTGGCCGTCACGCGGGGTGGAAGTGAATTCCGGATGGAACTGGCAGGCGAAGAACCAGCGGTGGTTGCCCAGCTCGATGGTTTCCACCAGCTTTTCGTGGCCGGCGGACAGACCGCTGATGGTCAGACCGGCTTCTTGCAGGCGGCCAACGTAGTGGTTGTTCACTTCGTAGCGGTGACGGTGACGCTCGGTGATCTCGGTGCTGCCGTACACGCGTGCCGCCAGCGAACCCGGGGTCAGGTCGCACTGCTGGCTGCCCAGGCGCATGGTGCCGCCGAGGTTGGAGTTCTCGTCGCGGGTCTCGATCTTGCCGTCGTGGTTGACCCACTCGTCGATCAGCGCCACTACCGGGTAGTCGGTTTCGAGGTCGAACTCGGTGGAGTTGGCGCCAGCCATGCCGGCCACGTCGCGGGCGTACTCGATCAGTGCGATCTGCATCCCCAGGCAGATGCCCAGGTAAGGGATGTTGTTCTCGCGGGCGAATTTCACCGCCTTGATCTTGCCTTCCACGCCGCGCTTGCCGAAGCCGCCCGGTACCAGGATGGCGTCCATGTTCTTCAGCGATTCGGCGCCGTCACGCTCGATCTCTTCCGAGTCGACGTAGATGATGTTGACGTTGGTGCGGGTGTGCACGCCGGCGTGCTTCAGCGCCTCGGTCAGCGACTTGTACGATTCGGTCAGGTCGACGTACTTGCCGACCATGGCGATGTTGACTTCGTGCTGCGGATGCTCGATGGCGTCGATGATGCCGTTCCACACCGACAGGTCCGCCTTCGGCAGCTCCAGCTGCAGCTGTTCGCAGATAATGTCGTCGATACCCTGCGCGTGCAGCATGCCAGGTACCTTGTAGATCGAGTCGGCGTCGTAGCAGCCGATCACCGCGTTCTCTTCCACGTTGCAGAACAGCGCGATCTTGCGCTTTTCGTCTTCCGGCAGTTCGCGGTCCATGCGGCACAGCAGGATGTCCGGCTGGATGCCGATCTCGCGCATCTCCTTCACCGAGTGCTGTGTCGGCTTGGTCTTGATTTCGCCGGCGGTGGCGATATAAGGCACGTAGGAGAGGTGCACGAACAGGGTGTTCTTGCGACCGTGGTTGGAGCGCATCTGGCGAATCGCTTCCAGGAACGGCAGCGACTCGATGTCGCCCACGGTGCCGCCGATTTCCACGATGGCCACGTCCACGTCACCGGCGCCTTCGCGTACCTTCAGCTTGATCTCGTCGGTGATGTGCGGGATCACCTGCACGGTGCCGCCGAGGTAGTCGCCGCGGCGTTCCTTGGTGATCACGGATTCGTAGATCTGGCCGGTGGTGAAGTTGTTGCTTTTCTTCATCTTGGCTTTGATGAAGCGCTCGTAGTGACCCAGATCCAGGTCGGTTTCCGCACCGTCTTCGGTCACGAAGACTTCGCCGTGCTGGAACGGGCTCATGGTGCCCGGATCGACGTTGATGTAAGGGTCGAGCTTCAGCATGGTGACTTTAAGCCCGCGAGACTCAAGGATAGCGGCGATGGACGCAGCGGCGATGCCCTTGCCGAGGGAGGACACCACACCGCCGGTTACGAAGATGTACTTGGTCATGGGAATGCAACTCTGTTGGAATCTGTGATTTTAACCGAAAGCCGCACTTTTTTGAATGGGCAATGCGCGACTGTTTGCCGTTTGTCTGCAATTACTTGCCGCTGCTCCGCCGGGCGGGTGCCGCCGGTTTTTGTGGTGCAAGCCACAGTTGTTCGCGGTGGCTGCGTTTCATGACAATTAAAGCGTGCGTGCGCCGTAGCCTTGTTGTATTATTGCGGATTCTTTTAGCCGCTCACGCATGGCGGGTGATACTGTCGGGTTCCATGACCGACAGGGCGCCGTCTTGTCGAATGGCTTCTTAATATGGTATAAGTTTACCTTTTACCGGCTTTTGGGAGTGATGAACCATGGCGCGTGTTTGCAAAGTCACCGGCAAGCGTCCGATGACCGGGAACAATGTGTCCCACGCCAATAACAAGACTAAGCGTCGTTTTCTGCCTAACCTGCAATATCGCAAGTTCTGGGTAGAGAGCGAAAATCGTTGGGTGCGTCTGCGTATTTCTAACGCAGCACTGCGTACCATCGATAAGGTAGGCATCGACGCCGTTCTGGCCGACCTGCGTGCTCGCGGCGAGCTGTAATTTTTCGACCGACGAAATCGACAATAAGGAATAGCCATGCGCGACAAGATCAAGCTGGAATCGACCGCAGGTACCGGTCACTTCTACACTACCACCAAGAACAAGCGTACGATGCCTGAGAAAATGGAGATCAAAAAATTTGATCCCGTTGCTCGCAAGCATGTTCTGTACAAGGAAATCAAACTGAAGTAATTCAGTCTGGTTGTCTTGTTGAGAAAAGCCCTTTGACTCGTCAAAGGGCTTTTTGTTTGGTGCTGGCGGTTATCGCGCAGCAAGAACACGCTGCGGCCAGGGTTGGCCGCAGCGTGTTTTCATTTGCCGGGCAGGCCGATGCGCAGGCCGCGTGCCAGCGGTGACAGGCCCAGTGCGTAGCGCACCACTTCCTGTTTCAGCCTGCCTGGGCGGTTGGCGAGCTTTAGCGCCAGGTTGCGCAGCAGGCGCAGCGGCGGCGCGCTGTTGCCGAAGCCGTAGCAGAAAGCATCCATCAGTCGCTGCATGGCGTGGTTGGGCAACATGCGCTGGCGCTGGTAGCGTTGCAGCAGCGCCGGTGCCGCCGGATCCTGCTCCAGGCGGAAAGCCTCGTGCAGCAGCGCGGACAGTGCCTGCACGTCCTGGAAGCCGAGGTTGACGCCTTGCCCGGCCAGCGGATGGATGGTGTGTGCGGCGTCGCCGGCCAGCACCACGCGGCCGCGATGGTACTGCTGCGCGTGGCGGCGGGTGAGGGCGAAGCTGCCGCGGCTGACCAGCTGGCGCAATACCGGCAGCCGCGCGGGGAATTCGCGCTGGAAGGCGGCGATCAGCGCCGCTTCGCTGAGGGTTTCCAGCTCGCGCACCCGTGCCGGCTGGTGGTACCACACCAGCGACGCGTAGTCGCCGGGCAGCGGCAGCAGCGATTGCGGGCCGTCGGCGGTGAACTGCTGCCAGGTGATGTCGCGCTCGCCGCCCTCGATGGCGAAGGTAGCGACGAAGGCGTGCATCGGGTAGTCGTGGCTGTTGATGCCGATGCCGGCCAGCCGGCGCGCGGCGGACTGGGCGCCGTCGGCGGCGACCACCAGTTTGGCGGCAAACTGGCGGCCGCTGCCCAGTGTCACCAGGCAGTGGTCGCCCCGTTCACTCAGCGATTGCAGCAGGTCGGGGCAGATCAGCTCGACATTGTCGTGCTGCGCCAGCGCCTGCTGGCAGGCCAGCTGCACGATGCGGTTCTCGATGATGTGGCCCAGTTCGGCCTCGCCCAGCTCGGCGGCGTCGAACAGCGTGCCTTCCTGCTCGTCGTTTTCCCACACCAGCATGCGCCGGTACGGCGCGCTGCGCATCGCCTCGATAGATGGCCAGGCGCCGATGGCGGACAGCAGTTGCCGTGATGCCGGGCTGATGGCAGACACGCGCAGGTCCGGCGCGCTGGCCGGATCGAAGGCGGCGGGCGCCTGTTGTTCCAGCACCACGATGCGGCGGCCGGTGTCGGCCAGCGCCGCGGCCAGCGCCGCCCCGACCATGCCGCCACCGACGATGAACAGATCAGCTTGTTCGACCATGTTTAGCCTCTTGTACCGAATAAAGTCGGGGCCGACTGTAGCAGTCCGCCTTGCGGCCAACCTTGGTCTGGGTCAAATCCCGTCCAGCGCCGCCTGCAGCCGCGGGATGATGAAGGAGATGAAGGCCTGGTGCTTGCGCGGCATCGGCTGGTGGTAGGCAAACACCAGGAACACCGGCCAGCCGGCGGCGCGCCACTGCGGCAACACCGCGACGATGTCGCCTTTTTCCAGCAGCGGCCTGGCCATGTAGCTGGGCAACAGGCCGATGCCGTGCCCGGCCTGGATGATGCTGGACACCACTGCGTACTGGTCTACCACCAGCGACGGGCAGATGCTGACGGTGGCGCTGGTGTCGTCGCAGGCCAGTCGCCATTCGCTGCCCTGCTTGCCGTAGTAGGCGTTGCTGATCAGGCGGTGCTGGTGCAGCTGCTCGGTGCTGGCCGGCGCCGGGTGCTGCGCGAGATAGTCCGGGCTGGCGTACAGCGCCTCCCACACCAGGCCCACCGGGCGCGCCACCAGCCGGTCGTCGTGGACATTGCGCGTGCGCAGGGTAAAATCCAGCCCCTCGCCGACCGGGTCCTGGATGCGGTTTTCCACGACCAGTTCGATGCGCAGCGCCGGGTACAGCACGGTCATCTCCGCCAGCAGCGGCCCCAGCAGTTGTTGCGCAAGGCCGGCGGAGCAGCCGATGCGCAGCACGCCTTCCACACTGTCGCGCGCCTGTTCGATGTCGTGACGCACGCTGTCCAGCAGCTCGCGCAGGCGGGTGGCGTGGGCGGCCAGCCGCTGCCCGCTTTCGGTCAGCGCCACGCGGCGGGTATTGCGCAGCACCAGCACGGTGCCCAGTTCCTGTTCCAGTTCCTTGATCAGCTGGCTGATGCGGCTCTTGGCGCAGTGCAGCGCCTCGGCGGCGGCGGTGAAACTGCCGTGACGGGCGAGGGCATCGAAAGCAAGTAGCGCGTCAGGCGAAAGCGTTGGTGTTGTTTTCATTGCAGAACAATCTGTTTAGCATCTTATGGTGTTCAGTAGTGTAACGCGGGATTAAGCTGTCGTTCACCTCGCTGTCATGGTTTCGCAACCTGCGCGACGGTTGATGCACTCCAGTGTGACCTATGGCCGACCGCCCATGTCGGCCATTTTTTTTGCGGCCGCGCCGGCTGCCAGACGGAAAACCATGTTGCCCTATATTGCCTTGACCACGGCCATGCTGCTGTGGGCCAGTTCCTTCATCGCCCTGAAAACGGTGTTCCAGGTGTTCGACCCGCTGTTCGTGCTGTTCTGCCGCATGGTGATCGCCACCGCGCTGCTGCTGCCGCTGATGGCGTGGCAGGGCACGCGCTGGCACTACCGCGCCGGCGACTGGAAGTGGATCCTGCTGCTCGGCCTGTGCGAGCCGTGCCTGTATTTCCTGTTCGAGGCGCAGGCGCTGCTGTACACCAGCGCCTCGCAGGCCGGGCTGATCACTGCCACGCTGCCGGTGCTGGCTGCGCTGGGCGCGCTGCTGTTCCTGCGCGAAAAGCTGGGGCGGCGCGCCTGGTGCGGCATCGCCATCTCGCTGCTGGGCGTGGCGTGGCTGACGCTGACCAGCGAATCCTCGGCCGCGGCGCCCAACCCGCTGCTGGGCAACACGCTGGAGTTTCTCGCCATGGTCTGCGCCACCGGTTACGTGCTGATGGCGAAGAAGCTGTCCAGCCGTTACTCCGCGCTGGCGATCACCGCGATCCAGACGGTGATGGGCTGCGTGTGGTTCGGCGTCAGCCTGCTGACGCCGTGGGCCAGCTGGCCGCAGGCGTTCCCGGCCGACGCGGTGTTCTGGGTAGTCTATCTTGGCGCCTTCATCACCCTTGGCGCCTACGGCCTGTACACCTGGTCGGTGTCCAAGGTGCCGGTGGCGATGGCGGCGGCCTTCATCAACCTGATCCCGGTGTTCACCCTGCTGCTGGCCGGCCTGTTGCTGGACGAGCGCCTCAACGGCTGGCAGTGGCTGGCCTGCCTGCTGGTACTGGGCGGGGTGATGCTGAGCCAGAGCAAGCGGAGTACCGCCTGAGTTTGCCGCCGGGCGATAGTGTATTACCCTTGCGTTTTGGCATTATTCAGCGGTGGTTCTTCATGACGTCTTATCTCGCGGCGCTTGCCGCCACTTGCGGCCTGTTGCTGCCGGCGCTGTCGCTGGCGCAGACGCCGGTCATCGCGCACGGTGCGGTCGCGCCCGAGGCCGCCAAGCCGGCTGTTGCAGCCCCTGAAGCCGCTCACGAGAAACTGTCACCGTCGATGCGGCCGCTGTCGCCGCCGGTGCCGGTCTACCATCCACCACGGCGCCTGCCGCAACAGGCGGTGCACTACGCCAAACCGGCGGCCAAGCGTCAGCAGCATGCTGCGCCGGCGCGCCAGCCGGCGATGGCCCCGTCGCTGCGCGCCGCCGCCGCCCTCGGCAAACGGCTGTTGCCGCCTGCCGCGCATGCAGGCAAGTCGCCGCGCCTGACGGTGCTGGCCTGCGCCGACGGTGCGCCGCGCCACGGCGCGCAGGGCGCGCTCTACCTGGTGCAGAACCCCGGCAACCAGTTGCTGCTGGGCGAGGCGGGCGTCAGCCACGCGGTGCGCCAGCTGCGCACGCCGCTGCTGCTGGTGCTGGCCAGTGCCGACTGCAAGGCGGTCAACACCGCGCGCGGCGATTTTTCGGCGCTGCCGCTGGCCGAGCAAGCCACGCTGCTGAGCATCAATGTCGACAAGGGCGGTACGCCGCTTTCGGCGCAGCTGGACAACCTCGACAACCAGGTCGAGGCGGCGGTGCTGCTCTACGGCGGCGAGGTCGAGGCCGGCCGGCTGTCGGTGATCGGCGCCTACTACGACGCCGCCGGCCAGCTGGGCAAGCGCGGCCAGCTGGTGGTGACCAGCATCAACGGCGAGCGCGACAAGGCCACCATCGCGCGCCTGCTGCGGCAGCGGGCGGTGTTCAATGCAGCCACCGGCATCGGCACGCCACTGGCCGGCGCCGGCCACTGAGTTTTACCGCGCCCGAGGCGACTGCGGCCAACCTTGCACGGCAAGGTTGGCCGCAGTGCCTTGTGGCGTATCCCGCCTGTCGTGACGGCGCGGCTGTACTACGCTACATAGCAACAGCCAGCCGAAAGCCCGCGCCATGTCCGCCTCTGCCCGCCGCATCCTGAAACGACGCCTCGCCCGCTATGGCCGCGACATCCTGCTGGCGCGGCAGCAACTGGGCGCGGCCGACAATGGCGAGGCGCTGCACCGGCTGCGCATCGGCCTGCGCCAGCTGCGCAGCCTGTTGCGCGGCCTCGGCGCCTTGTCGGGGGCCGCGCCGCTGCTACGGCTGTCGGCGCAGTTGCGGCAGCTGGCCTGTGCCGGCAACGACTGGCGCGACCGCGAGGTGCGGCTGGCGCTGCTGCAACAGGCGGCGGGGAAAGCGGACAGCCAGGCCTTTGCCGCCTGGCGCTGGCGTGAAGTGACGGCGCTGCAGGCCGGACGGCTGGACTTGCAGCAGCAGGCGAAAGTGCTGGATCGGCTGCTGCCGGCCTTGCGGCGTGCCTGCGTGCCGCTGCTCGCCCGTCGCAACCGGCGCCTGCGGCGCACGCTGCGACGGGCGCTGCTGCAGACGCGGCGCCGCTATCGCCGCGCCCGGCGCGACTGGCAACGCCAGCCGGACGATGCCGCGCTGGCGCACCGGCTGCGGCTGTTGGCCAAGCGCTTGCGTTATCAGATTGAGGCCGGCGGCAAGTTGCTGGGCAAACGCTGGCAGCGGCGGGCGCAGCGTGCCCGTGACTGGCAGCAGCGGCTGGGTGACGAGCGCGACCGGCAGCTGCTGCTGCAGAGCATCGCGCGCGATCACATCCCGTTGCCGGCGGCGGCGCAGCGCTGGCTGGAGCAGGGCGCCACTGCCCAGGCGGGCGAGCGGCTACCGGCGGCCGGCGTGTCCTGAGAACCTGTTCACGATCTGCTGCGTTTCGTGAAACGTTACACGGTGAGTACGGCTTCGGCATGCTGGTTTATCTCTGGATAAATGCCGCTTCTCCAGCCGTTTTCGCCTTGGCTGGCGTGATTGTGAACACGTCCTGAGCCGCCCCGGCCTGCGGCCAACCTTGCCACGGCCGGTATCCTTGTTCACTCGCTTTTCTTGGCGCGCGGCTTGCGCGGCGCGGTGGTCGGCAGCCCTTGCTGGATGCGGTGCAGACGGCGGCGGATGTCGTCGGTATCGAGCCAGATGTCCTCGCCGCGGAAGATGCGCTCCAGTTCCTCCGCGCTGAGAAAGGGCATGCACACGTGGCGCATCACCTTCTCGAACCACTTGCCGCTGGCCATCACCTGCGCCTGCTGCTCGTTGCCCTTGCCGATCAGCGCCGACGAGTAGTTGTGGAACATCAGCTGGCAGGTGTCGTGCACGATCAGCTCGTCACCGGCGAGGAAGATCAGCGCGCCCATCGAGTAGGCGCGCGCTTCCAGGATGGTGATCACGTGCGCCGGGCTGGCGGCGATGTTGTTGATGATCTGCAGCCCGGTGTCGAAATTGCCGCCCTGGGTGTTCAGGTGCAGGAAAATGATGTCGGATTCGCTGGTGCTGCGCAGCGTGTACAGCAGGTCGGTGTAGTGGATGGGCGCGCCGATCTCGCCGGACAGGTAGAACGAGATCTGGCGGATCACGCCCTGGGTTTCGTAGCGGCGGAACAGCGGCACCTTCTTGCTGTCGTCGTCTTCGTCTTCTTCCAGCTCGGCGCTTGGGATGAGGTGGGAGTGGTGCATCGCGGCTCCTTTGGGTGCGGCAGCGGGGACGGCTTTATCTGGATGGTAGCCGGCGGGATGCCCTTTTGCCGGCGGACTGCAAGGCGGGGACGGCAACGACGCTGGCAGCTGTGCCCCTGGCGTGCGGCCAACCCTGGCACGCGGCGGCGGGCGAGACCGGCGGCAGTGCGCCGGCTGAACCATGTCGACCGCATTTTATGCGATCATGCTTGGCCGTGTGACGGACGGGGAACGGGATGAAACAGACACTGCGGCGCGGCTTGGTATTGCTGCTGGCTATGGCGGCGTGGCCGGTGGCGGCACAGCCGCCGGTCACGCTGCACTACTACGAGCGGCCGCCGTTCATGGTGCGGCAGGCGGACGGCGGCGTCGGCGGGCTGACCGCCGATCGCGCACGGCGCGCCTTTGTCCGCGCCGGCATCCCGGTCCGCTGGGCGCTGACGCCGGCCAAGCGCCAGCTTGCCCTGTTGCGCGCCAATGGCGGCGACGACTGCGCCGTCGGCTGGTTCCGCACCCCGCAGCGACAGGCCTACGCGCTGTTCAGCCGCACGATATACCAGGATCGCGGCGTGGTGCTGATCGCGCGCAGCCCCTTGCTGCCGGCGGCCGGCAGCACGCTGGAACAGGTACTGGCCAATGAACGCCTGCACCTGCTGTACAAGGACGGGCTGAGCTACGGCAGCTACGTGCAGAGCAAGCTGGGCATGGCCAAGGCCGATATCAACTACAGCACCATGGAACAGCCGCAGCTGCTGCGTATGGTGGCGGCCGGCCGTGCCGACGCCATGTTCGCTACCCGCGAAGAGGCGGAAATGCTGCTCACCAGCGGCGAATCCGGCCACGGTGCGCTGCAGCTGCTGGTGTTTTCCGACGTCGGCGCCGGCGACACTCGTCACATCCTGTGCAGCCGCCGTGTCGGCGACGCGCTGATGCAGCGGCTGGATGCCGCCATTGCCAGCGAGATCCGGCTGACGCAGCGCTGAACGCCTGCGGCCAACCTTGTACTCAAAGGTTGGCCGCAAGTGGTGGTGATGGCTCGTGAGGCTCAGGCCGCGGGCGTGCTGCCGGTCGGCCAGTGAATGGCCGGCAGCTGTTCGAAGCCCGGCTTGGCGAACAGGTAGCCCTGGTACAGGTGGATCGCCTGTGCCTGCAACCAGGCCAGCTCGTCCTCGCTTTCCACGCCCTCCGCGATGATCTCGATCTGCAGCGCCTGACACACGCCGATGATCCCCTTCACGATGGCCTGCCGCACCAGATCCAGGTGGATGTTGCGCACCAGCGCCATGTCCAGCTTGATGATGTCCGGCTGGAATTCCGCCAGCAGATTGAGCCCGGAATAGCCGGCGCCAAAATCGTCGATCGCGGTCTGGAAGCCCTGGCGCTTGTACTCCGCCATGATGCTTTTCAGGTGGGTCTTGTCCACCATCTGCTCGCTCTCGGTGATCTCGAACAGCAGGCGGTTGGTGGGGAAGTTGAAGCGCTGCGCCGCCGCCAGCGTGGTGCGGATGCAGGTCGCGGCCTGATACACCGCATTGGGCAGGAAGTTGATGCTGACAAAGCAGGGAATCGCCAGCTTGGCGGCCAGCTCCACCGCTTTCACGCGGCAGGACTGGTCGAACACGTAGCGGTTGTGCTCGTTGACCTGCCCCAGGATGCTGGCCGCGCCGCTGCCATCCCGCCCGCGCACCAGTGCTTCATAGGCAAACACGCTGCGATCGCGGATATCGACAATCGGCTGGAATGCCATGGTGAAGTCAAAGCCCAGCGGCGCCGCGTCGCGGCAGGCGTGGCAGGGTTTGATGTCGGGCGGGGCTGTCTGCATGCGGGGGCTCCTGTGGGAAAGGCTGGCCAGGCCGGGGTCGGGAAATCGGCCGCTCGGTGGCGTTGGCGACACATTATGGCACTGTTTCAAAGCGCGGTAGCGGCATGGCGGCATCGTCGTCCTTATCGGGCCTGCGCCTGGCGCGCTGCGCATGCCAGGACCGAAGAGGCGGTATGGTATCGGGCCGATGCGGCGTGGGCCAACGCGTTGCGGCCAACCTTGTACTCAAAGGTTGGCCGCAACGCGTGCTACTACGGAGGATGGCTGCGCGGCTACATGTCCAGTCGGGTGATGCGGGTGCCTTCCAGCGTCAGGTTGGCCATCAGCCCGCTGTTGGTCATCGCAAAGCCGATCACCGGCTGCATCGCGGTGTTGAGGTCGATCTCGCCGTTGGCACCGACATTGAGCAGCGCGACGGAGGCATCGGCGCCCACGGTCCAGCCGTTGCCGCGCCGGAATTTGTCGAGCGCGTCCTGGGTCATGAACAGGAATACCACCGCCTTGGATTGCGCGCCGATCTGCCAGCCGAAGGAGCCGCTGACGGTCTGGTAGTAGCCGGCGGGCTTGCCTTCCATGCGCAGCGCGCCCTTGCCGTACTCGGCACCCACAACCAGCCCGGCGGCGATCACCGACGGAAACACCAGCACGCCCTTGGCCTTGGCCACCAGCTCCTGCGAGCCGTGCGCATTGCTGTACAGCCGCGTCAGGGTGCTGTCGTAGGCGCTGTCGATCTCGCGCTTCTCGTTGGCGATGCTGGCGGCGTCGCGGTTGGCCTGCGTGGTGGTGAGGTGGCCGCCGCCGGTGGTGGTGCAGCCGGCCAGTAGCGACAGGGCGACGCCAAGTGCGACGCCCAGTTTGCGAACTTGCATGATGTTCTCCTGAATGGCTTGCCATCCGGTACATCGCACTGTTGCCGTGCAGCGTCCGGTGGTGCGGGAAAAGGGCAGGGCCGGGGCCGCTGGCGGATCAGGGCGGGCAACAGGGGGAGGATGGCGTGGGGATAAGGGGAAACGGCTCTCCTGAAGGGAGTGGAATGACACCAACCCGGCCACCCGAGCGCGAGCGGCATGACGCGGCATAAGGGAGAAGTGGCTCACGGCTGGCGGCTGGGTGTCGCCGGGCTGGTGTATTCCTTCCGTCGTTATAGGCGATGAATGTGGCACCAGCCCGTTGATTCGCCAAACAATTCATTGCGGGTGCGTTGTTTTGCATTTCATGCTTTGTAACTAAAAATGCGCCGGCCGCCGCCCAAAAGCGTTGCGGCCAACCTTGTCGACAAGGTTGGCCGCAAGAGGCGGACACTGTGCCGGTTTTCGCTCAGCCGAGTTCCTTCAGCAACTCCTTCACCCGCACGATGCGCATCGCCACGTCCGGGATGCTGCTTTCCACGCGCAGCTTGTCCTGGCCGGCAAGCTTGTAGTTACGCTTGGTCTGGATCAGCTGGATGATCTTCATCGGGTCGATGGGTGGGTTCTTGATGAAGGTGAGCTGCAGCGCGACCTCGCTGGCGTCCAGCTTCTGGACGCCAATTACCTTCGCCGCCAGCCGCAGGCGGTGGCTTTCGATCAGCGTCTTCACGCTTTGCGGTGGCAGGCCGAAGCGGTCGATCAGCTCCTCGTGGATGGTGTCGATCTCGTCGTCGGTGTCGCAGGTGGCGAGGCGCTTGTAGATGATCAGGCGCTCGTGCACGCCGGGGCAGTACTCGTCCGGCAGCAGGGCCGGGCTGTGCAGGTTGATCTCGGTGGTGACGCCCAGCGGCGCGTCCAGATCCGGCTCGCGGCCCTTTTTCAGGTCGCGCACCGCCTGTTTCAGCATCTCGGTGAACAGGCTGAAACCGACCTCCTGCATCTCGCCGGACTGGCCTTCGCCCAGCACCTCGCCGGCGCCGCGGATTTCCAGGTCGTGCATCGCCAGATAGAAGCCGGAACCCAGCTCCTCGGACGCCTGGATCGCCTCCAGCCGCTTCTGCGCGTCGCGCGTCATGCCGTCGCCGGTGAGCAGGTAGGCGTAGGCCTGGTGGTGGCTGCGGCCAACCCGGCCGCGCAGCTGGTGCAGCTGCGCCAGGCCGAACTTGTCGGCGCGGTTGATCAGGATGGTGTTGGCGTTGGGGATGTCGATACCGGTCTCGATGATGGTGGAGCACAACAGCACGTTGTAGCGCACTTGCAGGAAGTCGCGCATCACCTGCTCCAGCTCGCGTTCTCGCAGCTGGCCGTGGGCGACGCCGATGCGCGCTTCCGGTACCAGTTCGGCCAGTTTCTCGCGCATGTTCTCGATGGTGTCCACCTCGTTGTGCAGGAAGAACACCTGCCCGCCGCGCTTGAATTCGCGCAGCATCGCCTCGCGGATCACGCCGTTGCTGATCGGGCTGACGAAGGTCTTCACCGCCAGCCGGCGCGACGGCGCGGTGGTGATGGCGGAGAACTCGCGCAGGCCTTCCAGCGCCATCGACAATGTGCGCGGGATCGGCGTGGCGGTCAGCGTCAGCACGTCTACGTTGGCGCGCAGACGTTTCAGCTGCTCCTTCTGGCGCACGCCGAAGCGGTGCTCCTCGTCGATGATGACGAGGCCGAGGTTGTGGAAGTGCACGTCCGGCTGCACCAGCTTGTGGGTGCCGATCACGATGTCTATCGTGCCGGCGGCCAGCCCCTCCATCGCCTGCTTCACTTCCTTCGCGCTCTTGAAGCGCGACAGCTCGGCGACCTTCACCGGCCAGTCGGCAAAGCGGTCGGAGAAGTTCTGGTAGTGCTGCTCGGCCAGCAAGGTGGTCGGCACCAGCACCGCCACCTGCTTGCCGCCCATCACCGCAACGAAGGCGGCGCGCAGTGCGACCTCGGTCTTGCCGAAACCGACGTCGCCGCACACCAGCCGGTCCATCGGCCGGCCGCCGGTCATGTCGGCTATCACCGCCTCGATGGCGCTGGCCTGGTCGACGGTTTCCTCGAAGCCGAAGCCGGCGGCGAAGGCGTCGTAGTCGTGGTGGCTCAGCGTGAACGCGTGGCCCTCGCGCGCCGCGCGTTGCGCGTACAGGTTCAGCAGCTCGGCGGCGGTGTCGCGCGCCTTCTCGGCGGCCTTTTTCTTGGCCTTGTCCCAGGCCGGGTTGCCCAGCCGGTGCAGGGTGACCTCGTCACTGGCGCGGCCGGCGTAGCGGCTGATCAGCTGCAGCTGCGACACCGGCACGTACAGCGTGGCGCCCTCGGCGTACTCCAGCTGCATCATCTCGGTCTGGCCTTCGCCGAGGTCGATCGACACCAGTCCCATGTAGCGGCCAATGCCGTGCGCCTCGTGCACCACCGGGTCGCCGACCTTGACCTCGGCCAGATCGCGCAGCATGGCATCGGAGCTGGCCGCGCTCTTGCGGCGCTTGCCGTGGCTGCGCGCGATGTGCTGGTACAGCTCGGCCTCGGTGACGATGGCAAGGTTGGCCGCAGCGATTTCAAAGCCGTTGAACAGCGGCGTGGCGGCCAGCGCCAGCGGCTGCCGGCCGTCGGCGAATTGCTGCCAGTTGTCCACCGGCTGCGGCTGGATGCCGTTGTCGCGCAGGAACTGGAATAGCGTCTCGCGGCGGCCCAGGCTCTCGGCGGCGATCAGCACCCGGCCGCCGTAGCGCTGGATGAAGCCGGCCAGCTTGGCCAGCGGGTTGTCGGCGCGGCGCTCGACGCCGAGATCGGGCAGCGGCAGATAGTCGCCCTGCGGCTCGCCGTCGCTGACCAGCTCGATGCGCGGGTAGGGCTTCAGCGCCGCCATCAGCTCGTCCGGGCGCAGGAACAGCTCGCCCGGCGGCAGCACCGGCCGTTCCGGATTGCCGCCGGCCATGTTGTAGCGGCTCTGTGCATCGCGCCAGAAGCCTTCCGCCTCGGCCTGCACGTCGCCGTGCACGATCACGCCGGCGGCCGTGCCGAGGTAGTCGAACAGCGTGGCGGTGGCGTCGAAGAACAGCGGCAGGTAGTACTCGATGCCGGCCGGCCACAGGTTGTTGGACACGTCCTTGTAGATGCGGCTCTTGCTCGGGTCGCCTTCCATCTTTTCGCGGTAGTGCTGGCGGAAGGCGGTGACGCCGGCCTCGTCGGTGGGGTACTCGCGCGCCGGCAGCAGGCGGATCTCCGGCACCGGGTACAGCGTGCGCTGGGTGTCTGGGTCGAAGGTCTTCAGGCTGTCGATCTCGTCGTCGAACAGGTCGATGCGATACGGCAGCGCGCTGCCCATCGGGAACAGGTCGACCAGGCCGCCACGGATGGAGAACTCGCCGGGGGCGACCACCTGCGACACGTGCTGGTAGCCGCCGGTGACCATGTCGGCGCGCAGCTTGTCCACGTCCAGCCGCTGTTTCTGCTTCAGCCAGAAGGTGCGCGACAGCAAAAAGCTGACCGGCGACAGGCGGGTGATGACGGTGGACACCGGCGCGATCACCACGTCGCACTCGCCATTGCGGATTTGCCACAGCGTGGCCAGCCGTTCCGACACCAGGTCGCTGTGCGGCGAGAAGTGGTCGTAGGGCAGCGTTTCCCAGTCCGGCAGCAGGGCGATGCGCAGCTCGGGGCGGAAGAACGGCAGCTCGGCCTGCAGCCGCTGCGCGTCCTGCGCGCTGGCGGTGAGGATCAAAACCGGCTGTCCCGGATGCGGCAGCGCAGCAATGAGCGCGCTGTCGGCACTGCCCGCCGGCCGTGCCAGCCGGGTTCTTTGCCCGCTGGCGGGCCACGATCGCAAAGAGGAGGTCATATCGCTATACATTCGCAAAGAGGCGGGTATTATAGCAACGCCACCGGGCTACATGGCCGCGCAAGACGGTCAACCAATATAGATAAAGTCCGGGGTATTACCCGCGTACGTTTTCACTCAGGAAACACTGTTTTCCCGGCCCTCTGCCGGGCGGGCAGGCCATACGCCATCAGCTGATAAGGGTAGGGGAGCAGTGGAGAGACAAACCCGGAACGCCGTGCTGGCGTTCGTCGTTTTCGTGGCCGGCATTTATGCGTGGCCCGCGCAGTTGGCCGCGCCCTTGTTGCCGGCGATGTTCCTGTCGCACGGGGCGCTGGCGTGGCGCACCGGTAGTGCCGGCCTGCGCGCCGGCCTGGCCTGGTGCGTGCCGGCCGTGGCCGCCGCGCTGTGGCTGATGCCGCCGCTGTCGGCGCTGGTGTGGAGCGCCACGCTGTGCCTGCCGCTGCTGGTGTTGCGCCAGGTGCTGCCCGCCCGCCATTTCCGCCTGTACAGCGCCTTCGGCATCGAGCGGCTGATGCTGCGCCTGTGCCTGCCGGCGCTGCTGCTCGTGCTGCCGCTGGCGCTGGCCTCGCCGGCGTCGCCGCTGCAGTGGCTGGGCTGGTTCGCGCTGGCGTGGCTGTCGCTGCTGCTGTTCTGCGGCCTGCTGTTCACGCCGGCACCAGGCAGCGCGATGCAGCTGCGCACGCTGTGGCTGGGCGCGCTGATGAGCGGCGGCTTTGCGCTGCTGTGGTTGCCGTCCGGTCAGCCGCAACTGCTGTACAGCCTGATTCTGATGTTGCCGTTGCTGGTATTCGCCGCGCCGCGTTACGGCAGCGTCGGCCAGAGCGCGCTACTGGCGCTGGCCCTGCTGCTGCTGTCGCTGCCCCTGCGCCTGGGCGTGCCGGGCTGGGCGGTGCTGCAGGAGACCCGGGCGGCGCTGACCACGGCGCTGTGTGCCGGCCTGCTGTGCGGCGTGGCGGTGATGGGCGATCTCTACCGCCGCCGCGAACGCCTGCTGCGCGACGTGCGTGCGCAATTCGAATCCCTGCTCAACCAGAGCACCAGCCTGATGACGCTGAAGGACACCAACGGCCGCTACCTGCTGGTGAACCTCAACTTTGCCCGCCTGTTCGGCCTGCCGGCCGAGCACTTCAAGGGCAAGAACTCGCGCGACGTGTTCGACGCTGACGAAGCCGCCCGCATCAACAGCCACGACCAGCAGGTGATGCACAGCCTGGAGTCGCGCCAGTTCGAGCAGCGCATCAGCAGCGGCGGCAAGAACTACCTGATGCTGTCCAGCGTGTTCCCGCTGTTCGACAGCGACGGCCTGCCGGCCGGCGTCGGCAGCATCTCGGTCGATATCAGCCAGCGCGAGGAAGAAGAACGCCTGCGCCACGAGGCGATGGAAAAATACCGCGCGGTGGTGGAGCAGTCGCTGATCGGCATCTACATCGTGCAGGGCGACACCCTGGTCTACGTCAATCCCAAGCTGTCCGACCTGGTCGGCTACGCGGCGGAGGACTTGCTCGGCCGCCCGATCACCTCGGTGCTGGTCGCCGGCGAGGACGAGCGCATCCGCCTGCAGATCCGCCGTCGTTTGCGCGAGAACATCCAGGTGATGCACTACAGCACGCGGCTGCTGCACCGGAGCGGCGACATCGTCGACGTCGAGATCCACAGCCGCCTGTTCGACTACCAGGGCAGTAAGGCGCTCATCGGCGTGGTGATGGATATCTCCGAGCGCGTGGCCGCCAGCGCCGAGCTGAGGTTGGCCGCAACGGTGTTCGACAACGCCACCGAAGGCATCCTGGTCACCGACGGCGACGGCGCGGTGGTGATGGTCAACAAGGCCTTTACCCGCATCACCGGCTTTACTTCCGACGAGGCCATCGGCCGCACCTCGCGCATGCTGAAAACCGCCAACCGTGAGCGCAACAAGCCGCTGATCGACGCCCTCAACCAGCAGGGCTTCTGGAAGGGCGAGATGTTCGACCGCCGCAAGTGCGGCGAGCCGTACACCGCCGAGCTGTCGATCAGCGCGGTGCGTGATGCCCACGGCACGCTGTCGCACTACGTCGGCGTGTTCTCCGACATCACCGGCCGCAAGCTGGCGGAAGACCGGCTGCAGTTCCTCGCCAGCCACGACCCGCTGACGCGGCTGCCGAACCGCTCGGCGCTGATCGAGGCGCTGGACAGCGCCATCGCCAGCCCGGACGAGGCGCTGCCGAGCATGGCGCTGATGTTCATCGACCTCGACCGTTTCAAGCTGATCAACGACTCCTTCGGCCACCAGGCCGGCGACGAGGTGCTGCACGAGATCGCGGGACGGCTGCTGCAGGCGGCGGAGCGCTTCGGCATGGTGGCGCGCCTGGGCGGTGACGAGTTCACCCTGCTGGTGCGCGATTTCGACAACCACGAGACGCTGGCGCGGATGGCGGAAGAGGTGCTGCACGCGCTGGCGCGGCCGATGCGGGTGGAAAGCCACGAGGTGTTCGTCAGCGGCAGCATCGGCATCAGCGTCTATCCCAACGACGGCGTCGACGCCGCCGCGCTGCTGAAGAACGCCGACGCCGCGATGTACCGCGCCAAGGAAGCCGGCAAGAACACCTACCAGTTCTTCGACGCGCAGATGAACGCGCAGACCTTCGAGCGCCTGCTGATGGAAAGCGGCCTGCGCCAGGCGCTGGAGCGGGGCGAGTTCGAGCTGCACTACCAACCGCAGGTGGCCTGCGACGATCACCAGCTGGTCGGGGTCGAGGCGCTGATCCGCTGGCGCCACCCGCACCTGGGGCTGGTGTCGCCGGCGCGCTTCATCCCGCTGGCGGAGGAAACCGGCCTGATCAAGCCTATCGGCGCCTGGGTGCTGCGCGAGGCCTGCCGCCAGATGACGGAATGGGACGCGGAGGGGCTGGCCATTCCGCGGCTGGCGGTGAACCTGTCGGCGCGCCAGTTCGAACAGCAGAGCCTGCTGCACGACGTGGCCGAGGTGCTGGCCAGCACCGGACTGGAGCCGGCGCGGCTGGATCTGGAGATCACCGAGAGCATGCTGATGCAGAACCCGCAGGAGGCGGTGCTGCTGCTGGGCGAGCTGAAGGCGCTGGGGGTGAGGCTGTCGATCGACGACTTCGGCACCGGTTACTCCTCGCTGTCCAACCTGAAGCGCTTCCCGCTGGACTACCTGAAGATCGACCGCTCCTTCATCGAGGGCCTGCCCGGCGACGAGGACAGCGCCGCCATCACCGAGGCCATCATCGCGATGGCACGCAAGCTGCACTACACGGTGATCGCCGAAGGCGTGGAGACCGCGGAACAGGGCGCCTTCCTGCGCCTCAACGGCTGCGCGATCCTGCAGGGCTACTACTTCAGCAAGCCGCTGCCTGCAGCCAACCTTGCCGGCTGGCTGCGCAAGCACCAGCAGCGCTGCCAGGCCAGTCTGGCCTGAGCCGTCATGCGCGGGCGAATAAAGCGTTACAATGCGCGCTTGATTTTTACTGGTGATGCCTCGTGAGCAACAAGAAACTCATTCACGGCTTCCATGCCGTCAATGCCCGCCTGTGGCAAAACCCGAAAAGCGTACTGGAAATCTTTCTGGCCGGCGGCCGTCAGGACGTGCGCGCGCAGGCGGTGCTGGAGAAAGCCGCCGCCGAGGGCGTGAAGGCGCACATCGTCGACAAGGACCGCCTGGACAGCATGACCGGCAAGGCGCGCCACCAGGGCGTGGTGGCGATGATCGACGCCAACCAGAACTTCGTCACCCTCGACGACGTGCTGGAAAACCTGTCCGAGCCGCCGCTGCTGCTGATCCTCGACGGCGTGACCGACCCGCACAACCTTGGCGCCTGCCTGCGCGTGGCCGACGCCATGGGCGCGCACGCGGTGATCGCGCCGAAGGACCGCTCCGCGACGCTGAACGCGACGGTATCGAAAGTGGCCTGCGGCGCCGCCGAGGTGGTGCCCTACATCACCGTCACCAACCTCGCGCGCACGTTGCGCGACCTGAAGGACGCCGGGTTGTGGATCGCCGGTACCGACATGGAAGGCAGCACCGACCTGTATCACTTCGACGGCAGCGGCCCGCTGGCGTGGGTGATGGGCGCCGAGGGCGAGGGCATGCGCCGCCTGACGCGCGAACACTGCGACGTGCTGGTGTCGATCCCGATGTTCGGCACCGTCGAGAGCCTGAACGTGTCGGTGTCCGCCGGCATGGTGCTGTCCGAAAGCCGCCGCCAGCGGGTGCTGAAGGCGTCGTAAGCCGCCGCCTCGCCGGATGCAGGGTTGGCCGCAACGTGCACGCGTTGCGGCCTTTTTCTTGCCCCGCACCCGGGGCGCCGGCCTGTCGCGCAGCCGAACTTGTCGCCGCGCGCACGGTCATTGTCTATATACCTTATGGGGGTATAAGATGATGGCTATTGAACAGGAGTCCGTGATGGATCGTCGCTTTTTCCTGCAGGCCGGCAGTGTGCTGGCCGGCCTGCCGTTTGTCAGCCGTGGCGCGTGGGCCGATAGTGCCGCGCCTGAACATACCGCCGTGGATCATGCGGGGATGGACCACGCGGCCATGGGTCACAGCATGGCGCCTGCCGCCGCCAGCAAGAGCGGCAGTGACCTGAGCTTGCCGCGCGGCGAGCCGTTGCCGGCCTTGCAGCCCTTGGCCAACCAGGCCGCCGCTAGCGGGCAGTTTGTTGGCCGTCTTGCCGCCGCGCCGGTACCGGTGGCCCTGTGGGGCGACCAGCGCCGTACCACGTTCTGGGCTTACAACGACAGCGTGCCCGGTCCGCTGCTGGAGCTGTGGGAGGGCGACGAGGTCGAGATCGCCTTCGACAACCGGCTGCCGCAGCCGACCACCCTCCACTGGCACGGCATGCCGGTGCCGCCGGAGCAGGACGGCAACCCGCACGACCCGGTGCCGCCCGGTGGCAGCCGCCGTTACCGCTTCCGCCTGCCGGACGACTGCGCCGGCAGCTACTGGTATCACCCGCACCCGCATGGCCATACCGCGGAACAGGCGTACCGCGGCCTGGCCGGTGCCGTCATCATCCGCAGCAGGCGCGACCCGCTGCGCCACCTGCCGGAAAAACACCTGCTGCTGTCCGACCTCAAGCTGGACGACAACGGCCAGATTGCGGCCAACGACATGGCCGACCTGCACGACGGCCGCGAAGGCCAGTTCCTGCTGATCAACGGTGCCTGGCAGCCGCAGATCGCGCTGGCCCGCGGCGAGCGTCAGCGCTGGCGCATCTGGAATGCCAGCAGCAGTCGCATCATCAAGCTGGCGCTGCCGGCACACGAGCTGCAGCTGGTCGGCAGCGACGGCGGCCTGCTGGCCGCGCCGCGCGACATCGACAGCCTGCTGCTGTCGCCGGGCGAGCGTGCCGAGGTGGTGGTCACCGGCCGCTTTCACGCCGACAAGCCGGCCGGCCTCATCAGCCAGCCCTATGTGCGCGGCAAGCGCATGCACGCGGAACAGACGCAGGACGAAACGCTGGCCAGCGTCGTCGAGCACGGCATGCGGCCAACCCTGGCGCTGCCGGCCACGCTGCGCGACATCGCGCCGCTGGGCACGCCCGGCCACCGTCGCCGCATCGTGCTGTCGGAAAACATGGCCGATGCCCGCGCGCCGTTCCTGATCAACGGCCGCAGCTACGACATGCACCGCATCGACGGCACCGGCGAGGTTGGCCGCATCGAGGAGTGGGAAGTGGTGGCCGACGCGCACATGGACCATCCCTTCCACCTGCACGGCACCCAGTTCCAGGTGCTGGCGCGCAGCGTGGACGGCATCTGGGAGGATGAGCCCTTCCTCGCCTGGCGCGACGTGGTCAACGTGCCGGCCGGCGAGATGGTGCGCTTGCGTTTCGTGCAGGCGCTGCCGGGCCTGCGCATGTACCACTGCCACATCCTGGAGCACGAAGACCAGGGCATGATGGCGCAAATCGACTTTTTGCCGAGGTAAACCATGGACGACCCGCAACATGACTGCTGCAGCGACAAGCGCGTGGTGCAGCCGGACAAGGCCGCGCTGCTGAAACGGCTGGCGCGGCTGGAAGGCCAGGTGCGCGGCGTGGCCGGCATGATCGACGCCGACCGCTACTGCGTCGACGTGCTGACCCAGATCGCCGCCGCGCGCTCGGCGCTGGACGCGGTGGCGCAGCAGCTGCTGGAAAGCCACCTCAAGGGCTGCGTGGCCCGGGCGGTGAACGAAGGCAACAGCGACGAGGCCATCGCCGAGGTGATGGCCCTGCTCAAGAAAATGCGTTAACACACTTTCCGACTGGAGAACGAAATGACAAACCTGATCCTGACCGTCGACGGCATGACCTGCGGCGGCTGCGCCAACAGCGTCAAGAAGGCACTGGCCAGCGTGGCCGGCGTGACCGAAGTGGAGGTCGACCTCGCCGCCAAGCGCGTCAGCGTGCAGCACGACGGCAGCGCCGACGAAGGTGCGCTGCGTAGCGCCATCGAAAACGCCGGTTTCGACGTGATCGGCTGAGCGCTTTGCCACAACTTGCCGGGCAAAAGCGCGCAAAACGTGCCGCGACATTGCGGCACGGCGCATAAGTCCGTACAATCTTCAGCTTTTAACCCTTGCCCTTCGCTATTACGCATGACGAAGGGTTTTATAGCCACAAGGAGTTCACATGCGGCACTACGAAATCGTGTTCATCGTCCATCCGGATCAGAGCGAACAGGTTGGCGCCATGGTCGAGCGTTACAAGGGCATGGTCCTGAACGCTGGCGGTCAGATTCACCGTCTGGAAGACTGGGGCCGTCGTCAACTGGCTTACCCGATCCAGAAAGTTCACAAAGCTCACTACGTGCTGATGAACGTTGAATGCGAACCAGCGACCCTGGCTGAAATCGAACACGCCTTCAAGTTCAACGACGCCGTTCTGCGTCACCTGACCATCAAGATGAATCACGCTATCGTCGAAGCATCCCCGATGATGAAGGACGAAAAGGCGAAGAGCTTGCTGGAAAACCAGCCAGCTGCAGCCGAGGCTGAAGTTTCTGCCTAATTGGCGGTAACCGATTCCTTGCAGAACCGAATTGAACTGACCGCTACGGTCGAACGCGAAGACTCGCTGAGATGCACGCCCGCCGGCTTGCCGGTGCTGGAAATGTGGCTCAGACATCAATCCCGCCAGAGCGCGGCCAACCTGGAACGTGATGTGGTCTGTGAAATACAGGCCGTGCTGCTGGGGGAAGGCGCCAGAAAGATGGCAGGAAAGATGGCAGGAAATGTGGTGCAGTGCACCGGTTTTCTCAGTCAGCGCAGTTTGCGTAATCCCCGGTTGGTTCTGCATATCGAACACGTTGAATTTGTAAAAGGTTAATCAAATGGCACGTCAACTCTTCAAGCGCAAGAAGTTCTGCCGCTTCACCGCGGAAGGCATCAAAGTAATCGACTACAAGTCCGTCGATCTGCTGAAAGACTTCATCGCCGAAAACGGCAAAATCATCCCGGCTCGTATCACCGGCACCAAGGCTGGCTACCAGCGTCAACTGACAGAAGCTATCAAGCGCGCGCGCTTCCTGGCTTTCCTGCCATTCACTGACCAGCACTAAGACCGGGAAAGGACCGACAAGATGCAAATCATTCTGCTCGAACAAGTCGCCAACCTGGGTACCCTGGGTGACGTGGTAAACGTGAAGAACGGCTACGCCCGTAACTTCCTGATCCCGCAAGGCAAAGCCAAGCGTGCAACTGAAGCCAACCTGAAAGAATTCGAAGCTCGCCGTGCCGAGCTGGAAGCCAAACAGGCTGAAATTCTGGCAGACGCCAAAGTCCGCGCTGAAAAACTGAACGAAGCTACCGTTACCATCGCGCAAAAAGCCGGTGTTGATGGCCGCCTGTTCGGCTCCGTAACCAACGTTGACGTTGCTGAAGCGGTTACCGCTTTCGGCGTAGCGATCAAGCGTTTCGAAGTTCGTCTGCCAAACGGCCCGCTGAAGGCCATCGGCGAGTACGACGTCGAAATCGCCCTGCATCACGACGTTGTGGTTGCGATCAAGGTTGTTATCGTTCCTGCTGTTTAAGCAACGATACGCCGCGCAAGAAAAGCCGCCTTCGGGCGGCTTTTTTCATGGCCGGCTATCAGTCATCTCGGTTTATGTCGCATTGCACAACGTCAATGTCCTGTTCTCGAACGCCCATTTGCCTGTGTTGGCGCATAATGCCAACAGATCACAGGAGGGCGCGATGATGGAACTGGTAATTGCTGCAGTATTGTTATTATTCTTTGTTTTTCCGCTGTTTGGTGGCGTGCTGGCCTTTGTCAGCGGCGCGATCCGGCCGCGTTTTCACCACGGCAAGGTGCTGTCCGGCTGGCATCCGCTGAACCCGTACTACAAGCTGTCGCCGTATCACTTCGGCAAACGCTAGACCGATACCGTCTGCTGCAGAATGGCCCCGCCCGCGCGGGGCTTTTGTTTTGCGGCCAACCTTGGCCGCAGCGTCAATCCTGTTGCCCGTCTCCCAGGCGGCGCGCTTCCACTTCGAACGGATTGTCCCGGTACGGCCGCTTGCCGCGCAGCCACAGCCACAGGCTGGCGGCGGAATAGGCGAGCAGAAACAGCACGCCCCAGCGCTGGTACTGGCGCACATGCACCTGCTCGTGTGCGCGCAGTCGCGCCAGCAGCTGCCGGTTCTGGCCAATGATCACGTGGCCGAAGGTGATGGCGGCGAACGGCAGCCGTCGCACTTTGTCATCCGGCCACAGCGCGATCTCCAGCGCGCCCTGCTGGCGGCCGGCACGAGCGCCGCACAGCAGCAGCGGCAAGGCCAGCAGCAGGCCCAGTAGCGAGCAGGGCGCCGCCCACAGGTAACCCAGCGTGCGGCGCAGACGATGTGCTTGCATCGCGTTCACTGCGCGAGCGGCGCCAAGGGCAGGCGGTGATAGCGGGACGGGGGGCGGAAAGCAGGGCGTGGGCTGGCGTAGTGCATGGACGGGCTTTCGGGTTGGCGGGCCGGTGGCAATGGCGGGCGGCATCGAGCGTCACAGCATGCCACGCGGCGGCTCCGAATGACAAAGCCCGTGCGGCCAACGTTGTGACCGGCACGGGCAGTGGGGGGGCTACGGCTTAGCGCTGCGGTTGGGTCGCGCTATCTACCAGCACCATCAGGTGCTGGTAGGGGATGCCGCTGTGGCTGGACAGGCCGATCTCGCAGGTGGCACTGGTGGAGAAGCCGCCGCAGCAGCCGGCCACCTGTTGTTGCAGCCCTGTCAGCGCACTTTCGTTCAGCTCCGGGTGAGAAAAACCCTTGTCGCCGGCAAAGCCGCAGCAGGTAATACCGGCCGGTTCGATCACCGTCTTGGCGCAGCGTCTGGCCAGCGCGTTGAGGGTGGCGGACTGGCCTTTCTTGCGCATCGAGCACACCACGTGCAGCGCCACGGTTTCGTCCTGCGGGCTGAACTGCAGGTACTGTGCCGCTTCTTCTTGTACAAAAGTCGTCACATCCACAATGCGCAGCCGCTTGTCCTGCACGCCGTCCAGCAGCGCCGCGGTACACACGCCGTTGTCGATGATCACCGGCCAGCGGCCGTTGTCGCTGGCGGCCAGCAGCGCGGCCTCCACCTCGTTCACCTTCTTCTGTGCCGCCTCGGTCGCGCCCTTGGACTTGAACGGCGTACCGCAGCACAGATTGGCCAGATTGTCCGGGTACAGCAGCGCGTAGCCGGCCTTGTTCAGCACCGAGGCCACCACTTCGTTCAGCGGCCGCGCGTCCGGTGCCTTGGCGGACGGCACGAAGGTGCGGGTCAGGCAGGATGGCAGGTACACCACCTTGCGTGCGCTGCCGGCCTGGCCGGCGGCCAATTGCAGCTTGCCGGCGGCACGCGGGAAGTACGGCGTCCAGCGCGGAATCTTGCGGCCAACTACCTTGCGCAGGCCGCGCATGATGGCGCCGGTGGCGGTGTCTCCAGCTACCGCGTGCAGCGTGTCCAGCGCCTTCAGCCCCAGCTTGGCGCCGCTGGCGGCGGTGGCGAAGTTGTCGGCCAGCGTGTTGGCGGTGGCCCAGCCGATGTCGGACAGCTGCGCCTCGCGGATCAGGCTGGTCAGGCTACCGGTGTTGATACCGACCGGGCAGGCGGTTTCGCACAGCCCGCAGGTGGTACAGGTTTCATCGCCGGCGTACTGGTAGGCGGCCTGGATCTCGGCCAGCCGCTCGCTGTCGCCCTGCTTTTCCAGTAGCGCCATCTCGCGGTTGGCGACGATGCGCTGGCGCGGGGTGAGGGTGATGGCGCGGCTGGGGCACATCACTTCGCAGAAGCCGCACTCGATGCACTTGTCGATCAGCGGGCCCACCGCCGGAATCGGCTTCAGGTCGCGCACGTGCAGCAGCTTGTCGTGGGTGATGATCACGTCCGGGTTGAGGATGCCCTGCGGGTCGAACAGCGCCTTGATCTCCTGCATCAGGCGATAGGCGGCCGGGCCCCATTCCATTTCCACGAACGGCGCCATATTGCGGCCGGTGCCGTGCTCGGCCTTCAGCGCGCCTTCGTATTCCACCGCCACCAGCTGGCATACTGCGTCGATGAACGCCTCGTAGCGGGCGATTTCCTCCGCACCGCTGAAGTTGGGGGTGAACACGAAGTGCAGGTTGCCTTCCAGCGCATGGCCGAAAATGATCGCCTCGTCGTAGTGGTACTGCTTGAACAGCGCCTGCAGCTTCAGCGTGCCCTCGGCCAGATGCTCGATCGGGAAGGCCACGTCCTCGATGATCACCGTGGTCTCCGCCGCGCGCATCGCCCCCACGCTGGGGAACATGCCCTTGCGGATGTTCCAGTACTGGGTGTACTCGGCCACATCGCTGGTAAAGCGGATACCGGTTTCGGTGGCGATGTGCTGGATAAAGCCGCTGATGGCCGCCACGTTGGCCGCAATCGCCTCCGGGCTGGCGGCACGGGTTTCCATCAGGATGGCGGCGGCGTCCGGCCCCAGTGTCTTGATGAACTCCGGCACCCCGGCCTTGTTCTCCACCGATTTCAGGCTGGCGCGGTCCAGCAGCTCGGCCGACGACACCACGTCCTTGTGCTGTGCCAGGATGGCAATCGCGTCGCAAGCGGCCTTGATGCTGCTGTAGAACACCAGTGCCGATGCCTTGTGCGGGTGTTCCACCACGCTGTGGTAGGTCACCTCGGACACGAAGGCCAGCGTGCCTTCGCTGCCCACCAGCAGGTGCGTCAGCATCTCCACCGGATCGGCAAAATCCAGCAACGCGTTAAGGCTGTAGCCGGTGGTGTTCTTCATCTTGTACTTGCGGCGGATCTTGGCCGCCAGATCGGCGTTGTCCAGCACGCGTTGGCGCAGTGCGGCCAACTGTGCCAGCAGGCCGGCGTGGCTGACGCGGAACGCCGCCACGCTGGCGGCGTCTCCGCTGTCCAGCAGCGTGCCGTCGGCCAGCAGCAGGCGTAGCGACTTCAGCGTCTGGTAGCTGTTTTCGGCGGTGCCGCAGCACATGCCGCTGGAGTTGTTGTTGACGATGCCGCCGATCATGGCGGAATTGATGGTGGCTGGGTCGGGGCCGATCTTGCGGCCGTAGGGCAGCAGCGCGGCATTGGCCTCGGCGCCGATCACCCCCGGCTGCAGGCGGATGGCGCGGCCGTCGTCCAGTACCTGCAGCTTCTTCCAGCCGTGACTGGCCACTACCAGGATGGAGTCGCTGACTGCCTGGCCGGACAGCGAGGTGCCGGCCGCGCGGAAGGTCACCGGCAGCTGCAGGTTGGCCGCCTCGCGCAGGATGGTGCGTACCTCGTCCTCGTGCTCGGTCTTGATGACGATCTTGGGCGTCAGCCGGTAGCAGGAGGCATCGGTGCCGTAGGCCAGCGTCGACAGCGGGTCGCTGAACACCCGGCGCGCGGGTAGCACTTCCAGAATGCGTTGATGGAATTCGCGGTAGGCACCTTGCAGCATGAGACTCTCCGTGTGGCCGTGGCCGGCCTGTTCTGTTCTGGGTCAGCTCCGATGTTGCCACAACACAAACGCTTTCCCATCAGGGGTTTGCCCTTGTTTATGGCAAGCGGTTAAGCTGTTTGCAGCCATGGAGGAGAAATCATGCTGATCGACAAGGAACGGGCCACCCTGCTGGTGGTGGACATCCAGGAAAAACTGCTGCCGGCGGTGCTGGATGCGGAAGGGATGCTGGCGCGCTGCCGCTGGCTGATTGCGGCGGCACACGATGTCGGCCTGCCGGTGGTGTTTTCCGAGCAGTATCCGCAGGGACTGGGCCATACCGCGCCGACGCTGCTGGCGGCGGCGCCGGGTGCCGCGGTGGTGAGCAAGCTGCATTTCTCCTGCGTCGCCAGCCAGTGCCTGCCGCCGGACTTGTTGCAGCGGCCGCAGGTAGTGGTGTGCGGCATGGAGACCCATGTCTGCGTGTTGCAGACGGTGCTGGAGCTCTTGGCGCACGGCAAGCAGGTGTTCGTGGTGGCGGACGCGGTGTCCAGCCGCAGCCAGATCGACCGCGACTATGGCCTGCAGCGCATGCGCGATGCCGGGGCGGTGCTGGTGACGCGCGAGATGGTGCTGTTCGAGGCGCTGCAGGTATCCGGCACCGAGCTGTTCCGCCAGATGAGCAAGCGTTACCTGGTGGGCACGCAGCCGTCCTGATGGGCGAGCGGCCGGTGTGGCGGCCCCAAAAAGGAAAAGGTTGGCCGCAATCGCTTGCGGCCAACCTTGCCTTGTTGAGATGACGGCTGAGCCGTTCTGGTTCTCCCTCTATCAAACCCTGCACGTCGTCGTGCCGACGCCGTGTGACCATCCGGAAAAGAAGCCCCGAATTGGCGCATTGCACCAATTCGGGTGGCTTTGCTGCACCACTATTGTGCAAAAAAACTTCGTCAACCGAGCGTTTGGTCGATCGGACCACGCGATAAACGAAGAACAACACCTGTCGCTCCGTGGAGCAGGGTAATGGTTAGCAAGGAGTGTGCCAGATCAGCCGGCACGGAAGGCGATGCGGTAGGTGTGGTCGCCCTGGTGCAGGTCCAGCAGCCAGTCCGGGCTGCCGCTGACGCAGGCAGGCAGCGTGACGCGCGCCTGCCAGTGATCGCCGCCATCGACGAAGCGGTAGCGGTTGAAACCCATGTCCATGTCCTGCATCGAGAATTCCGCCGTCGGTGCCTCGCTGCCTTGCTTGCTCAGCGTCAGCGTGAACGGGCTGCGCTGGCGCGGGGCGTCGGCAAAACGCAGCACGCTGCCGTCCGGCAGCGTGCAGCCCTGCTGCAGCGTGCTGCAGCTGACGCTGGTGACGGCGGGCGCGGCGGGCTGGCGATGCTGCAGATACCAGGTGATCAGCGCTACCTTGAGCGCGGCGAACACCAGCAGTGCCAGCGCGACGAACTGCCATTGCCTGCGGCTGAGTGCCTTCATCGCCATGCCCCCCGCATCAGCGCGATGCCGTGTGCGCCGTGCTGGCGGGCCGTATCCAGATCCGCCGCCTGCAGACCGCCGATGGCGAAGACCGGTAGCGGGATGTCGTCCTGCAGCAGGCGGGCGAAGCCGTCCCAGCCCAGTGCTGCTTGTTGCGGGTGGCTGGCGGTGGGCTGCACGTGGCCGAGCAACGCGTAGTCGAGGCCCAGCGCCGCGGCGCGCGCCAGTTCCGCGCTGCTGTGCGCCGAGGCGCCGACCCAGGCCAGGTGCGGCGGGCGCTCGTCCTGAGCGGCCAACCTTTGGCCGCTCAGGTGCAGGCCGTCCACCGGCCAGCCCTTGATCCACGCCGGGTCGGTGTTGACCAGCAGCTTGCCGCCCTTGGGGTGGACGATGTCGGCCACTTCGGCGACAAAGTCGGCCAGCTGGTCGCGGCTTTTTTGTGGCTCGCGCACGATGACCCAGCCCGGATCGTCGCGCTGCGCCAGCACTTCCAGCGTGTGGTCGCGGCCGCACTCGCCGACGCAGCTGATCTGCAACACGTCCGGCAGCTGCAGCGAGCGCAGCACCGGGTCGTTGGCCGGCAGCATCGGCGTGACGCTGTGGTGGCCGGGCGTCTGCCAGGCAAAGGACTGGCCTTCGTGCGGCTGCGGCGTGCCCTGCCACGCCCAGACGCGGAAGAAGCTCAGGTGCACCGAGGCATGTTCGTAGTGGTGGGTGCGTGTCAGCCACGGCGTGGCGTGGCTGATCTCGATACCCATCTCCTCGCGGAATTCGCGCACCAGCGCGGCCAGCGGCGTTTCGCCCGCTTCGACCTTGCCGCCGGGGAATTCCCAGTAGCCGGCGTAGGGCTTGCCGTCGGGGCGGCTGCCGAGCATGAAGCTGCCATCGGGGCGCATCAGTGCGCCGGCGACAACGGAAATGACAGGTTTGGATTCAGACATGATCGGGATCCCGGGTGAGGTATTGCGATAGGGAAGGGCGACATGCAAAACGCCGCCGCTGACAGGCAGCGGCGGCGTGACGGGCCAGCAGGATCATTTGGCGCCTTTGACGTGCTGTTCCAGCTCGTTGAACGACGGGCGTTCGGTGGAGTACAGCACCTTGCGGCCGAATTCGATCGCGCTTTGCGGCGCATAGCCTTGCAGGCTGGCCAGCAGCGTGGTCTTGATGCAGTGGAATTCCTTGGTGCTGTCCTCGACCTTCTGTTCCAGCAAGGAACCCAGCGGCGACACCACGCCGTAGGCCAGCAGAATGCCGAGGAAGGTACCGACCAGCGCGCTGCCGATCATGCCGCCGAGAATGGCCGGTGGCTGGCCGACCGAGCCCATGGTGTTCACCACGCCCAGCACCGCCGCCACGATACCGAACGCCGGCAGCGCGTCACCCAGCTTGGTCACCGCCGCGGCCGGCATCGCCGCCTCGTGGTGGTGAGTCTCGATCTCGTTGTCCATCAGGTTCTCGATCTCGAAGGCGTTGAGGTTGCCGGACACCATGATGCGCAGGTAGTCGGTGAGGAATTCGATCACGTGGTGGTCGTTGGCGATGTTCGGATACTTGCTGAACAGCGGACTGTCGTGCGGGTGCTCGACGTCGTTCTCGATCGCCATCAGGCCTTCCTTGCGGATCTTGACCATGATCTCGTACAGCAGCGACAGCAGCTCCATGTAGCGTGCCTTGGTGTACTTGGAGCCCTTGAACGCGCCCGGCAGTGCGGCCTTGACCGCTTTCAGCGTCTTGCCCTGGTTGCTGACCACAAAGGCGCCGAGGGCGCCGCCCAGAATCGCCAGCAATTCGGTGGGCAGCGCATGGATGATCACCATCATGTTCCCGCCGTGAACGATGTAGGCGCCGAAGATACAGCCCAGCGTGATCACATAACCAATGATGACATTCATAAGCAAAACTTCCTGAAATGGGGCGGAGAAGAGGGTTGTTCGGCTGCGCGCAGGCGCAGGGGGCCGGATGGCGACAGCGTGCAGGCCGGCCGGCGCCGGATCGCTGACATGATATTGCATCGCGCCAAGCGCCGTGCATTTTTACCGCGCGGCGCCCGAATTGCGTTGCATACATTGTGCTGTCCACGTTCGGGCGCAGGGCGCCGTCTGGCACTCGGCAGGGGCTTCACTCGGCGCGGCGCTCCTTGCTGCTGCGCCCGGCCCAGTCGCAGGCGAACTGGTAGGCGACGCGGCCGGAGCGGCTGCCGCGCAGCTGGCTCCACTGCAACGCGGCGCGTTCGCTGTGCTTGCCGTGCTTGAGGCCGAAGTGCGCCAGCCAGCCGGCCACGGCGGCGAGGTAGGCGTCCTGGTCGAACGGGTAGAACGACAGCCACAGCCCGAAGCGGTCGGATAGCGACACTTTTTCCTCGGTGGTCTCGCCGGGGTGGATCTCGCCGTCCTTGAGCCAGCCTTCGCGGTTCTCGCTGGCCTTTTCCGGCATCAGGTGGCGACGGTTGGAGGTGGCGTACACCAAAAGGTTGGCCGCACGCCGCGCGAGGCCGCCGTCCAGCGCCGATTTCAGCGCCTTGTAGCTATCTTCGCCTTCCTCGAACGACAGGTCGTCGCAGAACAGGATGAAGCGCTCCGGCCGCGCAGCGACGGCATCGACGATCTGCGCGAGGTCGGGCAGCTGCGCTTTGTCGACCTCGATCACGCGCAGGCCCTGCGCCGCGTACTGGCCCAGCAGCGCCTTGATCAGCGACGACTTGCCGGTGCCGCGCGCGCCGGTGAGCAGCACGTTGTTGGCCGGGCGGCCGGCGAGAAACTGCTCGGTGTTGCGCAGCAGCCGCTGCTTCTGGCGTTCGATGTGGATCAGTTCGTCCAGCGCCACGCTGTGCGGCTGGTGGATGGCTTCCAGCCAGGCGCTGGCGCCGAGGCGACGCCAGCGGAAGGCCGGTGCGCTCCAGTCGGTGTCCGGCACGGCCGGCGGCAGCAGCGGTTCCAGTCGTGCCAGCATCGCTTCGGCGCGGGCGAGAAAGGCTTCGAGTTTGTCCATCGGGCGCCCTTGTTTCAGTCGGTCAGGGGTTTGCGCAGCACTTCGATCTGCAGCTCGCACAGCGGCGTGCCGGCGTTGGCGTCGTGCGGGAAGGGCAGGTATTCGCCGGTCTGGCGGTAGCCGCGGCGCAGATAGTAGGCCAGCAACTCCGGCCGCGCCGACAGTACCGTCATGTGGCAGTAGCTCGCCTGGAAGTGCTGGCGCGCGAACTGTTCGGCGTGGGCCAGCATCCGCTTGCCCAGCCCGCCGCCCTGGATCGCCGGGTCGACCGCCAGCATGCCGATATAGCAGCCGCCACCGTCCGCGACCACGTTGACGCAGGCGCACAGTCGTGTCTGTTGCAGCCCCAGCAGGATGCGGCCGTTGGCTTGCGCCAGCGTGAGTCGCACCTGCGCCGCATCGGTACGGTCGCCGGTCACCAGCCCGCTCTCGTGTGTCCAGCCGGCGGTGCCGGCGGACGGGCGGTAGGCCCGGTTGACGAGATCGGCGATGGCGTCGGCGTCGTCGCTGGTGGCGGTGCGGAAAGTGTCGATCGGCATGCTGGCTCCGTGCCGTGTCAGTCGCGCAGGGTGATGACCGGCCAGCCGTGGGCTTCGGCGTGCACTTTCAGGGTGTCGTCGGCATCGACTGCGACCGGGTTGCTGACGATGGACAAGAGCGGCAGGTCGTTGCGCGAGTCGCTGTAGAAGAACACCTTGTCGTAGCTGGCCAGCGTTTCGCCGCGTGCGGCCAACCATTCGTTGAGGCGGGTGATCTTGCCTTCCTGGAAGCTGGGCGTGCCGGTCGGCTTGCCGGTGAAGTTGCCTTGCTCGTCCTCTTCCAGCTCCACCGCGATCAGGTGGGCCACGCCCAGTTCGCGGGCGATGGGGCCGGTGATGAAGCGGTTGGTGGCGGTGATGATCATCACCTCGTCACCCTGGGCGAAGTGCGCCGCCAGCAAGTCGCGCGCCTTCTGCGGGATGATGGGCTTGATGTGCTCTTCCAGGTAGGCGGCGTGCAGGGTGTCCAGCTCGCTGCGGCTGAAGCGGGTCAGCGGCGAGAGCTGGAAGTCGAGGAATTCGTAGATGTCCAGCGTGCCGGCCTTGTACTGCTCGTAGAAGTAGTCGTTCTGTCGCGCGTGGTGCTCGGCGTCGAGGATGCCGCGTTTGATCAGGAATTTCGGCCATTCGCTGTCGGAGTCGCCAATGATCAGGGTGTTGTCCAGGTCAAACAGGGCAAGATTCATGGTGTTTCAGCTTTCGGTGGGGGCGGTTTGTAACACGTTCTTGACCAGCGGCACCGTGATCGGGCGGCGCATGGCCAGCGAGTAGCGGTCGAGCATGTCCAGCATGCCGATCAGGCTGGACAGGTCGCGGCGCCAGTGGGTGAGCAGGTAGCGGAACACGTCGTCGCCGATGGCCAGCTGGCGCTCGGCGGCGTGATGGCGCAGGGCGGCCAGCTTGTCGTCGTCGGACAGCGCCTTCACCTCGAACACCAGGCCCCAGCCGAGGCGGGTGCGCAGGTCGTCGCGCACCGGCGCCTGCATCGGGGGCTGGTGTCCGGCCATCAGCAGGCGGCCTTCGCCGCTTTGCTTCAGCGAGTTGTAGATCGAGAACAGCATGATCTGGTCGTCCGGTGCCAGTTCGTCGACATGGTCGACGGCGATGAAGCTGGCCTCGCGGGCGAAGTCGGGCAGCTGCTCGTGCTTGGCGTCGAGGTAGATCGAGGCGCGGCCGAGCAGTTCGGCGTGGGCGATCCAGGCCTGCAGCAGGTGGGTCTTGCCGCAGCCGGGTTCGCCCCACAGGTAGACGAAGCGCTCCCCGCCTTCCGCAGTCAGCGCGGCGATGATTTCGCTGTTGCGCTGGGCAAGAAAGTTGTCAAACCCGGGCAGGGGCGTGGGGCTGAGGTCGAGGACGAGCTGATCCAACATGCGGCAAGGTTCTAAATAGAGTCAGGAATCGATTTTACGCTGATAAAAGCCGCTGTTGAAATAACGCTGCACCAGATGACGCGCCAGCACCACGCTGATGGCGGCCAGCGGCAGCGCCAGCAGCACGCCGACGAAGCCCATCAGCTCGCCGAAGGCCATCAGCGCGAAGATCACCGTCACCGGCGACAGGCCGATGCGCTCGCCCACCAGGTAGGGCGTGATCAGGAAGCTTTCCAGCGTCTGGCCGACCACGAACACGCTCCATACCAGCACCAGTCCGCTGAAGCCGTTGTACTGCAGGATGGCGGCCAGCGTCGCCAGCAGCAGGCCGAGAAAGGCGCCGACGTAGGGGATGAACACCAGCAGGCCGGCGACGATGCCGATGGCAAGGCCGGACTCCAGCCCCACCAGCGCGAGGCCGCCGCCGTAGATGATGGCCATCAGCAGCATCACCGACAGCTGGCCGCGCAGGAACTGGCCCAGCACCTCGTCCAGCTCGCGGGCGATGCGGCCAACCTCCGGCGCCCAGCGTCGCGGCACCAGCGTACCGACACGCGCGACCATCTGGTCCCAGTCGTGCAGGAAATAGAACAGCAGCACCGGCAGCAGGCTGAGATTGGCGAGCATGGTCAGCAGCAGCGCGCCGCCGTAACCCAGCTGCGGCGCCAGCTTGGCCAGCAGCTGGCGCAGACTGCCGGTATTGCTGCTTAGCGTATTGCGCCAGCTTTGCGTGTCCAGGCTCAGCTTGGTGCCGAGCAGCTGGTTCAGCCGCGGCAGCGCCTGCTGCTGGATGAAATCCACCATCGCCGGTAGCCGTTCCACCAGCGCATGGCCCTGGCTGACCAGCATCGGGATCACGATCAGCAGTAGTGCAAGGATGGCGAAAAATCCGGCGAACATCACGCAAACAAGCGACAAAATGCGCGATAAGCCGTGTTTTTGCAGGTAATCGACGGCCGGGTCGAGGATGTAGGCGAGCACGATGGCGGTGACAAAAGGTGTCAGCACCGCGGACAGCCGGTCAAGCAGCCATACCGCGCCGGCGAGGGTGATAGCGACAATCAACCACGGAAGATAGTTTGTGCGGGAGCGTTCCATCGGCTTTTCAGTTAAAATACAGGCGCTTCGGGCCAAGAGCCCGTTTGTCGCAGCAGGAAAACGATCACGTTAGCAGAAAGCGAGTAGACCTTGAATACCACGTCCCTCAGTTACCGCGATGCCGGTGTCGATATTGATGCCGGTGACGCGCTCGTCGAAAACATCAAGCCGTTTGCCAAACGCACCATGCGTCCCGAAGTCCTCGGTGGCCTCGGCGGTTTCGGCGCACTGGTGGAAATCTCCAAGAAATACAAGGAGCCGGTGCTGGTTTCCGGCACGGACGGTGTCGGTACCAAGTTGAAGCTGGCCTTCGACTGGAACCAGCATGATACCGTCGGCATCGACTTGGTGGCCATGAGTGTCAACGACATTCTGGTGCAGGGCGCCGAGCCGCTGTTCTTTTTGGACTACTTCGCCTGCGGCAAACTGGACGTGCCGCAAGCCACCGACGTGATCAAGGGCATCGCCCAGGGTTGCGAACAGGCGGGCTGCGCACTGATCGGCGGTGAAACCGCCGAAATGCCGGGCATGTACCCGGTGGGCGAATACGACCTCGCCGGCTTTGCCGTCGGCGTGGTGGAAAAGAGCAAGGTCATCACCGGTCGCGACATCAAGCCGGGCGACGTCGTGCTGGGCCTGAAATCCAACGGCGTGCACTCCAACGGCTACAGCCTGGTGCGCAAGATCATCGATCGCGCGCAACCGGATCTGGACGCGCCGTTCGAAGGCGACACCACCCTGCGTCAGGCTGTCATCGCCCCGACCCGCATCTACGTCAAGCCGCTCTTGGCGCTGATGGAGAAGCTGACCGTGAAGGGCATGGCACACATCACCGGTGGCGGTATCACCGAGAACACCCCGCGCGTGCTGCCGGAAAACACCGTGGCACAGATCGACGCCAAGAGCTGGGAGCTGCCGAAGCTGTTCCAGTGGCTGCAGGCCGAAGGCAATGTCGATGCGCAGGAAATGTATCGCACCTTCAACTGCGGTATCGGCATGGTGGTGATCGTGGACGCGGCCGATGCCGACGCCGCGGCGGCCTTCCTGACCGAGCAGGGTGAAACCGTGTCGCGTATCGGTGTGATCCGTGCGCGTAACGGTGACGAGCATCAGACCCAGGTTGCCTGAGCGCCTGAGCTGATGTGACCGGCGCCGCTGGCACTGCTGGCGGCGTTTGTCATTTCTCGGGCGCAGCCCGAGCGAGTACTTATTGAATGTGGTCCTGCTCGCGGTGACGCCCCTGCTGTGGCGCACCGGCTGCCGGCAAGACCTAGCTGAATTGCAGACATGAAAAACATCGTAATCCTGATCTCCGGCCGTGGCTCCAACATGCAGGCCATTGTCGATGCCGACATCCCCGGCGCCCGCATTGCCGCGGTGATTGCCAACCGTCCCGATGCCGCCGGCCTCGCCTGGGCGGCGGCGCGCGGCATCGCCACCGTCGGTCTGGATCACAAGCAGTTCGCCAGCCGCGAAGCCTTCGACGAAAGCTTGGCCGCAGAAATCGACGCCTTCCAGCCCGATCTCGTGGTGCTGGCCGGCTTCATGCGCATCCTGACGCCGGCATTCACCGCGCGTTACGAGGGGCGGATGCTGAACATCCATCCGTCGCTGCTGCCGTCTTTCCCCGGCCTGCACACCCACCAGCGCGCCATCGACATGGGCTGCAAGGTGGCCGGCTGCACCGTGCATTTCGTCACCGCCGAGCTGGACCACGGCCCGATCGTGGCGCAGGCGGTGGTGCCGGTGCTGGATGACGATACCGAAACCACCCTGGCCGCCCGCGTGCTGCAGCAGGAACACCGGCTGTATCCGGAAGCGGTGCGCCGCTTCGCCGCCGGCGAGCTGCAGATCCGCAACGGCCGCATCGGCGGGGTCGATGCCGCCGCCGCCGGCCTCGCGCTGCAGGTGCCGGTGCTCTGAACATGATGTCCGCGCGGCGGCGCTGGCGGTGGCCGTTGTTGCTGGCGCTGCTGGCGTCGCTGCTGCTGCATCTGCTGCTGTTCGGCGGCAGCCTGCTGTCCTTCGACAGCGCCGCGCCGGACGAGGCGCCGCTGCGCAAGCTGAGCATCAGCCTGCAGGCGATGGCGCCGGAGCAGGGCGACGCCTCGTCGCCGGCGGCGCTGGGGATGGTCGCAGCCACTGCGGATGGCGTGGCGGCCGACGCCTCGGCGCCGCCGTCGCAGGTGCCGCGGCCGGCGAAGCCCGTCAAGGGCAGGACTGCGCCGGCCAGGACTGTGCCGGCCAAACCGGTCGCCGCGCCGGCGGCTGCCGAAGCGCCGGTGGCGCAGGCCGGTAGTGATGGCCGCGCGGCTGAGGCGTCGGCACCGGCAGCCTTGGCAGCACAGCCTGCCGAGCCGCCCGCGCCGAAGCTGGTGCGGTTTCCCGATGCGGCGCGGCTGGAGTACACGCTGCTGGGCAGCGGCTTGCCGCTGGGACGCGGCGAGATGAACTGGCAGCGCAGCGGCGGCGACTACCGCATCGTCACCACGGTCAAGCCGCTGATCGGCCCGACGCTGCGCTACGAGGTGCACGGCGAGCTTGGCCGCAACGGCCTGCGGCCGCAGCGCTTCAGCGCCAGCCGTAACGACGCGCCGCGCGAATACGCCCGCTTCGACTGGGCAGCCGGTGTGCTCGACTACGGCGACAAGGAGGCGAAACAGGCGCCGCTGCGGCCGGGCGCACTGGACTGGCTGAGCCTCGCCTTCGAGCTGGGCTTGTGCGGCGAGCAGCCGGGCGCGGCGACGCGGCAGGTGACCACCGGCAAGAAGGTGTACCAGTTTGCGCTGCAGCTGGCCGGTGAAACGGATTTCGAGGCGGGGGGCGGCACGCTGCGTGTAGCGGTGCTGCGCGCCCGCAATGACAAGGATTTGTTCGAGTTCTGGCTGGCGCCGGACTTTGCCAATCTGCCCGTCCGCATCATGCTGGCGGATAACGACAAGCGCTTAGAATTGCGCGCGACACTGATTGAATTTAACGGTGCGGTAGTGTGGACACCATCGTCACCCCAAAGGTCTAGTAAACATGAAAATTAACCTGCAGCAATTCAACCAGATCGAACAGGTGCTGTTCGCGATGGTGAAGTTCGACCGCCCGGCCGACGCCGTGCTCACCGCCCACTTCCGTGCCAACAGCAAGCTGGGTGCCACCGATCGCCACCTGATCGCGGAAACCGCCTTCGCCTGCCTGCGCCATCTGGAAACGCTGCGCGCGCTGTGCGGCCAACGTGCCAATACCCGCAAGCTGGCGCTGGCCACGCTGGTGCGCATCGGCGGTGCCAACCTGCGCGAGCTGGACGGCATCATCAAGGAAACCGAGCGCGAATGGCTGTCGTCGCTGAAGGGCGCGCCGCTGCCGGACGCACTGACCGCGCGCGCGGCACTGCCGCAGTGGGTGCTGGACCTGCTACCCGCGATGCCGGAAGAAGACGTGGTGGCGCTGGGCAAGGGCCTGGCTTCCGCCGCGCCGCTGGACATCCGCGTCAATACCCTCAAGCTCAAGCGCGACGACGCGCTGGTGCAGCTGCAGGATTCCGGCGTCGCTTGCGAAGCGACACCGTACTCGCCGATCGGCATCCGCCTGAAGGGCAAGCCGTCGCTGGCCAAACATCCGCTGTTCGTCGGTGGCGCCATCGAGGTGCAGGACGAGGGCAGTCAGCTGCTGGGCCTGCTCACCGGCGCCCGTCGTGGCGAGATGGTGGTCGATTTCTGCGCCGGCGCCGGCGGCAAGACCCTGCTGCTGGGCGCGCAGATGGCCTCCACCGGCCGACTGTACGCGTTCGACGTGTCGGAAAAACGCCTCGCCAACTTCAAGCCGCGCATGGCGCGTTCCGGCCTGTCCAACGTCAACACCACGCTGATCGCGCACGAGAACGACACCAAGGTGAAGCGTCTGGCCGGCAAGGCCGACCGCGTGCTGGTCGATGCGCCGTGCTCCGGCCTTGGCACCCTGCGCCGCAACCCGGACCTCAAGTACCGCCAGAGCGCGGACAGCGTGGCCGAGCTCAACGCCAAGCAGCAGTCCATCCTCGCCTCCGCCGCGCGGCTGGTGAAGGCCGGCGGCCGGCTGGTGTACGCCACCTGCAGCCTGTTGCCACAGGAAAACCAGGCCATCGTCGAGGCTTTCCTTGCGGCCAACCCGGCGTTCGAGCTGGTGCCGGCCAACCAGGTGCTGGCCGAGCAGAAGATCCCGCTGGATACCGGCGACTATCTGGCGCTGCGTCCGCACCAGCACAATACCGACGGCTTCTTTGCCGCGGTATTGCAGCGCAAGGCCGGGGTGGCGGATGCCGCACTTGAGCCGGAAGCCGAAGCGGGTCTACAATAACCCATTGATTTAGTCGGGTATGCGCCCGGCGCGTCCACTTGAAAGAGGAATACCATGTCGATTCAGGACACCATCCGTCAGACCGTGACCGAAAACCCTGTCGTGCTTTTCATGAAGGGCTCGGCGCAGTTCCCGCAGTGCGGCTTTTCCGGCCGTGCGGTACAGATCCTCAAGGCTTGTGGCGTGAACAGCTTTGTCACCGTCGACGTGCTGGCCGATCCGGAAATCCGCCAGGGCATCAAGGAGTACGCCAACTGGCCGACCATTCCCCAGCTTTACGTCAACGGCGAGTTCCTCGGCGGCTCCGACATCATGTACGAGATGTATCAGTCCGGCGAACTGCAGGAAGTGCTGAAAGACCTGGCCAACTAAGCCGTTTTTGCTGCTCTCCGACAGCCCGTGTGCCTCGCGCCACGGGCTGTTTTGTTATCCGCCGTCCGCGGCGGTGGGCAAGGGTGAACCCGCTGTGTGGCGTACAGCGGGGCGTTTGAAATGATTGTATAATCTCGCCCCATGCCTCACGCCTGCACCGCCTGGTGCAGCCGGTTTTATCGATTACCGAAAGCGGTTTGCGGGAACCTGGTTCCCCGGCCGCTTTTTGCCAAGGTCTGGGATCCTGCCATGAACATTACCGTCGTCAACCATCCCCTGGTGCAGCACAAGCTCGGCCTGCTGCGCGAGGGCGACATCAGCACCATGAAATTCCGCCTGCTGACCCAGGAGCTGGCACGCCTGCTGGCTTACGAGGCCACCCGCGATTTCGAACTGGAAACCGTCACCATCAACGGCTGGTGCGGCCCGATGGAAGTACAGCAGATCAAGGGCAAGAAAGTGACCGTGGTGCCCATCCTGCGCGCCGGCATCGGCATGCTGGACGGCGTGCTGGATCTGGTGCCGTCGGCCAAGATCAGCGTGGTCGGCCTCGCACGCAACGAGGAAACCCTGGAGCCGGTGTCCTACTTTGAGAAGTTCGTCGGCAACCTCGACGAGCGCATCGCGATGATCATCGACCCGATGCTGGCCACCGGCGGCTCGCTGATCGCCACCATCGACCTGCTCAAGCGCAACGGCTGCAAGCAGATCAAGGCGGTGGTGATGGTCGCCGCGCCGGAAGGCGTGAAGGCCGTGAACGACGCGCATCCGGACGTGCAAATCGTGGCCGCGTCGCTGGACAGCCACCTGAACGAACACGGCTACATCATCCCGGGCCTGGGCGATGCCGGCGACAAGATCTTCGGTACCAAACACGCCTGATGTGCCGCTGCCGCCGGCTTGCGGCCAACCTTGCGCGGGGGAATGTCGATGCAGCACAACGCCTATCAACAGCTGGAGCATGATTTCCTGTTGCGCTTCCCGCACGGCTTGCAGGACGAGGCGTGGCTGGCGCTGGGCAAGAAGCACCGCGGCATCGAGCGCGTGCTGCAGTTGTGCCGCGACGGCCTCGGTGAGCCGCAGCTGCGCGCCGCCATCGACAGCGGCAATACGGCGGCGGTAGTCGAGACTTGCCGCCAGATCGTCAGCCGCTGCACCACGGTCAGCACCTTCGAGCGCATGGCCTTCCGCAACTACCTGGCGTTCAGCGACGTACACCGCCCGTTCGTGGCGGCGCTGTATGCGCTTCTGTACCGCTTCGACGAGGCCAGCTTCGCCGATTTTGTCGAGGTGCTGCAGCTGTGCCGCCACGACGGCAAGGCCAATGCCGCCAAGTGGCCGCTGGTGAGCTGCTTTCTCGCCTACAGCGATCCGCAGCAACACGTCTGCATCAAGCCGACCACCATCAAGAGGTTGGCCGCACGGCTGGACGTCGACATCGCCTACCGGCCGTTGCCCAATTACGACACCTACCGTCGGGTGCAGGCGATGGTGCAGCAGTTCCGCGCGCACAGCACGCTGGCGGCGGGGCAGAACAACATCATCGCCCAGGCGATCATGTATTGCGCGGCGGCCTGAGAACCTGTTTACGATCTGCTGCGCTTCGGCGATACGGCGTTAAAAACGTCTTCGGAATGCTCATTTACTATATGTAAACTCCGCTTCCTCAGCCGTTTTTGCCTTGTCTCGCTCTAGCTCGCGAGATCGTAAACAGGTTCTAAGACGGCCGCGCGCGGCGCACGATTTCAACAACAATAAGGAAAACACAGCATGTTTCAACAACTGAAGACGGCGGTGTCTGGTGCCCAGATCCTGTTCGTCGCTTTCGGCGCGCTGGTGCTGGTGCCGCTGCTGACCGGCCTCAATCCGGCGATGGCGCTGCTGGGTGCCGGTATCGGCACGCTGGTGTTCCAGCTGTGCACCGGCCGCCAGGTGCCGATCTTCCTCGGCTCCTCGTTCGCCTTCATCGGCCCCATCATCTACTCGATGCAGACCTGGGGGCAGGGCGCCACCATGTTCGGCCTGTTCTGCGCCGGCTTCATGTACTTCGTGTTCGCCGCCATCGTGCGCTGGCGCGGCATGGCGATGGTCAATCGCCTGCTGCCGCCGGTGGTGATCGGGCCGGTGATCATGATCATCGGCCTGTCGGTGGCCAACGCCGCGTCCAACATGGCGATGGGCCGTGCCGGCGGCAACCAGATCATGCCGTACGAGACCTCGCTGCTGCTGGCGGCGGTATCGCTGGCCACCACCATCGTGGTGTCGATCTTTGCGCGCGGCATGTTCAAGCTGGTGCCGATCCTGGCCGGCGTCACCGTCGGTTACATCGTGGCCGCCTTCATGGGCATGGTGGATTTCGACAAGCTGGCGGCGGCGCCGTGGTTCGTGGTGCCGACCTTCGGCAGCATGGAGGTGAACTGGGCGGCGGCGCTGTTCATGCTGCCGGTGGCGATCGCCCCGTCGATCGAGCACATCGGTGGCGTGATGGCGATCGGCGGTGTGACCGGCAAGGACTACACCAAGTCGCCGGGCCTGCACCGCACCCTGGCCGGCGACGGTCTGGGCGTGTGTCTGGCCGGTTTCATCGGCGGGCCGCCGGTGACCACCTACGCCGAGGTGACCGGCGCGGTGATGATCACCCGCAACTTCAACCCGGTGGTGATGACGTGGGCGGCGCTGTTCGCCATCGCCATGGCCTTCTTCGGCAAGTTCAACGCGCTGCTGCAGTCCATCCCGATGCCGGTGATGGGCGGCATCATGGTGCTGCTGTTCGGCACCATCGCCTCCATCGGTCTGAAGACGCTGATCGAAGCCAAGGTCGACCTGATGGAGCCGCGCAACCTGGTGATCATCTCGGTGGTGCTGACCTCCGGCATCGGCGGACTGGCGCTGAAGTTCGGCAGCTTCGAGCTGGTCGGTGTCGGCCTGTGCTCGGTGCTGGCCATCGTGCTGAACCTGATCCTGCCGCAACGCGCCGCCAGCCACGACGGCATCGTCGAAGGCCAGGACGTGTAGAGACCGGTTCGTGTCATAGCCCAAGGTTGGCCGCAGGCTGCGGCCAACCCTGGCGGATGACGCGTAGCGGGGGAGTGCCGCCGCGCGTCATCATGAAAAAACCCGCCAGCGATGGCGGGTTTTTTTGCGACCGCGCGGATCAGGCCTCGGCGCTGTCGTCCAGCACGATGCGCACGCGCAGGCCGGGTGCGTCCTGTTCGGCAATCGCCAGCAGGCGGTCGATATTGGGATGCTTGCCGGGGTGGGCGCGGGCGTCGTCGGTGTGTTCGGCGTACAGCGCCAGGCCTTCGCGCGCCGCCGCCTTGTCGATGTGGCCGAAGCGTTTCACCAGCGCGTGATAGACGCGCACCGAGCCGGCGGTGCCCGGCTTGTTGTCGAGACGCTGCAGCGGTTCGCCGGCGGCATCCAGCAGCATCAGCGCGGCAATGCCGTCGATGGCGGGCAGGGTGGCGAGGATGTCGGCAAATTTCATGATGATCAAGGCTCCGTGGGCAAGATGTTTCGTAGAATGGAATCAGACCTTTCTCCATTCCCCGAGTTTACCCGACATGACGCGCCGCAAAATCCTGCTGTCCCTGTTTTTGCTGTTACCGCTGCTGGCCGCTGCTTACTGGTGGTGGCGGCCGGCAGAGGTGACGGTGGTGACGCTTGAGACGCAGGACGTGGTGCGCACGGTGGTCACCAGCGGTCGCATCGAGGCCAGCCGCCAGAGCCGGCTTGGCGCCACCATCGGCGGGCGGGTGGTGGCGACGCCGGTAGCCAAGGGCCAGGCGGTGACCGCTGGCACGGTGCTGCTGCAGCTGGAGCCGGAAGAGCTGCTGGCGCAATTGCAGCAGACCCGCGCCCAGCTGGAGGATGCCGGCCAGCAGCAGGCCGATGCCGAGCGCCAGTTGCAGCGTCAGCTGGCGCTGTTCCGCCAGGGCTTTATCAGCCAGGCGGCGCTGGATGGCCAGCAGCGCAGCCGTGACCAGGCGCGGCTACGCGTGACGCAGCTGCAGGCACAGCTGGCGCAGTATCAGGCGCGGCTGGCACAGGCGCAGATTCGCGCGCCGAGCGACGGCGTGCTGCTGGCGCGCGAGGTGGAGGTCGGCGACCTGCTCACCGCCGGCAGTGCCAGGCTAAGCTTTGCCGCCGCCGGCCCGAAGCACGTGCTGCTGGATGTTGACGAGCGCCAGCTGGCGCAACTGGCCCGCGGCCAGCCGGCGCTGATCGCGGCCGATGCCTTCCCCGCACGGCGGGTGGCCGGCAAGGTTGGCCGCATCGCGGCGCAGGTGGATAACGATCGTGGCACGCTGGAGGTCGAGGTGCTGCTGGACGGGGACGCCGGCTTTTTGCTGCCGGGCATGACGGTGTCGGCGGAGATCGAGACCGCGCGCTTGCGCAAGGTGCTGCTGTTGCCGGCCGAGGCGGTGAAGCGCGGCCAGGTGGCGCTGGTGCAGGAGGGCCGCCTGAAGCTGCGGCCGGTGCAGGCGAGCGCGGTGGTGGACGGCAAGGTGCAGATCCTGCAGGGGCTGCGCGCCGGCATGGCGGTGGTCTCGCCGTTTCCCTTGCTGGCGCCCGGCAGCCGCGTGCGCATCGTGGAGGCGGCACCATGAACTTCGTGTGGACGGTGGCATGGCGCCTGCTGCGCGAAGGGCGCTTCCAGACCGCGCTGATCCTGGCCGGGGTCAGCATCGGCGTCGGCGTCATCGTCTACATCACCGCCATCGTCAGCGGTCTGCAGGCCAACATCATCGAGCGCACGCTGTCGACCCAGGCGCACGTGGTGCTGCGCCCGGCCGACCTCGTCAACCAGGCGCCGCTGACGGTGCCGGGCAGCGTCAAGCTGGCTGACATCGCCAAGCGTACGCAGCGGGAGAACACCATCGCCAACTGGGGCAGCATCGTGGCGCGGGTGCGCGGCACGCCCAATGTCAGCGCGGTGGCGGCGATGGCCAGCGGCCCCGGTGTGGCGCAGCAGGGCGGCGTGCGCAAGTCCATCGTGTTGATGGGGGTGGATCTGGATGACTACCGGCAGGTGGTGCGGCTGGACAACAAGCTGAAAGCCGGGCGCCTGCTGTTGCCGACCGGCACGGCGCTGATCGGCAAGGAGCTGGCGGCGGACCTGGGCCTGCAGCCGGGCGGGCGCCTGCGCCTGCAGACCGCGACCGGCGGCAGCCAGAGCATGACGGTGGGGGCGATTCTCGATTTCGGTCTCAAGGATCTCAACAAGCGCTGGGTGCTGCTGCCGCTGCGCGAGGCGCAGAACCTGCTCGGCTTCCAGCGCGACGTGACCGAAATCTACATCAAGAGCGAGCGCCTGTTCGAGGCGGAAAGCCTTGCGGCCAACCTTGCGCTCGCCACCGGCCTGACTGCGGACAGCTGGCAGACCAGCAACGGCCAGCTGGTGACGGCGCTGAAAAGCCAGAGCGCGTCCAGCCTGATGATCCGCGTGTTCGTCACCTTTGCCGTCGCGCTGGGCATCGCCAGCGTGCTGGTGGTGTCGGTGGTGCAGCGCCAGCGCGAGATCGGCATCCTGCGCGCGATGGGCACGCCGGCCTCGCGCATCCTGGCGGTGTTCCTGCTGCAAGGCGGCCTGGTCGGGCTGTTCGGCTCGCTGTTCGGCTCGCTGCTGGGGGCGGCGATGTCGGTGGGCATCAGCCGTCTGGCGCTGACCGAGGACGGCAGCCCGCTGTTTCCGGTGGTGCTCGACGGCGAGCTGTTCGTCACCACCGCGCTGATCGCGACCCTGGTCGGGGTGCTGGCGGCACTGCTGCCGGCACTGCGTGCCGCCAGACTGGACCCGGTGGAGGCGATCCGTGGCTGAGATCATGACGCTGGACGGGGTGAAGAAAAGCTACGGCGGCGGCAAATCGCCGCTGGTCGAGGTGCTGCACGGCATCGGGCTGCAGCTGGTGGAGGGCGAGTTCGCCGCGCTGCTGGGGCCGTCCGGCTCCGGCAAGTCGACGCTGCTCAACATCATGGGCTTGCTGGAAACGCCGACGGCCGGCGAGCTGCACATTGCCGGTACCGCCACCGCCGGCCTCGACGACGCGGCGCGCACTGCCTTGCGCAATCGCTATCTGGGCTTCGTGTTCCAGTTCCACCATCTGCTGCCGGCATTCTCGGCGCTGGAAAACGTGATGATGCCGCTGTTCGCCGGCCAGGGGCGGGTCACGCTGCAGGACAGGGAGCGCGCCGCCATGCTGTTGCAGCGCGTCGGGCTGGCCGAGCACGCCGCCAAGCGGCCGGTGCAGTTGTCGGGCGGGCAGCAGCAGCGCGTCGCCATCGTGCGTGCGCTGATGAACCGCCCGCGGCTGGTACTGGCCGACGAGCCGACCGGCAACCTCGACACCCAGACGGCGAACGAGGTGTTTGCGCTGCTGCATGAACTCAATCGCGAGGACGGCACCACCTTCCTGATCGTCACCCACGACCAGCGGCTGGCCGATGGTTGTCCGCGCCAGATCCGGCTGCTGGACGGACGGCTGCAGCCGGACGGGGTGGTCAGTCCAGCGCCTTCAGCCAGTGGCCGCTGACGGTGGCGATCAGCGCCGGCTCCTGCGCCACCGGGCCGGACAGGTTGAAGGCGTTGCTGTCGCGCATGAAGTGGCCGTTCAGCGATAGCAGATATTGCATGGCCGGACCGAACAGCGTGCGCTCTGCTTCCTTGTTGCGCGAGACGTTCATCTGCATCGCCACGTGCTGGCCGGAAAGGTGGAATTGCCCCTGATAGCGCGAGGTGGCGTCGTTGCCCTGTAGCGAGTGGTTGTCGATCACCCACTGGCCATCGCTGTGCTGACCGTCGCTGGTGGATACCGTGACGTGATAGATACCGTTGATCATGGTGTGTCTCCTTGGAGGGGAAGATCTGCTGTCTGCCGGCTGGCAGCTACCTGTTTCAACTTAGACCACAAATCAAGGCAGATAAATCTGGATGCGGCCAACGTCCGCAGACGACGCGCAAAACAAAGCGGGCAGCGACCGGCTGCCCGCTTGGCGTGCCACGGCGTATCGCTTCAGCGCAGGCAGTAAGCCAGCACCAGCCCGGCGAAGATCACCGCGCCGACGCGGTTGTTGTCGAGAAAGGCCTTGAAGCACAGCGCGCGGTCGCGGTGGCGGATGTCCAGGTATTGGCGCCCGATCAGCAGCACCGACAGCAGCAGCGACAGATAGTACGGCCAGCCGAGGTCGAGGCTGTGGCCGATGCCGGTCATCAGTGCGATGAAGGCGGCGTGGCACAGCATCACCGCGCGCACGTCGTGATCGCCGAAGGTGATCGCCGAGGTCTTGATGCCGATCTTCAGGTCGTCCGGCTTGTCGGTCATCGCGTAGGCGGTGTCGTAGCCGATGGTCCACAGCGCCTTGGCCAGGAACAGCAGCCACGCCAGCAGTGGCACGTCGCCGGTCACCGCGGCAAACGCCATCGGGATGCCGAAGCCGAAAGCCAGGCCGAGATAGGCCTGCGGCACCGGGAAAAAACGCTTGGTAAACGGATAGCTGGCGGCGAGGAACACCGCCGGTAGCGACAGCAGCAGGGTCAGCCGGTTCAGCGGCAGGATCAAGAGCAGGCTGAGTACGGCCAGTGCCGCGGCCAGCAGCAGCGCTTCCTTGCTGCTTACCGCACCGCGGGCGAACGGTCGTTGCTTGGTGCGCGTCACGTGCATGTCGATGTGGCGGTCGGCAAAGTCGTTGATCACGCAGCCGGCCGAGCGCATCAGGAAGGTGCCGAGCGTGAAGATCAGCAGCAGCTGCCAGTCCGGCTGGCCGGCGGAGGCAATCCACAGTGCCCACAGCGTCGGCCACAGCAGCAGCAGAGTGCCGATCGGCTTGTCGATACGCATCAGCTGGCCGTAGACCGTCAGCCGCTCCTTGATAAAGTCCGTGCTCATCACAGCAATTGCTCCAGTTCCGGCAAGAAGATTTCACAAACCAGCAGGCGCTGCCCGTCCAGCTCGAAGAGGCAGCGGCGCGCCAGGTAGCGGCTGCTGCCATGAGGATCGTGCGCCTGCGCCAGCGCAAACAGCGGGTGCCCGGCGCACAGCTCGGCAAAGCCCAGCTCGCCGCGCTGCAGTTGCGGCAGGCCGCCGAACAGCGTCAGCCCCAGCGAACGGCTGCCGCGCTCCAGGATCGGCCGCCACACCGGGCACTGGGGCAGGCACACGCTGCGCGCCACCACCACCGGTTTGCCGGCCAGCGACAGGCTCACGTGTCTGGCATGCAGTTGGCTATCTGGGGTAAGCTCGAACAGGGCGGTTTCGTCGGCATGAATCGCGTCGTTGTCCTGCTGCAGCACGCTGACGGCGAAGTCGTAGCCGGTTGCCATCAGATAGTTGGTGAGCGAGCCGCTGACGGTGATGCACTCTGCCAGCAGCGGTGAAGTTGGCGGCAACCGGGCCGACCAGTCAGAAAAAGGCGTCATGCGGCGCATTATGCCAAAACCCGCCCTGTCCCGCCGCTATCGCGTGCGGCCAACCTTGTGATCCACCCTGTGAGTTGTCGATGATCGAAACCTTCCTGTGGCTGCTGGGCTACCAGTTTGCCGGCGAGTTGCTGGCACGCAGCCTCGGCTGGCCCATTCCCGGCGCCGTGCTCGGCATGCTGTTCCTGTTCCTGACGCTGTGCGTGCGCAAGGGCATTCCCGACACGCTGCGCCACAACGTGCCGCGGCTGATGACGCACATGTCGCTGCTGTTCATCCCCGCCGGTGCCGGCATCCTCGCCTTCTGGCCGCTGCTGGCCGAGCGGCCACTGGCGATGGCGGCGGTGCTGTTGCTGTCGACGCTGTCGACACTGCTGATCAGCGCACTGACGCTGACCCTGCTGCTGCGCTGGCAACAAGGCAGAAAGGCCAGGTCATGACGCCGACAGTCTATGAATGGCTGCGCCAGTCGCCGCTGACCGGCATTTTCCTCACGCTGCTGGCTTACCGCGTCGCGTTGAGTATCAGCCGCCGCTATCACGGCCATCCGTTGGCCAACACGGTGCTGGTCGGTGCCGGGTTGCTGATCACTAGTTTGCTGGCGCTGGGGCTGAGTTTCGACGAGTACTTCCGCGGCGCCAGCTTTATCCAGTTTCTGCTCGGCCCGGTCACTGTCGCGCTGGCGATTCCGCTGTACAACAATCTGGCGCGCCTCAAACGCAGCGCCTTCGCCATCCTGTGCAGCATCGTGGTCGGCAGTGTGGCCGGGGTGGCCAGCGCGGTGCTGATTGCCACCGCCTTCGACATGCCGCCACAGATCGTGCTCAGCCTGGCGCCGCGCTCGGCCACCACGCCGATCGCGATCGGCGTGGCCGAGGCCATCGGCGGCATCCCCACGTTGGCCGCAGCCTTTGTGATCGTGACCGGCATCATCGGCGCGGTGCTGGCCAGGCCGCTGCTGACGCTGTTGCGCATGAACGATGAAGTAGTGCTGGGGGTCGCCACCGGCATCGCCGCGCACGGCATCGGCACCGCCCGCGTGTTCCAGGTTTCGGAAACTGCTGGCGCCTTTGCCGGTCTGGCGATGGGGCTGACCGGTTTTGTCACGGCGGTGGTGGCACCGTTATTGGTGCATTTCTTGCTGTCGTAACACGCATGGCACAGCATGTAGCAGCCAAACAATAAGACTAAGGAACGATATGGATCTCATCTTGTGGCGTCATGCCGAAGCCGAGGAAGGCTCTGACGACATGCAGCGCGCGCTGACCCGTCGCGGCCAGAAGCAGGCGAGCGCGATGGCAACATGGCTGCGCAAGCAGCTGCCCGACGATTTTGCGCTGCTCGCCTCCGAGGCGCTGCGCTCGCAGCAAACCGCAGCACTGTTCGCCAAGAGTTATGAAGTCGTGCCGGCGCTGAACCCGGATGCCTCGGTCGAGCAGGTACTGAGCGCCATCGATTGGCCGCGTAGCGGCAAGACCATCGTGCTGGTCGGCCATCAACCCTATATCGGTCGTCTCGCCGCCACGCTGATGAGCGAACAGCCCTTGTTGTGGAGCGTGAAGAAGGGGGCCATCTGGTGGCTCAGTCATCGCGAGCGCCACGGCATCGAGCAAATCCGTCTCAAGGCGATGATGACACCGTCGATGCTGGGTATCGATTAATAAGATTATTGCGCCTTACTCTCAAGCTAAAGGTTGGCCGCAAGCATTGCGGCCAACCTTTTTCATTTTTCTTGGCGGTGAGCTTACTGTGAAATCAACGACTTGCCGATTTTGTGCGATAAAGTGCGTGGCGGGGTGTTGACGGAGGTGGCAGGGTTCGCTATAGTTCGTCTCCTCAGCTGCAGACGCAAACGAAACAAGCGACGCAGCACCGCTCTTTAACAAAACGAATAACCGATAGGTGTAAGTGTCTGGCCAAGCCAAATACTTGCACTGTCAAGATTCAAGAAACGATGTTTCTTTGAACTTGCGTGCCAAAAAATTGCTATGAGATTGAACTGAAGAGTTTGATCCTGGCTCAGATTGAACGCTGGCGG
>NZ_JAQQLE010000002.1 GCF_028548475.1 Vogesella margarita
CTCATAGCAATTTTTTGGCACGCAAGTTCAAAGAAACATCGTTTCTTGAATCTTGACAGTGCAAGTATTTGGCTTGGCCAGACACTTACACCTATCGGTTATTCGTTTTGTTAAAGAGCAGTGCTGCGTCGCGTTTCGTTTGCGGCGTCAGCTGAGGAGACGAACTATAGCGAACCCCCAAACCGGCGTCAACCGGTTTTTTTGCAGAAAAATAGGGGTTTTGACAAAAACACCAGATAACAGGCTGATTTACAAACAATTACCCGAAAAGACTATTTTGCAGAAAACGGCAAAACCGCCCTGTCCGCCACCAAACCGTTACCCGCACCGCCAGCCAAATATTCAAATCCCGCCTTTTTACGCCGGATTTTTGTATTTACCCGCTTTTGAAACGTTAACGGCCGCCTGACGGCGGCCGCTGACACGCTCAACGTTGGCCGCAAGCCTGCGGCCAACGTTCGAAACACTTAACTGCGGTAGTCGGCGTTGATCTTCACGTACTCGTAGGAGAAGTCACAGCTCCACACCGTGGCGTTGGCAAGACCCCGGCCCAGTACCACGCGGACGGTGATCTCGTCCTGCTTCATCACGCACTGGCCGTCTTCCTCTTTGTAGTCCGGGTTGCGGCCGCCGTCCTTGGCGACCAGCACGTCGTCCAGGTACAGCTCGAGGCGGTCGACATCCAGATCGGCGATGCCGGCGTAGCCAATGGCGGCGAGCAGACGGCCGAGGTTGGGGTCGGAGGCGAAGAAAGCGGTCTTCACCAGCGGCGAACGGCCGATGGCGTAGCCGACGGCCTTGCACTCGGCGACGCTGCGGCCGCCTTCGACCTGGATGGTGATGAACTTGGTGGCGCCTTCGCCGTCGCGCACGATGGCCTGCGCCAGCTCGATGGAGACGTCCAGCAAGGCCGCTTTCAGCTGCTCGTAGGCCGGGTGGGTGACGGAGTCGATGCGTGGCGCGCCGCTCTGGCCGGTGGAGATCAGCATGAAGCTGTCGTTGGTGGAGGTGTCGCCGTCGATGGTGATGCTGTTGAAGCTGAGGTCGGCAACATCTTTCACCAGTTGGTTCAGCACCGGGCGGGTGATGGCGGCGTCGGTAGCGATGAAGCCGAGCATGGTGGCCATGTTCGGGTGGATCATGCCGGCGCCCTTGGCGATGCCGGTGATGTTCACCTGCTGGCCGTCGATGTCGAGGGTGCGGCTGGTGGCCTTCGGCGCGATGTCGGTGGTCATGATCGCCTCGGCGGCGTCGGCCCAGCTGGCGGCCTGCCGTGTCGGCAGTGCGGCGACGATCTTGTCGACCGGCAGCGGCTCCAGGATCACACCAGTGGAGAACGGCAGGATCTGTTCCGGCAGGCAGTCCAGTTCCTTGGCCAGCGCCTCGCACACCGCGCGCGCGTTCTGGCGGCCGGATTCGCCGGTACCGGCGTTGGCATTACCGGTATTGATCACCAGCGCGCGGATCTGCACGCCGGCATCGAGATTCTGTTTACAGATCTGTACCGGGGCGGCACAGAAGCGGTTTTGCGTGAACACGCCAGCGACGGTATTGCCCTTGTCGATGCGGATGACCAGTACGTCCTTGCGGCCCGGCTTCTTGATACCGGCACAGGCGTAGGACAGGTCCACACCGGCGATGGGCGCGAGCTGCGCGTTATCGATGGGCTTGAGATTCACTGGCATGACGTTTCTCCGTAATTTGGTGTCGCGTCATTGTAACTGAATCCGTGATCCCGGATCACGCCTCGCCGTCACGCACCAGCGCCAGCAGCGCACTGCCGTAACGGGCGACCTTCAGTTCGCCCAGCCCGTAAATTTTCTTCAATGCGGCCAACGTTTGCGGCCGCTGCAGCACCAGCTCCTGCAGGCTCTTGTCGGAGAACACCGCGTAGGCCGGCACGTTGTGCTCGTCGGCGGTGGCCTTGCGCCAGCGGCGCAGCGCCTGCCACAAGCGTTCCTCGCGCTCGGTGCGCAACCAGCGCTCGGCATGCACGCTCTGCCGCTTCTTGTCGTCGGCCAGCGGTCGCAGCGCGATGCTTTCCTGCCCTTTCAGCAAGGGCCGGCAGGCGTCGGTGAGCAACAGCGACTGGCCGCGCGCGATATCGACCACCAGCAGCTTGCGCGCCACCAGCTGGCGGATGATGGAACGCCAGCCCTTCTGGTTCAGCTCGCGGCCGATGCCGAAGGTGGACAGCTTGTCGTGGCCGAAGTGGGTGACGCTCTGGTTGGCGCGCCCGAGCAGCACGTCGATGACATGACTGGCCGCGAAGCGCTGTTCCACTCTATAGATGCAGGACAGCAGTTTCTGCACCGGCACGGTGGCGTCGAAGGTAGCCGGCGGGCGCTGGCAGTTGTCGCACTGGCCGCAGGGCTGCGACGCCTCGCCGAAGTAGGCGAGGATCTGCTGGCGGCGGCAGCTGGCGGTTTCGCAGTAGCCGAGCATCGCGTCGAGCTTGGTCAGCTCCACCTGCTTCTGCTGCTCCGCGCTGTCGCCGGACTCGATCATCTGCGTCAGCTGCACCATGTCGTTGAGGCCGTAGCACAGCCAGCTGGTAGCCGGCAGGCCATCGCGGCCGGCGCGGCCGGATTCCTGGTAGAAGTTCTCCGGGCTTTTCGGCAGGTCGATGTGGGCGACGAAGCGCACGTCCGGCTTGTCGATGCCCATGCCGAAGGCGATGGTCGCCACCATCACGATGCCGTCCTCGCGCAGGAAGGCGCGCTGGTTGGCGTCGCGCTCGGCGTGGCTCATGCCTGCGTGGTAGGGCAGCGCGCGGATGCCGTTCTCGCACAGCCACTGTGCGGTGTCGTCCACCCGCTTGCGCGACAGGCAGTAGACGATGCCGGAGGCGCCGGGGTAGTCGTGCTCGATGAAAGCCAGCAGCTGCTTCTTGGCGCTGTCCTTCTCCACCACCTGGTAGAACAGGTTCGGGCGGTCGAAACTGGTGACGAACTGGCGCGCGTCCTGCAATTGCAGGAAGTGCAGCATGTCGGCGCGGGTCTCGGCGTCGGCGGTGGCGGTCAGCGCGATGCGCGGCACCTGCGGCCAACGTTGGAACAGCACGCCCAGCTGCTGGTATTCGGGGCGGAAGTCGTGCCCCCACTGGCTGACGCAGTGCGCCTCGTCGATGGCGAACAGCGCGATCCGCGGCAGGCTGGCCAAAAAATCCAGAAAACGCGGACTGAGCAGGCGCTCCGGCGCCACATACAGCAGGTCCAGCTCGCCGCTGCGCGCCATGCGCGCGATCTCGCGGGCGTCGTCCGGCGCGGTGGCGGAATTGAGGCAGGCCGCGGCAACGCCGGCTTCCTTGAGCGCCGCCACCTGGTCCTGCATCAGCGCGATCAGCGGCGACACCACCAGCGCCACGCCGTCGCGCAGCAGCGCCGGGATCTGGTAGCACAGGCTCTTGCCGCCGCCGGTGGGCATCAGCACCAGCGCGTGGCCACCGTCGGCGACATGCGCGATGATGTCGCCCTGCATGCCGCGGAACGCCGGGTAACCGAAAGTATTCTGAAGGATCGAGAGCGCGTGCTGCATCGGTGATTTCCATTGGGGGCGTCCATTGTACGCCAAAGCGGCGCGCCGCCCGCGACTCGCCACTTTGGCTTTGGCGCAGAGTGTGCGAGACTTTCCCCTGTCCTCAGAAAGTAGCCCGTCATCATGCGATTGATATTCCTTGCCGCCGCCAGCCTGTTGCTGGCCGCCTGCGCCACCCAGCCGCGCCCGGGCAGCACCACGCCGGCCCGGCCCGGCACCGCCAAACCGCTACCGGCGCCGGTTACGGTGCCCAATGCCGAGTGGCAGATCATCGGCGTGTCGCCCAACGGCAATATCCTGCACGAGGTCGACGTGCTGAGCATCCGCCGCGAAGGCGCGCTGACGGTGTTCCGCGACCGCAAGACCATCTTCAATCCGCGCAAGGAAAACTTCCTCAACACGCCGCAGCACAAGTATTCGCTGAACCAGTGGGAGGTGAACTGCACCGCCAAGACCTTCCGCCTGCGCAGCATGGCGCTGCTCGACGACGGCGGCCGCCAGTTGCTCAGCCGCAGCTTCAGCGAGGCGGAGATCAAGCCGATGCCGGTGGTGAAGCAATCCGCCGCCTTCCAGCAGGTGGAATTCGTCTGCCAGCGCAGCCGCTGAGCGGCCTAACCAATTCGTGATCTGATCCAGGGAGCCAGCATGCGTCGTGTCGTATTCAACCAGAAGGGCGGCGTCGGCAAGTCGACCATCACCGTCAACCTCGCCGCCGCCGCTGCGGCCGCCGGGCGCCGCGTGCTGGTGGTCGATCTCGACCCGCAGGGCAACAGCAGCCACTACCTGAGCGGCAGCACCACGCCGCCCGAGGTGTCGGTGGCCGGGCTGTTCCAGCAGATGCTCAACATCAGCATGTTCGAAAAGCCGGTGACCGACTTCGTCACCGCCACCGCCCACCCCAACCTCAGCCTGCTGGCCTCGCACCCGGAGCTTTCCGAGCTGATGGTGAAGCTGGAAGCGCGCTACAAGATGTTCAAGCTGCGCGACGCGCTGGAGCAGCTCGACGGCGACTTCGACGAGATCTGGATCGACACCCCGCCGGCGCTGAACTTCTACACCCGCTCGGCGCTGATTGCGGCCAACCGCTGCCTGATCCCGTTCGACTGCGACAGCTTCTCTCGCCACGCGCTGCTGGGCCTGATCGACAGCGTCGGCGAGATCCGTGCCGACCACAACAGCGGCCTCAGCGTGGAAGGGATCGTTGTCAACCAGTTCCAGCCGCGCGCCAGCCTGCCGCAACGCTTGGTGCAGGAATTGCGCGACGCCGGCCTGCCGGTGCTGGACCCGCCGCTGTCGGCGTCGGTGAAGATCCGCGAATCGCACGAGCGCAGCCTGCCGATGGTGTACCTCGACGCGCGCCACAAGCTGTCGCAGGAATTCGCCGCGCTGTACCAGACCCTGCACCGCCAGTAACCGGACGGGCCGCCCGGTGCTGACCACCCGTTCGCCGCGCATCCTGTGGCTGCTGGGCACCACCAGCGGCCTGCTGCTGTGGCTGGGCGCGAGCTGGCTGCAGCAGGACAGCGAACAGCAGCTGCAGCGCAACCAGCAGCTGCGCGAGGCGGAACTGCTGGTCGACAACGCCGCCAACCAGCTCAACTACGCGCTGCTGGCCGGCCAGGCCACCAGCGAGCTGCTGCTGTCCGAACACGGCCTCAACGGCCAGAGCGCCTTCCAGCGCTTTGCGCCGTTCATCCTCTCCGATAACGCGCTGTTCGACTTCGTCGCCACCGTACGCCGCATCACCCCGCCGCAGCGGCTGCTGTACGAACGGGAACAGACGGTGATCCTGCGCGAATACCGCGACGGCCGGCTGGGCGCCGCCGGCCAGCGCCCGCTGTATTTCCCGGTCGAGCAGCAATACCCGGAAAACAGCAAGGCGCTGCCCGCGCAGCTGGACCTCGCCTCGCAGGCCAATGTCGACGCTGCACTGCAACGGGTAAGCAAAACCGGCCGCCCGGCGATCGCGCTGATCCGGGCCGGCAACGCCAGCCGCCTGTCCGCCTTCTTCAGCGCCCGCAGCCGCCCCGGCGACCAGCTGCTGGTGATGGGCATCAACCCCGGCGGCCTGATCAGCACGGTGCCGATGGCGACGGACATGTTCCGCCCGGCACTGCCCTACCGCCTGCGCGTGCTGCTGAAGGACCCCGCGCAGACGGTGATCCTCGACAGCCTGGGGCTGGCCCACCCGCCGCCGGCGCAACAGCCGGCGCTGTCCTCCACCCGCACCATCGGCGGCCAGCCGCTGATCTTCGAGCTGTACCCGACCATCGACGGCGACGGCGGCCACCACTACGGCCAGGATGCGGCAATGCTGCTGGCGCTGGCGATCATGGCCACGCTGTCTGGCCTGATCGTGCGTCACAACCAGCACAGCCAGCAGGTACAGCGCCAGCGGCTGCAGGCGCAGGGCGCGCAGAACGCGCAGCTGCAACAGCAATTGCAGCGGCAGCGGCAACTGGAAGACGGCCACAAGCAGACCATCCTGCGCCTGCGCGCCATCGTCGAGGGCAGCGGCGATGCCATCCTGGTGATCGGCCGCGACGGCCTGATCCGCGACCTCAACCGCGCCGCCGAGGCGATGCTGGGCCAGACGCGCGACGTGCTGCTGGCGCTGCCGGCCGGCGCGCTGCTCAGTGAACTGCACCCGACGGAGCCGGCGCTGGGCTTCGAGCACCACGTCGCACCGCGCATCGGCCGCCCGTTCGAGGCGCTGATGATCTGCAGCGCGTCGCAGATGCTGCAGGTGGAGGTGTCGCTGACCCACGTGGTGATCGAGCAGGACGCTGTCTACATCGCGGTGTGCCGCGACATCTCGGCGCGCAAGGCGAGCGAGGCGGCGCTGATCCAGCTGAAGGACTCGCTGGCGGAACAGGTGGAAACGCAGAGCCGGCAGCTGTCGGCGCTGCTGGACGCCAGCCCGATGGCGATGGCTTACATCGTCGAGCTGGAGTTCAAGCAGGTCAACCACGCCTTCCTGGAGCTGTTCCGCCGCCGCGAGGACGAGATCATCGGCCAGTCCACGCGCATCCTGTACGACAGCGACGAGCACTTCGCCCGCACCGGGCGCCAGGTGTACCCGGTGCTGCACAGCGGCCAGGTGTCGCAGGGCGAGATCTGCCTGCTGCGCGGCGACGGCGCGCCACAGTGGGTGTACATGTACGGCAAGGCGGTCAGCGCCGACAAGCCGGCGCTGGGTTCGATCTGGCTGTACCAGGACATCTCGGCGCAGCGCGCGGCGGAAGACAACCTGCGCCACGCCAAGGAGCTGGCCGAGGAAAACAGCCGCGCCAAGACCGAGTTCCTCGCCAACATGTCGCACGAGCTGCGCACGCCGATGCACGCCATTCTCGGCTTTGCCGAGATGGGACAGAACCGCGTCGAGCGTGCCCCCGCCGATAAGCTGCGCCACTACTTCGAACGCATCCACAGCAGCGGCACCCGCCTGCTGACCCTGCTCAACGACCTGCTCGACCTGTCGAAGATGGAAGTCGGCAAGATGGTCTACACCATGGCGCCGTGCGACGTCGCCCAGGTGGCACGCGAGGCGGTGGACGAGCTGCGCGGCATGGCGCAGCGCCACGACGTCTACCTGCAGCTGGTGGTACACGGCAACGCGCCGCTGTACGCCGAGGTCGACGCCTTCCGCATCGGCCAGGTGCTGCGCAACCTGCTCGGCAACGCCATCAAGTTCAGCCCTGCCGGCGCGCCGGTGCAGATCGACCTCGCCAGCGACACTGCGGCCAACCTTTGCCTCAGCGTGCGCGACTTCGGGCCCGGCGTGCCGGCCGACGAGCAGGAGCGCATCTTCAATACCTTCATACAAAGTTCGCTGACCAAGACCGGCGCCGGCGGCACCGGCCTTGGGCTGGCGATCTGCCGCGAAATCGTGCACGCCCACCGCGGCCGCATCGAGATCCTGCCGGTTGCCGGCCGCGGCGCCCATTTCCGCGTCACCCTGCCGCGAGGCAGCGTTGGCGCCAGCGAGGAATCAGCCTGATGAAAAAACGCCTGTTACTGGTCGACGACGAACCGTTCAACCTGGAACTGATGACCGACCTGCTGGAGGACGCCGGCTACGACACGCAGCAGGCGCTGAACGGCGAGGACGCATGGCAGATCCTGCAGCGCGAGGGCGAACAGTTTTCCGCCATCCTGCTCGACAAGATGATGCCCGGCATCAGTGGCGTCGACCTGCTCAAGCGCATCAAGGCCAGCGGCCGGCTAGCCTTCCTGCCTGTGATCATGCAGACCGCGGTCGGCGCCGCCGCCAGCGTGCAGGAAAGCCTGGCCGGCGGCGCCTTCTACTACCTGACCAAGCCGTTCTCGCGCGACATGCTGCTGGCGGTAGTCGGCGCCGCCACCGAGCACTGGGACCGCCACCAGTATTTCGTCGAGCTGGCCAACCAGCAGCTGGACGCACTGCAGCACCTGGAACAGGCCAGCTTCGGCTTTCGCCAGCTGCACGAGGCGCGCAGCGTCACCGCGCTGCTGGCACGCACCAGCCATAGGCCGGAGAAGACCGCCACCGGCCTGTTCGAGCTGATCGTCAATGCCATCGAGCACGGCAACCTGGAGCTGGACTACCAGGAGAAGACCCAGCTGCAACGCGAGGACCGCTGGCAGGAGACGCTGCAGCAGCGGCTAGCCGACCCGGTGCTGGGCGCGCGCGAGGTGCGCGTCGACATGCAGCGCCACGGCCGCGACCTGCACTTCACCATCCGCGACCAGGGCAAGGGCTTCGACTGGGAGCGCTACCTGGTCGATGACCCGACGCAGCTGATCAGCAGCCACGGCCGCGGCATCCTGATCGCGCGCAAGCTGTCCTTCGACCAGCTGCACTACCAGGGTAACGGCAGCCAGGTGCTGGCCATCGTTCACGGTTGAGACGGCGGCCGCCAGTAGCGCGCCGCCTGCGCCCGCCGTGCCAGCAGTTCGCCCTGCCACGGCCCCAGCCGCAACGCCAGCGCGCCGTCGTGATCGCTGCGCCACAGCGTGATGCCGGCCGCGTCCAGCCGCGCCAGCACCTGCGGGTGCGGATGGCGGTAACGGTTGCGGTAGCCGGCGCTGACCAGCGCCATCCGCGGCTGTACCTGGCGCAGCCAGTCGTCGCCGCTGGAAGTGCGGCTGCCGTGATGACCGAGCACCAGCCACTGGCTGCGCAGCGCGGCACCGTAACGCGCCACCAGCATCTGCTCCACCGCCAGCGGTGCATCGCCGGACAGCAGCAGCGCCTGGCCGGCGGTGGCGACCCGCAGTACGCAACTGTGCGCGTTGTCCTCGCCCTGCCACGCCGGCGGCGGCCACAGCACATCGAAACGCACGCCATCCCACACCCAGCTCTGCCCGCCGCGACACGGCTGCGCACCGGGATAGAACTGCGGCTGGCCGGCGAGGATGCGGCCAACCTTGATGCCGTCGCGCAGGCTGGCCGCGGCGCCGTCGTGATCGCCGTCGTGGTGCGACAGCAGCAGCGTGTCCAGCTGCCGCACGTCCAGCGCGCGCAGTGCCGGCAGCAGCACCCGCGTCGCCTCTCCGGCGCCGGTGTCGTACAGCAAGGCGTGCTGCCGCGTGCGCAACAGCACCGCCAGCCCCTGGCCGACATCGAGCAGCTCCACCGCCAGCGTGCCGCTGGCCGGCGGCGGCACCCGGTACAGCAAGAGCGGCAGCAACAGGCAGCCGCCCAGCGCGCGCCCGCTCCACGACCACGGCAGCAGGGCCAGCAAGGTGCCGGCCAGCGCCGCCAGCAGCAGCGGCCACGGCAACAATGGCACCGGGTACAGCGGCGCGCCGGCCAGCAGGTCCACCCAGTACCAGAACAGCTGCGCCGTCCAGACCGCCGCATCAAGAAGCCACGGCCACGGCAGCAGCGCCGCCAGCAGGGCCAGTGGCGTCAGCAGTAGCGATACCAGCGGCGTGCCCACAGCGTTGGCCAGCGGCGACACCAGCGGCAGCTGGCCGAAGAACAGCGCCAGCGGCAGCGTCGACGCCAGCGTCACCAGCCCTTGCGCCTGCAGCGCGGCCTGCCACTTGCCGCCCGGTGCGCGGCGGCCGGCCACCATCACGACCAGCGCCGCCACCAGCCCGAACGACAGCCAGAAGCCCGGCGCCAGTACCGCAAACGGATCGAGCAGCAACACCAGCGTCAGCGCCGCCAGCCAGATCTGCAACGGCGACAAGCCGCGCTGACTGGCCAGCGCCACGGCCGCCACCACCAGCATCCACAGGCTGCGCTGCGTCGGCACCGAGAAGCCGGCCAGCACGGCATAGGCGCCGGCCGCCAGCACCGCGCCGCCCAGCACCCACCACAACGGCCGCCGCAGCGGCGGCAGATGGCGCAGCGCGCGCCGCAACAGCCACGCCACCAGCAAGGCGATCATCGTGATGTGCAGCCCGGACACGCTGACCACATGGGTCAGCCCGGTGGCAGCCAGGCGCTGCCAGTCGTCGCGCGTCAGCGTCTGCTGCGCCCCCACCGCCAGGGCCGCCACCAGCGCCGCCGCCCGCGGCTCGTTACTGCCGGCCAGCAGCCGCTGCGCCACCCGCTCGCGCAGGCGGTCGATGCGCGCCGGCCAGTCCGTCGCCACGCCCAGCGCCTGCCGCCCCTTGAGCACGCTGCCGGTGGCCAGCACCCCTTCCGACCAGTACCACGCCTCGGCGTCGAAACCGGCAACGTTGGCCGCACCGCGCGGCGGGCGCAGGCGCGCAGCCAGACGCCAGCGGCTGCCGGCCGGCCACGCCTGCTGCCGGTAGTCGCTCAGCTCCAGCAGCGGCGGCAGGCGGAGGCCCGGGCTATCCACTGCCTCCACCTCGAAGCGCAGCCGCACGCCGAATTCGCCGGGCTTGGCCAGGCCGCGCACCACGCCGCTGAACTGCACCACCTCGCCGGCCAGCACCGCGTCCAGCCGCTGCGCGAGGCGCAGCTCCGCCCGCCACGCGGCGTAGCCCAGCCCCAGCGTGGCGGCGACCAGCGCCAGCAGCCACAGACGGCGCGTGCGCCACCACAGCGGCCACGACAAGAGCAGCACGGTCAGCAATAAGGGCCAGCTTGGCAGTACTGGCAAAAACGCGCACAGCACCACCCCAGCACAGAAACAGGCGAGCAGTAACATGCCGCCATTTATTCACATTGCATCAAGAAAGGCAAAGCGCTTGCTGCCGTCACCGCGATCCCGTATCGTCGCCGCGTCAACGAAGGAAGCCGCATGCACCCCACTCCCCTGTACTGCGCCGAGAGCGCGCGCCGCGACACCGCCGGGCAACTGGCCAGCCGCTTTGCCCTGCCGCTGGTCGCGCAGCGGCCGACGGACGGCTACTGGCTGGAACTGGGGCCAGAGCGGCTGGAGCTGGTCACCGCCGGCAAGCACGGCGCGGTGTACGCGGAGTTTGTCGAGGGCGCCGCCCGTCACCGCCGCGAACAGGGCGGCGGCCGTGGCCAGCCGGTGGCCAAGGCGGTGGGGCTGAAAGGCGCCAAAGACCTGCCGCGGGTGGTGGACGCCACCGCCGGCCTCGGCGGCGACAGCTTCGTGCTGGCCACGCTGGGCTGCCACGTCACCATGCTGGAGCGCTCGCCGGTGGCCGCCGCACTGCTGGCCGACGCGCTGGAGCGCGCCGCGCGCGATCCGTCCACCGCCGACATCGCCGCACGCATGACGCTGGTGCACGCCAACGCCATCACCTGGCTGGCACAACAGGCCGCGCTGCCACGCGAACAACGCCCGGACGTGGTGTTCGTTGACCCGATGTTCCCCGACACCGACAAGAAATCCGCCGCCGCCAAGAAAGGCATGCAGGCGTTCCAGCACGTGATCGGCGACGATCTGGACAGCGCCGAGCTGCTGGAGGCCGCCATCGCCGCCGCCACCGGCCGTGTGGTGGTGAAACGGCCGCAACGCGGCGTGCCGATAGCGGGCGTGAAGCCGTCGGTGGTGCTGGACGGCAAGTCCACCCGCTTCGACCTCTACATCATCAAGGCGCTGCGCCCGCAGGACTTCGCGGACGCGGACTGAGCCTGCGGCCAACGTTGGCCGCACGCGTCACCACACGGACAAAGGGCAAGCCGCACGGCTTGCCCTTTGTCATGGCGAGAAGGAAAGAGACCGGATCCCGCGATCCCGTCAGAAAACATAAGGTATCAGCCGATAGCGCACCGCCAGCATGTATTCCCGGTACACGGGATCGGCCCCGAGGTGGCGCTCCTCCCTGGCAATCCGGCAAGCCAGCAGCACCAGCAGCAGCGCATAGATCAGCCCATTCGCCACAGAGGTGTTGCTCAGCACATAGCCGGCAAAAAGCACCACATAGCTGGCATAGATAGGATGCCGCACATAGCGGTACATGCCACGGGTCTTGATGTCGCGCTTGGCGGCCACGAGGGCAAAACTGCGGTTCAGCGACAGCAGGCTGATAATTTGCAGCACGGTGCCCAGCCACACCAGCACCACCGCCTCCGGCAATACGCCCCATTCCGTCGGGCGGAGCAAGAACGGAACAAACGAGCCACCCAGCGCCACCAGCCAATCAAATGCCAGTAGCGAAACGGTTTTGGGAACGGCCCGGATGATAAAAATCACCGCCGTCAATGTCTCGGAAAAAATCACCAGCAACAGTGTCGGATCATGATTCACCTGGAATTTAGAGAAATGGGCGTAGGAAAATCCCCCCCACAACACCGCCAGCAGCAGCCCGCCGTAGACATTGAAGCGCTCGGATCCGATGATTCTCTCGATCAAGCTCATATCCCCTCCCCGCACAAGGCAGTCATACCGTTCACGGCACACGTGAACAGGACCGGTCGATGTGGAACATTGCATGGCAAATGAACGGTATGCGGCCCGTTTCTGTAATCGATGCCTCCCGCCGGCCAGATGCCTTATCCAACATAGCAGCATTTATTTGCCCTTGCGGCCAAGCTTGCGTCACACCGGCAGCGATGCGTTACACTGCCCGCCCCGGCGCGTGTGCGCCATCCACCGTCCCCTATCCGGAGCCATAGCGATGTCCGAGTTTGCCGTTGAATTCAAGGTGCGTGATTACGAGTGCGATATGCAGGGCATCGTCAATAACGGCGTGTACTTCAACTACCTGGAGCACGCGCGCCACGAGTTCCTGCTGCACAAGGGCATCGACTTTGCCGAGCTGGCGCGCCAGAAGGTGAACCTGGTGGTGGTGCGCTCGGAGCTGGACTACAAGGCGTCGCTGACCAGCGGCGACCAGTTCGTGGTCACCGTGGCGTTCGAGGCGGTGTCGCGCGTGCGCTTCGGCTTCCGCCAGCAGGTGATCCGCCTGTCCGACCAGAAGGTGGTGCTGGAGGGGCTGATCATCGGCACCGCCGTCAACGAGCGCGGCCGTCCGGCGATCCCGGAGGCCTTCGCCGCGCAACTGGCCGGCTGAAGCCGCCGCCAAGCAAAACGCCCCGCACTGTGGGGCGTTGTCGTTTGCGGCCAACCCTGGCTGCTCCCCGCTGCGCCCACCCCTTCCCGCCTCGACACCGGTCACCTCGACACCTGCCGCCGGACGCGCTACCCTTGCGCCCTTTTTTTCATTTCAAATCAGTACTTTGTATATACAAATGAATGCAATCTTGATCGCAGTATCCCTGATGCTGGTGCTGGCGCTGCTGCGCACCCACGTCGTCATCAGCCTGTTGCTGGGCGCGCTGGCCGGTGGCCTGCTCGGCGGGCTGGACCTGCAGCAGACCATGGCCGCCTTCAACAAGGGCATCACCAATGGCGCGTCGGTGGCGCTGTCCTACGCGCTGCTGGGCGCGTTTGCGGTGGCGATCGCCAAGTCCGGCCTGCCGCACGTGCTGGCCGATGCCGCAGTGGCGCGGCTGGAAAACAGCAGCGGCAAAACCCGGCTGAAATGGCTGCTGATCCTGATGCTGGCCGCGGTCAGCGTGATGAGCCAGAACGTGGTGCCCATCCACATCGCCTTCATCCCGCTGCTGATCCCGCCGCTGCTGTACGTGATGGCGCGGCTGCAGCTGGATCGCCGGCTGGTGGCCTGCGTGATGACCTTCGGCCTGGTGACGCCCTACATGCTGTTTCCGGTCGGTTTCGGCGAGATCTTCCTGAACCAGATCCTGCTCGGCAATATCGCCAAGGCCGGCATGGATGTCAGCGGCGTCAACGTGATGCATGCGATGGCGATCCCGGCCGCCGGCATGGTGGCCGGCCTGCTGCTGGCGGTGTTCGTCAGCTACCGCAAGCCGCGCTCGTACTCGCTGGGCAAGATCGAGAACGCCGAACGCACGCGCGCCCACGTCAGCCGCAAGGGCGTGCTGACCGCGTTGTTGGCCATCGGCTGCGCCTTTGCCGTCCAGCTGTACAGCGACTCGATGATTCTGGGCGCGCTGAGCGGCTTTTTGCTGTTCCTCGCCACCGGCGCGCTGAAATGGCGCGACGCCGACGACGCCTTCAGCGAGGGCATCAAGCTGATGGCGATGATCGGCTTCGTGATGATCACCGCTCAGGGCTTTGCCGAGGTGCTGACCGCCACCGGCCAGATCGCCGACCTGGTGCAGGCCTCGGCCGGCCTGTTCGGCGACAACCGCGGCATGGCCGCGTTCGTGATGCTGCTGGTCGGGCTGATCGTGACCATGGGCATCGGCTCCTCGTTCTCCACCGTGCCCATCCTGACCGCGATCTACGTGCCGCTGTGCCTGCATCTGGGCTTTTCGCCGCTGGCCACCGTGTCCATCATCGGCACCGCCGGCGCGCTGGGCGATGCCGGTTCGCCGGCATCGGACTCCACGCTGGGCCCGACCTCCGGCCTCAACGTCGACGGCCAGCACGACCACATGCGCGACACGGTGATCCCCACCTTCCTGCACTACAACCTGCCGCTGCTGGCCGCCGGCTGGGTGGCGGCACTGGTGCTGTAAGCAAAAAAAATATCGACGGGGGCTTGCCAAACGCCGGATCTTTGACAATAATGCACACCTCTTCGCCGGTGTAGCTCAGATGGTAGAGCACCTGACTTGTAATCAGGGGGTCGCGAGTTCGATTCCTGCCGCCGGCACCAGGATTTACGGGGTTTCCAGAAATGGAAACCCCGTTTTCCGTTCTATGATCAGTAATGCACCGTCACCACTCTCAGCGGGTACCAATCATGGAATCACGCCTCACCGAACTGGAAATCAAGGTTGCGCTGCAGGAAGACCTGCTCGACGCGCTCAATCTCACCGTCACCCGCCAGCAGCAGCAGATCGACCTGCTGCAGGAACAGCTGCGCCACCTGTACCAGCTGCAACAGGGTGCCGGCCAGGACGAAACCGTCGGCTCGCTGCGCGACGACATTCCGCCGCACTACTGAACCGTCACTCACCCGCGTAGCGCCACTTGCGGCCAACGTTGGCCGCAACGGCGCCGCGCTTGCCGGAAACACCGCATGAGCACACCCCGCGCCTTCATCTCCGCCCTCGCGCCGCAGCTGGCCGGCCTGAGCTGGGCCATCGGCGGCAGCACCCTGCTGCAACAGCTGGGCCTCGTCGACGAGCCGCGCGATCTCGATCTGGTCACGACGGCCGAGGACTTCGCCGCCGTCAAGGCACTGCTGCTGCAACTCGCCAGCGACATCACCCCGCCGCCGCATCCGCTGTACGCCACCCGCCACTTTGCCCGCCTGCAGACCGCCGACGGGCTGGAGATCGACCTGATCGCCGGGCTGGCGATCCGGCTGGACAAGGGCCAGTTCCGCTGGCCTTTTGACGCCAGCGCCGTGTGGCAGGCCGACGGCCTCAACTGGTGCATGGCCGAGGACTGGGCGCTGCTGTACCGGCTGATGGGCTACAGCGAACAGACCGAGGCGCTGGACGAATGGCTGGACGAGCACGGCGTCAGCCACCCGCAACGCATCGCCGCCAACCTGTTCGCCGGCTATCCGGAGAAATACCTGAAGCCGGCGCCAGACTGGTGGCCATGGGAAGAATGAAACACCCGCGTTTCACGTGAAACCTACTCCCGCCTTTCCCCCGCCGACGAGCCCCCGCATGAGCCGCTACCACGACGCCGAGATTGCCACCGTCTACCGCGTGATCCGCGAACGGCGCGACATGCGCCACTTCCGCCCCGGGCCGCTGGACCCGGTGCTGCTGCAACGGCTGCTGCAGGCAGCGCACCACGCGCCCAGCGTCGGCTACATGCAGCCGTGGCGCTTCATCCGCATCAGCGATGCCGCGCTGCGTGAGCAATTGCACGCGCTGGTGGAACAGGAACGACAGCGCACCGCCGCCGCCCTCGGCCAGCGACAGGAAGAATTCATGCGCCTGAAGGTGGAAGGCCTGTGCGAGTGCGCCGAGGTGCTGGTGGTGGCGCTGATGGACGGCCGCGAGCGCCACGTGTTCGGCCGCCGCACGCTGCCGGAGATGGATCTGGCGTCGGTGGCCTGCGCGATACAGAACATGTGGTTGGCAGCGCGCGCCGAGGGCATTGGCCTCGGCTGGGTGTCGATCTTTGATCCGGACGCGCTGGCCACGCTGCTGCGGTTTCCGCCAGGCGCCCGTGCGGTGGCGATACTGTGCATCGGCCACGTCGACGCCTTCTACGACAAGCCGATGCTGGAACAGGAAAACTGGGCGCAGCGCCAGCCGCTGGCGGCGCTGCTCAGCGAGAACGGCTGGGGCGACGCGCCACCGACCGCCGGCTGAGGCGGCAACACCGGATAAGCAAAACACTGCGGCCAACCTTGATCCAAGGTTGGCCGCAATGTTTTAACGCCGGAGTCTACAGGCTCAGCGCTTGCCGGCTGCCTCTTCGCGCCGGCGCTTGGCCTCTTCCAGCAGGTAGACCTGGTAATCGTCCAGATCTCCCGCGAAATCGCTGACCCCCCCGCGCGACACCATCCAGAATTCGTCGCACACCGCGCGCAGCAAGGCGCGGTCGTGGCTGACCAGCATCACCGAGCCTTCGAACTCGTTCAGCGCCACGCTTAGCGCCTCGCGGGTGGCGAGGTCCAGATGGTTGGTCGGTTCGTCCAGCAGCAGCAGGTTCGGCCGCTGCCACACGATCATGCACAGCACCAGCCGCGCCTTCTCGCCGCCGCTCATGCTGCCGACCGCCTGCTTCACCATGTCGCCGCTGAAGTTGAAGGTGCCGAGGAAATTGCGCAGCCCCTGCTCGCGGCAGTCGTTGGCCGGCGGCCGCATCGCCGCCGGCGTGTCGCGCGCCAGGCGCAGCATGTGCTGCAGCGGATCGTCCTCCGGCCGCAGCACGTCCAGCTCCTGCTGCGAGAAGTAGCCGATGTTCAGCCCCTTGCCGCGGATGATCTCGCCGCCGACCGCCTGCAGCGCCTCGGCCACCGTTTTCACCAGCGTCGACTTGCCCTGGCCGTTGGCACCGAGAATGCCGATGCGCTGGCCGGCCAGCACGGTGCGGTTCACGTTCTGCACGATCACCGTCGGCGGCGTGCCGTCCGCCGCGCCCTCCATTGCCGGATAGCCGAAGGCGGCGCTGGTCATCGACAGCATCGAGTTCGGCAGGCTCTGCGGCTCCTTGAATTCGAACTGGAACTCGGCATCGGCCAGCACCGGCGCGATCTTCTCCATCCGCTCCAGCGCCTTGACGCGGCTCTGCGCCTGCTTGGCCTTGCTGGCCTTGGCCTTGAAGCGGTCGATGAACTTCTGCAGGTGCGCCATCTTTTCCTGCTGCTTGGCCTGCGCCGCCTGCTGCAGGACCAGCTGTTCGGCACGCATGTCCTCGAACTTGCTGTAATTGCCGCCATAGCGCACCAGCTTGGCGTTGTCGACGTGCAGCGTCACGTTGGTGACGGCGTCGAGGAATTCGCGGTCATGGCTGATCACCACCATGGTGCCGGCGTACTGCTTCAGCCACGCCTCCAGCCACACCAGCGCGTCCAGATCCAGGTGGTTGGTCGGCTCGTCCAGCAGCAGCAGGTCGGACGGGCACATCAGCGCGCGCGCCAGTTGCAGCCGCATGCGCCAGCCGCCGGAGAAGCTGTTCACCGGCTGCTGCAGCTCGGCGACGCTGAAACCCAGGCCCAGGATCAGCGCCTGCGCCCGGGCCGGCGCGTCGTGGGCGCCGGCATCGTTGAGCGCGGTATAGGCGTGCGCCATGCGCATGTAGTCTTCGCCGGCCTCGGCCTCGGTCACCTCCTGCTGCGCGGCGAGCAGGGTGGTATCGCCCTCGACCACGAATTCGGTCGCCGTCTGCGCCGTTTCCGGCATGTCCTGCGCCACCTGCGACATGCGCCACTGCGACGGGATCGACACATCGCCGCCGTCTTCGTGCAGCGAGCCGTTCAGCACCGCGAACAGCGAGGATTTGCCGGCGCCGTTGCGGCCGACGAGGCCGACTTTCTCACCGGGATTGAGCGTCACCGACGCGTTGTCGAGCAGGACTTTGGTACCGCGGCGCAAGGCCACGTTTTTCAGAATGATCATGGGAATCGCCGTGCGGCGGCAGAAAACAGGTTAGGCCGCGACCGGCGACAAGGCGGGAAGACGACAGAAAATGCGGCCAACGTTGGCCGCATCAGGGTAAGAATGCTGCCGTGGCAGCGTGGCGCCACCGTATGCTGCAAAGCAATAAAAACGGCGCGGCGCAGATGGTAACACGCCCCCTGCCCGCGCGCCGGCCTGTCCATAAAAAACAGGCGCTTATGACGGGGACGACATGAAAACGCGCGGCGGCCAAGCGCTGCCAGCGCGACGGCTACAGCGGCACCGCGTGGGTCAGCTTCACCGTCTCCATCGGCACCTCGGTTTTCACGCTCTGCACGCTGGCGATACGCGTCAGCTGCTCGGCGTGAAACTTGCGGTACGACGCCAGATCCTGCGTCACGATGCGCAGCAGCGCGTCGCACTCGCCGGCCATGATGTGGCACTCCACCACCTCGGCCATGTCGCGCACGCTGGCGATGAAATGGTTGGTGGTGTCCGCGTCCTGCGCCTTGAACCACACCCGCGCGAACAGCGACAGCCCGGCGCCGACCTTGGCGCCATCCAGCACCGCCACGTAGCGCTTGATCACGCCGCGTTCCTCCAGCAGCTTCACCCGCCGCAGGCACGACGACGGCGATAAGCCGGCCGCGCGCGCCAGCTCGATGTTCTGCAAACGGCCGTCACGCTGCAGCGCGTGCAGAATGCGGCGATCAATACTGTCCAGCTTTACGGCATCCACTGCGGCTATCTCCAGGATTATTCGCAGCAGATTCTATTTCAACGCCGATTCCGCGTCACAACACAACCCGATTTCAACCCGAAAATCCTAGAATTTCCCGGCAGTAATGTGCCCTTGCCCTCCCGGCAGCGGCACCCGACCACCTGCCACCGAAAGCGCACGCCATGCCTAGCGATACCCTGCTGCTGTTTGCCCTCACCGTCTTCCCGCTGGTCTGCAGCCCCGGCCCCGACATCCTGTTCGTCGCCTCGCAAGGGCTGAGTGGCGGCCGCAGCGCCGTGCGCCGCGCCACGCTCGGCATCCTCGCCGGCTACAGCGTGCACGCGCTGCTGGCCGCCTTCGGCATCGCCGCTCTGCTCGGCGCATGGCCGCCGCTCTTGCACGCCATCCGCTGGACCGGCCTTGCCTACCTGCTGTATCTGGCGTGGCAGATGTTCCGCGCCGCCAGCCGCCCCGGCAGCCTGCAGCTGGACAGCCGCCCGGTGCACGGCCTGTTCCGCAAGGGCCTGCTCACCAGCCTGCTCAACCCGAAAGGCCTGCTGATTTACCTGTCCATCCTGCCCAACTTCATCCGCCCCGGCGCCAGCGTGGCGACACAGGCACTGCTGCTGTCGGCCATCTTCATCGGCTCCTGCGCCGTGGTGTACAGCGTGATCGGCTACAGCGTCGCCGGCATGGCCGGCAACGGCCGCTTCAGCGACCGCAAACGGCGGCTGGCGGAAGCGACGGCGGGGGGATTGCTGCTGCTGGCAGCGGGGATGCTGGCGAGTTGAGGGGCGGCGGCCAAGGTTGGCCGCAGTCGCTCATGTAGGCAAAGCTGTTATGCTTTCTGCAAGAGCCTGCTCTCTGCATCTTCAACATCAAGGCCCAATCCCACCATGTCGAATAACTGGACGCGCGAGCAGCTACTGATCGCCATTAATCTGTATTGCCAGCTACCGTTCGGAAAATTCCATCAAGGTAATCCCTTGATCATTGCCACCGCGGCCAAAATCGGACGCACACCCAGTGCCTTGGCGATGAAGCTGAGCAACCTTGCGAGTTTGGACCCGGACATCACCGGCAGCGGGCGCAAGGGATTGGCCGGCGCCTCGCAGCTCGATCGTGCGATTTGGGCGGAATTCAGCGCCAATCCGGATCAAGTTGGCTACGACAGCCAAGTGTTGGTTGATCAATTGGCCCAACAAGAAGCAACCCTGACGCCGCTGTCTAGTGATGAGGCCACCACCACGATCACTGCCGATTACTACGCCGAAAACACCCTTAGTCAGACTAAAGTGCGAGTAAAACAAGCCTTCTTCCGTAAAGCAGTACTCAGCAGTTATCAGGGACGCTGCTGCATTACCGGCTTGGCCGAGCCGAAACTACTCGTCGCCAGCCACATCGTGCCATGGCGTGAAAACGCGCAGCAGCGGCTGAATCCGGCAAATGGCCTGTGCTTATCGGTATTGCACGATAAAGCCTACGATCAGGGCTTGCTGACCGTGACACCAGACTTCGTCATTCGCGTGTCACCACGCTTGTTTGCGGATCAGAGCGACTTGGCCAAGGACTATCTCTGGCAATTGCACGGCAAGCCCATCACCCTACCCCAGAAATTCATACCGAATCCTGAGTTTTTGGCCTATCACGCAGACCATATTTTTAACTAAGCGCGCCCGCCACAAGCGGTGGCACAGCACATAAAAAAAGCGGCCGGTTGGCCGCTTTTTTCTTTAAAAACAAAAGCTTATATCACACGTCGATGTTCCGAGCAATCAAGGCGTGGCTTTCGATGAAAGCACGTCTTGGTTCCACGTTATCGCCCATCAGCGTGGTGAACACGTCGTCGGCGGCCATCGCGTCTTCGATGCGCACTTTCAGCAGGCGGCGCACGGTCGGGTCCATGGTGGTTTCCCACAGCTGGCCGGGGTTCATCTCGCCCAGACCCTTGTAGCGCTGGATGGACAGGCCCTTGCGGGTTTCGCCCAGCAGCCAGTCGAGGCCGTCGCCGAATTCGGTGATCGGCTTCACGGTCTCGCCGCGCTTGACGCTGGCGCCGTCGCGCAGCAGGCCGTGCAGCATGTCGCGGGTCTGGCACAGGATGTCGTAGTCGGCTGTGGCGAGGAAGTCCTGATCCAGCGCGGTGACCAGCACGTTGCCGTGCAGCTGGCGGGTGATCTTCAGCATCCAGGCGTCGTTCTTGTCGTCGCGCAGCACGTTGAGGCGGATCAGTTCCGGCGGCAGCACGGCTGCCAGCGCGGCAACGGCGGCGTTGGCCGCGGCTTCGCTGTCGAGGGTGATGCGGCCAACCTTGAGGAAGGCGTGCAGCACCAGCGGATCGACGACGCGGCTTTCGCGATCGATGGCGGCGCGGGCGAGCAGGAACTGACGCGCCACTTCGCCCAACGTGTCGCCGGACAGTGCGGCTTCGCCGGCGGCCGGGATCAGCTCGGCCTTGTCCAGCGCCAGTTGCAGCAGGTACTGGTTCAGCTCGTAGTCGTCCTTCAGGTAGCGTTCCTGCTTGCCGTGCTTGGCCTTGTACAGCGGCGGTTGCGCGATGTAGATGTGGCCGCGCTCGACCAGCTCCGGCGTCTGGCGGTAGAAGAAGGTCAGCAGCAGGGTGCGGATGTGGGCGCCGTCGACGTCGGCGTCGGTCATGATGATGATGCGGTGGTAGCGCAGCTTGTCCGGGTTGTATTCGTCCTTGCCGATGCCGCAGCCCAGCGCGGTGATCAGGGTGGCGACTTCCTGGCTTTGCAGCATCTTGTCGAAGCGCGCGCGCTCGACGTTGAGGATCTTGCCCTTCAGCGGCAGGATGGCCTGGAACTTGCGGTCGCGGCCCTGCTTGGCGGAGCCGCCGGCGGAGTCACCCTCGACCAGGTACAGTTCGGACATGGCCGGGTCTTTTTCCTGGCAGTCGGCCAGTTTGCCGGGCAGGCCGAGGCCGTCCATCACGCCCTTGCGGCGGGTGATCTCGCGCGCCTTGCGCGCGGCTTCGCGGGCGCGGGCGGCGTCGACGATCTTGCCGATGATGATCTTGGCGTCGTTCGGGTTTTCCATCAGGAAGTCCTTCAGCGCTTCGCTGATCACCTCGTTGACCACCGGGCCAATCTCGCTGGAGACCAGCTTGTCCTTGGTCTGGCTGGAGAATTTCGGGTCCGGCAGCTTGACCGACAGCACGCAGGTCAGGCCTTCGCGCATGTCGTCGCCGCTGGTATCGACCTTGGCCTTTTTGGCGGCCTCGGACTCCTCGATGTAGCCGTTCAGGGTGCGCGTCATCACCTGGCGCAGTGCGGTCAGGTGGCTGCCGCCGTCACGCTGCGGGATGTTGTTGGTGAAGCACTGCACGTTTTCCTGATAGGAATCGTTCCACTGCATCGCCACTTCCACGGTCATGCCGTCCTTTTCGCCGGTGGCGTAAAAGGTCTTCGGGTGCAGAACCGACTTGTTGCGGTTCATGTACTGCACGAAGCCGGCGACGCCGCCGGAGAAGGCGAAGTTTTCTTCCTTGCCGGTACGCTTGTCCAGCAGGGTGATGGCCACGCCCTGGTTGAGGAAGGACAGTTCGCGGATGCGCTTGGCGAGGATGTCGAAGTGGAATTCGATCACGCCGAAGGTTTCTTCGCTGGCGCGGAAGGTGACTTCGGTGCCACGGTAGGTGGTGTGGCCGGTCATGGTCAACGGCGCCACGGCTTCACCGCGGCGGAATTCCATTTCGTGCACCTGGCCGTTGCGCCAGATTTTCAGCTTCAGCCAGTCGGACAGCGCATTGACCACCGACACGCCAACGCCGTGCAGGCCGCCGGAGATCTTGTAGCTGTTGCTGTCGAATTTGCCGCCGGCGTGCAGCACGGTCATGATCACCTCGGCGGCGGAGCGGCCTTCTTCCGGGTGGATGTCAGTGGGGATGCCGCGACCGTTGTCTTCCACCGAGATCGAGTTGTCGGGGTGGATGGTGACTTTGATGGTGTCGGCGTGGCCGGCCAGCGCTTCGTCAATGGCGTTGTCCAGCACTTCGAACACCATGTGGTGCAGACCGGTGCCGTCCTGGGTATCGCCAATGTACATGCCGGGGCGCTTGCGTACTGCATCCAGACCCTTCAGGACTTTAATACTGTCCGCGCCGTATTCCTGTTCGCTCATAAAACCACTCTTTTGTCAGCCAGTGCGTCCGGGGCGGTTGCCCCACTGTTGAAAACCGTTGCCGTGCCGGCCCAAACCGGCGTGCGGCCAACGCTGGACAAAGGTTGGCCGCAGTACGATGCCGCCCGCCGTCGTTGCCGGTGGCGGGTGGCCTGTCGTCAGATGCGCATCGGCATCACGACGTACTTGAAGTTGCTGTTGTCCGGGATGGTGACCAGCGTGGAGCGCACGCTGTCGCCGAACGCCATCTGCAGGGTGTCGGCCGACAGGTTGGTCAGCACGTCCAGCAGGTAGTTGATGTTGAAGCCGATCTCCAGCTCGCCGCCCTGGTAGGCGATTTCCAGCTCTTCCTGCGCTTCTTCCTGCTCGCTGTTGGTACACAGGATGGACATCGCACCCGGCTTCAGCACCAGCCGCACGCCGCGGAATTTCTCGTTGGCGAGAATGGCGGCGCGCTGCAGCGCCTGCAGGAAGGTCACGCGCTCGATCAGGAAGATCTTGTCGTTATCCAGCGGCACCACGCGGTTGTAGTCCGGGAACTTGCCGTCCACCACCTTGCTGATGATCACGGTGTTGCCGAAGCTGAAACGCACCTGGTTGGACAGCAGCTCGATGTTGATGGTCTCGTCGCTGTCCTGCAGCAGCTTGTACAGCTCCAGGATGGTCTTGCGCGGCAGGATCACCTCGGCCTTGTCGAGGCTGGCCTCGATGTCGGCGCTGGCAAACGCCAGGCGGTGGCCGTCGGTGGAGATCAGGCGCACCTGGTTGCCCTCGGTCTGCAGCAACAGGCCGTTGAGGTAGTAACGGATGTCCTGCACCGCCATCGCGTACTGCACCTGCGAGATCAGTCGCTTCAGGTCGCGCTGGCTCAGCTGGAAGCTGGCTTGCGCGGCACTGCCGGCCGACAGCAGCGGAAAATCGTCCGCCGGCAGCGTCTGCAGGTTGAAGCGGCTCTTGCCGGCCTTCAGCATCAGGCGGCCGTCCTGCTGTTCCAGCGTCACCATGGTATTGCCGGGAATGGCACGCAGGATGTCCTGCAGCTTTTTCGCCGAGGTCGTCAGGCGGAACGCGTCGCCGGCAATGTCGTCCGGGCTGGCGGTGGTGATCTGGATTTCCAGATCGGTCGCCAGGAAGCTGACGGCTCCTGCCTGTTTTTCGATCAGCACATTCGACAGAATGGGCAGGGTGTGGCGGCGCTCGACGATGCCGGTAACAGCCAGCAGGGGCTTGAGCAGGGCATCGCGTTCGGCTTGCAGAATCAGCATGTGCGGACTCCCGAAAGGGTTACAGTGTCGTTATCAAATGAATCAGTTGCGCAACATCGCGAGCAACGTATCGTAATCGTGCGCGATTTCGCTGTCATTACCGCGCATTTCGGCAATGGTCTTGCAGGCGTGCAGCACGGTGGTGTGGTCGCGGCCGCCGAAGGCGTCGCCGATGTTCGGCAAGCTGAGCGAGGTCAGCTCCTTGGCCAGCGTCATCGCCACCTGCCGCGGCCGCGCGATGTCGCGCGAGCGCTTCTTGCTGTGCATGTCGGACAGCTTGATCTTGTAGTAGTCGGCCACCGTCTTCTGGATGGTCTCGATGGTGACCTGGCGATTGCCGGCGGCGAGGATGTCCTTCAGCGCCTCTTTCACCAGTTCCATGGTGATGCTCTGGTTGCTGAAGCGGGCATAGGCCACCACGCGCTTGAGCGCGCCTTCCAGCTCGCGCACGTTGCTGCGCACGTTCTGGGCGATAAAGAAGGCAACGTTGTGGTCGAGCTTGGTGTTGTCGGCTTCGGCCTTCTTCATCAGGATGGCCACGCGCATTTCCAGCTCCGGCGGCTGGATCTCGACGGTCAGGCCCCAGCTGAAACGCGAGATCAGGCGCTCTTCCATGCCCTCGATCTGCTTGGGGTAGCTGTCGCAGGTCATGATCACCTGCTTGCCGCCCTCGATCAGCGCATTGAAGGCGTAGAAGAATTCTTCCTGGGTGCGGTTCTTGCCGGCGAAGAACTGGATATCGTCGATCAGCAGCAGGTCCAGCGAGTGGTAGTAGCGCTTGAACTCGTCGAAGGCCTTGTGCTGGTAGGCGCGCATGATGTCGGCGACGTAGCGCTCGGCATGGATGTAGCGGATCTTGGCCTGCGGGTTCTTCAGATAGACGTGGTTGCCGATGGCCTGGATCAAGTGCGTCTTACCGAGGCCGACGCCGCCGTACACGAACAGCGGGTTGTAGGCCGGGTCGCCCGGGTTCTCGGCAATCTGCATCGCCGCGGCGCGCGCCAGCTGGTTACCCTTACCGGTCACCAGCGTATCGAAAGTGAAGCTCGGATTGAGACGGGTGCTCTCGTGGCCGCCGCCGATGGCCTTGACCGCGGTCTGCTTCGCCGTCGGCGCGAACTGGCTGCTGCCGGTCGCGGCGCTGACCTTGGCCACCGCCGCCGCCACGTCAACGTTGGCCGCAGGCGGGTTGTCGTTGCCACGCGGCGCACTGCTGGCCGGCGCCGGGCGCGCCACCGCGACCGGCGCGCCGGCGGCGGCGCCGATACGCAGCTCCACGGTCACCTCGCCCAGCAGTTCGATCGCCAGCGCCTCGATGCGCGCCAGGAAGCGATCCTTAATGAACTGCAGGATGAAGCGGTTTGGCGCGTACAGCACCACACCCTCGTCGCCGGCCTCGGCAGAGAGCGGGCGGATCCAGGTGTTGAATTGCTGTGAGGACAGTTCTTCCTCAAGACGCGTCAGGCACGCAGGCCAGAAGTTTTCCGGTTCAGTCATCAATGCTTCAAGTTAAAAACGAAATGCCGCCGCAGACTAACGGGTAGTTCGGGGGCGGCGGGGAGGCTGCGCGCGCGGCGGATGCCGGGCGGCAGTCACGATGTTTGGTGTGGAATCGCCCTGTCTCTGGTGTCTGGCGGGCGGCGATCCGGCGCAGCCGGTGCCGTCCGGGCGGACAGGGTCACAAGCGGTACATTCTACTGGCTTTGCCAAAAGTTATCCACAGCACCGGCGAAATATCACTGCCGCCGGCCACGCCGAGCCACAGTGGCCACCGGATTGCCGCGACTGTGGCCGCGCCGCCGACAAGCCGGGCCGCAAACTGTTAATTAGGTTGACAATTCCGGCATTTATCTATGTAATCACGCGTTTATTTCCGTTTCGAAACAGGAAAACCATCATGAAACGTACTTACCAGCCTTCCACTACCCGCCGCAAGCGTACCCACGGCTTCCTCGTTCGCTCCAAGACCCGTGGTGGTCGCGCCGTTCTGGCCGCCCGTCGCGCCAAGGGCCGCAAGCGTCTGGCTGTATAACGCTTGGACAACACATTTCGCCGTGCGCACCGGCTGTTAAAAACGGATGAGTTCTCATCCGTTTTTCATTTGCGCAACGCGCGCAGCAACCAATTGTTCCAGGTGTATGCCCGCCCGAACGGTCTGACCCACGCCCGTCTCGGTCTGGTGGTCGGCAAGAAGGTGGCCAAACGCGCCAACCGCCGCAACTACATCAAGCGCACCGTGCGCGAGTGGTTCCGGCTGCACCGTCATGATCTGCCGCCGATGGATTTTGTCGTCAGATCACGCCAAGCCTACTATCGCGGCGAATATCACGAAGCGGTAAAGGCATTGGCTGCGCTCTTTGCTAAACTAGCCCGATGTCGCGACTCTTCGTCCTCTTGATCCGCTTTTACCAGCTGGCGATCAGCCCCTGGCTGCCGCCGCGTTGCCGGTATCAGCCAACCTGCTCCGCCTATGCCGTCGAGGCATTGCAAAAGCACGGCGTGATCAAGGGCAGCTGGCTAGCGATACGACGGATTAGTCGTTGCCACCCGCTGGGTGGCAGCGGCCATGACCCGGTTCCCTGACTTTTCCGGTAAGTAAGATGGATTCCAAACGACTGATCATCTTTATCGCGCTGTCATTCAGCATCCTGTTGCTCTGGCAAGAATACTTCGCGCCGAAACCCGCCGCGAAGCCTGCCGTGACACAGCAAGCCAGCACAGCCGCGAGCAATAGCGATACCCCTGCCGCCGCCAGCAACGTCGCCCAGCCTGCCGACAGCAGCCTGAGCCGCGGCCAGCGCATCACCGTCACCACCGACCTGGTCAAGGCCGAAATCGACACCACCGGTGGCGATCTGCGCAGCCTGCAACTGCTCAAGCACGATGCGGCCGAAGACGCCAGCAAGCCGTTCGAGCTGTTCACCGACAAGGGCGCCCACCTGTACGTGGCGCAAACCGGCCTGGTTTCCGCCGGCAACGCCGCACTGCCGACCCACAAGACCGTGTTCAGCGCCGAAAAGACCGCCTACACGCTGCAGGGCGACAAGGTCGAGATCAAGCTGACCGCGCCGGAAGCCAATGGCGTCAAGGTGAGCAAGGTGTACACCTTCCACAAGGGCAGCTACCTGATCGATGTGCGTTACGACATCGTCAACGCCGGCACCACGCCGCTGACCAGCACCGCCTACTTCCGCCTGCTGCGTGACGGCAAGGCACCACAAGGTGAAAGCCGCTTCGCGCAGACCTTCACCGGCCCGGCGGTGTACACCACCGAAGGCACCTTCCAGAAGGTCGCGTTCTCCGATCTGGACAAGGGCAAGGCCGAGTACGTGAAGAACAGCGACAACGGCTGGGTGGCGATGCTGCAGCACTACTTCATGAGCGCCTGGATCCTGAAACCGCTGGACGGCAAATCGGTCTGCGCCAACGCGCAGGCGTGCACCTTCCAGCTGGAACCGAAGAACGGGGCCTACTCCGCCGCCGCCATGGTCAACGTGGCACCAATCGCCGCCGGCCAGAGCGCCAGCGTCACGGTACCGCTGTACGCCGGCCCGGAAGAGTACAACACCATCACCAAGGTGGCCGACGGCATGGCCTACGCCAAGGACTTCGGCAAGGTGCACATCTTCGCCTCGCCGCTGTTCTGGCTGCTGACCAAGCTGCACAGCATGGTGCAGAACTGGGGCTGGGCCATCATCCTGCTGACGCTGATCGTGAAGGCGGTGTTCTATCCGCTGACCGCCGCGTCCTACCGCTCGATGGCGAAGATGAAGGTGCTGGCACCGCGTCTGGAAAACCTGAAGCAGCAGTACGGCGACGACCGCATGAAGTTCCAGCAGGCGGTGATGGAGATGTACAAGACCGAGAAGGTCAATCCGCTCGGCGGCTGCCTGCCGATGCTGATCCAGATTCCGGTGTTCATCGGCCTGTACTGGGCGCTGCTGGCTTCGGTCGAGCTGCGCCAGGCCGACTGGCTGTACATCGCCGACCTGGCCCGTCCGGATCCGTTCTACATCCTGCCGGCGCTGATGGCGATCACCATGTTCGCGCAGACCTTCCTCAATCCGCCGCCAGCCGATCCGATGCAGGCGAAGATGATGAAGATCATGCCGGTCGCGTTCTCGGTGATGTTCTTCTTCTTCCCGGCCGGCCTGGTGCTGTACTGGGTCGTCAACAACCTGCTGTCGATCACGCAGCAGTGGTACGTGAACAAGAACATCGAAAAAGCCCGCAAACTGGCACTGCAGTCGTAAGCAGCCGCCAAGCTGGCGTAAAATCAAAGCCCGGCCGTCATGGCCGGGCTTTTTGTTGAGAGTCTCCAGCCAAGCGCGCACGCTTGCCTCGACACCTTCGCCTTGCGGCCAACGTTGGCCGCAAGCAACCGACCCGACGGACTCCGCGATGAACCTTGCCTACACCCCCAGCACCATCTGTGCCGTTGCCACCGCCCCCGGACGCGGCGGCGTCGGCGTGGTACGCATCTCCGGCCAGCAGCTGCTGCCGCTGGCCCAGGCCATCAGCGGCGGCAAGACGCCCAGACCGCGCTACGCCACCTACACCGACTTCGTCGCCGCCGACGGCACGCCGATCGACAACGGCCTGCTGCTGTACTTCCCCGGCCCCAACAGCTTTACCGGCGAGGACGTGATCGAGCTGCAGGGCCACGGCGGGCCGGTGGTGCTGAAGATGCTGCTGTCGCGCTGCGTCGAGCTGGGCGCGCGGCTGGCCGAACCCGGCGAATTCACCAAGCGGGCGTTCCTGAACGACAAACTGGACCTCGCGCAGGCAGAGAGCGTCGCCGACCTGATCGACGCCGCCAGCGAGAGCGCCGCCAGGAGCGCGCTGAAATCGCTGAAGGGTGCCTTCTCCGGCGAGATCCACGTGCTGGTCGACGAGCTGATCAACCTGCGCATGCTGGTGGAGGCGACGCTGGACTTTCCCGAGGAAGACATCGATTTCCTCGAAAAGGCCGATGCCGTCGGCCGCCTGCGTCGCCTGCGCGGCCAACTGCAAATCGTGCAGCGCACCGCCCGCCAGGGCGCGCTGCTGCGCGAAGGCATGCACGTGGTACTGGTCGGCCAGCCCAACGTCGGCAAGTCCAGCCTGATGAACGCACTGGCCGGCGACGATATCGCCATCGTCACCGACATCGCCGGCACCACCCGCGATACCGTGCGCGAGGAGATCGTCATCGACGGCGTGCCGGTGCACATCATCGACACCGCCGGCCTGCGCGACACCGACGACGTGGTGGAAAAGATCGGCATCGAACGTACCTGGCAGGCGGTGGAGCGCGCCGACGTGGCGCTGGTGCTGGTCGACAGCCGCGAGGGCATCGTGCCGGAAGTCGAGGCCATCCTCGACAAGCTGCCGCCGCGCCTGCCGCGCGTACACGTGTTCAACAAGGTGGACCTGTCCGGCGACAAGGTTGGCCGCAACGAGGAAGACGGCCACCCGGTGGTGCGCCTGTCCGCCCGCACCCACGCCGGCGTGGACGACCTGCGCGCACTGCTGCTGGAGATGATCGGCTACCAGGGCGACAGCGAGGGCGTGTTCCTCGCCCGCGAACGCCACCTGGACGCCATCGCCCGCGCCGCCGGCCACCTCGACCTCGCCGAGCAGGATTGGCAGATGGTGGAAATCTTCGCCGAGGAGCTGCGCATGGCGCAGAACGCGCTGTCGGAAATCACCGGCCGCTTCACCCCCGACGACCTGCTGGGCGTGATCTTCTCGCGCTTCTGCATCGGCAAGTAGGCGCCCTGCCGCAAACACCGCCCGCCCAACCCGCCGCCGTGGCGGGTTTTTGCTGTGCGCTCGCGCCGCCTCAGCCCGCCGCCTGCGCCGACGCGACAAAGGCCGCCACCAGCGGCGACACCTCTGCCCCGGGCGCCTGCGCCAGCACCACCCGCTGCGCCGGCAGCGTTTCCGCCAGCGGACGGCAGGCGATGGCCGTGCCGTCGTAGCTGCAGTCGCCGGCCGGCCGGGTGCACGACAGCGCCACGCCATAACCGTGCGCCACCAGCCCGCGCTGCATCTCGAAACTCTGCACCGTCTGCGCGATGCGCGGCGTCAGCTGCTGCTGCCAGAACAGCGATAGCAGGTACTCGCGGGTGTGCGGAATGTCCTCCAGCACCAGCGGCTGGGCGGCCAGCTGCGCCAGCGACACCGTGTCCTGCGCCGCCAGCGGGTGGTCGGCCGGCAGCAGCGCGTACGGCGACAGCTCCGCCAGCGTGCTGCGCGCCGTCTGCGCGTCGATGGCCAGCTCGTAGGTCAGCGCCAGCTCGGCCTTGCCGCTGCGCAGCGCGCGCTGCACCGTGGCCAGATCGCCTTCCAGCAGCGTGACCGCCACCTGCGGATGGCGCGCGTGAAAACCGGCCAGCAGCCGTGGCGCAAAGTAGGGGCCGAGATCCTGGAAGCAGATCAGCGACAGCTGGCCGCGCAGCTCGCCGGACGCGTCACCAGCGCCGAGAGCCGCCGCCTGGCCGAGTATGTCGCGCGCCTGCGCCAGCACGCGCTGGCCGGCGGCGGTCAGCTCCACCCCGCGGCTGGCCTGGCGACGGAACAGCGCGCTGCCGAGCGCCGTCTCCAGCTGCGCGATGGCCAGCGACACCGACGGTTGCGACACGTGGCAGGCACGCGCGGCGGCGCTGACACCGCCATGCTCGACGGTAGCGACGAAGTACTGCAGCTGGCGCAGCGAGAAATTGATCATGTTTTCCAATAATGAAAAATAGGAAATATATATTTTCACTATGATAGCGCCGGATCCGATACTGGAGTGGCCAACAAGGCCTACCCCACCGCAAGCAAGGAGCAGCAGATGCAGGCTACCACCATCGGACAACAGGAAATCGCGGCATTCCAGCGCGACGGCGTCATCGTACTGCGCGGCGTGTTCCGCGACTGGATAGAACCGCTGCGCGACGGTTTCGAGCAGGTACTGGCCGCACCCGGCCCGTTCGCGATCGAGAACGTCGGCAACAACGAACGTGGCCGTTTCTTCGAGGATTACTGCAACTGGCAGCGTATCAAACCGTTTTCCCGCTTCATCCACCAGTCGCCGGCGGCGGCGCTGGCCGGCCAGCTGATGGGCGCGCGCCAGGTGCAGATCTTCCACGAGCACATTCTGGTAAAGGAGCCGGGCACCGCCAAGGCCACGCCGTGGCACCAGGACATCCCCTACTACTGCGTCGACGGCGAGCAGACCGCCAGCTACTGGATTCCGCTGGATCCGGTGACGCAGGACAACACGCTGCGCGTGGTGCTCGGCTCGCACCGCTGGCCGAAGCTGGTACGCCCTAAGCGCTGGGCCAGCAACGAGAATTTCTTCGCCGGCGACGACGACTACATGGAGATGCCGGACGTGGAGGACGGCAGCTACACCATCCTCGCGCCGGAGCTGGAGCCGGGCGACGCGGTGCTGTTCGATTTCCGCACCGTGCACGGCGCCGCCGGGAACCAGGGCGGCAACCGCCGCCGTGCCTTCTCCGCCCGTTTCCTCGGCGACGACGTGTGCTATGCCGAACGCCCGGGGCGCACCTCGCCGCCCTTCCCCGGCATCAACCAGCGCCACGGCGAACGGCTGCGCGAGGACTGGTTCCCGGTGGTGTGGTCGGCCGGCTGAGGCCGCGGCCGTGCCGGCTCGGCGTCGCGGCGATGGCTACGTCGCGGCGCACTGTCGTGCCAAGGTTGGCCGCAGGGCCGGCGCGGGGCCGCACCATGGCCGCGGCGACCGGACGCCGGCATCCCGCTCGCCTCAGGCCGCCCAGGCCGGGTCGAAGCGGTCGGGGCGGTCGCTGCACAGCATGTCGACCTCCCACTGACGCAGGCGATGCATGTCCTGTGGCTGGTTCACCGTCCACGCCATCACCGCGAGGCCGAGGCCGTGCAGCTGTGCCACCCACTCCGCGCTCAGCGCACGGTGGCAGACGTGCAGCGCACGGCACCCCAGTGCCTGCGCCTGCGCCACCCGCGACGGGCTCAGCTCTTCCACCAGCAGCGCCAGCGGCAGCTCCGGCGCCGCCTCGCGCACCCCGGCCAGCGCCTCGGCGCTGAATGAGGACACCAGCGGCAACAGCGCCGCGCCCTGCCAGTGCTGGCGGATCTGCGCCGCGCACAGCTGCCCCATCCGCCGCGCGTCGCCGTCCGGCTTCAGCTCCAGATTCACCGCCATGCCCAGCCGCCGCAGCGTGGCGGCCAGTTGCTGCAGGCTGGGCAGCGTCTCGCCGGCAAACGCCGGATGGTGATGACGGCCGGCGTCCAGCTGCAACAGCTCCGCCGCGGTGTGTGCCGCCAGCGCGCCGTTGCCGCTGGTGGTGCGCTCCAGCTCGGCATCGTGGGCGATCACCGCCACACCGTCAGCACTGAGCTGCACGTCGCACTCCACCGCCGTCACCCCCAGCCGGTGTGCCAGCAGCAGGCCGACCAGCGTGTTTTCCGGCGCCAGCGCACCGCCGAGACGGTGGGCAAAACCCACCGGGTAAGGCCAATGCATGAGCGTCTCCTTGTCATGAGAATGTCGCCGATCGACTGGGCCAAGGCACGCCGACGCAGAGACGGCAAGGAGGCGCAACGCAGGATCGGGAGTTTTGTTAGCGGCGCTTAGCGTTATCCCTTAAGCGTAAGCCCTTGTTTACAGCATGGCAGGCAAAACGGTTTACTGAAACGGTTATTGCGGCGCAATAAATTGCTTTGACATGAAGAATGCGGCCAACCCTGGCTGCCGGCCGGAGGCAGGCGCGGCCACCCCGTCTGGATGTTGCCCCGCAGCAACGTACAAAAATGGCAACAGTTGTGTGCTATCAAGCCATGGTTGATGAAAATACATCGTCAAATCATTTGATTAAAAAACTGTCAGACAGTATTCCTATAGCCAATAGCAACGTGCCCGGCGGCGAACGCCGGCAACAGGATGTCGCTTTTATGTAAAAGCATTGCGCCAAATCACAAATTTGTGATTAATTACCAATTCAAACGCTCGTTCGAAATCAAGCCTCGCACGGGCGTTCGCTATCTCTGTCGTTTTTACATTTTTCATTCAACATTTGCAGAAAGGAAGACCATGCAAATCGCTATTGCCGCCGAACGGCTGGCAGGTGAAACCCGCGTGGCCGCCACACCGGAAACGGTGAAGAAACTCGTCGCCATGGGTCACACCGTGGTGGTCGAGGCCGGGGCCGGGCGTCATGCCGCGGCACCGGATGCGGCCTATGTCGATGCCGGGGCCACGTTGGCCGCATCGCGCGCCGAGGCGCTGGCCCGGGGCGACATCGTGCTCACCGTGCGCCCGCTGCCCGAGGATGCCATCGCCGAGCTGAAGGACGGCGCGGTGCTGATTGGCCAGCTCTCGCCGTACCAGAACCCCACCTTCCCGGCGCTGGCCGCGAAGAAGGTGTCCGCCTTCGCCATGGAGCTGCTGCCGCGCACCACGCGCGCGCAGTCGATGGACGTGCTGTCCAGCCAGAACAACATCGCCGGCTACCGCGCGGTGCTCTTGGCCACCCACTACTACCCGCGCTTCATGCCGATGTTGATGACCGCCGCCGGTACCGTGAAACCGGCGCGCGTGCTGATCATGGGCGTGGGCGTCGCCGGCCTGCAGGCCATCGCCACGGCGAAACGCCTGGGCGCGGTGGTGGAAGCCACCGACGTGCGCCCGTCCACCAAGGAGCAGGTGGAATCGCTGGGCGGCAAGTTCATCGAGGTGCCGATGACCGACGAGGAAAAGGCAGCCAACGACGGCGTGTACGCCAAGGAGATGTCCGACGACTACAAGCGTCGTCAGGCCGAGCTGGTGGCCAAGCACGCGCGAGCGGCCGACATCATCATCACCACCGCGCTGATTCCGGGCAAGAAGGCGCCGACGCTGATCAGCGCCGACATCGTGGCGGCGATGAAGCCGGGCAGCGTGATCATCGACCTCGCCGCCGAAGCCGGCGGCAACTGCGCGCAAACGGTACCGGGCGAGGTGATCACCACCGACAACGGCGTCACCGTGGTCGGCAGCAGCAACCTGCCGGGCATGGTGGCGGCCGACGCCTCCAGCCTGTACGCGAAGAACCTGCTGACCTTCCTGGGCCTGATGCTCACCAAGGAAGGTTTCACCCTCAATCTGGAAGACGACCTGCTGGCGGCCACCCTGGTCACCCACGCCGGCGAAGTGCGCTTCCCTGCGGCCAACGTGGCCAGCACAGCCAAGAAGGAGATCACTCATGGTTGATCCGTTCATCACCAGCTTCACCATCTTCGTCCTCGCCGTGTTCGTCGGCTACCACGTGGTGTGGAACGTCACCCCGGCGCTGCACACGCCGCTGATGGCCGTCACCAACGCCATCTCCGGCATCATCATCGTCGGCGCCATGCTGCAGGTGGTGGACATCAATGGCAGCGAGCTGAGCGTGACCTCGGTGCTGGGCACCATCGGCATCTTCCTCGCCAGCATCAACATCTTCGGCGGCTTCCTGGTCACCCAGCGCATGCTGGACATGTTCAAGAAGAAGAAAAAATAAGGGACACACGATGGAAAATCTCTCGGCAATACTTTATCTGGTCGCGGCGGTGCTGTTCATCCTGGCACTGAAGGGGCTGTCCTCGCCCACCTCCGCCATCCAGGGTAACCGCTACGGCATGATCGGCATGCTGATCGCGGTGGTGACCACCTTCCTGATCATGGACAAGCCGGTACTGGCGCTGATCGCCGGCGCCATCGTGGCCGGCGGTGCCATCGGCGCCTGGAAGGCCAAGACCGTGGAAATGACCGGCATGCCGGAACTGGTGGCGGCGATGCACTCGCTGGTCGGCCTGTCCGCGGTGCTGATCGCGGTGGCCGCCATCTTCCATACCGGTGTCGAGCACACCGGCGTGCAGAAGATCGAGCTGTTCATCGGTGCCTTCATCGGCGCCATCACCTTCACCGCCTCAGTAGTGGCCTACGGCAAGCTGTCGGGCAAGTTCGGCGCCAAGGCGGTGAACTTCAACGGCCAGCACCTGCTGAACCTGGTGCTGGCGCTGGCCATGGTCGGCTTCGGCGTGATGTACTTCCTCAGCGACAGCCACGCGGCCTTCCTGATGATGGTCGCCATCGCGCTGGTGCTGGGCGTGACGCTGATCATCCCGATCGGCGGCGCCGACATGCCGGTGGTGGTGTCGATGCTGAACAGTTACTCCGGCTGGGCGGCGGCGGGTATCGGCTTCACGCTGAACAACCCGGTGCTGATCATCGCCGGCGCCTGCGTCGGTTCCTCCGGTGCCATCCTGTCCTACATCATGTGCAAGGCGATGAACCGTTCCATCGTCAGCGTGCTGCTGGGCGGCTTCGGCGCCGAAGTGGCTACCGGCGGTGCCGCGGCCTCCGGTCCGAAGAACTACAAGTCCGGCTCCGCCGAGGATGCGGCCTTCCTGATGGGCAACGCCGACAGCGTGATCATCGTGCCCGGCTACGGCCTCGCGGTATCGCGCGCGCAGCACGCGCTGCAGGAGTTCGCCGAGCTGCTCTCCGAGAAGGGCGTCAACGTGCGCTACGCCATCCACCCGGTGGCCGGCCGCATGCCGGGGCACATGAACGTGCTGCTGGCGGAAGCCGAGGTGCCGTACGAGCAGGTGCAGGAGATGGAGGAGATCAACTCCGACTTCGCCAATACCGACGTGGTGCTGGTGATCGGCGCCAACGACGTGGTCAACCCGGCGGCGCAGAAGGACAAGGCCAGCCCGATCTACGGCATGCCTATCCTGGAAGCGCACAAGGCGCGCACCGTGATCGTGGTCAAGCGCTCGATGAACGCCGGCTACGCCGGTCTCGACAACGAGCTGTTCTACCTCGACAAGACCATGATGGTGTTCGGCGACGCCAAGAAGGTGGTCGAGGAGCTGGTGAAAGGCGGCGGCCACTAAGCCCACCCGCCGTTGCGGCCAACGTTGGCCGCAAGCAAAACCCCCGTCGCGTGCCACGCGGCGGGGGTTTTTTCATGGTGCGACCGCTATGGACCGCGCACGTCAGTGCAGCGCGACCCCGTACAGGAACAGCCCGGCCTGCTTGCCCGGTGGCGGCGCCGACAGCAGCCGCATCCCCAGCCGCGCGCACAGGCGGTGTGCCGCCTGCTGGCTGTCGGCCACCGGCACGCGGATGTCGCGCACCCGGTAGTGGCCGAAGGCCAGCACCAGCATCCGTTCCACCGCCTCGGTGAACAGCCCCTGCCCCTGCCAGTCGCTGTGGCCCCAGAACTGCAACAGCCACGATTCGTCCGGCTGGTGTTGCAGGCGCAGCCAGCCGACCACCTCGTCGCCCAGCCACAGCAGCGCCACCTTGCTGTCGCCGCGCGACCAGTTGCGCTGCACCTCGTAGCAGTAGCGCTCCACCAGCGCCACGTCCAGCACCGGCTGCGACCACGGCAGATCGGCGGCAAAGCCCTGCAACTCGTGCTGCGAGGCGACGATGGCCAGGAACAGCGCCGCGCCGTCGCCCGCCTGCGGCGCCACCAGCACCAGCCGCGGTGTGCGGATGCCGTCCAGCAGCGGGTCAGACGGGGTAATCACTACCATGACGGACTCCCTGGTCTATGGATCGAGCCGGCCGGCCAAGAGCGCGACGATGCGCGCGCTGGCGCCGCGATGCTGCGCGGTGAAGGCGAGGCCGGCGTCGCGCATCGCCGCGCGCTGCGGCGCGTCGGCCAACAGCTGCAACACCAGCGCCACCAGCTCGCCGGCATCGCTCACCTGCCGCGCGGCACCGGCGGCCAGCGCCAAGCGGCTGGCCTCGGCAAAATTATAGGTCGACGGCCCCAATAACACCGGCACGCCGATGCTGGCTGGCTCGATCAGGTTCTGCGCGCCGAAATCCAGCAGCGAACCGCCGACAAAGGCGACATCGGCGGCGGCGTAATAGGCGAACAGCTCGCCCATGCTGTCGCCTATCCACACCTGCGTTTCACGTGAAACCGGCTGCGGCTCGCTGCGCCGCTGCACGGCAAAGCCCTGCTCCGCCGCCAGCGCGGCGACCGTGGCGAAGCGCTCCGGATGGCGCGGCACCAGCAGCAGCAGCGCGTCGCCAACCTTGGCCGCACGCCAGGCATCCAGGATCAGCGCCTCCTCGCCGTCGCGGGTGCTGGCACACAGCCACACCGGCCGGCTACCGATGCGTTCGCGAAACTGCGCCCCCAGCACCAGCTGCGCCGGCGGCGGCGTGAAGTCGTACTTGGTATTGCCGCACACGCGAAGGTTGGCCGCGCCCAGCGCCACCAGCCGCTGCGCGTCGTCCTCGCTTTGTGCCGCAACCGCCGTCAAAGCCTGCAACGCCGGGCGGATCAGCGCGCCGATGCGGCGGTAGCCGCGCAGCGATTTTTCCGACAACCGGGCATTAACCAGGAAGGCCGGTACGCCGGCCTGCGCGCAGGCGTGCAGCAGATTGGGCCAGATCTCGGTTTCCATCAGGATCAGGCAGCGCGGCCGCAGCGCAGCGACGAAACGGCGCATCACCCGCGCATTGTCGTACGGCAGGTAGCGGATCTCGGCAAAAGGGTACAGCTGCTCGGCGGTGGCGCGCCCGGTCGGCGTCATCTGGGTGATGACGAAACGCGCCTGGGGATACTGTTCCCGCAAACGCGCAAGCAGCGGCTGTGCCGCGCGGGTCTCACCCACCGACACCGCGTGCAGCCAAATCACCTCGCCACCCGCCTGCGGCAAGACGTCGCCGAAGCGCTCGTCCCAGTGTTCAAGATAGGCCGGCGCCTGGCGCGCGCGTTTTCTCAGATAGCGCCTGATTAGCGGCGTCGCCAGCGGCCACAGCAGGCTGTACAGCGCCCGCGCGATCATGCGCCGCGCACCCGCGCCAGCAGCGCCAGCACCGCGTCCACCGCCGGGATGTCGCCGGCGCGGCCGATGTTGGCCGCACGCGCGGTTTCCACCACGCCGGTCAGCGCCGGGTCGGTATCGGTATAAATGGCCACCAGCGGCACATCCAGCGCGTTGGCGAGGTGGGTCAGGCCGGTATCGACGCCGATCACCGCCGCGGCATGGCCCAGCAGCGCCGCCGCCTCGCGCAGGGTCATTTTCGGTGCCAGCAACGCGCCGGGAATGGCCGCGGCCAACCTTTGCGCGCGCTCCCGCTCCGCCGCACTGCCCCACGGAATGACGATGGCCAGGCCCTGCTGTTGCAGCGCCTGCGCCAGCGCAATCCAGTGCATCTCCGGCCACAGCTTGCTGTCGCGGCTGGTGGCGTGCAGCAGCACCGCGTAGTCACCCTGTGGCAACCACGCCAGCCGCTCGCCGCAGCGGATGCCGAACACCGGCGCGCCCTCGGGCCGGTAGCCGAAGGCGGCGCCAAACAGCTGGCGGTTGCGTTCGATCGCCGACAGCTGGCGGCTGACCGCGTAGCGGCGCTCGTAAAAGCGGCTGGCCAGCGGCTCGCGGATGCTGGCGCGGTCGTAGCCGGCCAGCGGACCGTTAGCCCAGCGACCGGGAATGGCACTCTTCAACAGCCCCTGCGCATCCAGCACCAGCTCCCAGCGCGTGGCGGCCAGCGTATGCCGCAACGCGCGGATCTCGCGCCAGGTAGCGGCCTTGAACAAGGCCTTGCGCCAGCGCCGCCAGGCGATGGGGATGGTGCGGCTCACCAGCGGGTGCAGGCCGGGAATGTCGGCGAAGCCTTCTTCTGCCAGCCAGCTCACCGTCACATCCGGGCGGTGGCGTTCCAGATCGGTCAGTGCCGGCCAGGTGTGGATAAGGTCGCCCATCGACGATGTGCGCAGCAACAGGACGTTTTTCATGCGCCGGATTTTACGGGCAGCCCTGTGGTTAACCAAGTAAAATCAGGGCTACCGCTTTGTGGATAACTGGCAGTGGATAAATCCCGCCAAAACTATCCACAAGCTGTCCTGTCCCTGGCAAGCCCTTCAAAGACCCAGCCCCCAACAAGGCAAACTGTTGAAAACATTGCGCAATAGCGACTTATCCACAGAAAAGTGTCCACTACATCAGTATCTTCATATTTAAAATAGGCAAACAATGAAAAGAGGAGCTGCAGACCAAAACCGTCTGCCACGCGACTTGCGTCATTGCCGGCAAGAGATTGTGGATAAGCACGGGGCACGGCAAGATGGCAAAATTGTCCACAACTGATGCACGCCATTCCAGTCCCGGCAACGACAAGTTAGGCAATAACGCAAGTCTTTGAAAAAAATTGTCTTTAGTGTGTTATCCACAGACAGGGACAGCCTTCTACTATCCTTATCCTTTATATAACTAGAAAGTACTAGAAAGAATGTCGCGCCAACTTAGCGTGGTTCTGATCACCAAAAATGCCGAAGCACTGCTGGAAAAATGTCTGCAAAGCTGTGCCTTTGCCAACGAGATCGTGGTGGTGGATTCGGGGAGCACAGACAGGACATTGGCAATAGCCTCTGCCTATAAGGCCAAAGTTATCCACCAGGAGTGGTTGGGATTCGGTCCGCAGAAGCAGTTCGCGGTCCGGCAGGCCAGCCACGACTGGGTGCTGTGCCTGGATGCCGACGAGTGGCTGTCTGAAAAATTACGTAATGAAATCAAGATATTGCTGAACAATCCGGCGCTGGGTGCCTACCGCTTTGCGCGCAGCAACAAGTTCATGGGCCGCTTTTTGAAATTCGGTGAAGGCTATCCGGATTACAGCCTGCGGCTGTTCGATCGCCGCCAGGCGCGCTGGTCCGACGACGTGGTACACGAGTACGTGATCGCCGACGGCGAAGTCGGCACCGTGGCTGGCGACCTGATGCACGAATCCGGCGAAGACATCGCGCTCTACCTCAGCAAGCAGAACCGCTACACCAGCCTGCAGGCGGAAACCCTGTATCAGCGCGGGAAAAAGGCGGGCATCGCCAAGCTGGTGTTGAGCCCGCTGCTGCGCTTCGTGAAGTTTTACCTGCTGCGCCAGGGTTTTCGCGACGGCCTGCCCGGACTTGTCCACATCAGCATTGGCTGCTTCAACAGTTATCTCAAATACGCGAAGCTGATCGAGCTGCACCGGCTTCGCCCACAGGAAAAATGACGATGAAAGTACTGGTCACCGGCGCCGCCGGTTTCATTGGCCGCGCGGTATGTGAAAAACTGCTGGATCGCGGCGATGTGCAAGTGATCGCTGTGGATAACCTCAACGACTACTACGCGGTGGCGCTGAAACACGCCCGCCTCGCCACCCTGCAGGGGCGCGACGGCTTTCATTTCCACAAGCTGGACATCGCCGACTGGGCCGCGGTTGACGCGCTGTTCGCCGCCGAACGCCCGGACTACGTGATCCACCTCGCCGCCCAGGCTGGCGTGCGCTACAGCATCGAGAACCCGCACGTGTACGCGCAGAGCAACCTGGTCGGCCACACCAATATGCTGGAAGCCTGCCGCCGCCACCCGGTGCAGCACCTGGTGTTCGCCAGCTCCAGCAGCGTGTATGGCAAGAACGCCAAGGTGCCGTTCAGCGAGGACGACCGCGTCGACGAGCCGGTCAGCTTCTACGCCGCCACCAAGAAGGCGAACGAGGTGATGGCGCACAGCTACGCCCACCTGTACCAGTTCCCGATCACCGGCCTGCGCTTCTTCACCGTGTACGGCCCGTGGGGCCGTCCGGACATGGCGCCGTGGCTGTTTACTGAGGCCATCCTCAAGGGCGAAACCATCAAGGTGTTCAACCACGGCCAGATGCAACGCGATTTCACCTACATCGACGACATCGTCGAAGGCGTGCTGCGCGTGATGGCGCATCCGGCCAGCGGCGACGTGCCGTTTGCGGTGTTCAACATCGGCAACCACAACCCGGTGCCGCTGATGGACTTCATCGAGGCCACCGAAGCCGCCTGCGGCCGCGAGGCGGTCAAGCAGTACCTGCCGATGCAGGACGGCGACGTGCCGGTTACCTACGCCGACACCGCACGGCTGCGCGACGCGGTTGGCTTCTCGCCGGACACGCCGCTGCGCGACGGCATGCAGGCCTTCGTCGACTGGTATCGCGGCTACCACCAGGGTTGAGTTATCCACAGTCGGTGGCACGGCCAACGCTGCGACTGCCGGCTGTCGAGCCGTAAACCGGCCGCCAGCGCCCGCTGCCGCTTGCGACGTCTCATGCTGACGGCCACCGCCGCACGGCGCGTGGCGGGCTGCTGGCGTGCCGCGATCCGCCGCTTGCTGTCGTGATGCGGCAATTTTTCCGGCACGGTCTAAGCTGAACAGAGGCATTTTCAGCATGGGAGGCGGCAATCATGGATACCGGACATCACGAACTGGCCGAGCTGTTTGCACAGCTGGGGCTGGACAACAACGCTCAGGCCATCAGCCGTTTCGTGCTGAGCCATCCGCTACCCGCCGACATGGCGCTGCCGGAGGCGCCGTTCTGGAGCACAAGCCAGGCCGCCTTCCTGCGCCAGTCGCTGGCCTGCGACGCCGAGTGGTCGGACGCGGTCGATACCCTGGCGGCGCTGCTGCAGCAACGCGGCTGACGTCGTTAGCTGCGGCTGAACCTGCTGGCGCCGCGCAGCGATAAATGACATACATATCAACGGTTTGCTGACAGATGCGGCCAACGTTTGGCCGTGCGGCGGCATGGTCTATGCTGGGTTATCACAGTCGTCGAGGAGACCCGTCATGATGATCGCCCGCTGGAGTATCGAGGCCAAGTTTGGCCACAAACCGGAAGTCATCGCCGAGATGCAGCGCTGGCTGCGCGACATCGGCTCGCAGGTCGGCTGGACGCCGCAGCGCGTGCGCCTGCTGACCGGCTCGATCGGCGTCAAGGAGTCCACCATCCAGTCCGAAATCGAGATCGCGGATCTCGCCGAGCTGGACGCCGCCTGGAGCAAGCTGGGCGCCCTGCCCGACCACGCCGCGTGGAGCAAGGCGCTGGAGCCGCACGTGGTGTCCGGCACGCAGCGCTGGGAAATCCTGCGCATCATCGGTTAGCCACCCGCCATGTCCGGGGATGACCGCGCGTCGTCCCCCGGGCGGCTGGCCTTGCGGCCAAGGTTGGCCGCAACATCGATCCCACCCAAGTGCCTGATTCTGCTATCATTCCGCGCCTTGCCCCCACCCACCGCAGGAAGTCTTCATGAGTCTGTTGCCGCACCAGGTTGAGCTGTTGTCCCCCGCCAAGAACATCGACATCGGCCGCGAGGCGATTTTGCACGGTGCGGACGCCGTCTACATCGGCGGCCCCAGCTTCGGCGCGCGGCACAACGCCTGCAACAGCGTGTCGGAGATCGCCGAGCTGGTGCAGTTTGCCCACCGCTACCACGCACGCATCTTCACCACGCTCAACACCATCCTGCACGACGCCGAGCTGGACGCCGCGCGCACGCTGATCTGGCAACTGTACGACGCCGGAGTCGATGCGCTGATCGTGCAGGATATGGGCATCCTGCAGCTGGACCTGCCGCCTATCCAGCTGCACGCCTCCACCCAGTGCGACATCCGCGACGCCGCCAAGGCGCGCTTCCTGTCCGATGCCGGCTTCTCGCAGGTGGTGCTGGCGCGCGAGCTGACCATCCCGCAAATCCGCGCCATTGCCGATAAGGTCGGCGATAGCGCCACCATCGAATACTTCATCCACGGTGCGCTGTGCGTCGCCTTCTCCGGCCAGTGCTACATCAGCCACGCCGACAACGGCCGCAGCGCCAACCGTGGCGACTGCTCGCAGGCCTGTCGCCTGCCCTACACCCTCACCGACGAAAAAGGCGGCGTGGTCGCCTTCGACAAGCACCTGCTGTCGATGAAGGACAACAACCAGAGCCGCAACCTCGAAGCGCTGCTCGACGCCGGCGTGCGCTCGCTGAAGATCGAAGGCCGCTACAAGGACGTCAGCTACGTCAAGAACATCACCGCCCACTACCGCCTGCTGCTTGACGAAATCATCGAGCGCCGGCCGGAACTGGCGCGCGCCTCCAGCGGCAGCAGCGAAATCTACTTCGCGCCCGATCCGGACAAGACCTTCCACCGCGGGGCAACGGATTATTTCGCCACTGGCCGCAAGATCGACATCGGCGCCTTCGATTCGCCGAAATTCGTCGGCGTCGAGCTGGGCCACGTGCACCAGGTCGGCGACGGCTGGCTGGAGATTGCGACCGAAGACAGCATGGCCAACGGTGATGGCATCAATTACATGAAGAAGCGCGAAGTCGTCGGCATGCAGCTGAACACCGTGAAGCAGGTCGGCCACGTGCCGGGCGGCGAGTTGCTGTGGCGCTGCGTGCCCAACGACCCGGCTACGCTTACCGGCCTCAAGCCCGGCACCCGCATCAGCCGCAACCGCGACCACGCCTGGGAGCTGTCGCTGCTGAAAAAATCGGCAGAACGTCGCATCGGCGTGTGGCTGAACCTGGATGAAACCGGCGACGGCCTGGCGCTGACCATCACCGACGAAGACGGCTGCAGCGCCACCGCCCACGCGACACTGGCGCTGGAGCCGGCCAAGGACGCCGCCCGTGCCGAAGCTGGCCTGCGCGACGCGGTCGCCAAGCTCGGCAACACCATGTTCGTGGCCAACGACGTGGCGCTGAACCTGACGCAGCCGTGGTTCGTGCCCTCGTCGGTGATCAATGCTCTGCGCCGCGACGCGGTGGAAAAGCTGGAAGCCGCCAGGTTGGCCGCATGGCCACGCCAGCCGCGCAAGGCGCCGGTGGAGCCGCCGGTGCCGTATCCGGAAAAAAACCTCAGCTACCTCGCCAACGTCTACAACGCCAAGGCCTGGGATTTCTACAAGAAACACGGCGTGGAAGTGATTGAGCCGGCGTATGAAGCGCACCAGGAAGAAGGCGAAGTCAGCCTGATGATCACCAAGCACTGCCTGCGCTTCTCCTACAACCTGTGTCCGAAGCAGGCCAAGGGCGTCAAGGGCGTGATGGGCCAGGTGCGCGCCGACCCGATGGTGCTGAAATCCGGCGACGAGACCTACACGCTGAAATTCGAATGCCGTCCGTGCGAGATGCACGTGATGGGCAAGATGAAGAAGCACATTTTGAAGTCGCCGCCGCCGTCCGAGATCCCGGCGACGGCGCCGATCACCTTCTTCAAGCAGCGGCCTGCGTCGTAATTTGAATGGGGTTGCGGCCAACGTTGGCCGCAGGGTTTTGATGACATAGAACAAGGGCAAGCCGGATGGCTTGCCCTTTTTTATGCACAATTGATGTGATATTCGTAGAAGAAAAAAATATTAATGAAATGGTCATGTTTTCCATCTGCTATATAAGTCAGTAACCAGACATGTAATTTATGGTTTATCCTATTTCATTTTCAATTAATTTTATAAAATTTTGACAAAACTTTTCAAGATCGTTTGAGGTGATAGTGGCACGCCATGTAACAATTTTAGACCGAGGGTCATAGTCTTCAAACTGGATACTAACATGGTCCAAGACACGATCGTCGGAGGAGAAATGGATGCGACCATGAGCAACCGCATTACGTAACATTTTTATGAGCTGATTTAATGTCTCAGGTGAGCCGAGTTCAATCTTCCAACTAGGCCATCCTTGATCTTTAAGTTCAGATAGCGTCAAGGTATTAACTCGTTCGACAAGTTTGCGTTCATTAGGATATACGATAAGCCCTAGCAGTGAGAGAACAAGTTGTGTGACTACATGAACATCATGACCATTTTTGTAGGCATGCTCAATGTGTTCGAGGTTCTTGCGTGTACGATGTGCAAAACCTAGAGTGTCATTTCGTGATGTGTAGTGCATTGTCTTAATACCTCCAAAATTCACAATAACAGAAAGCTTTCTGTAGAAATTTATGAATGTAAATATTTTATTAATAATTAATTTTGTACGGCAGTTACTTTTCCATTATCTGTATAAACATATGTACTATATCTACCATGAAATGGTCTAAAGACGTATTGTGTTCGTCTGCCATTACTTGTAATGGTGCTATTTTGACCATTAGGCGACCCCATCGCTGCCAACATGCCACATTCACTCATTCCAATAGCCACGGATTCACTCATGATAATACTGTGTTCAGCTTGGCTTGGTGAGACACCTCCTCTGTTTTTAATTTCGGCAGCAACAGTAGAAACTGCTTGTGGATTACCCATCCGCAGCCAGTGGCCATACTGCATACAAAGAGCTGCATTGCCTAAACTCTTCGCTGTGCTTGGGCTGATAGTCGTCACACAGGAAGTTAAGGAGAAGGCTATTAGTAATGCTGATATTGCAATCCGAGATGAAAAATTTTGAAACATAATACCTCCCACTATCGAGTGCTAAATAGCACCGAACGTACAGAGCTTCATAAGTTTAGGCTAGATTTTACTTCCAAAGAGCAATGACATATCCACACATATCTTGCCTAGTGCATAGCAATAAGCATTTACTAAAACTAGATCAATTACTTCACATTTCCTAGGGCTGTTGACGTTTTTAGCCAAGGATGTGAAAGCAGTGTACTGCGCGGTAGGCGTTGGGCTGAGCCTGCGAAGCCCAACGCCTACCGAAATTAACAAAAAGGTTGGCCGCAAGCCGTCATGGCGTTGCGGCCAACCTTTTTTGAAATATGGCATTCGCTGCGCGAATATTTTTTATCTGCCGCTTTCCGAACGGCGGCGGGATACTTTCTTTTGCTTCGCCAAAAGAAAGTATCCAAAGAAAAGGCGACCCGAAGGCACAAGAATTCCCGCGAAAACCGCCGCCATCCCGGCGCCGCCCATCCGCTGCGCTCAAAAGAGGGCGGCTTGTTTCCGGGATGGCGCCATTTTTCACGGCTTGCGCCAACGGGGATGGGCGCGTCGGTGCGGTGTTGGCCGGCGGATTTAGCTTGTGGGTATAAGTTATCCACAGCATGGTAGGTTGGGCTGAGCCTGCGAAGCCCAAAGTTTAACGCGATTGAGTTGGCCGCAAGCCGTCATGGCTTTGCGGCCAACCTTGCTTACGACGCCGCAATATAGCGATCCGGCCGGTGGTAGAAGCCGATCACCAGGCTCATCGCGGCGGCGCCGATCAGTGAGCCGATCAGCTGCGGCAGGCTGCACAGCAGCAGCGACGCCAGCAGGATCGCGAGGTCGATGCCGAATTGCAGCTTGCCGGCGCGCAGGCCGTAACGCTGCTGTACGTACAGCGCCAGGATGTTGATGCCGCCGACGCTGGCCTTGTGGCGGAACAGCGCGATCAGGCCCATGCCGAGCAGCAGCCCGCCGAGCAGGCCGGTGGAGTACGGGTTCAGCGTGCCGGCGAACGGGAACAGCTCGCGGCATTGCGTGGACAGCAGCGACACCAGCGCCACGCAGACAAAGGTGCGCATGGTGAAGGCGGCGCCCATGTGGCGCAGCGCCAGCCAGTAGAACGGCAGGTTGATCAGGAAGAACAGCCAGCCAAACGGCGCCAGGCCCTGGTAGTGCAGCAGAAAGGCGATGCCGGCGGTACCGCCGGTGAGCAGGCCAGCCTGCACGAACATGGCCATGCCGAAGCCGATGAAGGAGGTGCCGATCAGGATGGCGAGCAGGTCTTCTGCCACGCTGTGTGCCAGCGGATTGTGTCCGCTTGTCAGGTGCGGGGTGTCGGTAGTCATGGGTGGATACCGTGGGGCGAATTGTCAGAAACGGCGCGCCGGGTAAGGGCGCCGCACCGGTTTAGCTGCACGCAAGAAACCTGCCAGCCAAACGGCGGGCGACGGCTGGCCGCCGGACGCTGGCGCGCCTTGTGGCGGGGCAAAATGCTGCATCGGCGGCAGTGCTGGCACCGGCATGGTGCCGGCCGCTGCTTGCGGCCAACCTTGTGGCCGCTGTGTTGCCGGCGTGGGCAACACCAGCCGGAAGGCCGCCGCGTTTCGTGCTACAACGGCAGCATCTGTTCTTTTAACTTGCCGTGCCGCCCATGGATTTCCTGCGCCGTTTTTTCCTGCGTCATTACCGCGATCCCTACACCCGCTTTTCGCTGCTGATGTGTGGGCTGATGCTGGCCTTGCTGCTGCTGGTGTGGCTGTTCGATCTGGATACGCCGGCGCACGAGCCGGTACCGTTGCCGCCGCCGGCGAGCATCGGTGTGCCGGTGTAGCCGCGATGGCTCTGCGCGGCTTGCCAGCCGGCGATGATGGCGGGATGATCGGTGGCTTACTGCGGGGGATGAGGCGATGAACGGTTTGTTGCTGGCGCTGGCGTTTGTGATGGGGGTGGTGGTGCCGCTGCAGGCGGCGATCAATCACCAGCTGAAGCTGCTGATCGGCGGCAGCCCGGTGCTGGCGGCGCTGGTGTCGTTCGCGGTGGGGCTGGTGACGCTGAGCATCGCCGCGCTGCTGAGCGGGCAGAAGTGGGTCGGCCTTGCCGCACTGCCGCGCGCGGAGTGGTGGATGTTGACCGGTGGCGCGCTGGGGGCGCTGTTCGTGTTCGGCACCACGCTGCTGGCGCCGCGGCTGGGGGTCGCGGTGATGCTGTCGCTGATCATCGCCGGCCAGGTGTGCGCGTCGCTGCTGTTCGACCGTTACGGCTGGCTGGGCATGCCGCTGAAGGAGATCAACAGCTGGCGCCTGGCTGGCGCGCTGCTGGTGGTGGCCGGGGTGCTGCTGGTGAATCTGGGCGACCGCATCGGCCGGTAGCGGCCGGCGCAGCGTTTCACGTGGAACCGCCCGGCGGCGGCCGACAAACAGCACAATGGCAACAGCGGATTGCGTTACAATCCGCTGTTTTTCATTGCGGCGGCAGAAATGCTGCCGAATCAGGGTTTTAAGGAATCAGTGTGGCCGATATCGAGCGCCTCGATACGTGGGTAAAGTACAAGAATGGCCTGTGCAGCGACTGCATGGGCAGCTGTTGCAGCATGCCGGTGGAAGTGAAGCTGCCGGATCTGGTGCGCATCGGCGTGGTGGACGAGTTCGAGCTGGGCGAGCCTATCAAGAACATCGCCAAACGTCTGGAAAAGCAGCGCATCATCCAGCATTTCAACTTCAAGAGCGGCCTGTTCACGCTGACGCAGCGCGCCAACGGCGACTGTCAGTACCTGGACCAGAAGACCCGGCTGTGCAGCATCTATGCGCAGCGGCCGAATACTTGCCGCAATCACCCGCAGGTCGGCCCGCGACCGGGGTTTTGCGCCTATACCCGTAATCCGCAGCATGGCCGCAAGGTGAGTACATGAGCGACAAACAGAGCAACAACCCGCTGCACGGCGTGACGCTGGAAGCGATGCTGACCGAGCTGCACGCCCACTACGGCTGGGACGGCCTGGCCAGCCGCATCAAGGTGCGCTGCTTCAGTCACGACCCGAGCATCAAGTCCAGCCTCGCCTTCCTGCGCCGCACGCCGTGGGCGCGCGACAAGGTGGAGGCGCTGTTCCTGCAGCTGAAGAAGCCGAAGCACACCCTGGCGCCGAAGCCGAGCAGCGAGCGTGCGCCGGCCGGCCACGGTGCGGCCAGGGCGCCGACCATCCTGTTTGCCCGCAAGACGCCGCCGACGGACGACGCCTGAGCCGCCCGCCACCCTAACCCTCCGGCCGCGACACGTGTCGCGGCTTTTTGACGCAAGGAGCCGCCGATGACCGTGCCCGCCGTATTGCTCGATGCCCGCGGCCTGATCGCCGCACAACGCCAGTTTGCCGCCGAGCGCGACTGGCAGCGTTTCCACACCCCGCGCAACCTGATGCTGGCGCTGACCGGCGAGGTGGGCGAGCTGGCGGAGCTGTTCCAGTGGCGCACGGACGCCGAGGCGGCGGCGATGGCGGAAGAGCCGCAGGCGTTCGAGCGGCTGCAGGAGGAAATCGCCGACGTGATGATGTACCTGGTGCGGCTGGCAGATGTCTGCGGCGTGGATCTCGACCATGCGCTGCAGGACAAGCTGCAGAAGAATGCGCTGAAATATCCGGCCCCGGGACGGGAATAAATCGCCACAGTTTTGTCGCAGTAGTAGGATTTTATTTATCGAAAGCTGCGGCAATTGATAATTCAATGCTTTTCTATGCCGTGCCGCAACAGCAAGAAAACATGCCGTTGGCTTAGCCTGTGCTAAGCTGCCCGATTGTGTTTGCCGCCAGATCCCGACCGATGAACCAAGCCGACACGCTGTCTTTCCACGCCGCTTCCTCGCCCGCCGCCCGCCTGCAGCAGCTGTTCGAGGCGCTGCCTTATCCGGTGCTGCTGTTTGACGTGCACGGGCTGCTGGAGTTTGCCAATCGCGCCGCGCACGGCTGTCCTGATACGCAGCCGGCACTGCAGCAGCTGGCCGCCGGCATGCCGCTGGCCGCGGTGTCGTTGCCGGGGCTCGCTGACGACAAGTTTGCCCAGCTGCTGGCCACCGCCACGCCGCAGAGCATGGAACTGAGCCTGCCGCAGCCCGATGGCACGCCGGGGCATTACCAGTACACGCTGACGCCGCTGTGTGATGCCAACGGCAAGGTGAACGGTGTGCTGCAGACCCGCCACGACGTCACCCGCCAGCGCCAGGAGGCGCAGCGCCTGCAGCTGCTGCAGGGCCATCTGCTGGAGATGGCGCACCGCGACGCGCTGACCAATCTTGCCAACCGCCGCTATCTGGAACTGAAGCTGGAAAGGTTGGCCGCAGACAGCGCCTCCAGCCTGTGTGCGCTGCTGTTCATCGATCTCGACCGTTTCAAGCCGATCAACGACGTTCACGGCCACGACACCGGCGATGCGGTGCTTTCGGCGGTTGCCGCGCGGCTGAAGCAGGCCCTGCGCGGCACCGACCTGCTGGCGCGCATCGGTGGTGATGAGTTCGCCATCCTGCTGGAAGGCGTCACCGAGAGCGGCGCACGCGCGGTGGCCGGCAAGATCATCCAGGCGCTGGACGAGCCGTTTGCCGAGCTGCCGCCGCCGAACCGGCTCGGCCTGTCGGTGGGGATCTGCCTGTTCAAGAGCGGCGCGGGTATGCCGGCCGAGGTGCTGGCCGAGGCCGATCAGGCGATGTACCGCGCCAAGCGCCGTGGCGGTGGCCAGTTCGAGCTGCGTCAGCTGTAGGGCTGCACGCATGACAAAACGGCCACCCGCTTTCGCTGGTGGCCGTTGTTGTTTCACATGAAACGCAAGGGGTTGATGCCCCACTTTTCCGGCAACTCGTGGCGCACGATCTTGTCGCCGCCGCCAAAGCCGAGCGGCCGCGACAAATCGACGATTTCCGGCTGCAGATAGGTATTGCTCTTGCTGCTGTACATCACCCTGATCCTGGGCGTCAGCAGGTTGCTGGGGTGCTGCTCGATCACCACGCCCAGCTTGCCTGATTCCAGCAACACCAGCGTGCCGACCGGGTAGATGCCGACACAGCGCATGAAGGCCTGTACCAGTTTGGGATCGAAGTGGTATTTCGACCATTCGAAGATCTTGCGCAGCGCATCGGTCGGCGCCATGCCCTTGTGGTAGCAGCGATCGGCGGTGATGGCGTCGTAGACGTCAACGATGGCCGCCATCTTGGCCAGGGTGCTGATGGTGTCGCCCTTGAGATTGTGTGGGTAGCCACTGCCGTCGACGCGCTCGTGGTGATGCAGGGTGATGTCGAGCGGGATCTCGCCGATGCCCTCGGTGCGGCTGAGGATGTCGAAGCCGTCGCGCGGGTGGCGGCGGATGATGTCGAACTCCTCCTCGGTCAGCCGCCCCGGCTTGTTGAGGATCGCATCCGGTACCAGCGCCTTGCCGGTGTCGTGCAGGATGCCACCCAGCCCGGCGAGGTGGATGGTTTCCCGGTCCATGCCCACCGAGCGGCAGAAGGCGATCATCAGCGTGCCGACGCTGACCGAGTGCAGGAAGGTGTAGTCGTCCTTGTTCTTGATGCGCAGCAGCGTCAGCAATGCGCCGCTGTTGCTGAGTACCGATTCGGTGATCGACTCGATCATCGGTTCGACCTGCTCCAGCTCCACCGCCCGTCCCAGGCGCACATCTTGCATCACGGTCTTGACCAGTGCGTGTGCCTGGCTCTTGATGCGGTTGGCGCGGCCCAGCTCGTCGGCAAACGACAGCGTGATGACCGGCGCCGGTTCGTTGCTGACGGCTTCGATCATCTGCTGCTGCAGTGTCGCGTTGACCTCGTCCACGCTGCGCGCATGGCTGACATCCAGACCCTTTTCGGTATCGATATAGATCTCGTGAATACCGGCCTCTGCGATCTTGGCAATTTCGGCATCGCTCTTGATCAGAAAGCGGCGGCGGAAAAACGGGTGGGAGGCCCAGTCGCAGTTCAGGTCATGCACATACATGCCGATTTTTACATCGGCAATATCGATACTCTTGATCATGGAATTGTCTTTTTTGGTGCAGAAACGTAGCAAAAACAGCGACTAAGCAATTTTACAGAATTAATGCGTCAGCCATACTGACCCATGACAAGTTTGAGCCGGAAACCTTATCCCACAATTATGGGCGCAAAGCATAATGCGGGGAGAATTTTAAATTGATTGATGATGATTACCGGGCCGCTGCTGGGCGGTGGAGAACGGATTTGCATCATTTTCTGTGATGAACAGCCGGGTTTTTGCCGGATTTGCGCTGGAATTGGTCAATCATCCGGCAAGAAGATATGCTCGGTAACAATATCTAAATCTTTTTTGCTGTATCGCCAGTTACGGGAGTGCAAGGCATGACGCAGGACACACGTTGGGGACATCTGGGCAACCGCATCATCGGCGTCGCCGCGGTGGCGGTGGCGGTCGGGTTTGCGGTGATGATCGCCATCATCGCCAAGCAAAGTTATGACGCCGCGGTCGAGCAGGGCAACCAGCTGGCGTCGGAACAGGCCGGCCGCGTGGCGGACAGCGTCGAGGCCAAGCTGGCCAACGGTTTTGCCATTCCGCGCAGCATGGCTGCCAGCGTGCAGGGGCTGCAGCGTGCGCAAGCGGTGGACCGCAAGGTGGTCGACAGCATCCTGCTCAGCACGCTGGACAACGCGCCGGGCATCATCGGCGCGTGGATGCTGTGGGAGCCGAACGCACTGGACGGCCGCGACGACGAATTCCGCCGCGACTGGCCGAAGCACGACCCGACCGGGCGCTACACGCCCTACCTGACGCGCGGCGCCAACGGCAAGGCGGCGCTGGACGTGATGATGTCCAGCGACCGGGTGGCGAAATTCCCGGAGTGGCAGGACCGGCTCACCGAGTACGTGCCGGACTATGAAAAATCCGGCTGGGGCGATTTCTACTTCGTGCCGAAATCGCGCGGCCGCGACACCATCACCGAGCCGTTCTTCTACGACGTGCAGGGCAAGCAGGTGCTGGAAAGCTCGCTGGCGGTGGTGATGAAGGACGCGTCCGGCAAGATGCTGGGGGTGTCCGCCGTCGATCTGGCGCTGGACGACCTGCAGAAGCAGTTCGGCGGCATCCGCCTGTATGAAACCGGCTACGTGCGCCTGGTGTCCGAGGGCGGCCTGTTCGTGGTCAACCCGCAGCCGGCGCTGGTCGGCAAGACGGTGGCCAGCGGCGACCCGCTTGCGGCCAACCTCGACAAGATCAAGAAAGGGGAAAGCTTCTCCTACGAGGACGGCGGTTTTACCCATTTCTTCTACCCGGTCAAGGTGGCGGACAGCGGCCAGTTCTGGGCCGCCGGCGTCAGCGTGCCGACCGCGGCGATTACCGCCTCCGCCAACAGCCAGCGCAATACCGCCATCGTGATCGGCGTTATCGCGCTGGGGCTGATCATCCTGGTGCTGACGCTGCTGATCCGCACCCTGACCCGGCCGCTGAACACGCTGGCGGAGACCATGGAGCAGTTCGCCAGCGGCAAGGGCGACCTGACGCTGCGCCTGCAGGTCAGCAACCGCGACGAGATCGGCCGCACCGCCGCCGCCTTCAACCGCTTCATCGAGAGCCTGCGCGAGATGTTCATCGAGGTGCGCGAGCAGAGCCTGGCGGTGAGCCGTTCCGCCGGCCAGCTGGCCGCCTCCGCGGTGCAGGTGGAGCAGTCGTCGGCGCAGCAGTCGGACGCCGCCAGCGCCACTGCCGCCGGCGTGGAGCAGGTCACCGTCAGCGTGCACCACATCGCCGATACCGCGATGCTGGCCGAGAGCATGGCGCGCGAAAGCGGCGTGCTGACCGAGCACAGCGTGGCGGCGGTGGACCGGGTCACCGGCGAGATCCAGCGCATGACCAGCAACATGCAGGCGCTGGCCGGACGCATGGGGGCGCTGGGTGCGCGTTCGGCGGAAGTCAGCACCATTGTCAACGTTATCAAGGACATTGCCGAGCAAACCAACCTGCTGGCGCTGAACGCAGCCATTGAGGCGGCGCGCGCCGGCGAACAGGGGCGCGGCTTTGCGGTGGTGGCGGACGAGGTGCGCAACCTCGCCGGCCGCACCGCCGAGGCCACGGTGCAGATCGGCCGCATCGTCGCCGCCATCGGCAGCGAGACCAGCGTCGCGGTGGACGAGGTGAAGCGCAGCACCGAGCTGGTGTCGGTCAGCGTCGGCATCGCCGAGGAGGCCAATGTGGCAATGAAGGGCATCTACGAGAAAAGCGTCGATCTAGTGGACAATATCGGCGATATCGCGTCGTCGACGCGGGAACAGTCGAACGCGACTTCGGAAATCGCACAGAACGTGGAGCGCATCAGCACCATGGCGCAGTCCAACAGCGAGGTGGCGCGCGAGGTGCGCGCCGCGGTGGAGCAGCTGCGCGAGCAGTCCGCCAGCCTGGAAGCGCTGGTCGGCAATTTCCGACTCTGAGCCGCCGGCCCGCCGCTGCCAGCGCCGCCCGTCACGGGCGGCGCTTTTTTATTGCCCGCTTTGGCCTGACAGTTTGGCCTGACAGTTTGGCCTGACAGCGCGCGGCGATTTTCGTATAATCCGCCGGTTTGCTTTGCGAGACCCGCCATGTCGCCTCTACCCTGCCCGCTTCGTTTCCCCGCCGCGCCATCCGCGCGTCGCCAGGCGTTGCCGGTACGGGGTCGACACGACGCCGGGCCGCTGCATTGAGATAGAAAGAAGCTCCTGATCCGGCATCAGGGGCTTTTTTTTCAGCCATTGATTCTGTTATTGCCAAAGGTGACCGCCATGCCCAACCCGCTTTATCGCAAGCACATCATTTCGATACCGGATTTCACGCGCGAGGAACTGGAACTGGTCGTGCAGACGGCGGCACAACTGAAGGCTTCGCCGCGCAGTGACTTGTTGAAGGACCGCCTGCTGGCGACCTGTTTCTTCGAGCCGTCGACCCGTACCCGCCTGTCGTTCGAGACCGCGGTGCAGCGCCTGGGCGGCAACGTGATCGGCTTTGCCGACGGTGCCAACACCTCGGCGAAGAAGGGCGAGACGCTGGCCGACACCGTGCGCATCATCAGCTCCTACACCGACGCCATCATCATGCGCCATCCGAAGGAAGGCGCCGCGCGCGTGGCGAGCGAGTTCTCCACCGTGCCCATCATCAACGGCGGCGACGGCGCCAACCAGCACCCGTCGCAGACCCTGCTCGACCTGTTCACGCTGCAGGAAACCCAGGGCCGTCTCGACAACCTGACGGTGGCCTTCGTCGGCGACCTGAAATACGGCCGCACCGTGCACTCGTTGGCGCAGGCGCTGTCGCTGTTCGGCGCGAAGTTCTACTTCGTCGGCCCGGAGGCGCTGGCGATGCCGGACTACCTGTGCGAGGAGCTGGACGAGCGCGGCATCAGCTACAGCATCGCCGCCACCATCGAGGAAGTGATCCCGCACATCGACATCCTGTACATGACCCGCGTGCAGCGCGAGCGCTTCGACGAGGCCGAGTACAAGAAGATCCAGGGCCAGTTCGTGCTGCGCGCCGACATGTTGCGCAGCGCCCGCCCCAACATGAAGATCCTGCACCCGCTGCCACGGGTGGACGAGATCACCACCGACGTCGACGCCACGCCGCACGCCTACTACTTCGAGCAGGCCAAGAACGGTGTCTACGCCCGCCAGGCGCTGCTGTCGCTGGTGCTCAACGAAACGGTGTGAAAGGAAAAACCATGACTGAAAAAGTGTATGCCCGCAATGTCGAGGCGTTGAAATCCGGCACCGTGATCGACCACATTCCGGCCGGTCAGGGCCTGCGCATCCTGCGCCTGTTCCAGCTGGCGGAATACCGCGAGCGCGTCACCGTCGGCCTCAACCTGCCCAGCGGTCACATGGGCAGCAAGGACCTGATCAAGATCGAGAACGTGGTGCTGAGCGAGGAGCAGGCCAACGAGCTGGCGCTGTTCGCGCCGCGCGGCACCGTCAGCGTGATCGAGGACTTTGCCGTGGTACGCAAGCAGAAGCTGGCGATCCCGGACACGGTGGAAGGCATCTTCGCCTGCCCCAACTCCAACTGCGTGTCGCACGTGGAGCCGGTGCAGAGCCACTTCAGCGTGCGCGTGACCGAGCACGATACCAAGATGAAGTGCAAGTACTGCGAGAAGGTGTTCAGCAAGGACATCGTGGTCGACGTGCGCTAAGCCGGCCGGTATCGGCATTGGGCGGTCGCGGGCAACTGCGGCCGCCTTTTTCACGCTTGCGGCCAACCTTGCGCCGGTAGCGGGAACTCGCCGCCGCGACGCGGCTTCCAAGCGCTTATTTGCCCTGTGGAGAACATCATGTGGCGTCCCCTGCTGCTGGCCGCGTGCGGCCTGCCCCTGTTGCTGGCCTGTACCGAGGAACAGGTCGGCAAATTGCAAAACGACGCGTCCGCCGCCATTGGCGTGGCCGGCGCCAAACTGCAGCAGGCCAGCGCCCCGCTGGCCGAGATCAAGCAGCAGGCCGCGACCGCGCTGGACAAGGCCGGCACGCTGGCCGGCGAGCTGCAGCCCAAGGTGCAGCAAGAGGTGGAAGCGCTGAAGCAGCAGGCCGGCGCGGTGCGCGAGGTGGTCAGCGCGTGGCAGGGCAAGGGCGACTGGACGGTGCTGGAAAAGCAGGTCGGCCAGTACCCGCGCGACAGCGGCCTGTTCGACAAGCCGCCGCTGGCGGCCCCGCTGAAAGCCTTGCTGGGCAAGGACCTGGCCAAGTTCAAGCGCTTCATGGATACCCAGGGGCCGTTGCAGCAGGACCGGCTGCTGTTCGTCACCGGTAACAAGCGCCACGCGGCGCAGGACGGCGCCGCCTACCTGCTGATCGACGTGTCGCAGCGCAAGCTGGAGGCGGGGCTGATCGAGAACGGTCTGCTCAAGGTCTACGCCAGCGAGGGCACGCCCTTGCAGACGCCGGCCGAGGTGCGCACCTTCATCGGCAACCTGCAGCGGCAGTAAGCTGAGCCGACGCAAGCAAATACCTCCGCACCCGGGGTGAGCCCAAGCATCAGGCCATCGACCAGGACGCCGCCCGGGCGCTCCCCGTCCATGAGCGACACCGCGGCCAACGTGCCTTTCTTGTGCATGAACGGCGCGCCGATTTGCCGCGGTAAAGCGCGCCAGGCTCACCTATGATGAAATCTCGGCGCCTGTTGCGCCGCTGCCGGATGACTGTGTGACAGCACAGGGGGGGCATCATGTTTGACAGTCGGTTCTACTTCACCGGGGCGACGATCCTGGCAGTGCTGTCCACGCTGTCTACCGCCTGGACGCTGCTGATGTTCTCCGTGCTGCTGATCTTTGTCGGGATGTGGCAGGCCGACCGCGAGCAGATCCGCGAACTCTCCCCCAGCACTGCGGTGATGTTCGTGATGCAGGACGACAACTCGCCGCGCCCGCTCGATGATTTCATCGGCCACCACCTGATGTTCTACCAGGACGGCATCCCGGTCTATCGCGACCTGTTCGACGGCGATCACTACTGGCAGCTGCTGGATGCCGACAGCAAGGCGCAAAGCGGCGACGACATCATCCGCGTGTTCCCCGGCGTCAGCTACCGGCGCAAGGGCTGAGTCGGCGCCATATTCAAACGTGCCGTGCTGCAATAAAAAGGTTGGCCGCATCACTGCGGCCAACCTTTATCGTTTCACGTGAAGCAAAACCGGCTTACACCTTGTCGTACAGCTTGCCGCCGCCCTTCACGAACTCGATGGACTTCACTTCCATACCCTTCTGCAATGCGGCTTCATCGCTGATGCCCTGCTTGGCGGCGAATTCACGCACATCTTGCGTGATCTTCATCGAGCAGAAGTGCGGGCCGCACATGGAGCAGAAGTGCGCCACCTTGGCGCTGTCTTTCGGCAGCGTCTCGTCGTGGAAGTCGCGCGCCTTGTCCGGATCAAGACCCAGATTGAACTGGTCTTCCCAGCGGAACTCGAAGCGCGCCTTGGACAGCGCGTTGTCGCGGATCTGCGCGCCTGGATGGCCCTTGGCCAGATCGGCGGCGTGTGCGGCCAGTTTGTAGGTGATGATGCCTTCCTTCACGTCGTTCTTGTTCGGCAGGCCCAGGTGTTCCTTCTGGGTGACGTAGCACAGCATGGCGGTGCCATACCAGCCGATCTGCGCGGCGCCAATCGCACTGGTGATGTGGTCGTAGCCCGGTGCGATGTCGGTGGTGAGCGGCCCCAGGGTGTAGAACGGCGCCTCATGGCACCACTCCAGCTCCTTGTCCATGTTCTCCTTGATCAGCTGCATCGGCACGTGGCCGGGGCCTTCGATCATCACCTGCACGTCGTGCTGCCAGGCAATCTGCGTCAGCTCGCCCAGGGTCTTCAGTTCGCCCAGCTGGGCGGCGTCGTTGGCATCCCAGGCGCTGCCCGGGCGCAGGCCGTCCCCCAGGCTGAAAGCCACGTCGTAGGCTTTCATGATTTCGCAAATCTCTTCGAAATGCGTGTACAGGAAGTTTTCCCGGTGATGCGCCAGGCACCACTTGGCCATGATCGAGCCGCCGCGCGACACGATGCCGGTCATGCGGCTGGCGGTGAGCGGCACGTAGCGCAGCAGCACGCCGGCGTGGATGGTGAAGTAGTCCACGCCCTGCTCGGCCTGCTCGATCAGTGTGTCGCGGAAGATTTCCCAGGTGAGGTCTTCGGCCTTGCCGTTGACCTTTTCCAGTGCCTGGTAGATGGGCACGGTGCCGATGGGTACTGGCGAATTGCGCAGGATCCACTCGCGGGTTTCGTGGATGTTCTTGCCGGTGGACAGGTCCATGATGGTGTCGGCGCCCCAGCGGATGCCCCAGGTCATCTTGTCTACTTCTTCGCTGATCGAAGACGTTACTGCGCTATTGCCGATGTTGCCGTTGATTTTTACCAGGAAGTTGCGGCCGATGATCATCGGTTCGCTTTCCGGGTGATTGATGTTGTTGGGGATGATGGCACGGCCGGCGGCCACTTCCTGGCGCACGAATTCCGGGGTGATCTCCTCCGGCAGGTTGGCGCCGAAGCTGTGGCCGGGGTGCTGGCGCGTCATCAGCTCCAGCAGGCGGCTGTTGCCGGTGGCCTTGAGCGATTCGACATAGGCCTTGCGGTTGAGGTTTTCGCGGATGGCGACGAATTCCATTTCCGGGGTGATGATGCCCTGGCGGGCGTAGTGCATCTGGGTGACATTGCGGCCAACCTTGGCGCGGCGCGGTTTGCGCTGCAGGTCGAAGCGCAGGTCGGCGAGTTTCGGGTCGGCTTCGCGGGCGCGGCCGTAGTCGCTGGACAGGCCGGCTAAGCGCTCGGTGTCGTCGCGTTCGGCGATCCAGGCGGCGCGCAGCGGGGCGAGGCCGGAGCGGATGTCGATCTGTGCCTGCGGGTCGCTGTACGGGCCGCTGCAGTCGTAGACGTAGATCGGCGGGTTCTGCTCGCCGCCGAACTGGGTGGGAGTGTCGGCCTGGCTGATTTCGCGCATCGGCACGCGGATGTCGGGGCGGCTGCCCTCGACGTAGATCTTGCGGGAATTCGGCAGCGGCTGGATGGCGGCGGAATCCACCACCATTTGGGTATTCAGATTGGTTGGCGCGTTCATCGGGCAGGTTCTCCAAGGCGATGAAACGGCGCAAGGAGCGGCCCGGAAGATCCGGCTGCAAGGCTGGCCGCCGTGCTGCGGGAACGGATGGCAGCGGGCGGTGTCTGGCAGATTACGCTTCCCTACGCCGGTATTATCCGGGTCAGGTTCGAAGGGTGACTCTCACCCGCTGCGGCTGCGATCCTCGCCGCGCCTTGGCGCGGATGGTACACAAGCCGGAGCAGGACCCCTAGCGATGCTGTGAAGGTAAGGTAAATGTGGGATAATCGCAAGTTAGCAATCGTTTGGACGATTGCGAAAGCCCGGTTGCCGCAGCCCGGTTTTCAGAGTCGTCCTTGATATTGTCTTGAATCCAAGCCGGAGTTTCCGATGAATTTCGAACAAGCCCGCTTCAATATGGTTGAGCAACAGATCCGTCCGTGGGACGTGCTCGACACCTCCATTCTCGATCTGCTGTTCCACGTGAAACGCGAAGATTTTGTCGGTACCGACAAGCGCGCGCTGGCCTTTGTCGACACCCAGCTGCCGCTGGACAACGGCTGCACCATGCTGGAGCCGAAGGTCGAAGCCCGTCTGGTGCAGGACCTGCAGGTGAAAGCCAGCGACAAGGTGCTGGAAATCGGTACCGGCAGCGGCTACCTGACCGCCCTCTTGGCCGCCGTCGGCCAGCACGTGTACAGCGTCGATATCGACGCGCAGCAGCTGCAGCAAGCCGCGGCCAACCTCAAAACTGCCGGCATCAAGAACGTGACCCTGAGCCAGGGCAACGGTATCGACGGTCTGGCGGCGCAGGCGCCGTTCGACGTGATCTGTGTCGGCGGTTCGGTACCGGTGGTGCCGGAAGCGCTGAAGGCGCAGCTGGCCATCGGCGGCCGTATGGCGGTGATCGTCGGCGATGCGCCGGTAATGATCGCCAAGATCATCACCCGCGTGTCCGAAACCGCGTATCAGGAAAGTGTCAGCTTCGATACCAATATCGCGCGCCTGAAGCAACTGGACGCGATCGAACCGTCGCGCTTCAGCTTCTGATGATCCGCGAAATCAACGCCCGCGAGCTGGCCGACTGGCTGGCCGACGCGTCCCGTCCGCAGCCGGTGCTGCTTGACGTGCGCGAGGACTGGGAGTACGCGCTGTGCCGCATCGACGGCTCGCGCCAGATCCCGATGAACCTGATCCCGCTACGCCACAACGAGCTGCCGGATGACACCCCGGTGGTGACCATCTGCCACCACGGTGTGCGCAGTTACCAGGTCGGCCTGTTCCTGGAAAACGCCGGTTTCGAGCAGGTGCTGAGCCTGCGCGGCGGCGTGGCGGCATGGGCGGACGAGGTCGAGCCGGCGATGGCGCGCTACTGAGCCGACGTTGGCCGCAAGCAAAGCCGTTCCCTGTGGAGCGGCTTTTTTATTGGTCTTAGCCGCTGCGGGTGGAAATGATGCCGAGCCGCCTCCCGCTGCCGAATCCCGCATGTTCCGTGAATGCAATGACTGACAACATAAGCTATCTCTCCCCCGCCCTCGCCGGCCTGCCCGCCGACTGGCAACAGCTGCTGGCAACGCCGGCCATCTGTGCACAACTGGCCGCCATCGACGAGAAACTGGCGGAGCGCGCCGCCGCCGGCGCGGTGATCTACCCGCCGCGCGAGCTGGTGTTCAACGCGCTGCGCCACGTGGCGCCGGCCGACATCCGCGTGGTGATCATCGGCCAGGACCCGTACCACGGCGCCGGCGAGGCGATGGGGCTGAGCTTTTCGGTGCCGGACGGGGTGAAGATCCCGCCCAGCCTGCGCAACATCTACAAGGAACAGCTGGCCGACCTCGGCCTGCCGCCGCCGGCCAGCGGCAACCTGACACACTGGGCGCGGCAGGGCGTGCTGCTGCTCAATGCCTCGCTGACGGTGGAGGCCGACCGCGCCGGCAGCCACGGCAAGCTCGGCTGGCAGGCGGTTACCGACGCGCTGATCGACGCGGTGAACGCGGCCAACCCCGGCTGCGTGTTCCTGCTGTGGGGCAACTGGGCACACACCAAAGCCGAACGCATCGATGCCGGCCGCCACTGCGTGCTGAAGGCGGCACACCCGTCGCCGCTGTCGGCCAGCCGCGGTTTTCTCGGCTGCCGCCATTTCTCGCAGGCCAACCAGTGGCTGGCCGGGCGTGGCCGCGGCGAGATCACCTGGGGCGGCGCGGCGGTGCAGGGTGGGCTGTTCTAGCGCGAACGTGCTGTGTTCGCCACGAAAGCACACGGGAAGTACGGGAAAAAGCCGGAATGCCGCTTGGCGACGTCGCCCGCGAAAACCGCACGCATCCCACCGGTCCGGCTGCCGCCATGCGGCCGCGATGGCCCTGTCCTTTTTCTTTTGCGGCAAGAATGATTTTTCAGACTGACAGCTGGCCGCGCGCCACGCAGCGCTGCTCGGTGCGGCCAACCTGCAGCCGCTGTTGCAACACGGCCAGCGCGGCCTGGTGTGCGGCGTGGCCGCACAGGAACAGGTCGACGGCGGCGTAGCCGTGTTCCGGCCAGCTGTGGATGCTGATGTGCGACTCGGCCAGCAGCAGCACGCCGGTGACGCCCTGCCCGGGGCCGAAATGGTGGAAGTGGCCGGCCAGCACCTGCGCGCCGGCGGCGCGGGCGGCGGCGTACAGCGCCTGCTCCACGCCGGCGGCGTCGGCCAGCGCGGCCGCCGGGCAATCGTAGAGGTCGGCCAGCAGATGTTCGCCGAGGGGACTCATTTGTGGCCGCCGCCGAAGAAGCCGCCGCCGCCGGAGCGACCGCTGCTGCTGCGATAGCTGCCGCCATCGTCGCTGTTGGCGGTGTAGTTGATCAGCGTGCTGACGAGCACGATCGCGGCGCAGTACAGCAGATAGGTCAGGCGGCTCATGTCAGGTTTCCAGCGGCAGCAACAGCAGGACGGAGGCGATGAAGCAGATGCCGATGATCTCGCTGCTGTCGCCGGTCAGCAGTAGCGGCGCATTGAGCAGCCACAGCAGCGCCACGGCGCCGTAGCCGAGCGGGCGCAAGGCGGCCTTGCCGGCGGCACTGCCCGCGCTGCGGAAGGCGGAAGCCAGCGGGGCGTCCTTGCCGAACCAGCGTCCCACGTCCGCGTCGCTGACCTTGCGGCTGCTGCTCCAGGTGAGTTCCTGCGGGCTTTGTTCGCTGGCCAGCAGGGTATTGCCGTCCCGGCTCTGGTATTCGTTGAGGATCAGGCTGTCGCCGAGACGGGCACGCCACGGGAAGGCGCCGGCGGCATAGTCTATCCTGGCCAGATAGGGAGGATAGCGCGCGGCGAAGCGTTGCTTGCCCCACAGCGCGTACTCCGCGGTGGCCTCGTCCACCCACACGTCCATCAGCGCGCCCAGCCACCAGCCGTCGCCGGTCTCGGTCAGCCAGCGGAAGCCCAGCTGCGGCTCGTACAGCAGGTACTCGTTCCAGCGGCTGTCGCGGTCCGCGCTTTCCACCCAACCCAGCAGGCCGATGATGGTCCAGGTCTTGCCGTCGATGGTGGCCTCGCTGCCGTTGGCCAGCGTGAAGCGCAGCATGCTGCCCTGCACGCTCTGGTGCTGGGCCAGCACGGTGGCGTGCTCGCCCTGGATGTCGACCTCGCTGCTGCAGGACGGGCAGTTGAGGTGGGTGGCAGTGCCGGCGCGGTAGTCGAGGCCGGCGCCGCACTGCGGGCAGTCCAGCTGCTGCACGCTGCCCTTGAGCTTGCCGGTGGCGGCCTCGATCATGCGCTCATCGCGCAGGCGCTGCATGTTCAGCTGCGGGAGCGTCACCGCCTCGCCCAGGTACAGCTGCGGCGGCTGGCCGTCGCTGTAGTCCAGGGTCAGGAAGTGGCCGCCGCTGCGCGCGTCGGCGACCGGTGCGTCGTAGCCGGGCTGCAGCTGGCGCGGCAGCTCGCCCTCGCCGGCGACGCAGCGCGCCTGGCGGATGTCGCTGAAAATGAAGTGGCTGTTGTCCTGTTGCCAGCCCTGTCCGGCGCGCAGCTGGTCGAAAGGCGGGGCCGTATCGCTACTGCCCTGTGCCCGGGTCAGCACGTACTGGCCGACGCTTTCCGCCAGCCAGGCGCTTTCGCCGTCGTCGAACAGCACGTGCCACTCGTTCCAGCTGCCGGCATCAAAGGCCAGCTGGATGCGGCCCACCACGGTGAACTGGCGGCCGCGCCAGATGCCTGCGCTTGCGATCTGCAGCGGCGAGTAGTCGTCCAGCAGTGCGGCCATCTTGCCGATGTCGCGCACGCTGTCCGCGTCGCGCAGCAGCGTGCTGTGGCAATAGGAACACACCGCCAGCACCGAGCTGGTGGCGTGGAAGCGCACTTCGGCGCCGCAGGCGGGGCAGGCGACGCGGTACATCAGGCAGGGTTGGCCGCAGGCTGCTTGGTCATGCTCAGCCCACCAGCTTCTTCAGCACGTCGGCCTTGGCCGTGTCGTAGTCGGCCTGGGTGATCAGGCCGGCGTCCAGCAGCGCCTTGAGCTGCGCCAGCTTGGCCTGCGGGCTGTCGCCGGTGTCGGCGGCCGGCGCGGCTGGCGGCTCGGCAGGTGCGGCGGCCGTCGGCTGCAGCGTCTGCTGCATGGCCTGGGTCATGATCTGGCCGACGCCGACCCCGGCGGCCAAGCCGGCGCCGATGCCGGCCAGCCCGCCCTCGTTCTGCGCCGCCAGCGGGATGGCTTCCGCCGCCTGGTAGCGGGTGTACTGGTTCAGGTCGCCCGCCATGCCCATCGCGATGCGCTTGTCGATGGCCTTCTGCAGCTCTTCCGGCAGCGAGATGTTCTCCACCGCGAAGCTGTCCAGCGCCACGCCGTAGCGCGCGAACACCGGCAGCAGCGCCGTCTTGATGGTGTCGGCCATCAGCCCCTGGTTGGCCGCCATGTCGAGGAAGGGCACGGCGCTGCCGCCCAGGGTGCTGGCCATGGTGGCCACCACCTGGTTGCGCAGCTGCTGTTCCAGATCGTCCACGGTGTAGCTGTCGCGGGTGCCGCTGACCTCGCTGTAGAACAGTTTCGGGTCGGTGATGCGGTAGCTGTAGATGCCGAAGGCGCGCAGGCGCACCATGCCGAAGTCCTTGTCGCGCAGCGTCACCGGCTGCGGCGTGCCCCACTTGCGCCCCAGCTGCAGCCGGGTGCTGAAGAACACCAGGTCGGACTTGAAGGGCGATTCGAACAGCTTGTCCCAGTGCTGCAGGTAGGTGAGCACCGGCAGCGTCTGGGTGGTGAGCTTGTACATGCCGGGGCCGAACACGTCGGCGATCTTGCCCTCGTTGATGAACACCGCCATCTGCGATTCGCGCACCGTCAGGCTGGCGCCGTACTGGATCTCGTTGTCCTGCATCGGGTAGCGCCAGGCCAGCACGCCGTCGCCCTCCTCCTGCCATTCCAGGATGTCGATGAACTGCTTGGAAATGAAGGAAAACAGACTCATGGCGAAGACTCCATCAAGGTTGGCCGCAGCGCGAACCGCCTGCGGCAGGCGGTTACGACAGGCTGCCGGCGTTCAGCACGCCCACCGCCAGCTGCACGCTGCCGGCCAGGAGGCCCATGGCGGTGTTGTTGTCCTGCAGCGCCTGCTGCAGGTCGCGCACGCAGCGCGACAGCAGCATGTGCACCACGATCTGCACCAGCATGGCCAGCACGCCCCACAGCAGGAAGCTGTGCAGGGTGTTCAGGTGCCAGGCGCTGGAGGCCAGCGTCAGCGAGAAGCCCAGCAGCGCGCCGCCGAAGGACAACGCCGCCGCCTGGTTGTGCTGGCGGATCAGCTGCATCTCGTTCAGCGGCGTTACGCGGCAGTACAGCACGGTGAACAGCGCCAGCAGCAGCGCGCCGCTGCCCACGTAGGACAGGTAGGCCAACAGGGCGGGCAGGAAGGCGGTCGACATATGCAGCGTCCTTGGCAGGCTTGGGCAATAATGGCCATTCTACCCACGTTTCATGAGTGCCGGCATGCGCGATCGTCTGCTTATCCTGTCCGTTTTTGTGGTGGCATCCTGCGGCCTCGCCTACGAGCTGATAGCCGGTGCGCTGGCCAGCTACCTGCTGGGCGACTCGGTGCTGCAGTTCTCGTCCATCATCGGCTGCTACCTGTTTGCCATGGGCGTCGGCTCGCACCTGTCGCAGTATGTAAAAGATGAACGGGTGCTGGATACATTCATCGAGATCGAGCTGCTGGTGGCGCTCCTGGGTGGGCTGTCGGCCAGCGCCCTGTTCGCGGTGTTCGCCTGGAGCGGTGAGTCGTTCCGCCTCATGCTGTACGCGCTGGTGTTCCTCACCGGCGCCATGGTGGGCATGGAGATCCCGCTGGTGATGCGCGCGCTGAACCAGCGTCAGCAGCGCTTTGCCGAGCTGGTGAGCCGCGTGCTTACCTTCGACTACCTGGGCGCGCTGGCGGTGTCGCTGCTGTTCCCCATCGTGCTGGCGCCGCGGCTGGGGCTGGCGCGCTCGGCGCTGCTGTTCGGCCTGTCCAACGTGGCGGTGGCGCTGTGGACCTGCCGCGTGTTCCGCGCCGAGCTCGTGCGGCCAACCTTGCAGTACCTGCGCAGCCTGCTGGTGCTCTTGGTGCTGGGCGGCGGCTTCATCGCTGCCGACGAGCTGACGCGCTGGAACGAGAAGGCCATCTACGGCGACGACGTGATCCACGCCGAAACCACGCCCTACCAGCGCCTGGTGCTGACGCGCTGGAAGGGCGACCTGCGGCTGTACATCAACGGTAACCTGCAGTTTTCCAGCCGCGACGAGCACCGCTACCACGAGGCGCTGGTGCACCCGGTGCTGGGTGCGCTGCCGTGGGCGCGGCGAGTGCTGATCCTGGGCGGCGGCGACGGCCTGGCCGCGCGCGAGGTGCTGAAGTACCCGAATGTGCAGCAGGTGACACTGGTGGACCTGGACCCGGCGATGACCGGCCTGTTCGCCCGCTCGGCGCCGCTGGTGGCGCTCAACGGCGGCTCGCTGCAAAGCCCGCGCCTGCGCGTGGTCAACGACGACGCCGCGCGCTGGCTGGAGCGGCACGGCGAGGTATTCGACGCCATCATCGTCGACTTCCCCGACCCGTCCAGCTTCGCGCTGGGCAAGCTGTACTCGGTGCCGCTGTACCGGCTGCTGTCGCGCCATCTGGCTGAAAACGGGCTGGCGGTGGTGCAGTCGACCTCGCCTTACCACGCGCCGCGCTCGTATTGGAGCATCTACGCCACGCTGCAGGCGGCGGGCCTCGCCACCACGCCCTATCACGCCTACGTGCCGTCCTTCGGCGAGTGGGGTTTCATCATCGCCGCCCATCGCCCCGGCTACACCCCGCCGCAGGCCTACCGCGTGCCGATGAAATTCCTCGACCGCGAGGCCACGCGGCAGATGTTCTTCTTTCCGCCCGATATGCGGCGCTGGAACGTGCTGCCCAATGAGCTGAACAACCAGATACTGGTGCACTACTTCGAGCAGGACTGGTCGCAGGTGATTCGCTAGGCGTGGGAAACAGGGCAAACGACGAGGCCGCGCAGCGGGTCAGACTTATGAGTGAACGAGTGAGCCACGCCACCATCGGCCCGCGCCGCAGCGGGATTGGTCCGTGCTGATGCAGCGCCGCGATTTCCTGCGTACCGCCGCCCTGCTCGCCGGCCTGCCCTTGTTGGGTGGCTGCCGGCAGGTGCTGGGCTGGGGCCTGCCGATAGACGTTTTCCGCCCCGGCATGGCCGCCGGCCACCGCCTGCGCGACGCCGCCTCCCTGCCGCCGCCACGCGGCACGCGCCGCGTCGATACCGTCATCGTCGGCAGCGGTGTGGCCGGGCTGTTTGCCGGCTGGCGGCTGGCGCGTGAAGGCTACCGCGACTTCGTGCTGCTGAACGGGCCGGAGCCGGACGGCAACGCCGCCGGCGGCGCCTTCGGCGAGTGGCGCTACCCCACCGGCGCGCACTACCTGCCGCTGCCCTCGCCCGAGTCGGCGCACGTGCGCACGCTGCTGGCCGAGATGGGCGTGATCGAGGCAGGCGGCGCCAGCCTGCGGCCAACCTTCGACGAGCGCGTGCTGGTGCACGCGCCGGACGAGCGGCTGTGGCGTGACGGCCAGTGGCAGGATGGCCTGCTGCCGCGCGGCCTCGGCGCCGACGACGACGCGCAGCAGCGGCGCTTCCTGCTTCACGTGAAACAACTGCAGCAACAGCACGGCACCGACGGACGGCGCGTGTTCACCGTGCCCACCGCGCTGGCCTCAACCGACCCGGCCTGGCGCGCGCTGGACCGCCAGAGCTTTGCCAGCTGGCTGGCGGCGCACGGCTACACCGCGCCCGGCCTGCTGTGGTACCTCGACTACTGCTGCCGCGACGACTACGGCAGCACGCTGGCGCAGACCTCGGCCTGGGCCGGCCTGCACTACTTCGCCGCCCGCGGCGGCCACGCGGCCAACGCCGAAGACGGCGCGGTGCTGACCTGGCCGGACGGACTCGCCCCGCTGCTGCGCCACATGCGCAGCCGCATCGGTGCCGAACGGCAGCTCCCCGGCGCCGCCTGGCGCATCCAGATGCAGGGCCAGCAGGCACAGGTGGATTATGTCGATGCCGGCGGTGCACAGCGCCTGCTGGCGCGGCGCGTCATCGTCGCCACGCCGCTGCACGTGGCCTGGCACCTGCTGCCGTCCATGCGCAGCCTGGGCTTCGAGCGTGCCCACCTGCCGCCGCGCGCGCCGTGGCTGGTGGGCAATGTGCTGCTCGATCGCTTCCCGCAAGAGCCCGAACAGTCAACGCTCGCCTGGGACAACGTGGTGTACGGCAGCACCGGCCTCGGCTACGTGGTGGCTACGCACCAGCTGATCCGCGTCGCGCTGCCCGAGCGCACCGTGTTCACCACCTACCATGCCTTTGCCGATGCGGCGCCCGATGCCACCCGGCCATGGTTGGCCGCAGCCGGGGCCGACGCGCTGTTCGAGCTGGCCACGCAGGATCTCTACACCGTGTACGGAGCGCGCCTGCGCCGCCACCTGCTGGCCGCCCGCCTCACCGTGCGCGCCCACGCCATGGCCAGCCCGCAGCCGGGCTTCCTGGCCAACGCCGGCCTGGCCGCGCTGCGCGCCGCCGACGGCCCCATCCTGTTCGCGCATTCGGACCTCTCCGGTCTGTCTTTGTTTGAAGAAGCCGCGTGGTGGGGCGACGTGGCGGCGCGACGGGTGCTGGGCTGAGGCGGCCGGCCGCTGGCGGCGCGTATGCTAAAATGCGGCATCGGCAGCCACCCGCGAGTATCCCCATGCGTATCGGAACCCCTCTTTCCGCGTCGGCCCGACGCGTCATGCTGCTGGGCAGCGGCGAACTGGGCAAGGAAGTGGTCATCGCCCTGCAGCGCCTCGGCGTGGAAACCATCGCCGTCGACCGCTATCCCGACGCACCGGCGATGCAGGTCGCGCACCGCAGCCACGTCATCAACATGGCCGACCCGGCCGCGCTGCGCGCGCTGGTGGAAGCCGAGCGGCCGCACCTGATCGTGCCGGAGATCGAGGCCATCGCCACCGAGGAGCTGCTGCGCATCGAGGCCGACGGCCTTGCCGAGGTCATCCCCACCGCGCGTGCGGCCAACCTGACCATGAACCGCGAGGGCATCCGCCGTCTGGCCGCCGAGGAGCTGGGCCTGCCGACCTCGCCGTACGCCTTTGCCGCGAGCGAGGCCGAGCTGCAGGCGGCCATTGACGCGGGCATCGGCTACCCCTGCCTGGTGAAGCCGGTGATGTCGTCCAGCGGCAAGGGGCAGTCGCTGCTGCGCGGGCCTGACGATGTGGCCGCCGCCTGGCAGTACGCGCTCAGCGCCGGCCGCGTCGACAGGGGGCTGGTGATCGTCGAGGGCTTCATCGACTTCGACTACGAGATCACCCTGCTCACCGTGCGCGCCAGTGACGGCGCCGGCGGCATCGCCACCCACTTCTGCGCGCCGGTCGGCCACCTGCAGCAGAGCGGCGACTACGTGGAAAGCTGGCAGCCGCAGCCGATGTCGCCGCTGGCGCTGCAGCGCGCGCAGAACATGGCGGCCAAGGTGACCGCCGCGCTGGGCGGGCGCGGCCTGTTCGGCGTCGAGCTGTTCGTCAAGGGCGACCAGGTGTGGTTCTCCGAGGTCAGCCCGCGCCCGCACGACACCGGGCTGGTGACGCTGGCCAGCCAGATCTACAGTGAATTCGAGCTGCACGCGCGCGCCATCCTCGGCCTGCCGGTGGACGTCACGCTGCGCGATGCCGCGGCGTCAGCGGTGATCTACGGCGGCCTGCAGGAGGCCGGCATCGCCTTCGACGGCGTGGCCGAGGCGCTGGCGGTGCCGGGCGCCGACCTGCGCCTGTTCGGCAAGCCGGAAAGCTTCGAACGCCGCCGCATGGGGGTGGCGGTGGCACGGGCGGACGACGTGGCCACCGCGCGCGAACGCGCACGGCTGGCGGCGGGCAAGGTCAAGCCTGTCAGCGGCAACCAGGCGTTGCCGCCAGGCTCGGCACCGTATTCAGACAAGGAGTGACAGACAGCATGAATGACGAATTGCGGATTGAAGACCTGCAGCCGGGCGACGGCAAGGCGGTGGTCAAGGGTGCGCTGATTACCACCCAGTACCGCGGCTGGTTGGAGGACGGCACCTGCTTCGATTCCTCCTACCAGCGTGGCAAGCCGTTCCAGTGCGTGATCGGCAGCGGCCGCGTGATCAAGGGCTGGGACCTGGGCCTGATGGGCATGCGCGTCGGCGGCAAGCGCAAGCTGTGGGTGCCGGCCCACCTCGCCTACGGCGAGCGCCAGATCGGCGCCCACATCACGCCGCACTCTAACCTGATCTTCGAGATCGAGCTATTGGAAGTCCTGACCCGCGACGACTGAGCGACGTCGGCAGCAACAAAAACCCCCGCTACCGGTGTCCGGCAGCGGGGGTTTTTGCTGTGTGTTTATGGCCAAGGTTGGCCGCAGTGTGGGGGGTATGATTCGTGACCAACTACTGTCACAAATCATACCGGCAGCCCAGAACCTGCTTATTGCAGTTTGCAGCCCGCAGGCAATAAGCGCCCGGCGCCGGGCAAGGCAATTCGTGACGCGAGGTGTCACGAATCATGTCGCTTCAGAATTCGACGGTTACCTTCTTCGCCCCCATCGCCTTGGCACGGGCGATCAGCTGCTCCAGCGTGGCATCGGCCAGCAGGATGCCGGTCAGCGGCGCGGCTGGCTGCGCCGTCGGGGCTGGGGCGATAGTCACGGGGGGCGCCACCGGCGGTGGCGGGCTGACCGCGGCGGTGGCGCTGTCGGCCAGCAGCGTCGCCAGCACCTTGCTCAGCCGTTCGTAGGCTTCGCGGCTGGGCTTGATGTTGCTGCCGTCCTGCGCCTCGTAGCGCTGGATGGCGGCGGTGGACAGCCCGACCTGGGCTGCCAGCGCGGTACGCGACAGCTGCAATTGCTTGCGGATGGCTTTCAGCGCCGGGGCAAATTCGGCGCTTTCAAAGTCGGGCAATACGGACATCGTGCTCTCCGGCTGACGGGAAGAAGCGCTGATCATACACACGATGCAGCGGTTAATACATAAAAACACACAAAAACATACGCGTCAGCCAGGTGTGTGTATTGTGTTCGCCACAGTTTCTGTATTAATCATACTGATGTGTTGTTTGTGCGGTGTAAAACTATTGGTTTATCAAAGGCGTGCACTGTATGTGTGATTTGTTTTGCGATGACAATCACACTGTCAATACAGTCGCGTCATGTCGTCAATCAGTGGTTGTGTGTTTTTGTGTGATTCGATGCAGCGGTATACGGCCTGATTCATACTGCCACACGGGAGCATGGCCGGCCCGATGCCGGGCCGGCACGGCCGCAATCACGAGCGCCGCGTTGCGGTGCCTGCTTGATGCCGCCCTTGTATGCCGGCGAGCCGTCACCTGTCTTCCGTGGCCGGTGTTGACGCTGCCGTATCGCCTGGTCGGGTTGCCGGTGGGGGCGGTGGCAGACCCCGCTTTATGCGTGATGGCCGTCCAGTGCCAGCAGCAGCTCGTCGATCTCCTGCAGGTGGGTGTCGTCGTGCGCCACCATGTCGGTGACCAGCTCCGCCAGCGTCAGCCGCTGCCGCCCTTCCCAGACCCCGATGCGGGCCTGGGCGTCGGCGTCGCAGCCCTGCAGTAACGCCACCAGCTCGCCGCGGGCACGGATCATGCCGCTGGCCGCCTGTGCGTAATCCTGTGCCTGGTAGTCGCGGGTGATGGCCCATTCGCTGCCGTTGACGCCGTGCAGCAGCGGCTGCGGCTGTTCGAGGATGGCGCGCACGCGCGGGCGGAAGGCGTCGTCGTCGAGGTCGCGCAGGTGGCAGAGGTGCTCCAGCGCGGAGAAGCCGATGCCGGGCGGGCGGGTGCGCTGGTGTGCCGGTGGCAGTGTCGCCAGCCGCTGCAGCACCTGTTGCGGCATCGCGGCGAGGCTGGCCAGTAGCTCGGCAAAGCTGTGCGGCAGCGGCAGCGGCGACCACACCGCGCCGTAGCTGAAGTAGCCGCCCGGCACCCGTCCGCGCGGACGCAGCAGCTGGTGGCCGTGGTGGCGCATCACGTCGCCGACCATGGCGCCGCAGAACTGGCGCGCGGTCTGGTCGCTGGCGACTTCGGCGAATTTGTGCTGGAGATCGTGGACGATGGCCGTCACTGCCGGCATGCCGGCACGCGACAGCGCCGCGTATTCGAGGTAGCGCTGCGGGGTGTCGATCAGCTGTTCCAGCTGCTGGCCGAGGGCGCTGCGGCGGAACTGGTCAAAGCGGTTGTGCATGGCGGTCGCCTAGTAACGTAGCAAAATGCTACGTTACTAGCTGGTGGCTGCCACGGCAAGCCGTTTCCGCCGCGCACTGACCCGGCCGGGCCGGGCGGCACCATTGCGAACCCGGCTGGCGATCCCGTCAGGCCTGCGGCCAAGCCTGGCTATGGTGGGCGCAGCGCGAGTTCCTGCCCGGTCGCGACCCCACCGCATCGTGCCGTACCGTGCTCGCCCGGCCGTGGCCCGGCGCTACAGCGTGCGCGCCAGCGCGATCATCTGTTCCATGCAGCGGCCCCAGCCGTCGTGAAAGCCCATGTCGGCGTGGGTCTGGCGGTCGATGGCGTCCTTGTGCAGCACGCGCGCGTTGTAGCGGGTGCCGCCGTCGGCCAGCGCGTCAAAGCTGATGACGGCGGTGAAGAAGGGCTTGCTGGCGGGGCGGAAGCCCGGTTGCAGCGCGTCGCTGAACACCAGCCGTTGCTGCGGCACGATGTCGAGGAAGCAGCCGCTGGTCGGGTAACGGGTGCCGTCCGGCGCCTGCATCACGGTGCGGAACACGCCGCCCGGCTGCAGTTCCATCTCGCACTCGGGGGTGGTCAGCGGCGCCGGCGCCCACCACTGCTGCAGCAGCGCCGGCGTGGTCCACACCCGCCACAGCAGCGCCGGGGGCAGGTCGATGTCGCGCCCCAGTTGCAGGTCCAGGTGGGCGTCGAAGGGAGGCAGGGTCATGATGGCTCCTTGATCGGGCGCCTGCGGCCAACGTTGGCCGCAAGCGCGGGTTCAGACGTGCGGGAAGTCCGGGTTCCACGCCACTTCCCACAGGAAGCCGTCGGCGTCGGCGAAATAGCCGCTGCGCCCGCCCCAGAACGCGTCCTGTGCCGGCTTGACGATGCGGCCGCCGCGCGCGGCGACCTTGGCCAGCAGCGCGTCCACCTGTTGCGCGCTACGCACATTGTGCGCCAGCGTAAAGCCGGGAAACGCCGCTGGCGGGCTGTCGGCCACGCCGGCGTCGGCGGCCAGCGCCGCGCGCGGATACAGCGACAACCAGGTGTGGCCGAGTTCGAAGAAGGCGACCCCGGCGCCGTCCGGCATCGCGATCTGCGGCAGCTGCAGCACGTCGCGGTAGAAGGCGGTGGCGCGCGCGAGGTCGGCGACGCCCAGGGTGACAAAGCTCAGTCTTGCTTCCATGCGTGGTACTCCCGGTGCCAAGGCTGGCTCATTTGTTGTTGCAGATGCCGTCGCGCCGGCTCACCGACGTCGGCGTGGTGCAGGAAGGCATCCAGTGAAATGTTGTCCGGCCACGGCGTGTTGTTCTGTTGTATAGCCTGCATCCGGTCAACGCGAAAATGGCGATAGTCGCGGCGCAGCAGGCACCACGCCGCCAGCGTCCAGCGGTCGCCCCAGAAGAACAGTCCCAGCGGCGCCAGCGTGCGGCGGCTGGGCTGGCCGGCCTCGTCGCGGTAGTCGATGGCGAGGCAGCGCCGCGCGTGGATGGCGGCGGTGATGCCGCCCAGCCGTTCGCGCGGGTAGCCGTGGTGGCGCGCGGCAAACAGCGGCGCCGGCGCCAGCCCGGCGGAGCCGAGCACGGCGTGGATCTTGGCCAGCGCGCTGGCGGCCGCGTCGGCGGTGGCGTGGTCGGCCCACGCCGCCAGCATGCGGGCGCCGACCTCCAGCGCCGACAGCTCGGCTGCGGAAAAACTCAGCGGCGGCGGGGTGAAGCCGGCCTCCAGCCAGTAGCCCTCGCCGGCCTCGCCATTGACCGGTGCGCCGCTGGCCATCAGGTCGGCCATGTCGCGGTACACCGTGCGCGGCGACACCTCCAGCCACTGCGCCAGCTGCGTGGCGGTGGTGCGGTGGCGACCGCGCAGCAGCAGCAGGATCTGCATCAGGCGGTCGGCACGGCGCATGTCAGCCGCCGCCCTGTTGCTGCGCCAGCCTGATCACGGCGCGGATGGCGGCGCGCGCCTGCGGGCTGTTGCCCCAGCAACTGCTGCGCAGCATGAGGGCGATCTGGCGGCACAGTTCGGCCTCGTCGCTGTCGCGTAGCTGGGCCAGCGACCGGTAGCCCAGCTGCTCCAGCCGTGCGATCACGCTGTCGCCGACGCCGTGCAGCGCGCGCATGGCCTGTCGTTCGTGCTCCGGAAAAGCCATGCCCGCTCCTGATGATGATAAATGAATGGTGATGGTAAACCGTGACGCGCTGCGGCGGGACGTTTTGTCAGGCGATGCGCCGGTAGAACGCCAGCAGCGCGCTACCGGGGGCGAGCAGGCTGAGAAAGTGTGCGCCGTGCGGATCGTCCGGCCACAGCTCGCACAGCGCGACGGCGCGTTCGTGGCTGTCGGCCAGTACCAGATCGGCATAGCTGTCGTCGTCGCCGCGCAGCAGCGCATGGCCGACAAAGCCGGGCTGGTGGCGCAGCAAGTGTTCTTCCACGGCCTGCGCCGCCTGGCGCAGCGTGGCTTCGCTGACGCCGGGGCGCAGCCGGAAACGGGCGAATTCGAGTCCGCCAAAGTGCGGGGTCGGGGTGTGCATGGTGGGGCTTTCGTCAGGAGTGAGCGGTGATACGGGACGGCCGCGGCCATCCCGTGGCGCGGGATCAGGCTTCGGTGTGCAGGCCGATGTGGTTGCCCTCGCTGTCCTGGAACAGCGCGATGTCGCCGTTGCCGTCCGGCAGCGTCATGCGCGGCTGCAGGATCACGCCGCCGGCGGCCTGGATGCGCACGAGCAGCGCGTCCATGTCCGGCCCGCCGTCCAGATAGACGCGGGTGCCGGCGTTGCCGGCCTGCAGGCGCGGGCTGGCCATGATGCAGCCGGGGTGCTCGTCGCCTGCGGTGCGGAACACGGCGATGTGTTCGCCCATGAAGGGTTCGACGTGCAGTTCCACGTGGAACGCGTCGCGGTAAAACGTCACCGCGCGCTCGAAGTCGGTGGCGGGGATTTCAAACCAGTGAACAAAGGCGGACATGGTGTGGCTCCGGTAGCGGGTTGGCGGCAGGGTTTGCCGTTGCCCAGTATCGCTACCGGCTACTGACAGCCTGCTGTCAGTAGGCTTTTGTCATGACAAAAAATATCGCCCGCCGCCCGCCGTCAACCGCCTCAGCCCTGGCGCAGGCGGCGGTAGAAGGTGCTGCGGCTGATGCCCAGCGCGCGCGCGGCGGCGCTGGCGTTGCCGCCGTGCTGTTGCAGCAGCGCCGCCAGCTGCCCGCCGCTGGCGCTGCCCGCCGCCGGCTGCTGCTCGCGCAGGGTGTCCGGCAGGTGGGCGATACCCAGCTCGGTGCCGTCGTCGACCAGCGCCAGCAGCGTCTTCAGCAGGTTGTCGAGCTGGCGCAGGTTGCCCGGCCACGGGTAGCGGCGGATGAAGTCGGCCAGCGCCGCCGACAGCGTCACCCCGCGTCGTGCGCCGCCGTGCTGTGCCAGCAGGTTGGCCGCAATCTGCGCCACGTCGCCGCGCTCGCGCAGCGGCGGCAGTCGCAGCGGATAGTGGCCGAGGCGGTAGTAGAGGTCGGCGCGGAAGCGGCCGGCGGCGACTTCGTGCTCCAGGTTGCGGTGGGTGGCGGCGACGATGCGCACGTCCACCTTCTGCCCGATGCCGCCGCCCAGCGGCACCACCAGCCGCTCCTGCAGCACGCGCAGCAGCCGCGCCTGCAGGCTGGCCGGCATGTCGCCGATCTCGTCGAGGAACAGGATGCCGCCGTCGGCCTCGCGCAGGCGACCCTTGGCGCCCTGCTTGCGCGCGCCGGTAAACGCGCCCTCCTCGTAGCCGAACAGCTCGGCCTCGATCAGCCCTTCCGGAATCGCCGCGCAGTTCACCGCCACCAGCGGTGCGCTGGCGCGGCTGCTGGCGGTGTGCAGCGCCTGCACGAAGCGCTCCTTGCCGACGCCGGTTTCACCCAGGATCAGCACCGGGATGTCGGCCTCCAGCAGCCGTTGCCCGCGTTGCAGCAGGCCGTCCGGCAGCGCGCCGGCGTCGTGGCGGCCAACCTTGCTGTCCGGCTGTCGTGTGGCGCGCGCGGCGGGATCGGCTGCGGCGGCCGGCGCCGCCTGTCGTGGCGTGGGCGGCAGCAGCCGCGCCGAGTACAGCTGGCCGCCGTGGCGCAAGGAGGCGACGTCGATGCCGTGGCGGCTGAGCCAGTGTTCCAGGCTCTGCCCGGCCAGCGCGGCAAAGCGGCCGTGGCCCAGCGCCGGCCAGTCCAGCCCCAGTGCCGAGAGCGCGGCACGGTTAGCCGCACGCAGCACGCCGTCGTCGTCGAAGCCCAGCCGGCCGCAGCGCGGCGTGGTCAGAGTGGCGGCGTCGGGGGCGAAGCGCAGCTCGAACAGCGCGCCGGCCTGCTCGTCGAACAGGCGCTGCTCGATGTGGCGCACTGCCGCCTGCACCTGCTGCTGCTGCGCGTCGCCCAGCTTGCGCGGCAGGCCGGAGACGTCGACCACGCCCAGCAGCTCGCCCTGCGGGCTGACGATGGCGCCGGCGGTGCACGACAGCTGGCGGTTGCGCTCCAGGTAGTGCTCGCTGCCGCGTACCCGCACCGGGCCGCCGAGCACCAGTGCGGTACCGATGGCGTTGGTGCCGCGCACGTCCTCGCGCCAGTCCATGCCCGGCAGCAGTGCCACCCGCTCGGCGCGGTCGAGAAAGGCCGGGTGCCCCATCTGGTCGAGGATCACGCCGTGGCGGTCGGCGACGATCACCACGTGGCCGTCGTCGACCACGCTGTCGAACAGCGCGTCGATCGCCGGCCGCGCCAGCTGCAGCCAGTCGGCGTTTTCCTGCTGCCGGCTGCCGAGGCTGGCGTCGTCCAGCTTGTCCGGCAGCCGCAGCCGCGCCGAGGACAGGCCGAGGCCGAGGCAGCGCCGCCACGAGTGCAGGATGGGGCCGGGCACGCTGTTGTCGGGCAGGGTTTCGCCCTCGAAAAAGCGGCGGCGGATTTCGGCTAGCGGCAAGGACGACATGGTGGCTCCGGCTTGTGTCAGTGTGTCGCGACAGCTGTGTCAGGCTGCGACAGCGGCGACGGTCTCGATCCGCCGATTATGCGCGCCCGGACGCGGCGAACAAGCGCCAAAAAAACAGCGCCGCTGGCGCGCTGCAACATCGAGCGGTGATGGTGGCCGCCGTTGCAGGGTTGGCCGCACGTTGCGGTGCAACATCAGAAAACGCTGGCACGCGCCGTGCACTGTTGCAGGCACACCCGCTGAGGTGAGCCAAGACAACAGGAGAGAGAGATGAGCACCATTACCCCGGCCCAGTACGGCCTGAACCTGAAATCCCGCTACGACAACTTCATCGGTGGCCGCTGGTTGCCGCCGGTCAATGGCCGCTACTTCGAGAACCTGACCCCGGTCACCGGCAAGCCGCTGTGCGAGATCGCCCGCTCCGACGAGGCCGACATCGAGCTGGCGCTGGACGCCGCCCACGCCGCCAAGGCGGCCTGGGGCAAGACCAGCGTCGCCCAGCGCTCGCTGATCCTGCTGCGCATCGCCGACCGCATGGAGCAGCACCTGCACACCCTGGCCACCGTCGAGACCTTCGACAACGGCAAGCCGATCCGCGAGACGCTGGCCGCCGACATCCCGCTGGCCATCGACCACTTCCGCTACTTCGCCGGCTGCATCCGCGCGCAGGAAGGCAGCCTCGGCGAGATCGACGCCACCACCGTCGCCTACCACTTCCACGAGCCGCTGGGCGTGGTCGGCCAGATCATCCCGTGGAACTTCCCGATCCTGATGGCGGCGTGGAAGTTGGCGCCGGCATTGGCTGCCGGCAACTGCGTGGTGCTGAAACCGGCCGAGCAGACGCCGCTGTCCATCCTGATCTTTGCCGAACTGGTCGGCGACCTGCTGCCGCCGGGCGTGCTCAACATCGTCAACGGCTTCGGCACCGAGGCCGGCAAGGCGCTGGCCACCAGCAAGCGCATCGCCAAGATCGCCTTCACCGGCTCCACCCCGGTCGGCCGCCTGATCATGAACTACGCCAGCCAGAACCTGATTCCGGTGACGCTGGAGCTGGGCGGCAAGTCGCCGAACATCTTCTTCGCCGACGTCGCCGCCAAGGACGACGCCTTCTTCGACAAGGCGATCGAGGGCTTCGTGATGTTCGCGCTCAACCAGGGCGAGGTGTGCACCTGCCCTAGCCGCTCGCTGGTGCACGAGTCGATCTACGACCGCTTCATGGAGCGCGCGCTGAAGCGCGTGGCCGAGATCAAGCAGGGCAACCCGCTGGATCCGTCCACCATGATCGGCGCGCAGTCGTCGCAGGAGCAGATGGACAAGATCCAGAGCTACCTCGCCATCGGCAAGGAAGAAGGCGCCGCGGTACTGGCCGGCGGCAGCCGCGCCCACCTCGGCGGCGATCTGGAAGACGGCTACTACATCCAGCCGACCGTGTTCCAGGGCCACAACAAGATGCGCATCTTCCAGGAGGAAATCTTCGGGCCGGTGCTGTCGGTGACCAAGTTCAAGGACACCGAGGAGGCGCTGCACATCTCCAACGACACCCTGTTCGGCCTGGGCGCCGGGGTGTGGACCCGCGACATGAACACCGCCTTCCACATGGGCCGCGGCATCGAGGCCGGCCGCGTGTGGACCAACTGCTACCACGCCTACCCGGCGCACGCGGCGTTCGGCGGCTACAAGCAGTCCGGCATCGGTCGCGAGACGCACAAGATGATGCTCGACCACTACCAGCAGACCAAGAACCTGCTGGTCAGCTACAGCGAGGACAAGCTCGGCTTCTTCTGAGGCTGAGCGCGGCCGGCGCAGGCCGGCCAGCATTACCTGCGCGGCGGGCTGCCTGCCGCCGCGCTGTTTCAAGCGCAGTACCCGAAAGCTGGCGTAGCACACACCCCCTGCCAGCACACGCAGATGAACCATCGCCGGGCCGCAGTGTTGCGGCGGGCAACGCCAGACATAGGGATTTCCAACCATGACAACGACCACTTTCTTCATTCCGCCGGTCAACCTGATCGGTGACGGCTGTCTCAACGACGCGATGCAGGCGATCCGCGGCTACGGCTTCCGCCACGCGCTGATCGTCACCGACGCCGGGCTGGCGCGCGCCGGCGTGGCGGCCAAGGTGGCCGCGCTGCTGCAGGAACAGGACATCGAGGCCACCATTTTCAGCGGCGCGCAGCCGAACCCGACCGTGGCCAACGTCGAGGCCGGCCTCGCGCTGCTGCGCGACAAGGGCTGCGACTGCGTGATCTCGCTCGGCGGCGGCTCGCCGCACGACTGCGCCAAGGGCATCGCGCTGGTGGCCACCAACGGCGGCCACATCGGCGACTACGAGGGCGTCGACAAGTCGGCCAAGCCGCAGCTGCCGCTGATCGCCATCAACACCACCGCCGGCACCGCCAGCGAGATGACGCGCTTCTGCATCATCACCGACCAGACGCGCCACATCAAAATGGCCATCGTCGACCGCAACGTGACGCCCATCCTGTCGGTGAACGACGCCTCGTTGATGCTGGCCAAGCCGGCGGCGCTGACCGCCGCCACCGGCATGGACGCGCTGACCCACGCCATCGAGGCCTACGTGTCCACCGCCGCCACCCCGATCACCGACGCCTGCGCGCTGCAGGCGGTGCGGCTGATTGCGGCCAACCTGCGCACCGCGGTGGCCAATGGGCAGGACCGGCACGCACGCGAACAGATGGCCTACGCCCAGTTCCTCGCCGGCATGGCCTTCAACAACGCCTCGCTCGGCTACGTGCACGCGATGGCGCACCAGCTCGGCGGCTTCTACGACCTGCCGCACGGCGTGTGCAACGCGCTGCTGCTGCCGCACGTCGAGGCCTTCAACGCCAGCGTCGCCGCCGGCCGCCTGGCCGATGTCGCCGCCGCGATGGGCGAGGACGTCGCCGCGCTGGATGCCGCCGCCGCCGCCGAGTGCTGCCTGGCCGCCATCCGCCGCCTCGCCGCCGACATCGACATCCCGGCCAGCCTGAGCCAGCTGGGGGTGCAGGAAGCCGACATCCCGCTGCTGGCCGCCAACGCGCTGAAGGATGCCTGCGGCCTGACCAACCCGCGCCCGGCCAGCCAGGCCGAGATCGAGGCCATCTTCCGCCAGGCGCTGTAAACCGTCCTCCTGGCACGGTGCTGCGGCGTAAGGTCTCCCTCCCGCTGTCGCCGCAGCGCCGCTGCCCTGTCCTTGCCCGCCGTTGCGCCCCCGCTGCGGCGGGTTTTTTTGTCTGCGCGCGCACTGCCCGTGTGACGGTGTGTGACCGGCTTCACAAACCTTAACCAGAGCCGGATTGACGCTGGCATCCCCCGCCCCTTAGCCTTGCGGCCAACCTGGCAGGGCGCGTGTTCCCCCTGCCGCCCCGCGCCGTGTCGTTGCCGGCGCCCTGCCGCAAGGAGTCCGCATGAGCCTGTCCCGCTATTCCGCAATCATCTCCGCCGCGCTGCTGGCCGCCTGCGCCGCCACCGCACCGCAACCCGACGGCCGCTGGAAGTCGGCCGGCGACAACGAGCCGCCGATCGAGCTGGAACTGAAACACGGCCGCCTGTCGGTATCCGGCGGCTGCAACCGCCTGTTCGGCACCGCCCGCGTCGAGAACGGCGTGCTGATCGTCGACCAGCTGGCCAGCACCATGATGGCCTGCGACCCGGTGTCGATGGCGCGCGACCGCGAGCTCAGCCAGCTGCTGGGCAGCCGGCCGACGGTGCGGCAGCAGGACGGCCGCCTGCTGCTGGCCGGGCCGGGCAAGCAGCTGGAATTGCGGCAGCAGCAGGACCTGTCGGCGGCGTCGACGCGCCTGGTCTACGTCGCCGCCGAGCGCAAGCCGTGCAGCGGCGTGGCGCCGATGCAGTGCCTGCAGGTGCGGGAGCGGAAGGACGCGCCGTGGCAGCTGCACTATGGCGAGATCGAGGGCTTCAAACCCGAGCCGGGCATTGCCTACCGCCTGCGCATCAGGGAAGTGAAAGTCGCCAAGCCGCCGGCCGACGCGCCATCCGTGCGCTGGGTGCTGGACCAAGTGATCGAACAGCAGATGGTCGCGCCGTAAAACGTGCGGCGCAGTCCATAAAAAAACATGCGGCCAACCTTGTCCAAGGTTGGCCGCATGTTTTTGGGGCAGGGAAAACTCAGCGCCGCGCGATCAGCACGATGCCCATCCCGATCAGCAACATGCCCAGCAGCTCGCCACCGCCCGGCCATTCGCTGAGGCTGGTGGCGGCCATCGCCACTGCCAGCACCGGGATCACCAGCGCGTTGAAGCTGAGCGTGGACGCCGGCAGGCGGCGCAGCAGCCACAGCCACGCCAGCCAGCCGACCGCGCTGGAGAACACGCCGGAGTAGACCATGCCCAGCACGAAGGCCGGCGACCAGTGGATGGCGGCGAAATCGGCGAACGGCAGCAGCAGCGGCAGTGGCGCGAGGCCGATCAGCGCCTGCCAGCCAGAGAAGTTCAGGCTGTCGAGCTGGCCCTGCTGCGCGGTCTTCTTGGTCAGCACCGAGCCCAGCGCCCACAGGAAGCCGGCCAGCACCGCCAGCAGCATCGGCAGCACGCCGCCGTGCAGCTGCCACGGCGCCACGATCAGCATCAGCCCGGCAAAGCCGGCGATCAGCGCGCGGCGCGCGTTGGCGGTGAACGGCTCGGCCAGCAGCCAGCGCGACAGCAGCGCCACCCAGAACGGCATGGTGAACACCAGCACCGAGGTGCGTCCGGCGGCGCCGGCCACCAGCGCCAGCGTCACCGTCAGGCCGTAGGCGAAGGTGGTGGTCAGCCCGACCTTGGCGGCCTCGCCCAGCCGCTGCGGGCGCAGGCCGTGGCCGCGCACCAGCAGCACGCCGAACAGCGTCAGGCTGCCGATGGTGGTGCGCAGGATCAGGTGGGTGATCGGCGTCGCCGCCTGCAGCGTCACCTTCATCACCACGTAGTTGTACGCCCACATGGTCACCAGCCCGGCGAACAGCGCGTAGGGCAGCCAGCGGCTGGTGGACAGCATGGCAAGGTTGGCCGCAAGGCGGCGGGCGGGGTTGAGGGTGCTCATGTGCGGCTCCGGTGGCGGGCGGCGGCCCGATGCGATACCCACAGTGTAGAAAGCCCGCCGCTGCCGCTTGCTGCGTTATCATGCATCGAGCCGCAGCCAGACTGCGTTTCAATACATTTCTACGCAGGATTCCTGACATGCTGGATGCTTACGATCGCAAACTGCTGGCGCTGCTGCAGGACGACGCGCGCCAGACCCACGACGCGCTGGCCGAGGCGGTCAACCTGTCGCCCACCGCCGTCACCCGCCGCCTGAAGCGGCTGCGTAGCGAAGGGCTGATCCGGCGCGAGGTGGCGCTGGTCGATCCGGCGCTGTTCGGGCGCACGCTGCGGCTGGTGGTGAACGTGATGATGCAGCGTGCGCAGGCGCCGCTGGTGGACGCGTTCAAGGCGGCGATGGAGGCGGCGCCGGAGGTGATGGAGTGCTACAACGTCACCGGGCGGCCGGATTTCGTGCTGATCGTGCTGGTGCGCGACATGGGCGACTACGAGCGCTTCGCCCGCGCCCACCTGATGAACAACCCGCACGTGCGCGAGTTCGAATCACTGGTGGTGATCAATACCTGCAAGTACCGCACCGCGGTGCCGGCCGATCCGGACTGAGCGCCGCCAAGCAGACCCCGCCGTACGACGGGTACGGTCTGCGTCGGCGCACCTTGGCACGGGTGCGCGGCGAGGCTTGGTTCGCGGCGCTGGCCGCGGCCCTGCAAATGACTGCGGCCAACCTTTGCCAAGGTTGGCCGCAATATTGTCCGGCTTAGCTTAAGGCGCCGCGGCTCAGTCTTCGTGCAGCACCGCGTGTTCGATCTCGGCGAAGGCCTGCGGCACGCGGATGAAGTTCAGCGAGATGCCGAGCCGGCGCGCGATGTGCGAGGTGGAGAACAGGCCGCACACTTCCAGATGCTTGCTGCTGCCGTTCAGCTCCACCACCAGCGCGTGCTGGCGACCGGTGTGCTTCATGGTGGCGACCAGCTGGCCGATGCTGGCATGCGCCACCTCGGCCATGTCCAGTGCCTCCAGCTCGCGGCGCGGCGTCATCACGTCGGAGACCAGCAACTCATCGTGGCGCTTGCCGCGTTCCTGGATGCATTTCATCGGCCGCTCGCCGAGCACGTCGGAGGCGGTGAGCAGGCCGGTCAGCGCGCCGTCGCGGTCGGTGACGAACAGCAGGCGGATGCCGTGGCTGACCATGCGCTCGTGGGCGTCGTGCAGCAGCGCGTCCTCGCAGATGCTGACCGGGTCGATCACCTTGAGGTCGGTCATCACCTCCAGCGCCGGGCTTTTCAGCGTCAGCGTGCGCTGCGGGCGCTGGTCGACGTGGATCAGGTCGGTGGTTTGCGGCAGGGTCAGGGTGGTCAGGGCTTGGTACTGGGTGTCCATGGCGGGCGCTCCTCGTCTGTGTTCTGGTTTTGCCGCGCGCCGGACCCGGGGTCGCGGCGGCGGTGCGCGGTACCGGGGCGACACGATCACGCTTCCCCATTTGCGCCCCGGTTGCTTTATCTAAACATGCTTTTCCGGCGCCTGGCGTGTTTTTCGTGGCCGGCGGCTGATTTTCGTCAACCACAGGAGCTAGCCGGCTCCGTCTTTTGGCGTATCGGCAACAGTGGCCGCCGCTTATACACTGGCAGTCCCGCCCCGTGTACCAGGACCACCCGCCATGACCGCCATTACCGATTTCGCCAGCCTGCTGGCCGCCGCCCGCGCCCAGCCGACCCCGCAACGCCTGCTGTTCGCCTTTTGCCAGCGCCGCCTGCACGACGACCACAGCGCGCAGGAAGCGGAACGCTTCGCCGCCGGCGAGGGCGGCATCCTGCAACCCATCCTGTGCGTGGACAAGACGCCGGCCGAGCTGGGCGATTTCGCGCAGCTGGCGCAGGACGCCGACGCGCTGGACGCGCGCTGGCAGCTGGTGTTCGTCGCCGCCATCGACAGCAGCAGCAGCGCCGACGCCGACGGCCCGCTGAAGCGCATGGTGCAGACCATCCAGACCGGCGGCGACGTGGCGCGCTACCTGGCATTCAACCGCGACGGCGCGCTGCTGCAGTTCCTGTAAATAAGCAGCACCATGCCGAACGGCCCGGGCAGGGATTCCTGCGGCGGGCCGTTTTTGCGTGTGGACCGGTACACGGCCGGCCGCATCAGGAACGAGGGTTTACGTCTCTACTACCGGCAACTGCGCCAGTAACTGGTGCAGCGCCGCGTGCAATGCGCTCACCGCGCCGTCCATGTCCCAGTCGTCGTGCCCCGGCTGCACCACGTTGGAGATGGCGCGCAGCTCGATGAAGGGCACGTTTTCCTGCAGGCAGACGTGGAAGAAGGCGGCGCCCTCCATGTTCTCGATCTCCACCTCGCTGCTGTCCACGAACGGCGCCAGCGCCGCGTTCAGCGACAGGCTGCGCGCGCGGCGCAGCGTGCTTGCTGCCGGCAGGTGCGGGCAGTGCAGCGTATGGCGGCGCTCGAACGCCATCTCCAGCGGCAGCTGCGCCAGATGGGTAAAGCCCTGCGGCGTGAAAAAGCCGAGATCGCCCTCCACCTCCGAGCTGACCAGCACCACCTCGCCGATGTCCAGCCCGGCCTGCGGATACACGCCGGCGATGCCAGCCAGGATCAGCAGCGACGGCCGCTGCTCGCGGATCGCCTTCAGCGTGGCGTAGGCGGTGGCGGTGAGGCCGACGCCGCTGACCACGGTGTCGACGCCGGGATGCTGGAACTGGCGCGCTTCGGTGGCGGTGGGAAACAGGATGCAGATGCTCATGACGGCTCGCGGATTCGGGGTAAAGGAACAGCCGCCACTATGCCACAGCGGCCGGCGCGGCCGGGCGGCTGCGGCCTGCATTTAGTGGTATTCTTTTCCGGAATTTGAGCCATTACTGAATAATCCCGTTTCCCGGTGCCATCGCCATGGCCGATCCCGCCAAAACCCGACTGCCTTCCTCCCTCGTCCGTATCGGCCAACCGCTGCCGGTCGATGTCTACCACGAGAGCGGCATCCTGCTGCTGAAGAAGGGCCACTACGTGCTGACCCCGGAGCAGCGCGAACAGCTGCTCGACGCCGGCCACGGCGACAGCGAGGCGGTGGCGGCGCGGCTGGAGCGCGAGCAACAGGAACGCGCGGCGCGGCGGCAGCAGGACAGTCTGGCGCAGCCGAGCAATCCGCTGGTGGAGTTCGAATTCCTGCTGCACCGCGTCGAGGGCCTGCTCAGCCACGGCCTGGCGGTGCGCGGTCTGGGCAGCGCGCTGCGCGAGGTGGTTTCCAGCCTGCTGGAGCTGTGCCAGCGCCTGCCGGACGGCATGCTGGCGGCCAGCCTGCTGCTGGACAGCCGCCTGCCCGCCGCCGCGCACGGGCTGCGGGTGGCGACCACGCTGGCGGTGCTCGGCCGCCGCCTGGGGCTGGACGCGGCGACGCTCTACAGCGCCTGCGGCGCGGCGCTGACGATGAATATCGCCATCATTGGCCTGCTGGGCAAGCTGCGGCTGCAGGACGAGCCGCTGAGCGAGGCGCAGAACGCGGCGCTGCTCGCCCATCCGGTGATCGGCTCCGCCATCCTGCGCGAGGCCGGCATCGACGACGAGCTGTGGCACAGCCTGGTGCAGTGCCACCACGAGAAGCCGGACGGCAGCGGCTATCCGCAGGCGCTCTGTGGCGACGAGGTGCAGCCGCTGGCGCGCCTGCTGGCGCTCCTGGACCAGATCGGGGAACAGGTGGAAAGCGGGCGCCTGCTGCCGTCGCAGGTGCTGGCGACGCTGTTCCGCGATCCGGCCGGCGGCCACGATCCGGCGCAGCTGGCGGCGCTGGTGAAGGAGCTGGGCGTGTACCCGCCGGGCAGCTTCGTCGAGCTGGCCAGCGGCGAGATCGCGGTGGTCACCTACCGCGGCGACAGTGCCAACACACCGCGGGTGGCGGCGCTGCGCCGCCGTGACGGCCCGCCCTACGCCGAGCCGCTGCTGCGCGACACCCGCCAGCTGGGCTTCCGCATCACTAAGGCGGTCGGCCGCGGCAGCACCGGCGTCAAGCCGGCCTATCTGATCCGGCTGTGGCAGCGGCGCTGAGCGCCTGTTCACAATCTGCTGCCACTTGATCCTGCTGCTTCATATCCGGTTAAACGCCGTTTTCCCAGCCATTTTTGCCTTGCATCGCGTGAGCGCGCGGGATGGTGAATACACGCTGAGGCGCAAGGTTGGCCGCAAGCCTTGCCGATTCATTGCTTCATGACATCCCGCCTCAGGCACCGCGCAGCGCCAGCCGTGGCTGCCAACGCAAGACCGCACTGGCGGCGACCCCGGCCAGCAGCGCCCACAGCGGCGCGCCGATGCCGGCGATGCTGACGCCGGACGCCGCCACCACGAAGGTCAGCAAGGCCGCCTCGCGCTGGCTGTCATTGCCCAGCGCCGCGCTCAGCGACGAGGCCAGGGTGCCGAACAGCGCCAGCGCCGCCGCGGCCATCACCAGCGCCTTGGGCAGCACCAGCAGCAGCGCCACCAGCGAGCCGCCCACCGCTGCCACCAAGAGGTAGCTCAGCGCCGCCACCACGCCGGCCTTCCAGCGTTGTTGCGGATCGGGATGGCACTCGGGGCCGGTGCACATCGCCGCGGTAATCGCCGCCAGCACCACACCGTGGCCGCCGAACGGCGCCAAGAGCAGCGACACGCCGCCCAGCAGGCTGACCGGCACCCGTGCCGGCAGCTCGTAGCCGTCGTTTTTCAGCACCGCCATGCCGGGCAGGAACTGGCCGGTCAGCGCCACCAGCGCCAGCGGCAGCGCGATATTGCTGAGGCCGGCGACGCTGAATTGCGGCGTGGTCCACTGCGGGCCGCTGGCGGTGGCGGCCAACGTTGGCGTGGCGGCAAAACCGCCCTGCAGCGCCAGCAGCGCGCAGCCCAGCAGCAGCGCCGCCATCAGCGCGTAGCGCGGCCACAGCCGGCGACCGGCGAAGAAGGCCAGCGCCATCGGCAGCACCAGCGCGGCGTGATCGCGCGCCGCCGGCACCAGCTCCACCACGAAGCGGAACAGGATGCCGGCCAGCAGCGCGGCGGCCAGCGCCGGCGGGAAGCGCTTCATCAGCGCATCGAAGGCGCCGCTGACGCCGACCAGCCACACCGCGAGGCCGGCCAGCACGAAGCCGCCGATGGCCTCCGCGTAGGGCACGCCGGGCAGGGACGCCAGCAGCACCGCGGCGCCGGGCGTGGACCACGCGGTAATCACCGGCATCTTCCAGCGCCAGGACAGCCACAGCCCGGCGACGCCGGAGCCGAGTGACACCGCCCACAGCCACGAGGCCAGTTGCGCCGGGGTCAGCCCGGCCTGCTGCGCGGCGTGCACGATGATGAGAAAGGGGCCGGTGTAGCCGACGGCAATGGTCAGTACACCGGTGATCAGGGTCGACGGGGGTAGGTGTTTGAACATGGTAGTCCTTCAGGTCAGAGGCCGCCGCCGGCCGCGCGCATGGGTAATGCAGAGGGCGGCGCGGTGGACGGCATCCGGCGTCGGTGGACGCTGCCGGTGCGGGTAGCGCGGCGACCGGACTGCCGTGGTGTCGCCACTGTACGGTGCGCGGTTGCGGCCAACCTGCCACAGCCGGCTACAACAGGCTGGCGCCGCGCGCCGCTGTTCTATATAACAGCAGGATGGACCCAACCCCCCTCCCCGTTTACCGCCACATCGCCGCGACCCTGAGTGCCAGGCTGGACAGCGGCGAATTCCCGCCCGGCAGCCGCTTGCCGGCGGTGCGCGTGCTGGCCGCCGAATTCGGCGTCAACACCCTCACCGCGCTGGCCGCCTACCGCTATCTGGAACAGCAGCAGCGGGTGCTGGCGCGGCCGCGCGCCGGCTACTTTGCCGCGCTGCCGGCGGCGCCGTCGTCGCCCGGAACCGCCGCGCCGCTGCCCAGCGCCGCGGCGCTGGTTGATGTCAGCAGCCGCATGTCCACCCTGCTGCAGCTGGGCGACGAACGCATCCACACCCAGCTGCACATGGCCGAAGCCGCCGCCAGCCTGTATCCGGCCGCCGAGCTGGCGCGGCGCCTGCAGCTGACGCTGACGCGGCAGCCGGAGCTGATCGGCGCCCATCTGCCGGCCGGCGAACAGCGCCGGCTGCTGGCGGCGCTGGTGCGCCTCGGCGCCGAGCGCGGCCTGGCACTGGACGAGGGCGGCATCCTGCTCACCCATGGCATTACCGAGGGCATCAGCCTGGCGCTGCGCCACCTGACCCGCCCCGGCGACACGGTGGCGGTGGAAACACCGGTCTATTTCGGCCTGTTGCAGACGCTGGAGGGGCTGGGGCTGAAGGCGCTGGAAATCCCGTGCACGCCGGAGGCCGGGCTGTCGCTGGAGGCGCTGGAATTCGCGTTGCACCACGGCCCGGCGGTGAAATGCCTGGTGTGCGTGCCCAACTTCCAGAACCCGACCGGCGCGCTGATGCCGGATGACAACAAGAAGCGGCTGCTGGCGCTGGCGCGCAAGCACGGCGTCACCATCATCGAGGACGACGTGTTCGGCGACCTGCACTACGGCAACGGGCGGCCGACGCCGCTGAAGGCGTGGGACCGCGACGGCGACGTGATCTACTGCGCGTCGTTCACCAAGAGCTTCGCGCCGTCGTTCCGCCTCGGCTGGCTGGCCGCCGGTCGCCACCACGGCGCGCTGGCGCGGCTGTGCGCCAGCAGCACGCTGGTGTCGTCGCCGTTGTTGCAGGTGGTGCTGGCCGACGTGCTCGACAGTGGCGACTACGCGCGCATCAGCCAGCGCCTGCGTCTGCAGCTGGCGGCGCAGATGACAGCGACCGCCGACGCGGTGCTGCAGCACTTTCCGCGCGGCACCCGCGTGCGGCGGCCGCAGGGCGGCGTGGTGCTGTGGGTGGAGTGTCCGGAGACGGTGGACGGCACGCGTCTGCTGCAGCGCGCGCTGGCGGAGGGCATCAGCTTTGCCCCCGGCGTCGCGTTCTCGGCCACGCCGCGTTTCGGCCACTGCCTGCGCATCAATTGCGGCCAACCTTTCACCCCGGCGCTGGTGGCGGCGATCGCGCGGCTGGGGCAGCTGGCGCTGGCGGGCTGAGCCGGCGATAAGGAGGCTGGCCAAGGTTGGCCGCAAAAAAGCCGCGTCGGACCGACGCGGCTTTTTTCGTTGTGGCGGCGGCCGTTTACAGCGCCAGGCGCTGGCGCAGCTCGGCCACCCAGTCGCAGCTGGCGAAATCGGCGCCCATCTGCAGCACCAGGTAGCCGTCGCCGCCGAAGCGCGAGTCGACCTCGACCAGCACGTGGGTGTCGTGGCCGTAGGGGATGAAGGTCAGCTCGATCTCCTGGATGCGGAAATGGCCGCCGCGCGGCTTCAGCTCGAACTCCTGGTAGCAGCCCAGCGTGCTGGTCACGTTGCCGACGCGGGCGGTGCCGACCTCGACGTCGGTGCTGTACAGCGGCCAGCCCAGCTGCTCGAAGGCGGCCAGTAGCGTGGCGATCTGGGCTGTGGGGTGGATTTCCAGCAGGTCGCGGTCGTTGGCGTCGACGGCGGATGCGATGGCGAGGTCGGTGTGGATCCACACCGGCAGCGCTCGGCCGTAGTGCGGCAGCGCGTTGACCGGGGTTTCCGCCGGCAGTAGCAGCTGGAACGGCAGCTGGCGCGTTTCACCGGCGCGGATGGTGAAGCGTTCGGCGACGCGGATCACTCCAAGCGCGATGGCGCCGCGCGCCTCGTGGTCGCCGGCTTCCTGTTCCGCCTCGGTCATCAGCACCAGCTCGATCTTCTCGATGTCCTGGTCGGCGTTGCCGCCCTGCACCAGCACGTGGCCGGACAGCACCTCGCCGGGACGCAGACGCGGGTTGTCGAGGCGGGTGTCGATTTTGGCGCCGCCGACGCCGATGGAAGCGAGCAGTTTCTTGAACATGGTTGATCCGTGAAATGTAAGGGAGGCAGCGTGGCAGACCACGCCGCCGCGACCGGGTTCCGCCGGCGGGCGGTGCGGGCGCAGGGTAGCGGAAATTTCCCGGATGTGGCCGCCGGCGTGAACCCGGCTTTACCCCCGCGCGGCATCGGGGTAAAACGTCGCCACGACAACGGAGACAGCGATGGAAAAAGTCGATTGCGTAGTGATCGGTGCCGGGGTGGTGGGCCTGGCGGTGGCGCGCGCGCTGGCGCAGGAAGGCCGCGAGGTGATCGTGCTGGAGGCGGAGTCCGGCTTCGGCCAGCACACCTCCAGCCGCAACAGCGAGGTGATCCACGCCGGCATGTACTACCCGGCCGGCAGCCTGAAGGCGCTGCATTGCCTGCGCGGCAAGAAGATGCTGTACCGCTACTGCCGCGAGCGCGGCATCGCCCATCGCCAGACCGGCAAGCTGATCGTGGCGGTGGACGAGAGCGAGATGCCGCGGCTGATCGCGCTGCAGGAAAAGGCGCTGGTCAACGGCGTCACCGACCTGACCTGGATGGACCGCCGCGTGCTGGCCGGGATCGAGCCGGCGTTGCAGGCGTACGCGGCGCTGTATTCGCCGGGCACCGGCATCGTCGACAGCCACGCGCTGATGCTGTCGCTGCTGGCCGACGCCGAGGCTGCCGGCGCGGTGCTGGCGCTGCAGTCGCGCGTCAGCGGCGGGCAGGAGACCAAGGACGGCATGCTGCTGTTCGTCGACGGTACCGAGCTGCTGGCCGGCACCGTGGTCAACGCTGGCGGCCTCACCGCCCACGTGCTGGCGGCGAAGATGCGCGGTGTTCCACATGAAACCATTCCGCGCGTGCGCTACGCGCGCGGCGTGTACTTCGCGCTGAGCGGGCGGCATCCGTTCTCGCACCTGATCTATCCGCTGCCGGAGCCGGGCGGGCTCGGCATCCACCTGACGCTGGATCTGGCCGGGCAGGCGCGCTTCGGCCCGGATGTGGAGTGGATCAACCATCTCGACTACAGCGTCGATCCCGAGCGCGTCGACGGCTTCTACCACAGCATCCGCCGCTGGTGGCCGCAGCTGCCGCAGGGCGCGCTGTCGCCCAGCTACAGCGGCATCCGCCCCAAGGTGCTCAACGAGGACAAGCCGGAGGGCGACTTCCTGATCCAGGGCCAGGAGGGCCACGGCATCCGCGGCCTGATCAACCTGTTCGGCATCGAATCGCCCGGCCTCACCGCCTGCCTGTCCATCGCCGACGAGGTGCTGCGCCGCTGCCGCCAGTACTGGTGATCAGCCGGCCTCGCGTGCCGCGCGTTCGATGGCGGCTGCACCCGTGGCACGGCAGCGATCAGTGCGGCGGGCGTCGCGCGGCATTGCCGCTGGTGGCGTTCGCGGAACTGGCCAGCGGGCAGCAGGTCGGCGGGCACGCTCATGGCCGGGCCGCGCGGCCGTGACGGGCGACGCTCTCAGTCGAAGGCCAGCGCACTGTCCAGCACCTCCACCGCGTCGCCCAGTTGCAGCGTGCCGCTGTTGCGCGCGATCACGTTCACGCCGAAGCACACACCCTCCTCCCGCCGGCGGTAGCCCAGCAGCGTCGCCAGCGGTTGCCGCTGCGGATCGGGCTGCGCGCTGTCGGGATCGACGGTGGTCAGCACGCAGCGGGTGCAGCGGCTGACCACCTCGAACTCGACGGCGCCGATGCGGAAACGCCGCCACTCGTCTTCTTCAAAGGGGAAGGTGTCGTCCACCACCAGGTTGGGGCGGAAGTGGCGCATGGTCACCGGTTGCGCCAGCCGGCTGTTGAGATCAGCCAGCGATGCCTCGCTCAGCAGCAGGTAGGGATAGCCGTCGGCGAAGGACAGCGTATCGGCAGTGGTCTTCTGCACGCGGGTGGATTCGCCCAACCACAGCAGCCGCAGTGGCTCGCCCAGGTAGTGGCTGAGCCAGGCGTCGGCCGCCGCGTCGCCGTGCAGCGCGCTGAACGCGGACTTCCACACCGTGGCCGGCACCCGCTGCCGGTAGTCGGCCGGGCTGGTCAGCAGTGGCGGCATCCCCGGCGCGGTGAAGCACCACTGGCCGTCGTCCTGCCGTGTGACGCCGACCTGCACCAGCCGCGGGTGGCTGCGTGCGCTGATGAACTGGCCGTCGGCGCGGCTGGCCAGCCACACGCGGTCGTCGCGCAGCCCCTGCGGCGTGACCTCGGCTTGGTGCGGCGTATTGCCGCGGCAGGATTTCAGCGGATGGACGAACAGCTGGCTAAGGGCCATGGCAGGCTCCGGACTCGGGATGGAAACGGCAAGCTTAGCCATTGTCTGCCGACATCTCAATGCCGTGCGCATTAACGGCGCGAGGGATAATTATTTTTAGAGAAAACAATTACTTGTAAAACAATGACAAAGATCAACAAAATCTTGATTGGCATAATGCGGTTCTGTATAAAAACACCGGTAAGCCGCCATTCATAACGTCGAGCCAAAGCGCCGCAGCGGAATACGCAGACTCACTGGGGAGGGCGCGGTATCGGGCCCTGAGCGTTGTAGTGCCAAAGAGGTATCGTCGTCATGTTCAATGCCAGACTCAAACAGGAAATCGCAGATCTGAAAGCCCGGTTGCACGATCTGCAGGCAGTCGAGAGCGCGATCGCGCGCGCCAATGCCACCGTCACCTTCGACCTCGACGGTAACGTGACCGGGGCCAACGAGAATTTCCTGCAGGTGATGGGCTATACCAGCCTGTCGCAGATCCAGGGCAAACCGCATCGCCTCTTCTGCGATGCCGGCTACGCTGCCAGCCCGGACTACCAGCGCTTCTGGGAGCGCCTGCGCCGCGGCGAACCCTTCTCCGGCCGCATCCAGCGCAAGACGGCCAGCGGCCAGGCGATCCATCTGGAAGCGACCTACAGCCCGGTGCTGGACAGCGACGGCAAGGTGAAGAGCTTCATCAAATGCGCGACCGACATCACCGAGCGCGTCACCCTCGCGCGCCACGACCGTGCCATCAATGCCGCGATCAACCGCGCGATGGCGGTGATCGAGTTCACGCCCGACGGCAACATCACCACCGCCAATGACAATTTTCTCGCCACCATGGGCTACCGGCTGGAAGACCTGCGCGGCAAACCGCACCGCCTGCTGTGCGACCCCGCCTTTGCCAACAGCCCGGAGTACCAGCAGCTGTGGCGCACGCTGGGCCAGGGCCAATACTTCTCCGGCCGCATCCGGCGGCTGGCGCGCGACGGCAGCGAGCGCTGGCTGGAGGCCAGCTACAACCCGATCTTCGACGACGAGGAGCGCGTGATCGGCGTGATCAAGTTCGCGACCGACGTCACCGCCCGCGTGCAGGAACAGCTGCAGGACCGCGAAACGGTGATGGTGGCGTACAGCTCATGGCAGGAGACCCAGAACCTGTCCGATCACGGCGTGCACAATATCCAGCAAAGCGTGGCCGAAATCCGGCAGATGGCCGGCAGCATCGAGCAGGCCGGGCGCAATGTGCAGCAGCTGGGCGCCCGCTCCGAGCAGATCACCTCCATCGTGCAGACCATCAAGGACATCGCCGACCAGACCAACCTCTTGGCGCTGAATGCCGCCATCGAGGCGGCGCGTGCCGGCGAGACCGGCCGCGGCTTTGCCGTGGTGGCCGACGAGGTGCGCAAGCTGGCGGAGCGCACCACCACCTCCACCACCGAAATCGCCGGCATGGTGGCGGACATCCAGAAACAGACCAAGACCGCGGTGCTGAACATGGACGACATCCTGAGCCAGGCGCGCAGCAGCGTGGAACTGACCCAGGGCGCCGGCGACACCATCACCCAGATCCGCGGCGGCGTGCAGAAGGTGGTGGACGCGATCGGCAAGTTCGCCCACCTGCCCTCCTGACACCCTGTCCGCCTTTGCCCGTCACCAGGCCACGGCTTGCCGTGGCGTGGCCGTTTTCAGCCCGGCTTTTGCAGCGGGCAGCCTGCGCCGGGCGCACACCGCGAACGCAGGGGCAGTGCTATAACTCGGTAACGGATAAGGAGAATTCCATCTCTGGAACCGGGGTGCCGCCAGCCGCTGGCGGACACGTCCCGAAGGGGTGAAGGAGCCATCATGGCCAGGAAACTCATCGACTGCCGCGAACATGGCGGCAGCCCGCCGCAATGCACCGTCTCGATTGCCGCCGACAACGAAGACGAACTGCTCGCCGCCGCCGTACAACACGCGGTTGCGGTACACGGCTATCAGGACACACCGGAACTGCGCGCGCAATTGCGCAAGATGTTCAAGGAAGAACAGCCCATGCACTGACGCGCCTTGCGCACGGCACACACGGCTCCCGCGGGAGCCGTTGTCGTGTCTGACAGCGGCTGTTCGGCGGCCAACCTTTGTTGTTCATACGCGGTGAACGTCGGGCCTCCGGGTGGGCGGACTCTACGCAGCTGATTTTTGCCACGGAAGCACACGGAAAGACACGGACAAAGGCAAAAGCGGCTTTGGCTGCGAAACCCGAGACAAGGAATGAAAAACAAGGTTGGCCGCAAGCCATTTCAATCGCCAGCCGGCACCGTACCATCGCGCCCCGCTCCCGTTGGTGCCGGCCGTAAAAACGGCCGCCAGCCCGGAAACAAGCCGCCCTCTTTTGAGCGCAGCGTATGGGCGGCGCCGGGCTGGTGACCGTTTTTGCGGGAATTCCGGCGCCTTCGGGTCGCCTTTTCTTTGCTTCCTTTCTTTTTGGCGAAGCAAAAGAAAGGGAGCCGCCGCCGCGCGGAAAGCGGCAGATAAAAACATCAGCGTAGCTGAGTCACCAGATAGAAACAAGGTTGGCCGCAAAGCCGTGACGGCTTGCGGCCAACCTTTGTTATTGCTACGCAGTAAACGCTAGGCTTCGCAAGCTCAGTAGCAGCCTACAATCTCGAATTACCACGGTGCAGTTGTTTTTTAATTGCGTTGAATGCCATAGGCCCGCCGCCATTGAGCTTTCGGCTTACATTGTGAATTCACCAAATGATTATTCAAATGATTGAGATTCCTTCCTTCTCGCTCAATAATATTTCTGCTTTTTACCCTCTTGTCAATTATGTTAAAACATTCGGCATAAAAATTCCTTACTACATCAGGTATATTTGGTTTGTAACCCTTCTCGATTTCAAGGAAACGCCTGATACAAAGAGCGACTAGATCTGACAATTGAATCATGGGGTTTTTACGCGAATCTATTGGATAGCTAAACTCAACAATCCATTTTATTTTTTGATTGTTTGGCACTTCAAAGCGCCTATTTTGAATGATTTGCTCAACGCTTTCGTGATGTTCTTCTTTTTCGTCAAGCACGATCATCCCCCGAGCGGACTGACCTAAATTTTCCTTAATATGCCAGTTCATGTAAGTAATTAAATAATCAAATGCAAGTAAATAAGGGTGCTTCGTATTGTAGACAGTTTGGTACTGACAGTTCGAAGCAGCAAGTAAAGATTTTTCTATCGCAAAATATTGTATTTGATGACCAAGATCTTCAATCAATCCCAGTAATGATCTTACTAGCTGTAATCGGTTAGCTATGGGATGGCCAGCGAAATGACCTTCACCATTGGGTGAGAGCAACTCATGCGAATGAATCTCAAATCCTGCTGGTATTTCTCCACCGCAGTAGTTTGAAATTATTGCATCTAATCTTTCTTTTGTATTGTTCCATTTCTTGTCTGCAACACTTAATCCAGCTAGTACGAATATAGGTTGCTGTATATCATTTAAGTTTGCTCCTGAGTCTCCACTTTCATCTAGATAAAAGAAATGCATGTACTTGGCTCCTTGCAGAAACTAACTTGTTAATAGGCACCCAACCTACCCTTGACCACATACCAATCAGCCAAACATCATACTCGTTCAATAATGACAAAAGGGCAAGCCCTCATCAGGCTTGCCCTTGTTCACATCCCCCTGCGGCCAACCTTGGCCGCAAGCTCACCCTACCCTTACAGCGACGGCAGCAGCCCGTCGATGGCGAAGCGGTTGTACTCGGCACGCTGGATCAGCGCGCAGGCCTTTTCGATGTCCGGCGCGAAGTAACGGTCCTTGTCGTAGAACGACACTTCGGCACGCAGCATGGCCTTGGCGGTTTCCAGCTTGTCTGCCGCCTTGTTCGGGGCGCGGAAGTCCACGCCCTGGCAGGCTGCCAGCAGTTCGACGGCCAGGATGCCGGCGGTGTTGTCGGCCATATCGCGCAGGCGGCGGCCGGCGAAGGTAGCCATCGACACGTGGTCTTCCTGGTTGGCGGAGGTCGGCAGGCTGTCGACGGAGGCCGGGTGGGCCAGCGACTTGTTCTCGGAGGCCAGTGCCGCGCCGGTCACCTGGGCGATCATGAAGCCGGAGTTCACGCCGCCGTTGTTCACCAGGAACGGTGGCAGCTTGGACAGGTTGCTGTCGATCAACAGCGCCATACGGCGTTCGGACAGCGAACCGATTTCGGCAATCGCCAGTGCCAGGTTGTCGGCGGCGAAGGCCACCGGTTCGGCGTGGAAGTTGCCGCCGGACAGGATGTCGTTGTCGTCGGCGAAGACCAGCGGGTTGTCGGAAACGGAGTTGGCTTCCACCAGCAGCACTTCGGACGACTGGCGGATCTGGGTCAGGCAGGCGCCCATCACCTGTGGCTGGCAACGCAGCGAGTACGGGTCCTGTACCTTGCCGCAGTTGGCGTGGCTGTCGGCGATCTCGGAGCCGGCGCCCAGCAGCGCGCGGTATTGCGCGGCGGCGTCGATCTGGCCCTTGTGGCCGCGTACCTGGTGGATGCGGTCATCGAACGGGGTGCGGCTACCCTGGGCGGCTTCCACCGACATGGCGCCGGCGACGGAGGCGGCCACGTACAGGTCTTCGGCGGCGAACAAGCCTTCCAGCGCGAAGGCGGTGGATGCCTGGGTGCCGTTCAGCAGCGCGAGGCCCTCTTTCGGCGCCAGCACGATCGGCTGCAGGCCGGCGGCGCGCATGGCGTCACCACCGTGTACGCGCTTGCCGTCAACAAAGGCTTCGCCTTCGCCGATCAGTACCGCGCTCATGTGCGACAGCGGGGCCAGGTCGCCGGAGGCGCCGACGGAACCCTTCTGCGGGATCACCGGGTAGATACCCTTGTTGAACAGGGTGATCATCGCTTCCAGCACCAGGCGGCGGATGCCGGAGAAGCCGCGCGACAGCGAGTTGATCTTCAGCGCCATTACCAGGCGCACGGTGGAGTCCTTCATCGGCTCGCCGATACCGGCAGCGTGCGACAGCACGATGGAGCGCTGCAGCAGTTCCAGTTCGTCGGCGGCGATCTTGGTGTTGGCCAGCAGGCCGAAACCGGTGTTGATGCCGTATACGGTGCGGTTTTCGGACAGCACGCGTGCCACGGTGGCGGCGGAGGCGTCGATGGCGGCGTGGGCGGCCGGATCCAGTGCCAGCTGCACGGAAGCGTCACGGGCGATCAGGCGCAGTTGGGCCAGCGTCAGCTTGCCCGGGGTGATGGTAATGGTGGTCATGATGGTCTTTCCTTTTGCGCGGCGGCTAGCGGCCGCGACAGATGTGTCGGTGCTGCGGCCAACCTTGCGGGTTGGCCGCACGCGGATTACTTGATCATTGGCAGCTTGAGGCCGAAGCGCTTGGCCGCGGCAATCGCCTGCTCGTAGCCGGCGTCGGCGTGGCGCATTACGCCGGAGCCGCAGTCGTTCACCAGCACACGGGCCAGGCGCTCGGCGGCGGCGTCGGTGCCGTCAGCCACGATCACCATGCCGGAGTGCTGCGAGTAGCCCATGCCGACGCCGCCACCGTGGTGCAGCGATACCCAGCTGGCGCCACCGGCGGTGTTCAGCAGCGCGTTCAGCAGCGGCCAGTCGGATACAGCATCGGTGCCGTCCTTCATGGCTTCGGTTTCGCGGTTCGGGCTGGCTACCGAGCCGGTGTCCAGGTGGTCGCGGCCGATCACGATCGGCGCTTTCAGTTCGCCGTTCTTGACCATTTCGTTGAAGGCCAGGCCAGCCAGGTGGCGCTCGCCGAGGCCGAGCCAGCAGATACGTGCCGGCAGGCCCTGGAAGCTGATGCGCTCACGCGCCATGTCCAGCCAGCGGTGGGTGTGCTTGTTGTCCGGGAACAGTTCCTTGATCTTGGCATCGGTCTTGTAGATGTCTTCCGGATCGCCGGACAGTGCCACCCAGCGGAACGGGCCCTTGCCTTCGCAGAACAGCGGACGGATGTAGGCCGGCACGAAGCCCGGGAAGTCGAAGGCGTTCTTCACGCCCTTGTCGAAGGCGACCTGGCGGATGTTGTTGCCGTAGTCGACGGTCGGGATGCCCATGGCCTGGAAGTCCAGCATCGCCTGTACGTGCACGGCGCAGCTCTGTGCCGCTTCGTCGGTCAGACGGGCGTGCAGTTCCGGCTTGGTCTGTGCATCTTTCCATTGTTCCACGGTCCAGCCGATCGGCAGGTAGCCGTTGATCAGGTCGTGGGCGGAGGTCTGGTCGGTCACCAGATCCGGCTTGATGCCGCCGGCCTGGGCGCGTTTTACCAGCTCCGGCAGGATTTCGGCGGCGTTGCCCAGCAGGGCGATGGACACCGCTTCCTTGCGCGCGGTGTGTTCCTTGATCAGTTCCAGCGCGTGGTCGATGTCACGCGCCTGCTTGTCGACGTAGCGGGTACGCAGACGGAAGTCGATGCTGCTCTGCTGGCATTCGATGTTCAGCGAGCAGGCACCGGCCAGGGTCGCGGCCAGCGGTTGGGCGCCACCCATGCCGCCCAGACCGGCGGTGAGGATCCACTTACCGGACAGGTCGTTGTTGTAGTGCTGGCGGCCGGCTTCGACGAAGGTCTCGAAAGTACCCTGCACGATGCCCTGCGATCCAATGTAGATCCAGCTGCCGGCGGTCATCTGGCCGTACATGAACAGGCCCTTGCGGTCCAGTTCGTTGAAGTGTTCCCAGTTCGCCCATTTCGGCACCAGGTTGGAGTTGGCCAGCAGCACGCGTGGGGCGTTGGCGTGGGTCTTGAACACGCCGACCGGCTTGCCGGATTGCACCAGCAGGGTTTCGTCTTCGTTCAGGTCTTTCAGGCTGGCCAGGATCTGGTCGTAGCACTCCCAGTTACGCGCCGCGCGGCCGATACCGCCGTACACCACCAGACCTTGCGGGTTCTCGGCAACGTCCGGGTCGAGGTTGTTCTGGATCATGCGGTAGGCCGCTTCGGCGATCCAGTTCTTGCAGTGCAGTTCGGTGCCGTGCGGGGCGCGGATGACGCGGCTAGCGTCGAAACGTGGGTCAGTCATGGGAGTTGCTCCTAGTTTGGTTTGTGCTGTTTGTCAGGTTTTATTCACTGCTTGGGTCCGCACCGGCCTGTCATCCGGTGACGGTGATCCGTTCAGCGCCGCAGTTGGCGCGTGATCGACCATGCCAGTCGCGCGGCGGCCTTGGCGCCGTGGCTGTCCTGGTCAAAATTGGGATTGAATTCCACCAGATCGGCGCCGACCAGCTTGCCGCTCTTGGCGATCTTGCCGACCAGCGCTTCCACCACGCTGATGTCGACGCCGTAACCGGCCGGCGCCGACACCGCCGGCATCTGTGCCGCCGGCAATACGTCGAGGTCGATGGTCAGGTACACCACGTCCACGCTGTCGATGAACTCGGCCAGCTGGTGGCGGGCATCGGCCAGCTGCCAGGCGGTCATGTCGCTGTCCAGTCGCCATTCGGCGCCGAGGTTGGCCGCGGATTCGAACAGCGCGCGGGTGTTGGCGGTTTCGGCTACGCCCAGGCACAGGTAGCGGAAATGCTGGCCGCGCTTGGCGCACTCGGCGGCGATCTGCGCGAACGGGGTGCCGCTGGTGGCTTCCGCCGCGCTGCGCAGGTCGAAGTGGGCGTCGAAGTTGACGATGCCGATACGCTTGTCGCGATGCGCGTCGGCGAGGCCCAGCCAGTGGCCGAAGGCGGTCTCGTGGCCGCCGCCCAGCACCAGCGGCAGGTGGCCGGCGTAGACGATGGCGCTGACGCGTGCGGCCAACCTTTGGTGCGCGGCGTCGAGGTCGCCGTCGTCGCAGCTGATGGTGCCGGCGTCATACAGTGGCAGTGTCGGGTGGTAGGCCAGGTTGGCCAAAGCCTTGCGCAGTGCCAGCGGGCCGGCGACAGCGCCGGTGCGGCCCTGGTTGCGGCGCACGCCTTCGTCGCAGGCGAAGCCGAGGATGGCGATGCCCGGGGCGGCGCCGGCAGCCAGCGGCTGCACCACCTGGTGCCAGCGGCGGGCGGCGTCGCCCTCGGCGGCGTCGATGCGGCCGCTCCACATGCTCATGTCGATCGTCATTGCTTATCCTTCGTGCTGCACCACGCCACGGAACACGCGGCGGGTCAGCGGGTTGGTGCCGAGGCCGTACACGATCTCGGCCGGATGTTCGATGTCCCACAGCAGCAGGTCGGCGACAAAGCCGGCGGCCAGCTGGCCGTGCGTGGCGCCACGGCCCAGTGCCTGCGCCGCGTGGCGGGTGGTGCCGCGCAGCGCTTCTTCCGGCGTCAGGCCGAACAGCACGCAGGCCTGGTTCATCGCCAGACGGATGGAGGCGAACGGGCTGGTGCCCGGGTTCAGGTCGGTGGACACCGCCATCGCCACACCGGCGGCGCGCAGTTTCTCCACCGGCGGTTTCTGCGTTTCGCGCAGGAAGTAGTAGGCGCCCGGCAGCAGCACCGCCACGGTGCCGGACTTGGCCAGCGCGGCCACGCCGTCGTCGTCCAGGTATTCGATATGGTCGGCGGACAGGCCGCCGAACTCGGCGACCAGCGCGGCGCCATGCAGGTTGGACAGCTGCTCGACGTGACCCTTCACCTGCAGGCCATGCGCCTGTGCTGCCTCGAACACGCAGCGGGTCTGTGCCGGCGAAAAGCCGACGCCTTCGCAGAACACGTCCACCGCTTCGGCCAGCCCTTCCTGCGCCGCGGCGGGGATGATCACCTCGCACACGTGGCGGATGTAGCCGTCGGCATCGCCGGCGAATTCCGGCGGCAGCGCGTGGGCGGACAGCAGCGTGGTGGCCACTTCCACCGGCAGCGCCGCCTGCAGCCGGCGCGCGGCGCGCAGCTGCTTCAGTTCGTCCTGCAGCGTCAGGCCGTAGCCGGACTTCATCTCGATGGTGGTGACGCCTTCCTTCATCAGCGCCTTCAGGCGCGGCAGGCTGACCAGTGCCAGCTCGTCCTCGTCCAGACCACGGGTGGCGCGCACGGTGGAGATGATGCCGCCGCCTTCGGCCGCGATCTGCTGGTACGGCACGCCGGTGAGGCGCTTTTCCCATTCCGCGGCGCGGTTGCCGCCGTACACCAGGTGGGTGTGGCAGTCGATGAAGCCGGGGGTGATCCAGCCACCCCTGGCATCCAGCACCTCGCCGCAGCCGGTAAAGGCGGCCAGCGCCTCGTGCTGCGGCAGGATGGCGTGGATGCGGCCGTCACGCAGCCACAGTGCGTGGCCGTCCAGCGCGCCATACGGCGCAAGGTTGGCCGCGTCGAAGGTGGCGAGACGGGCGTTGATCCACAGGGTGTCGCTGCTGCTGTTCATGGGGTGTCCGCTGTTTTGCGATTAATTGTATATACATTTAGTTGATCGCAAGGCGGCCGTCAAGATTTTTCTGCAGCGGGGGGAGTTGCGGCCGGCTAGCCGCCGGGCCGATAATGTAATAAAAAAGCCAATAAAAACAATAGGCCACGCGCTGGCGTGGCCTTTTTTTGGCTGTTGCGTAAATGTATATACATTTACTATTTGCGTACCCGCGTCTGCGAGCGCAGCTTGTAGCCGGCGCCGGGGTGCAGCAGCCGCGCGAAGCTGACCAGGTGCTTGCCGGACCAGGTACGGCGCAGCACGCGCAGACAGGGTTCGCTGGCCTGCAGCCCGAGCAGCTGCTGTGCCTGCTCATCCGGCAGCACCGCCTCGACGGTGTGCTCGACATCGGTCAGCGGGCAGGTGCGCATCAGGTAGGCGTTCGGCGTTTCGCGCTGGAACTGCTGCGCCAGGTAGTCCGGCGCCCACTGCGGATTGATGTAGCGATCCTCGATCTGGATCGGGGTGTCGTCCTCGAAGTGCACGATCAGCGAGTGGAACACCGCCATGCCGACACCCAGCGCCAGCCGCAGCGCCACTTCCTCGCTGGCGGCCTCCTCGCGCACGAAGTGCACCTCGGCGCGGTAGGCATGGCCGCGGCTGGCGATCTCTTCGGCGATGTTGTTGACGTCCAGCAGCGGCGATTCCGCCTTGCGCTCGGCGACGTAGGTGCCGTCGCCGGCGTAGCGCAGCAGCACGCCGGCCTCGGCCAGATCGCGGATCGCCTTGTTGACGGTCATGCGCGACACGCCGAACTGTTTCGCCAGCTCGACCTCGGGCGGGATCTTGGCGCCGGGGGCGAAGCTGCGGTTCTTGATACCGTCTAGAATGAAATCGCGGATGCGCAGGTAGTGCGGCTTGGAGGCGGGTTTGGGCGTGCTCATGCGGCGATTGTAAGCTGAAACGGACGGAAAAAGGCGCGACCGCTGGCGGGCGGTCGCGCCGCGGCCTCAGTCGAGGTGTTCGGCGAGGAATTGCAGGCTGCGGCCGTGGGCCAGCGCCGCGGCGCGCTGGTCGTACATCGGGCGGCCCCAGCAGTTGAAGCCGTGGTCGACGCCGGCGTAGTCGTGAAACTGCGCGTTCGGCTTGCCGGCAAAGGCCTTTTTCACCTGCGCCACCATGTCCTGGCTGATGTGCGCGTCCTGCGCCGCGTAGTGGAACAGGATGGGCATGGTGATCCTGTCGGCGACATCCAGGTGCTGCTGGATGCCGCCACCGTAGTAGCAAACCGCCGCGTCGGCCTGGCTCAACGCCGCGGCGCGGAACGCCAGCTGGCCACCGAGGCAGAAGCCCAGCGTCGCCACCTTGCCGCTGACCTGCGGCAGGGCGCGCAGGGTGGCGACCGCCGCCGCCACGTCGCTGGCGGCCAGCGCGGTGTCCACCGTCTGGTAGTAGCCGAAGGCCTGCTGCGTGCCGGCGTCGTCATAGGCCAGATCCACGCGCGGGCTCAGCCGCCAGAACACGTCCGGTGCCAGCACCACGTAGCCGTCCAGCGCGTACTGCTCGGCCACGGCGCGGATGTGCTCGTTGACGCCCCAGATCTCCTGCACCAGCACGATGCCGGGGCCGCTGCCGGTCGGCGGCAGCGTCAGGTAGCCGGAGAAGGTTTCGCCTTGTGCGGTTTGAATGTCGATCCAGCGTGAATTCACGGCATGACTCCTTAAGGTACAGGGTTGGAACGCAGAACGCCGGCGGCATAACGCGCTTGGCAAGCCGGCAGAAACTGATGCATTGTAGCCGTCACACCGCTACAACGCCTGCAAGGATGTCATCATGACCCACCCCGTCCATCCCGACCTGTTGCCCGCCGGCGTGCGTGCCATCGAACTGGCACCCGGCATGCCCGGCCTCGCCTTCAGCCACCCGGATTTCAGCGCCGTGCTCAGCCTGTATGGCGGCCAGCTACTCGACTTCACGCCCGCCGGCGGCCAGCCGCTGCTCTACCTGTCGCCGCAGGCGACGTTGCAGCCGGGCAAGGCCATCCGTGGCGGTATCCCGCTGTGCTGGCCGTGGTTCGGCCCCCACCCTGCCGACAGCAGTCGCCCGCAGCATGGTGTGGCGCGTACCGCGCTGTGGACGGTAAACGCGGTGGCGCGCAGCGACGACGGCTTCCATCTCAGCCTCAACGGCCCGCGCGAAGGCGAGCTGCAGGCGTCGCTGACGCTGCAGCTGGCGCCGGCACAGCTGTCGCTGACGCTGACCACGCGCAACCTCGGCAAGACAGCGCAGCTGCTGAGCCAGGCGCTGCACAGCTATGTCGCGGTCAGCGACATCCGCCAGCTGCGCCTGCACGGTGTGGCGCAGGCGCCGTACCACGACAAGCTCGACGGCCAGTTCAAGACCTGGCCGGACGGCGACTGGACGCCGCAGGCGGCCACCGATTCGGTGCTGGCCAGTGCCGCACCGCTGCAGCTGGAGGATGGCGGCTGGCAGCGCCGGCTGCAGCTGTCCAGCAGCGGCAGCGCCAGTACCGTGCTGTGGACGCCGTGGCAGCAGGGCGCGGCCAGCCTTGGCGACCTGCCCGATGACGGCTGGCAGCACTTCCTGTGCGTGGAGGCGGCCAATGCCGGCGCCGATGTGCGGGTGCTGGCGGCCGGCGAGGCGCACAGTCTGACGCAGCAGCTGCGCGTCGCGGCGTTATAATCGCGCTTTACCTGATACACCGGAGCGTGACGAGTATGCTCAAGCCCGATCGACTCGATCGATTCCTGCCGCAGGTCTTCCCCAGCGGCGTCAAGGTCAGCAGCTTTGCCAAGCACTGCCCGCACTGCAAGAAGCTGGTCAAGTCCGCGGCCATGCACGGCGTGGCGCTAATGGTGGTCGACCGCGTGTTCATCCTGGCGCGCGCCGAATGCCCGCAGTGCGGTAGCCGTTTCGAAGTGAAGTGCATGTTCGACGACAGCAAGCAGGTGCACCCGGTGCTGCTGCCGACGCTGATGGTGCGCTGGCTGATGCAGTGGCACGCGCGCCAGCTGCGCCGCCGCGGCATCCCGCTGAAGCCGCTGGCGACGGTGGTCGGCGACGAGCAGCAGGAGGCGGTGACCACGAAGGAGCGTGTCGGCCTGCTGCTGGCCGACAACGAGGTGATCAAGTCCACGGAAACGGTCGGCAGCTATCTCGGCCTGCCCATCGTGGCGTGGATCGAATACCAGGGCCTGCGCTACGACTACGATCGCGCGGTGCCGGAAGAGGGCCAGTTCCGCCTCGGCCAGTACGAGGCGCTGTTCGACCGCCGCCTGATTTACCGCCGCAGCGGACACTGATCCGCTCGCGGACGGGCACAAAAAACGGTGGCATGCAGCCACCGTTTTTCGTTGCCGGACGTTGCGGCCAACGTTGGCCGCAGCGCTGTAACCGCCGGGCGCGCGCTCAGGCGCCGTAGTCGCCCCACACCGTCTGCATCGCCGCCGCCGCCGCCAGCGCCGCGGTCTCGGTGCGCAGGATGCGCGGGCCGAGCTTGAGCGGCGTCCAGCCGCCGTCGATCGCCGCCGCCTCTTCCGCCGCCGACAGCCCGCCCTCCGGCCCCGCCATCAGCCACGCGCGCGCCGGCGCTTTGGCGATGTCGGCCAGCCGCTGCGTGCCCAGCGGCGACAGCACCAGGTGCGCGTCGCCGTCCGGCTTCGCCGCCAGCCACTGTTTCAGCGTCAGGATCGGCAGCACCTCGGGGATGGTATTGCGCCCGCACTGCTCGCAGGCGGAGACGATGATTTCCTGCCAGCGCGCCAGGCGCTTGTCGGCGCGGTCGCCGGCCAGTTTGACGATGCTGCGCTCGGTCATCAGCGGCTGGAACACGCTGACGCCCATCTCCACCCCCTTCTGCAGCGTGAACTCCATGCGGTCGCCGCTGGAGATCGCCTGCGCCAGCCCCAGCCACAGCGGCGACTCGCGGCTGTGGTCGTCGAAGCGGGTGATGTCGCAGTCGGCATCGCGCTTGGCGATGGCGGTGAGCGTGGCCTGGTACTCGCCGCCACGGCCATCGAACAGGGTGATGGCATCGCCTTCCTTCAGCCGCAGCACCTGCACATGGCGCACGACATGGTCGGGAAGGGACAGCGAACGCAGGCCGGCGAGGGGTGTGGCAACAAAAAACCTGGGCATGGTGTGTTGAAAGTCTGTGGTGATGGCGGTATTTTGCTTGTTTTGCTGCAATTGCAACAACCACTGTTTTCGATTCGCCCCCGCGGGGACGGCTTGAGCGGCGGGCCCGCCGGCCTGCCAACCGTGTTAACCCGTCCGCCTGCCGGTGGACGCTCAGGAGAAGTGCATGCAGGTGGTCGACGAGGTCATCCGTACCGTTCGTAACGTGGCACAGACCGAGGTCATGCCGCGCTTTTTGCGCGTCGGCAAGACGCGCAAGGACGACGGTTCGCTGTTTACCGAGGCCGACCTCGCTTGCCAGCAGGCGCTGCAGCGCGACCTGCCGCAGATCCTGCCGCACCCGGTGCTGGGCGAGGAAATGACGCGCGAGGAGCAGGACGCGCTGTGGGCGGCCAATCCCGACGGGCTGTGGGTGGTCGACCCCATCGATGGCACCACCAACTTCGTCAACGGCCTGCCCTATTTCGCCATCTCGGTGGCGCTGATGGTGAACGGCATCAGCGAGCTGGGCGTGATCTACAACCCGGTCTCCGACGAGATGTTCTACGCCCGCCGCGGCAAGGGTGCCTACCTCAACGGCAACCGCCTGCCGCTGAAGAACACGCGCAACAGCATGGGCGACGCCATCGCCGCGGTGGAGATCAAGTACCTGCGCTCCGGCAAGCTGGCGGCACGCATGAGCAGCGTGGCGCCGTTCGGCAGCCAGCGCAGCATGGGTTCCAGCACGCTGGACTGGTGCTTCCTCGCCGCCGGCCGCTACGACCTGTACCTGCACGGCGGCCAGCGGCTGTGGGACTACGCCGCCGGCGCGGTGATCCTGGAAGAAGCCGGCGGCCGCATCGCCAGCCTCAATACCGACGACTACTGGACGGACACGCTGTGGAAGCGCTCGGCCATCGCGGCGCTGGACCCGGAGCTGTTCGGCCACTGGCACCGCTGGGTGCGCGCCAACCAGTAAACCGGCAGATGCCCGGAAACAATGCGGCCAACCTTGTCCAAGGTTGGCCGCATTGCTTTTGGGGCATGGAACGAGCCGGCCGTGCGCCGGCTCAGGGCGCGGGCGCTTCCAGCACCGCCAGCAGCTGGCGCAGGCCGGCGTCGAGCGCGGCGTGGGGTTCGGCGGGCAGCGGCGCGAGGATGGTTGCCATGTTGGCGACGTGGGCATCCAGCGCCGCCTCGACCAGCGCCAGCCCGTCCGGGGTCAGCCGCACCAGCAGGCTGCGCGCGTCGGCCGGGTTGGGCAGCCGTTCCACCAGCCCGCGCTCGGCCAGCAGCTGCAGCTGGCGCGTCATGGTGCCGGACGACAGCATCAGGCTGGAAAACAGCGCGGTGGGCGCCAGGCAGTACGGTGCGCCGCTGCGGCGCAGCGTGGCCAGCACGTCGAACTCCCAGTTGCAGATGCCGTACTGGGCGAAGGTGTCGTTGAGCCGCTTTTGCAGCTGGCCGGCGCAGCGGGCCAGGCGGCCGATCAGCGCCATGTCGTGGGTGTCGAGGTCGGGGCGCTCGCGCTGCCACTGCGCGCGGATGGCGTCCACGGCGTCGGGGTTGGGTTGGGTGTCCATGGCGGCTCCAGATAGCTCGTGTTCAAGATAAATATCTTGAGTTGAAGATAAATTGGCGATACGCTGATTATATCTTGAATGGGAGATAAATCCGTGACGACCGCTTCCCGCCTGTGGCGCGACACCCTGCTGACGGCCATCGTGCCGCTGATCTGGGGCTCGACTTATCTGGTAACCACGCAATGGCTGCCGCCCGGCCTGCCGCTGACCGCCGGTGTGCTGCGCGTGCTGCCGGCCGGCCTGCTGCTGTTGCTGTGGACGCGGCATCTGCCGCAAAAGCAGGAGTGGCCGCGGCTGCTGTTGCTGTCGCTGCTGAACATCGGCGCCTTCCAGGCCTTGTTGTTTGTCGCCGCCTACCGCCTGCCCGGTGGCATCGCCGCGGTGCTGGGCGCGATCCAGCCGCTGCTGATGATGGGGCTGCTGTGGGGGCTGGAGCGGCAGACGCCGCGGCCGCTGGTGTTGCTGGCCGCCTGCGCCGGCCTTGCCGGCATGGTGGTGCTGCTGAACGCCGGCAACGCGCAGTGGGACGGCCTGGGTGTGCTGGCCGCCGCCGGCGGCGCGGTGGTGATGGCGCTGGGCATGTACCTGGCGCGGCGCTGGGGCAGCAGCCTGCCCTTGCTGGCGCTGACCGGCTGGCAGCTGGCGCTGGGCGGGCTGATGCTGCTACCGGCGGCGCTGTGGCTGGACCCGCCGCTGCCGGCGCTGTCCGCGGCCAACGTGGCGGGCTACGCCTACCTGTCGCTGGTGGGCGCGCTGCTGGCCTACGGCCTGTGGTTCCGCGGCCTGCGCCTGCTGCCGCCGGTGGCGGTATCGGCACTGGGCCTGCTCAGCCCGCTGGCGGCGGTAATCCTGGGCTGGCTGGCGCTGGGGCAAAGCCTGCACGGCTGGATGCTGACGGGCATGGTGACGGTGCTGGCCAGCGTGCTGGCGGTGCAGCTCTTCAGCCAGCAACCGGCACGGGCCTGAGCGGCCGGCACGTCAGGCCGGCTTGCTCTCGGCGGCCAGCCGCCGGTAGATGTCCGGCTCCACCTTTTCCATGATGCGCTCCGGCGCGCTGAGCGCGGCAAAGCCGAACTGCGCGTACAGGCCGTGGGCATCAGCAGTGGCCAGCATAAAGCGGCGCAGGTTCTGCAGTTGCGGGTGCGCCTGGATAAAGGCCATCAGCGCCTTGCCCGTGCCCTGGTCGCGCACGCTGTCCAGCACGAACACGTCGCCGAGGTAGGCGAAGGTGGCGTAGTCGCTGATCACGCGCGCAAACGCCACCTGGCGGCCGTGCTCGTCGTAGCCTCCGATGCACAGCGCGCCGTCCAGCGAGCGCTCGAAGATGTCGCGCGGCAGGCCGCGCGCCCAGTAGGATTCGCCGCTCAGGTAGCGGTACACCATGTCGCGGTCCAGCCGCTGCTTGTCGGTATCGAATGTGATGGCCATGTTGCTCTCCGGTCGAGCCTGTCACGCTACTGCCGGCAGGCGGTGGCGACAAGCGGTGCGGTCAGAACACAGTGTGAAGCCCGAGGCCAAAAGCAATGCGGCCAACCTTGCCTCAAGGTTGGCCGCATGTTCTTTACGCGATGCTGATTTACGCCTGCTGCAGGCGGCGTTGCTTCCAGTAGCCCAGCAGCCCGGCACCGGAGTACAGCGCCAGCCCGCTCCAGATCAGCGCGAAGCCGACGGCGCGTTCCGGGCCGAACGGCTCCTGGTACAGCAGCACGCCCAGCAGCAGCTGGATGCTGGGACCGAGGTACTGGATCAGGCCGACGGTGGCCAGCTTCAGTCGCCGCGCGCCGCTGGCAAACAACAGCAGCGGGATGGCGGTGACGACACCACCGCCGATCAGCAGCAGGTCGGTGGTGACACCGAGGTGGCCGAAGCCGCCGCTGCCCCTGGATTCGAACCACAGCAGCGCTGCCGCCGCCAGCGGCAGCATCAGAAAGGTTTCCAGCGCCAGCCCTTCCAGCGACGGCAGCGACGCCTGCTTGCGCAACAGGCCGTAGACACCGAAGGTGCCGGCCAGCCCCAGCGCCACCCACGGCAGGCTGCCGACGCCGATGGTGATCCACGCCACGCCGAGGGCGGCGAGGCCGACGGCGCCGGCCTGCGGCCGCGTCAGCCGCTCGCCGAGGAAGAAGCGCCCCAGCAGCACGTTGACCAGCGGATTGATGAAGTAGCCGAGGCTGGCCTCCACCACGCGGCCGTCGTTGACCGCCCAGATATAGATCAGCCAGTTCAGCGACAGCAGGAAGGAGGACAGCGCGAAAATGCCGAGGCGGCGCGTGTCGCGCACGCTGTCGGCCAGCCAGCCCCAGTTGCGCTGCAGCAGCAGGACCAGCGCCACGAACACGGCCGACCACACGATGCGGTGACACAGGATCTGCAAGGCCGGCACGTCGTGCAGCGGCTTCCAGTACAGCGGGAACAGGCCCCAGATGAAGAAGGCGCCGACGGCATAGAGCACGCCGCGCGAGGTTTCCTGACGGGAGGTAGGCATGGGAGGCACCGCAAAGGTTGGCCGCAGCGGGCTTGTGGCCGACGGCGGCAGGGTCAAGGAAGCACTCTACCCCCCGGCGACGGTCTACTCAATGGTGGGGGCGAAACGCTGTGTTCTGCCGCCGCCAGCAGCCGCGCATGCTGCACTGGCACATAAGCCGCACCTATCGCGTTGAAACGACAATTATATTGACGTTTACGTTTACGTCACCTAGTCTGCGCCCAGTAGCCGCGCCGCCATCCGCGCGCCGGCCGCCACCACAAAAAGACGCCGCAGGCGCTACAACTAGAGATAGAGATTGCCAGCAAGCGCCGCCCACAAGGCCGCGCCTCGCCCCCGTTGCCACAAGCACAGAGAATGATGGAGGAGAAACCATGTCGATTCGCCATGTCGAACTGGAAGACAAGTACACGGCCGCTACCGGACAGGTATTGCTGAACGGCATCCAGGCGCTGGTGCGCCTGCCGATGATGCAGCAGGAGCGCGACCGCGCCGCCGGCCTCAATACCGCCGGCTACGTCACCGGCTACCGCGGCTCGCCGCTGGGCAACGTCGACCAGACCATGCAGAAGGCGGAGAAATACCTCAAGGCGCACAACGTGGTGTTTCACCCCGGCCTGAACGAGGACCTCGCCGCCACCGCGGTGTGGGGCACGCAGCAGGTCAACATGTTCGACGGCGCCAAGTACGAAGGCGTGTACGCGCTGTGGTACGGCAAGGGCCCCGGTGTGGACCGCTCCGGCGACGTGATCAAGCACGGCAACGTGGCCGGCACCAGCAAGCACGGCGGCGTGCTGCTGATCTGCGGCGACGACCACGCGGCGAAATCCTCCACCTTCCCGCACCAGTCCGACCACATCCTGGCCGCCAGCATGATCCCGGTGCTGTCGCCGTCCGGCGTGCAGGAAGTGATCGACTACGGCCTGCACGGCTGGGCGATGAGCCGCTACTCCGGCTGCTGGGTGTCGATCAAGGCGATCACCGACACCATCGAAAGCTCGGCGGTGGTCGACATCAGCCCGGACCGCGTCAAGACCATCATCCCGGAAGACTTCCCGCTGCCGCCGGACGGCCTGTCCATCCGCTGGCCGGACACCCCGCTGGCGCAGGAAAAGCGCGTGCTGCACCACCGCCTGTACGCGGCGCTGGCCTACGCCCGCGTCAACAAGCTGAACCATGTGACGCTGGATTCGCCGAAGGCGCGCCTGGGCATCATTACCTGTGGCAAGAGCTACCTGGACGTGATGCAGGCGCTGGACGACCTCGGCATCGACGAGCAACTGGCCGCCGACATCGGCCTGCGCATCTTCAAGGTGGGCATGGTGTGGCCGCTGGAGCCGGAAGGCGTGCGCGAATTCGCGCAGGGCCTGGACGAGATCCTGGTGATCGAGGAAAAACGCCAGATCATCGAATACCAATTGAAAGAGCAGCTGTACAACTGGCGCGACGACGTGCGTCCGCGCGTGGTGGGCAAGTTCGCCGAGAAAGGCGAATGGGCGCTGCCGCACGGCGACTGGCTGCTGCCGGCCGCCGGCGAACTGACCCCGGCGATGATCGCGCGCGCCATCGCCAGCCGGCTGGCCAACATCTTCGACAGCCCGGTGATCCACGACCGGCTGAAGTTCTACGACGACAAGGAAGCGCAGCTGGTGCAGCCGCGCGAGGCGATCGCCCGTGTGCCGCACTACTGCTCCGGCTGTCCGCACAACACCTCCACCAAGGTGCCGGAAGGCAGCCGCGCGGTGGCCGGCATCGGCTGCCACTACATGGCGCACTGGATCGAGGGCGACAGCACCAAGACCTTCACCCAGATGGGCGGCGAAGGCATCACCTGGCTGGGCCAGGCGCCGTTCACCACCACCAAGCACATCTTCACCAACCTGGGCGACGGCACCTACTTCCATTCCGGCCTGTTGGCGATCCGCGCTGCGGTGGCCGGCAAGGTGAACATCACCTACAAGATTCTCTACAACGATGCGGTGGCCATGACCGGCGGCCAACATGTGGACGGCTACCTCGACGTGCCGATGATCACCCGCCAGGTGCACGCCGAAGGGGTTGGCCGCATCGTGATCACCAGCGACGACCCGGACAAGTACCGCACCGCACACGGCCTGAAGGAAGGCCTGGCGCCGGGGGTGGAGGTGTTCCACCGTCGCGAACTGGACCGCATCCAGAAGGAGCTGCGCGAGATCGAGGGCGTGACCATCCTGATCCACGACCAGACCTGTGCCGCCGAGAAGCGCCGCCGCCGCAAGCGCGGCGAATTCCCCGACCCGGACCGCCGCGTGTTCATCAATGAGCGCGTGTGCGAGGGCTGTGGCGACTGCAGCAAGAAATCCGGCTGTCTGTCGGTACTGCCGGTGGAAACCGCGCTCGGCCGCAAGCGCAAGATCGACCAGAGCAGCTGCAACAAGGACTTCAGCTGCGTCGAGGGCTTCTGCCCGAGTTTCGTGTCGGTATCCGGCGCCAAGCTGAAAAAATCCGGCGGCAACAAGGCCGGCCTCGACCATATGGGCGCGCTGCCGGCGCCACGGCTGCCGGCGCTGCACGAGCCGTATGGCATCATGATCACCGGCGTCGGCGGCACCGGCGTGGTTACCATCGGCCAGGTGCTGGCGATGGCCGCCCACCTCGACAACAAGGGTATCACCGTGCTGGACATGGCCGGCCTCGCGCAGAAGGGCGGCTCGGTGTGGTCGCACGTGCGCATCGCCGACAGCCAGGACAAGCTGCACGCGGTGCGTATCGCCGCCGGCGACGCCAACCTGGTGCTGGGCTGCGACCTGGTGGTCACCGCCGCCGAGGAAGCGCTGGCCAAGATGCGCGAGGGCTTCAGCCACGTGGTGGTCAACAGCTACGAATCGCCGACCAGCGCCTTCCTGAAGAACCCGGACGTGCGCTTCCCGGCGCGGGCGATGAAGGACGCGATCATCGAATCGGTCGGCGGCAGCCATTTCTCCGAGGTCAACGCCACCCGCATCGCCACCGCGCTGCAGGGCGACGCCATTGCGGCCAACATGTTCATGCTCGGCTACGCCTGGCAGCAGGGGCTGGTGCCGGTGTCGCTGGAAGCGATCATGAAGGCCATCGAGCTGAACGGCGCCGCGGTGAAGTTCAACCAGGACGCCTTCACCTGGGGCCGTCACGCCGCGCACGACCTGCAGCGCGTCGAGACGCTGGTGTCGCCGTCGGCGGTGGTGCAATTCGTTCCACGTGAAACCGTGGACGGCGTGCTGCACCATCGCAGCAAGGAGCTGGTCGCCTATCAGGACGAAAAACTGGCCGAGCGCTACAAGGCGCTGGTAGCCAGGGTGCAGGCTGCCGAAGAGCAGGCCAAGCCCGGCAGCAGCGCGCTGGCACTGGCGGTGGCGAAGCACTACTACCACCTGCTGGCCTACAAGGACGAGTACGAAGTGGCGCGCCTGTACAGCGACGGCGTGTTCCAGCGCGATCTGGCGGCGCAGTTCGATGGCGACCTGAAGCTGACCTTCCACTTCGGTGCCAGCTGGATGACCGGCCACCAGCCGCGCAAGATCAACCTCGGCCAGTGGGCACTGAAGGCGATGGGCGTGATCGCCCGCTTCAAGAGCCTGCGCGGCACCGCGCTGGACCCGTTCGGCTACCAGGCCGACCGCAAGCTGGAGCGGCAGCTGATCGTCGAGTTCGAGACGCTGGTGGACGAGCTGTGCGGCAAGCTGACTGCGGCCAACCTGGACACCGCCACCGAGATGGTCAAGCAGTACGAAGGCATTCGCGGCTTCGGCCATGTCAAGGACGCCGGCCTCGCCAGCGCCCGCGGCAAGCTGGCGACGCTGCGGCAGGCGTTCGAGGCGTCACCGCGCACCGGCAAGGGCGCCGTGGCGTAACGGGCAATGTTTGAGGGTGTTTGAGCGGGCCAGCCGGCCCGCTTTTTTTATGGCCGCCGTTCAGGACGGGAACAGGCTCAGCCGGCGCGCGCCTTCCACCGCCTGTTCCATATTGTTGCTCTCGTCCTGCCACACCCACACCTTGTGCAGCGGGTCGAACGCTTCCACCAGCCACAGTCGGCTGCCGGTGCCCAGCGCGATCAGCCGCGCGCGGGTCGGTCGCTGGTAATTGAACACCACCGCATCGCTGGTAACCGGGGTGTTGCTGCTGGCAGGCAGGGATCGCATGGCAAGACTCCATCAGGATAATGTTGTTGCAATGCAAAAGCCGTGCCAGGTTCAGTACGGCACCGGCCTTGCCGCCATTGGCCGGGATGTGATGCTGCGGTGCGGCGTAAAACGTACTGCACCGGGATAAGGCACGACTACGTCTTCTGGCGCCTTGTATTTATATCGTAATGCGATATATTTCAGGAGAGGACGCGCCCCGTCGTGCCCGTCCGCCACGTCAGCAAGGAGTGTCGCCATGACCCCGCTTACCCCGCTTCGCATGTTGCTGTCCTCGCATCACGGCTGGGACGAAATCGCCCACCACCATGCCTCGACTGCCCGGTCCTTCTTCCGCATCGTGCTGCCGGCCTCGCTGTTCGCCGCCGGCATGCTGCTGTACGCCGCCTATTTCAACGGCGAGGTGTACGCGCCGCAGGTGCCGCTGGCGCAGTGGCAGGCGGTGATCGTGCTGTTCCTGCTGCTGAACTGGTTCAGCGTGCACCTGATGGCCGGTTTCATCCGCATGGCGGTGCACGCCGAGGCGCGGCCGCCGTACGCCGACTGCTACCGGCTGGCGGCGCTGGCACCACTGCCGATCTGGCTGTCGGCGCTGTCGCTGCTGGTGCCGATGCCGTTCTTCAATATGGCGATCGGCCTGCTGGGGCTGCTGGCCTCCGGCCTGCTGATCTATCACGGCCTGGACGCACTGTTCGAGCATGAGGACTCGGTGCGCACCGAATCGCTGGCCTACACCGTGTTCACCGTCGGCGCCCTGTTGTGGGCGGTGCTGGTGGCCCTGATCGCGGTACCACTGCTATGAGGACGCCCGAGATGAGTTCAGAGATGAGTTCCGCCATCCAGCTGCTGCCGGCCAGCCAGTGCCCGGCGCAACGCGACAACGTGTTCCTGCTTGCCGCACGCTGGCCGGCGGGGCTGCCCCGCGGCAGCCTGCCGCGGGCACGGTGGTTGCCGCGCGCGCTGCCGGCGCCGGGGCTGCAGGCCTGGCTGCGCCGTGACCCGCTGCGTTACGCACTGTTCTGCGATACCTACTGGGCCGATCTCGCGGCCAACCCGCCGCGCTGGCAGGCACTGCTGCAGGCCGCTGCCGAGGGCGGCGTAGTGCTGCTGTACGATGGCGAGGACGGCCTGCACAACCCGGTGCGGGCGCTGGCGCGTTTCCTGGAGGCGCGCCTGGCGGCACAGGACTACTGGCACGACGCCGCCCGGCGCAGCTCGCCGGTGTGCTACGCCGGCCTGTCGCACTGAGCATGGCGGAGGCATCGCCCGGACGCGCCGCCACGGCGGCGGCGCGGAAATCTGCTACGCTGGCGGGCTTGTTGCCTGGTGTTGCCACGATGAACCCTTCCCCCCCGACTCCGCTGTCCAAGGACGACTTCGAGCGTCTGGCCGATTTTCGCTACCGCCTGCGCCTGTTCCTGCGTTTCAGCGAGGAGCTGGCGCAAAACAACGGCATCACCCCGCTGCAGTACCAGTTGCTGCTGCAACTGCGCGGCTACCCTGGGCGCGATTGGGCGACGGTAGCGGAGCTGGCACAGCGGCTGCAGTCGCACCACCACAGCGTGGTCGGGCTGGTCAGCCGTTGCGAGGCGCAGCAGCTGATCGTGCGCAAGCCGGGGCGCGAAGACCGCCGCTGCGTCGAGATCAGCCTGGCACCCAAGGGTGAGGAGCTGGTGCAGCGGCTGGCCCGCGCGCACCGCGACGAGCTGCTGGCGCTGCGCCAGACCAGTGGTGCGCTGTCGCTGGACCTGCTGCTGCAGGCGGCACAGAGCCTGGTGCCGGACTGAGGCGTCACGGCCAGCGCCGCGCCAATCCTTACGTCATGGCGGTGCGCTTATGTTGCGCTGCGATTGTTGTTTTTTGCGCTTTGCCGCCGGCAATCCGTCATTGCGGCCAACCTTCTGCTACGTCCTTGCCATAAATCGGTATATAAATTCAGCCATCTGAATTTCCGGTGGTTTTTATGATCGGCGCTGACAAATCCTGTGAGCCGGTAAACGTATCGCGTTGTCCCCAGCCGGCTGTGGCGGCCATTGCGGCAGCCGCGGCCGGCGGTGCGGGATCGCAGCGTCAGACCCTGTTGCGCTTGCTGCGTAGCGCGCGCGAGGCCGGCAACAGCGGCCGTCACCATCACGGCCTGCAGGCGGCGGAAACGGCGCTGCAGCTGGCCGGCGAGCATGGTTTCGAACACCTGCGCAGCGAGGCGCTGGCCCTGCTGGCGCTGCACCGCTTCCGGCTCGGCCAGCTGGCCGACGCCATTCCGCCGGGGCTGGAAGCGGCGTCGCTGCTGGAGCGGCCCGCCGATGCCGCCGCCCGCGCCGAGGTGCTGTGCACGGTGGCGATGGCCTGCAACGAGCTGGGGCTGGCGCACGACGGCCTGAAGTACGCGCTGGAGGCGCTGAGCGCTGCCCGCCTCTGCCGGCAGCCGCTGATGCTGAGCTGGGCGCTGAACCGCGCCGGGCTGTGCACCTACAGCGCGGTCGGCGATCTGGAGCAAAGCGTGGCGCTGTTGCAGCAGGCGCGCGAGCTGGCGGCGCAGCACGGCCACCTCGTCGCGCTGTTCAGCGCCATCAACAATCTCGGCTCCACCTACCGCACCGCCGGCCAGCTGGCGCAGTCGCTGTCCCAGTCCGGGGCCGCGGCACTGCTGGCGCAATCGCTGGACCACTTCCAGCAGGCGGCGACGCTGGCGGCCACGACGGACAACCCGCACCTGCAAGCCAGCGCCATCATCAATCTGGCGGAAATCCTCACCGATCTCGCGCGCTACGACGAAGCGCTGGAGCCGCTGGCCCAGGGCCGCGAGCTGGCACGGTGCGGCGACTTTGCCGCGTTGCAGCACCGCGCCGATCTCGCGGAAGCGATCATCCTGCACCGCACCGGGCAGCTGCCGGCGGCGATCGCGGTGCTGGAGCGGGTGCTGGCACTGCCGGCGGAGCGGATCGAGTACGAGATGCGGGTGCTGGCGCACGAGGCGCTGTACCGCGTGCACAAGGATGGCGGCCAGTTCGAGCCGGCGCTGCGGCAGCTGGAACGCCTGCGCCAGCTGGAACAGGCGCTGGCCGGCAAGCGCGCCAGCACCCAGGGCTGGGCGATCCGCAAGGAGCTGGAGATCACCAGCGCGCGGCTGGAAACCGAGCGCGAACGGCTGAAGGCCGAGCACGAGCGCCTGCGCGCGGCGCGGCTAGAGGCGGAAAAATCGGTGGCCGAGGCGCGCATGAACGAGCTGGAGCAGGCGGTGCTGGTCGACGCGCTGACCGGGGTCGGCAACCGCCGCTGTCTCGACCGCGAAGGGCCGCAGCGCCTGGCGCAACTGCACGGCGGCTTTGACGGCATGGCGGTGGTGGTGCTGGATCTGGACTACTTCAAGTCGATCAACGACCGCTTCGGCCACGCTGTCGGCGACGACACCCTGCGCAAGGTGGCGCAGCTGGTGGTGCTGCACACCCGTTCGGTCGATCTGGTGGTGCGCTACGGCGGCGAGGAGTTCGTGCTGCTGCTGATGGAGACCTCGCAGGAGGCGGCGGTGGCGACCTGCGAGCGCCTGCGGCTGGCACTGATGGACTACGACTGGAGCACGCTGCACCCGCTGCTGCACGTCACCACCAGCCTCGGCATGGCGTGGCAGAACCAGCCGCAGGACTGGGAGCGCACGCTGCGCGCCGCCGATCTCGCGCTGTACCAGGCCAAGCACAAGGGCCGCAACCGGCTGGAGGTGGCGCCGGCACCGTAGCCGGCGTCTTTTCCCGTCACCGGCATCGGCGAGGCCTGCGCCAAGCTACGGCGCGCGAGCCGCCGCCTTGTCGTCATCCACTTCCTGCACCGGCTTCTGCATCGGTCAATCATGCCCGTTACGGGCCGCCGCCGGCGTCGGCAAGGTTGGCCGCACGCCGGCACGGGCCGCTTACGGTGCGGTCTGCTGCTGGCCGGTCGGGGCCGGCAGATACAGCGGACCCTTGAAGCCGCAGGCGGTGACAACGGTGGCGACAAGGACAAACATCAGCGCAGTACGCATACGGAATCCGGTAGCTATGGCAAAATCGCAGTCTAACAGGCGCGAGCCTCCCACCCCAAGCCATGCGGCCAACCTTTAGGATTTTTCCATGACTGAAAGCGAATTCCTGACCCTCACCGACGGTATTTTCACGCGCATCGAAGCGGCACTGGATGAGGCGGAGCTGGATCTGGACTGCCTGAAAATGGGGAATGTGCTGGAAATCGAGTTCGACAGCGGCGAGAAGGTGGTGGTCAACCGCCACGTGCCGAACCAGGAGCTGTGGATCGCGGCCAAGAGCGGCGGTTTCCACTTCGCGCTGCGCGATGGCCAGTGGCTGGCGGCGCGCGACGGTAGGGAGTTCGGCGCCACGCTGTCGGCGGTGGTCGGCCAGGCGGCCGGCTGCGACTTCGCGTTTGCCGTCTGAGTGAGCAGCTGGCTGCTGCTGGGCGGCCTGGCGGCGTCGGCCTTCCTGTCCGCTACCGTGCTGCCGGGCAATTCCGAGCTGGCACTGGGCGCCTTGCTGTTGCAGCGTCCGGAGCTGCTGTGGCCGGCACTGCTGGTCGCCACCGTCGCCAACGCGCTGGGCAGCATCAGCAGCCTGTGGCTGGGGCGCTGCGTGCCGCCCAAACCGCTGCCACCGCGGGCGGCGGCATGGTTCGAGCGTTTCGGCCCGGCCGCGCTGTGGCTGAGCTGGGTGCCGCTGGCCGGCGATGCGCTGCCGCTGGCCGCCGGCTGGCTGCGGCTGGCGTTCTGGCCCTGCGTGCTGTGGATTACGCTGGGCAAGGCCAGCCGTTACGCCTTGCTGGCGTGGGGAATGCTGGGTCTTATCCGGTGAGGCGTACGTACCGGCGGGTTGTTGTCCGGATTTCCGGACGCCATGCCGGTGGCGGCAGCATCATGGCGTTGTACTGGCGCGCGGCACGATCGCCGCTATGCTTGGGTTATGACTTTATCTTTGTGCGACAGTATTTGCCCGCCAGCATCGGCCGAGACTGTCGCCGTTTTTCATCCAGAAAGTAGCAATGAGCAAACACATTCCGCGCAAGCGCTTCGGCCAGAACTTCCTGCAGGACAGCAAGGTGATCGAGGACATCGTCAGCGCCGTCGGCGCCCAGCCGAACGATGTGGTGATCGAGATCGGCCCCGGCCTCGGCGCGCTGACCAAGCCGCTGTTGCAGCGTTTAGACCATTTGCATGTGGTGGAGATCGACCGCGACATCATCAGCCGCCTGCGTGGCGAGTTCTCGCCCAAGCGGCTGACCATCCACGAGGGCGACGCGCTGGCCTTCGATTTTGGCAGCGTCTGCGACGGCCCGTTCAAGCTGGTCGGCAACCTGCCGTACAACATTTCCACCCCGCTGCTGTTCCACCTCGCCTGCTACGGCAACCGCGTCACCGACATGCACTTCATGCTGCAAAAAGAGGTGGTCGACCGTATGGTGGCGGCGCCGTCGACGCCGGATTACGGCCGTCTGACGGTGATGTTGCAGTATCGTTTCGACATGGAACAGATCTTGCTCGTACCACCGGGTGCATTCTACCCGCCACCGAAAGTGGATTCCGCGGTGGTACGGATGATTCCTGATGCCGGTCGCTGTGGTGTGGCGACAGACGAGGCGCTGCTGGAGGAGATCGTGGCACAGGCTTTCGCCCAACGGCGCAAGACCCTGCGCAACAACCTCAAGGGCGTGATCGATGACGAGGCCCTGCTGTCGCTGGGCATCGACCCGACGGCCCGGGCCGAGACGCTGAGCGTGCAGCAGTATGTGGCGCTGGCCAACCATCTGGCCGCCGCGCGCGGCTGACCCATGTTGCGCTGCGGCTTGCTGTACCAGGTTGGCCGCCGCACAATCCGTTTTGAATGATGCGGACCAAGCCGCACCGTAAGGCGGGCTGGCACAGGAATTAAAGGAAAAGTGATGATTCGTTTCAACAATGTCCACAAGTGGTTCAAGGACTTGCACGTATTGAACGGGATTGACCTGCAGGTGGCGCAGGGTGAGGTGGTGGTGGTGTGCGGGCCGTCCGGCTCCGGCAAGTCGACCATGATCCGCACCGTGAACCAGCTGGAGAGCATCAACGAGGGCGAGATCTGGGTCGACGGCAAGAACGTGGCCGACCCGAAAACCGATCTCAACGCGCTGCGCGCCGAAGTCGGTTTCGTGTTCCAGCACTTCAACCTCTACCCGCACCTGTCGGTACTGGACAACATCACGTTGTCGCCGATCAAGGTGAAGGGCATGGACAAGGCCGCGGCCGACAAGCAGGCGGTGGCGCTGCTGGAGCGGGTCGGTCTCGCCCACAAGAAGGACGCCTTCCCGGCGCAGCTGTCCGGCGGCCAGCAACAGCGCGTGGCCATCGCCCGCGGCCTGGCGATGGAACCGCGGGTGATGCTGTTCGACGAACCGACCTCCGCGCTGGACCCGGAGATGATCGGTGAAGTACTGAAGGTGATGAAGGATCTGGCCGAATCCGGCATGACCATGATGGTGGTCACCCACGAAATGGGCTTTGCCCGCGAAGTGGCTGACCGGGTGGTGTTCATCGACCACGGCAAGATCGTGGAACAGGCGCCGCCGGAAGAATTTTTCAAGAACCCGCAACACGAACGGGCACAACAGTTTTTGCGGCAATTGCTCACCCCGATGAGCTGATTGCCCACCGGCACCGCTGTACTGGTGGTGCCAGGTTTCCGGGCCATACCCAGCCGGTACGGCTTGATAAAAGCAGCAAAACCCAAGAGAAAATGGAGAAACCAATGCGCTTTACGACTCGTCTGCTGACTACTGCTGTCATCGCTTCCGCCTTTGCCGCTCCGGCCATGGCCGAAGGTACCCTGGACAAGATCAAGAGCTCCGGCGTGATCGTGCTCGGTCACCGTGATGCCTCGATCCCGTTCTCCTACCTGGCGAACGACCCGACCAAGCCGATCGGCTACTCGCACGACCTGCAGCTGAAGGTGGTCGAAGCCGTGAAGAAACAGCTGAAGATGCCTAACCTGCAGGTGCGCTACAACCTGGTGACCTCGCAGACCCGCATCCCGCTGGTACAGAACGGCACCGTGGATCTGGAGTGCGGCTCCACCACCAACAACCTGGAGCGCCAGAAACAGGTGGCCTTCTCCGTTGGCATCTTCGAGATCGGCACCCGCCTGCTGACCGCCAAGACTTCCGGCATCAAGGACTTCCCGGACCTGAAGGGCAAGAACGTGGTGACCACCGCCGGTACCACTTCCGAGCGCCTGCTGAAGGCGATGAACGCCGAGAAGCAGATGGGCATGAACATCATCTCCGCCAAGGATCACGGCGAATCGTTCCTGATGCTGGAGTCGGGTCGTGCCGTCGCCTTCATGATGGACGATGCGCTGCTGTACGGCGAAATGGCCAAGGCCAAGAACCCGGGCAACTGGGTGGTGACCGGCAAGCCGCAGTCCTTCGAAATCTACGGCTGCATGATGCGCAAGGAAGATCCGGCCTTCAAGAAAGTGGTCGATGACGCGCTCAAGGCTACCTTCAAGTCCGGCGAAGTGAACAAGATCTACAGCAAGTGGTTCATGGCACCGGTACCGCCAAAAGGCCTGAATCTGAACTTCCCGATGTCCGACGAATTCAAGTCGCTGGTGGCCAAGCCGACAGACAAGTCTGCCGAGGAAATGTAAGCAGCTTGTCGGTAATGACGGAGCGGGTTTTCTGACACAAGCGTGAAACGAGACCGGGACCGGGTGGCAACACCCGGCAACCCGCTCCCGGAGGGGCGCTGCTGGCGCCCCTTTTCTTTTGGAGACGTCTATGAATTACAACTGGGACTGGAACATCTTCTTCAAGTCCACAGGCATCGGCAGCGAAATCTATCTCGACTGGTTCGTCTCCGGTCTGGGCTGGACCATTGCCGTGGCGCTCGTCGCCTGGATCATCGCCCTGCTGCTGGGGTCGGTGCTGGGCGTGATGCGCACCCTGCCGGGCAAGGCGCTGCCGGCGATTGCCACCGGCTACGTCGAGCTGTTCCGCAATGTGCCGCTGCTGGTACAGCTGTTCATGTGGTATTTCGTGGTGCCGGACTATCTGCCGGAGCCGCTGCAGACCTGGTTCAAGCAGGACCTGAACCCGGCGACCTCGGCCTATGTCTCGGTGGTGGTGTGTCTGGCGCTGTTTACCGCGGCGCGGGTGTGCGAGCAGGTGCGTACCGGCATCCAGGCGCTGCCCAAGGGCCAGAGCGCTGCCGCATTGGCCGTCGGTTTCAGCATCGGGCAGACCTATCGCCACGTGCTGCTGCCGCAGGCGTTCCGCATCATCATCCCGCCGCTCACCAGCGAGTTCCTCAACATCTTCAAGAACTCCTCGGTGGCGTCGCTGATCGGCCTGATGGAACTGCTGGCGCAGACCAAGCAGACCGCGGAATTCAGCGCCAACATCTTTGAGGCGTTTACCCTGGCCACGGTGATCTACTTCGTGCTCAACATGAGCCTGATGGCGCTGATGAACCTGGTCGAGAAGAAAGTACGCATTCCCGGCATGATGGGAGGGGCCAAATAATGGATTTCAGCCAGATTATCCCGTCGTTGCCCAGCCTGTGGGACGGCATGAAGCTGACGCTGCAGCTGCTGGTGCTGGCGGTCGCGGGCGGCATCGCCCTCGGTACCGTGCTGGCACTGGCGCGCATGTCCAGCAACGCCATGCTGTCCGGTTTGGCCAAGGCCTACGTCAACTACTTCCGCTCCATCCCGCTGCTGCTGGTGATCACCTGGTTCTACCTGGCGGTGCCGATGATTCTGAACTGGATCACCGGCGAGTTCGTCGCCGTCGGCGCGTTCACCTCCTGCCTGGTGGCGTTCGTGATGTTCGAGGCCGCCTACTACTGCGAGATCGTGCGGGCCGGTATCCAGTCGATCTCCAAGGGACAGATCAACGCCGCCTACGCCGTGGGCATGACCTACAGCCAGGCGATGCGCCTGATCATTCTGCCGCAGGCGTTCCGCAAGATGACCCCACTGCTGCTGCAGCAGACCATCATCCTGTTCCAGGACACCTCGCTGGTGTATGCGGTCGGCCTGATCGACTTCCTCAATGCCGCGCGCGCGCGCGGCGACATCATGGGGCAATCGCACGAGTTCCTGATTTTTGCCGGTGCGGTGTACTTTGTTATCAGTTTCGGCGCGTCCTCTCTGGTGAAGCGTCTGCAAAAGAGGTTGGCAGTATGAGCATGATCGAGATCAAGAACGTCAGCAAATGGTACGGTGACTTCCAGGTACTCACCGATTGCACAACCAACGTCAAGAAAGGCGAAGTGGTGGTGGTGTGCGGCCCGTCCGGTTCCGGCAAGTCCACACTGATCAAGACCGTCAACGCGCTGGAGCCGTTCCAGAAGGGCGAGATCTTCGTCGACGGCGTGTCGGTCGGCGACCCGAAAACCGACCTGCCCAAGCTGCGCGCCCGCATCGGCATGGTGTTCCAGAACTTCGAGCTGTTCCCGCACCTGTCGATCACCGAGAACCTGACCATCGCGCAACAGCGCGTGCTCGGCCGCAACCGGGACGAGGCAATGCAGAAGGGCATGCACTATCTCGACCGCGTTGGCCTGAAGGCACACGCAGGCAAGTTCCCCGGCCAGTTGTCCGGCGGCCAGCAGCAGCGCGTGGCGATCGCCCGTGCGCTGGCGATGGACCCGATCGCGATGCTGTTCGATGAACCGACGTCGGCGCTGGATCCGGAAATGGTCAACGAGGTGCTGGACGTGATGGTGGAACTGGCGCACGAAGGCATGACCATGATGTGTGTGACCCACGAGATGGGTTTCGCGCGCAAGGTGGCCAACCGCGTGATCTTCATGGACCGCGGTGCCATCGTCGAGGACTGCGAGAAGGAGGAATTCTTCGGCAATATCGACGCCCGCTCCGAGCGCGCGCGCCAGTTCCTGTCCAAGATCCTGCAGCACTGAGTGCACGGTTGGCCGCAGGCTTTGCGGCCAACGTTTCACATGGAACGCCACCCTTGCGGTGGCGTTTTTTGCACCCGCGCCCGCGGGTGTGGTTTTTTCCCCCGTCAGGCTTGCGCTTGATCATGCCTGACATATGCCGGTCATGATCGCGGTTTTGTTTGACGATGGCATCCGCTAATATCGCCGACATGCACACCACCATCTATCTTGGCCGCCAACCGATTGTCGATGTCCAGCAGCAGCGCGTCGCCTACGAGCTGCTGTTCCGCTCCGGACCGGAAAACCGCGCGCAGTTCCTCGATGACGTCAGCGCCACCGCCTCGGTGATCCGCCACACCTTCATCGATCTGGGCATGTCGCGGGTGCTGGAAGGCTGCCCCGGCTTCATCAACGTCAATGAACGGCTGCTGAAAAGCCCGATGCTGGACCTGCTGCCGCCGGAGAGCATCATCATCGAGATCCTGGAAAGCGTACCGCTGGACGACTCGGTGCGCGCGCGCTGCCGCGAGCTGCGGGCGCGCGGCTACCGGCTGGCGCTGGACGACGTCAGCGACATCACCCCGGAAATCCAGGCGATGCTGCCGCTGGTGGCCTACCTGAAGATCGACCTGCAGCAGGTGTCGCTGGCACGGCTGCCGGCGCTACTGCAGCGGCTGCAGGGCTATCGCGGCCAGCTGCTGGCGGAAAAGGTGGACAGCTACGAGCAGTTCGAACGCTGCCGCGAGCTGGGCATCCGCCTGTTCCAGGGCTACTTCTTCGCCAAGCCGACCGTCATGCAGCAGCAGCGTGCCCATCCGCACCGCGCGCTGATGTTGCGCCTGCTGGGGCTGGTGATGCAGGACGCCGAGCTGCTGGCGCTGGAGGAGGCGTTCAAGGGGGCGCCGGACATGGTGGTCAGCCTGCTGAAGCTGGTCAACGCGGCGGAAAACTACGGCCGCCCGGTGCGCTCCATCCGCGAGGCGCTGACCATGCTCGGCTCCTCACGGCTGAAGCGCTGGGCGCTGGTCATCCTGTTCGCCGCCGATTGTCGCCCAGGCAGCGGCCCCAGCCCGCTGCTGGAGATGGCGGCGGTGCGCGGCCGCATGATGGAGCTGCTGGCGCCGCCGGCCGAGCGCGACGAGGCGTTCATGACCGGCATCCTGTCGCTGGCCGACAGCCTGCTGGGCATGAGCATGCAGTCGCTGGTGGCATCGCTGGCGCTGCGCGACAAGGTGCTGCAGGCGCTGCTGTACCGGCAGGGCATGCTCGGCGAGCTCTTGGCGCAGACCGAGCTGGCCGAATGCCGCGAGACGGCGACGCCACTGCCGACGCTGGCGGCGGACAGTTTCAACCAGGTGCAGCTGGAAGCGCTGGAGTGGGTGCGCAAGATGTGGCAGGACGACGTTCCCGCCTGAGCGGCGGGGCACGGCAAGGTTGGCCGCAAGCCGTTGCGGCCAACCTTTTGTTTACACGATGTCGAGGTGGTCGATCCCGCTCAGCGGATCGCTGTGCTTGCTCTCCTCGCCGTAGAGCTTGATCTTCAGGCGCAGGTCGTTGACCGAGTCTGCGTTGCGCAGCGCGTCCTCGAAGCTGATCTGGCCGCCTTCGTACAGCTCGAACAGCGCCTGGTCGAAGGTCTGCATCCCGGTCTCGCGCGAGCGGCCCATCACCTCCTTGATGCCGGACACCTCGCCCTTGAAAATCAGGTCGGCGATCAGCGGGCTGTTGAGCAGGACTTCCACCGCCGCCACACGGCCCTTGACCTGCTTCAGCGGAATCAGCCGCTGCGATACGATGGCGCGCATGTTCAGCGACAGGTCCATCAGCACCTGCTGGTGACGCTCCTCCGGGAAGAAGTTGAGGATGCGGTCCAGCGCCTGGTTGGCGTTGTTGGCGTGCAGCGTGGCCAGGCACAGGTGGCCGGTTTCGGCAAACTGCAGGCCGTACATCATCGATTCGCGGTCGCGGATCTCGCCCATCAGGATCACGTCCGGCGCCTGGCGCAGTGTGTTCTTCAGTGCCACCTCCCAGCTCTCGGTGTCCACGCCGATCTCGCGCTGGGTGATGATGCTCTTCTTGTGCTGGTGCACGTACTCGATCGGGTCTTCCAGGGTGATGATGTGGTCGGCCGCATTGCTGTTGCGCCAGTCCACCAGCGCCGCCAGCGAGGTGGACTTGCCGGAGCCGGTGCCACCGACGAAGATCACCAGCCCGCGCTTGATCATCGCCACGTCCTGCAGCACCACCGGCATGTTCAGCTGCTCCAGCGTCGGGATCTCGGTGTTGATCTTGCGCAGCACCATGCCGGCCTTGCCCTGCTGCATGTAGGCGCTGACACGGAAGCGGCCGATGCCGGGCGGGCTGATGGCGAAGTTGGCCTCGGAGCTGGATTCGAACTCCTCCATCTGGCGGTCGTTCATCACCGAGCGCACCAGCTCCTTGCAGTGCTGCCCGGTCAGCGCCTGCGGCGCCACCGGCGTGATCTTGCCGTCGATCTTCATCGCCGGCGGAAAGTCGGAGGTGATGAAGATGTCGGAGGCGTTCTTGCTGGCCGCGTGCTTGAGCAGATCGTGGATGAATCGTGATGCCTGGTCTTTTTCCATACGCTACTACCTCGTTTAGAACGCGTCCTTGTTGGACGCCTTTTGCCGGGCGTCCTGGACCGACACCACATTGCGCCGCACCAGTTCCTGCAGGCACATGTCCATGGTCTGCATGCCGTACTGCTGGCCGGTCTGGATCATCGAGTTGATCTGCGCGATCTTGTTTTCGCGGATCAGGTTGCGGATCGCCGGGGTGCCGATCATGATTTCATGGGCGGCGACGCGGCCGCTCTCGTCCTTGGTCTTCAGCAGCGTCTGCGAGATCACCGCGCGCAGGCTTTCCGACAGCATCGCGCGCACCATTTCCTTTTCGCCGGCCGGGAACACGTCGACGATACGGTCGACGGTCTTGGCAGCGCCGCTGGTGTGCAGGGTGCCGAACACCAGGTGGCCGGTTTCGGCCGCAGTCAGCGCCAGGCGGATGGTTTCCAGGTCACGCATCTCGCCGACCAGGATCACGTCCGGGTCCTCGCGCAGCGCGCTCTTCAGCGCGTTGGCGAAGCTCTGCGTCTGGGCGCCGAGCTCGCGCTGGTTGATCAGGGCCTTCTTGCTTTCGTGCACGAATTCGATCGGGTCTTCCACCGTCAGGATGTGCGAATACTGGTTCTCGTTGATGTAGTCGACCATCGCCGCCAGCGTGGTGGACTTGCCGGAGCCGGTCGGGCCGGTGACCAGCACGATGCCGCGCGGCAGGTCGGAGATTTCGCGGAAGATCTTCGGCGCGTTGAGATCCTCCAGCGACAGCACCTTGGACGGAATCACGCGGAACACCGCGGCGATGCCGCGGTTCTGCAGAAACACGTTGACGCGAAAGCGGGCGATGCCCGGCAGCTCGAAGGAGAAGTCGCACTCGAAGGACTCTTCGAAGGCCTTGCGCTGGTGGTCGTTCATGATGTCGTACACCATGTCGTGCACGTCGTGGTGCGCCATCGGCGGCAGGTTGATGCGGCGGATGTCGCCGTGTACCCGTATGATCGGAGGCAAGCCGGACGACAGGTGCAGGTCCGATGCCTTGTTTTTGACCGTAAAGGCCAGAAGTTCGGAAATTTCCATATAATTTCTCCGCGTCCGCAACAATGCCGGGTTCATCGAATCGGTGCGGACGATTGTAACGCCGCCGGGTGTCGCTGCCCACTGAGGCCACGGCCACCGGCGGGAGAGAAAGCGAGCAGACGATGACAGATATCAGCAGCGCCCTGCAGCGGGTGCAGGCGGCGATCGGCAGTGCGGCACAGGCCGCCGGTCGCGACGCCGGCAGCGTGACCCTGCTGGCGGTGAGCAAGACCTTCCCGGCTGCGGCGGTGCGCGAAGCCTACGCCGCCGGCCAGCGCCGCTTCGGCGAGAACTACGTGCAGGAGCTGCAGGCCAAGGCCGCCGAGTTGCAGGACCTGGCGGTGGAGTGGCATTTCATCGGCCCGCTGCAGTCGAACAAGACGCGGCCGGTGGCGGAGCTGGCACACTGGGTGCATTCGGTGGAACGGCTGAAGATCGCCGAACGACTGTCGGCGCAGCGCCCGGCGACCCTGCCGCCGCTGAATGTCTGCATCCAGGTCAACGTCTCCGGCGAGGACAGCAAGAGCGGCTGCGCGCCGGACGAGGTGCTGCCGCTGGCGCAGGCCATCGCCGCCCTGCCCGGCCTGTGCCTGCGCGGGCTGATGTGCATTCCGGAGCCGACGCAGGATGCGGCAACGTTGGCCGCACGCTTCGGCGTGCTGGCCACGCTGCAGCAGCAGCTGGCGGCGGCCGGCATCGCCACCGACACGCTGTCGATGGGCATGTCCGGCGACATGGCGGCGGCGATCGCCGCCGGCAGCACCATGGTGCGCGTCGGCACCGCGATCTTCGGCGCGCGCCACTACGGCTAACCGTCCAATCAGGCTTCGCCAGCGGGCGAAGCAACAAGAACCAGGGGAAAACCATGCGTATCACGTTCATCGGTGGCGGCAATATGGCCTCCGCCATCATTTCCGGACTCTGCAAGCAGCCCGGCCAGCAGATCAGCGTGGTGGAGCTGCACGAAGACAAGCGCGCCAGCCTGCAGACCGAGTTCGGTGTCACCGCGCTGGCGACCCTGCCGGAGCGTTTTGCCGCCGACGAGGTGGTGGTGCTGGCGGTCAAGCCGCAGGCGCTGCAGGCGGTGTGCCAGCAACTGGCACCGCGCCTGCACGGCGCGCTGGTGGTGTCGATTGCTGCCGGGGTGCGGCTGGAGGCGCTGGGCCGCTGGCTGGGCAGCTCGCGCATCGTGCGGGTGATGCCCAACACTCCGGCCATGGTCGGCAAGGGTGTGTCCGGGCTGTACGCCGCCGCCGATGTCGGCGAGGCGGATCGCAGTACCGCGGAACGCATCATGCAGGCGGTCGGCATCACCAGCTGGCTGGAGACCGAGGGCGGCATCGACGACATCACCAGCGTCTCCGGCAGCGGCCCGGCCTACGTGTTCTACTTTATCGAGAGCATGATCGAGGGCGCCTGCCAGGTCGGCTTCAGCGAGCAGGAAGCGCGGGCGCTGGTGCTGGGCACCTTCGAGGGCGCGGTGGAGCTGGCCAAGCAAAGCCCGCTGCCGGTGGCAACCTTGCGCACCAACGTGATGTCCAAGGGCGGGACCACCGAGCGCGCCATCGCCCGTTTCGAGGCCGAGGGCGTCAAGGCGGCGATCATCGCCGGGGCGCTGGATTGCCGCGCCCGCTCGGTGGAGCTGGGTGACCTGTTGAGCAAGGACGGCGAATGATGCTGCTGGAAACGCTGCAATTCCTGATCAAGACCATCAGCGAACTGTTCGTGCTGGTGTTGCTGATGCGCTTCTACCTGCAGGTGGCACGGGCGCCGTTCAAGCACCCGCTGACCCAGTTCGTGATCGCGGTCAGCAATTTTGCGGTGTTGCCCTTGCGGCGCTGGATTCCGGCGTGGCGCAGTTATGACACCGCCACCATGGTGCTGGCGTGGGCGGTATCGCTGTTGGCGCTGGTCTGCATCCTGCTGCTCAACCCGCTGCCCTACGACCTGCTGCATCCGCAGAGCTGGCTGGCGCTGACGCTGCTGGCTGTGCTCGACGTGTTCCGCCTGTCGCTGTACCTGTTGATGGGCGCGGTATTCGTGCTGGCCATTCTCAGCTGGGTCAATCCCTACAACGGCCTGCGTCCGGTGCTGGAGGCGCTGACCCGCCCCTACCTGCGCCCGTTCCAGCGCGCGGTGATCGGCGGCGTCGACCTGTCGCCGCTGGTGCTGTTGCTGGTGATCCAGGTGATCCTGATGTTGCCGGTCCGGATGCTGGAAATGTCTTTCTTGATGCAACTCAAGATGGCAGTATGAGCATTCGGTTATCAAGTGGAGTCGCCCTGCCTGGCGACGGAGCCAGGGCAGGGGTTTGATCCTGTGGAGAACGTTGCATGAAGAAAATGCTATTGGCCGCTGTGGCCCTGGGCGTGCTGGCCACCCCCGCTTTTGCCAACCTGCAGCTGGCACAGAAATACGCCTGTGTTGCCTGTCACTCGGTCGACAAGAAGATCGTCGGCCCGGCCTACAAGGATGTCGCCAAGAAGTACGCCGGCGACAAGAGTGCCGAAGCCAAACTGGTGGCCAAGGTCAAGGCCGGTGGTTCCGGCGTGTGGGGGCCGATCCCGATGCCGGCTCATCCGCAGGTCAGCGATGCCGATCTGAAAACGCTGGTGAAGTGGGTCTTGAGCCAGAAGTAATCACGTTTTATGCAACATGAAAGCGCCGTCAGGCGCTTTTGTCGTACCGGCGCGGGGCCGATCAGTCGCCGCGCCGTTTTTCGTGTTTCTTGCCAATGTCTTAACTCCGACCTTAATTGGCCTGCCCTCTTGAGTTCACCCCCGTTCGGCACTATATACACAAGATAAAAGACAGTTGTGCTGGAAATGGCGTACGGATTGTGTTGCACTTTCCTTATGCCGTCGGTAATCTTCCACGCCTGTTGCCACAACTTTATAGCTGGAAGCATCAAACTATGGCCAAGCTGACTGAACAAGACATCATCAACTGGTCCGGCGATGACTACATGAACGCCGACCATCTTGAGTTCTTCAAGGAGCGCTTGTTGAACATGCAACAAGAGCTGTTGAGCAACGCCAGTGCCACGGCTAGCCACCTGCAGGAGCAGGAAGCCACGCCCGATCCGGCGGATCGTGCCACACTGGAAGAAGAGTACGCGCTGGAGCTGCGCACCCGCGACCGCGAGCGCAAGCTGCTGCAGAAGATCCAGTCCACCCTGCGTTTGATCGAAGACGGCAGCTACGGCTATTGCGAAGACACCGGCGAGCCCATCGGCCTCAAGCGTCTGCTGGCCCGTCCGACGGCATCGCTGTCGGTGGAAGCGCAGGAGCGTCGAGAACGCATGAAGCGCCAGTACGCCGACTGAACCCAAGGTTGGCCGCATTGCCCGACAAAAGCACCCTCTTGGGTGCTTTTTGTTTTTATTGGCATCTGTTTTGGAATGATATTCCAATGGTGCCGTTTTCAGGCCTTGGGCTTGGCAGCTCATGCCGCGGCGGCCAGGGCGGACGTGGCCAAAAAAATCGCCGGTCATGATGCGGTTTGGGGCTTGGCATGACTGGGTGAAGCGGGTAATGTTGCTATGCAAACAAAAGAAACCAAGGACACAGCAATGCACCGCCAGACCGACGACGTCAGAATCCGCGACATCAAAGAACTGCTCCCGCCGATTGCTCACCTGTACGAGCTGCCGATCAACGAATCCGCTGCCGAGCTGATCTTCAACGCCCGTCGTGACATTGCCCGTCTGCTGCGTGCCGAGGACGACCGCCTGCTGGTGGTGATCGGCCCCTGTTCCATCCACGATCCGGCCGCGGCCGAAGAATACGCGCGCCGGCTGCTGCCGCTGCGCCAGAAGTACGCTGGCGAGCTGCAGATCGTGATGCGCGTCTACTTCGAAAAACCGCGTACCACCGTCGGCTGGAAAGGCCTGATCAACGATCCGCACCTGGACGAGTCCTACGACATCAACACCGGCCTGCGCCTGGCGCGCCGCCTGCTGCTGAACCTGAACAGTATGGGCATGCCGGCCGCCACCGAATTCCTGGACATGATCACGCCGCAGTACCTGGCCGACCTGATCAGCTGGGGTGCGATCGGCGCGCGTACCACCGAATCGCAGGTGCACCGCGAACTGGCCTCCGGCCTGTCCTGCCCGGTCGGTTTCAAGAACGGCACCGACGGCAACCTGAAGATCGCGGTGGACGCCATCCGCTCCGCCAGCGTGTCGCACCACTTCCTGTCCGTGACCAAGACCGGCCACTCCGCCATCGTCGAGACCGGCGGCAACCCGGACTGCCACGTGATCCTGCGCGGCGGCAAGGAGCCAAACTACGAGGCCCGCTATGTGCAGGCCGCCGCCGCCGAGCTGGCCGCCGTCGGCCTGCCGCAGAAGCTGATGGTGGACTTCAGTCACGCCAACAGTCGCAAGGACTACCGTCGCCAGATGGAAGTGTGCGAGGACGTCGCCGCGCAACTGGCGGCCGGCGACCAGCACATCTTCGGCGTGATGGTGGAAAGCCACCTGGTGGAGGGTCGTCAGGATCTGAAACCGGGCTGCGAGCTGACCTACGGCCAGAGCATCACCGACGCCTGCATCGGTTGGGACAATACCGAGGCGCTGCTGCAGACGCTGGCCGACGCGGTCCAGGCGCGCCGCGCCAAGGTCGGTGTGCCGTCCGGCAAGTAAGCCTGCCGTCGACGAAAAAGCCCGGAGCGTGCTCCGGGCTTTTTTCATGCAGGCGCTGGCCGCGCTTCAGTCCTTGCCGTCCAGGATGTTGCCGAGCCCGCCCAGCAGCGAACCCTGCTCGCTGCTGCCGCCGCCGGCCTTGGGGCTGGCGGCGACGATACGGTCGGCCAGCCGCGACAGCGGCAGCGACTGCAGCCACACGCGGCCGGGACCGGTCAGCTTGGCGAAGAATAGGCCTTCGCCACCGAACAGCGCCGACTTCAGCTTGCCGACGTACTCGATGTCGAAATCCACCGTCGGCTGGTAGGCCACCACGCAGCCGGTATCGACGCGCAGCACCTCGCCCGGCTGCAGCTGGCGGCTGGTCAGCGTGCCGCCGGCGTGCAGGAACACGTAACCGTCGCCGTCCAGCTTCTGCATGATGAAGCCCTCGCCGCCGAACAGGCCGGTGCCGATCTTCTTCTGGAACGCGAGGCTGAGGCTGACGCCCTTGGCGGCGGCGAGAAAGCTGTCCTTCTGCGCGTACAGCGTGCCGCCCAGCTCCAGGAGGTGCACCGGCACGATCTTGCCGGGATAGCTGGCGGCAAAGGCGACGCGGCGCTTGCGCTGGCCCTGGTTGAGGTAGACGGTGGTGAACAGCGATTCGCCGGTGATCAGCCGCTTGCCGGCGCCGAGCAGCTTGCCCATCAGCCCGCTCTGCGCCGCCGAGCCGTCGCCGAAGATGGTGTCCATGCTGACATCGTCTTCCATGTAGTACAGCGCACCGGCCTCGCCGACCGCGGCCTCGCCGGGGTCCAGCTCCACTTCGACGTACTGCATGTCGTCGCCGAAGATCTGGTAGTCGATCACGTCCATTGCCATCTTGCTCTCCTTGGGCACCGTTGCCGGCATGCATTCATGCTAGCGGCTGCGGATGCCCAATGCAAAGCCGGACGAGAGGCGCGGTGTCAGGGCTGCTCGCGGTCCTGTGCCGGCGGGGGCGCGTCGGTTGGCGGCTGCTTCGGCGGGCGCAGCAGCATGATCCACAGGTGGAACACGATACCGGCCAGCGGTACCAGGCCGAGAATGATCACGAAGACCCATTCGAGGGGGGAGAAAAGTTCGCTCATCGGCATAGTGTACGCAGCGCGGCGGCGCCGGCCAAGTGGCGGCGGCCGGCTATAAAGTGGCAAACCAAATACATCTTCAAATACAATGGCGGGATGATGACATCTCTTGCCTTGTTGCCGGCCGGACTGCGCCGGCGTCTGGAACGCTGGTGGCCGGAGCCGCTGGTGATCGGCCGGCGCGAACAGCTGCTGGTGGCCGCTGCCGCCCTGTTTGCCATCGCGCTGACCGGCCTGTTCACTGCGCTGACCCTAGGATCGGCGCCGCTGCTGGTGGCGTCGATGGGCGCGGCGGCGGTATTGCTGTACGCCTTGCCCAGCAGCCCGCTGGCGCAGCCGTGGCCGCTGCTGGGTGGCCACCTGGTGTCGGCCACCATCGGTGTGCTGTGCGCGCACTACGTGGCGCAGCCGGCGCTGGCGGCCGGCCTCGCGGTGGGACTGGCCATCTTCGCCATGATTGCGCTGCGTTGCCTGCACCCGCCGGGCGGCGCCATCGCGCTGAACGCGGTGGTCGGCGGCCCGGCGGTGCAGGCGATGGGCTTCGGCTTTGTCGGCCTGGTGTTGTGCAATACGCTGCTGATGCTGGCCCTGGCGTGGCTGCTCAACAACTACCTGCTGCGCCGTCCCTACCCGCGCGTGCTGCCGCCGCCCAATCGCCACCTGATCCGCGATCCGGCGCCGCTGGCGCGGCTGGGCATCCGCGAGGAGGACATGGAAGCGGCACTGTCCGGCTTCAACCACCTGCTCGACATCAGCCGCAGCGACCTGGAACAGGTGATGACGCTGGCGGAGATGCACGCCTACCGCCGCCGGCTGGGCGACATCCGCTGCCGCGACATCATGTCGCGCGACGTGATCAGCCTGCGTCCGGACACCGCGCTGCAGGAGGCGTGGCGGCTGCTGCGCCGGCACAAGGTGCGGGCGTTGCCGGTGGTCACCGACGCCGGCCAGGTGCTGGGCATGGTGTCGCTGGTGGACTTTCTCAAGCGGCTGGACGGCTCGCCGCAGGGGCTGCGTGAACGGCTGGCGCGCCTGCTCGGCGGCCGCGCCGGCGACAGCCGGGTGGCGGCGATCATGAGCAGCACCCTGATCAGCGTGCGCGAGGACCTGCATCTGGTGGAGCTGGTGCCGCTGTTCGCCGAGCGCGGCCTGCACCATGTGCCGGTGCTGGCGGTCGACGGCACGCTGGCCGGCGTGATCAGCCAGTCGGACCTGATCGCCGCGCTGTTCCGCGACCGGCTGCATGCCGGTTGATGCGGCCAACGTTGGCCGCACGCCACCAACAAAAACGCCACTCCGGAGAGTGGCGTTTTGCATGGTCAGGCCGTGCTTACTTCACGATCTGCGCCAGCTGGCCTTTCAGGTACAGGTTGGCCATGGTGTCGAGGCTGACCGGCTTGATCTTGCTGGCCATGCCGGCGGCGCCGAAGGCTTCGTAGCGGGCGATCACGATGTCGCGCATCGCCGCGGTGCTGGCGGCCAGGTATTTGCGCGGGTCGAATTCCTTCGGGTTCTGCACCAGGAAGCGGCGGATGGCGCCGGTGGAGGCCAGGCGCAGGTCGGTGTCGATGTTCACCTTGCGCACGCCGTGCTTGATGCCTTCCACGATCTCTTCCACCGGCACGCCGTAGGTCTCGCCCAGCTCGCCGCCGAATTCGTTGATGATCTGCAGCCATTCCTGCGGCACGCTGGAGGAGCCGTGCATCACCAGGTGGGTGTTGGGGATGCGGGCGTGGATTTCCTTGATGCGGTCGATGCGCAGCACGTCGCCGGTGGGCTTCTTGCTGAACTTGTAGGCGCCGTGGCTGGTGCCGATGGCGATGGCCAGCGCGTCCACGCCGGTGTCCTTGACGAACTGGGCGGCTTCTTCCGGGTCGGTCAGCAGCTGGCTGTGGTCCAGTACGCCTTCGGCGCCGACGCCGTCTTCCTCGCCGGCCATGCCGGTTTCCAGGCTACCCAGGCAGCCGATCTCGCCTTCCACCGACACGCCGCAGGCGTGGGAGAAGTTCACCACGGTGCGGGTCACGTCCACGTTGTAGGCGTAGTCGGCCGGGGTCTTGCCGTCGCTCTTCAGCGAGCCGTCCATCATCACCGAGCTGAAGCCCAGCTGGATCGAGCGTTGGCATACGTCCGGGCTGGTGCCGTGGTCCTGGTGCATCACCACCGGGATGTGCGGGAATTCTTCCACTGCCGCCAGGATCAGGTGGCGCAGGAACGGTGCACCGGCGTATTTGCGCGCGCCGGCCGAGGCCTGCACGATCACCGGGGCGTCCACCTTGTCGGCGGCTTCCATGATGGCGCGCATCTGTTCCAGGTTGTTCACGTTGAAGGCCGGCAGGCCGTAGCTGAATTCTGCTGCGTGGTCCAGCAGCTGACGCATCGAAACGAGTGCCATGGGGTGAGTCTCCAGTAGTTGTATGCTTGTCGCGCCCGCCGTGGCCGGCGCGGAAAAAGGTTGGCCGCAGGGATCAGGCGCGGCTGACGGTGCTCAGCGCGACGCCGGCCGCCATGAACGAGCCGCCGGCGAAGCGGTTCATCAGGCGCTGGCGCAGCGGGCTGGTGATCCAGTGCTTGAGCTTGGCGCCGCCGAAGGCGTACACCACCTGCCAGCTGCTCTCGATCACGTAGAAGGTGCCGGCCAGCACAGCCAGCTGTGGCATCTGCGGCGCATCGGCGCGCATGAACTGCGGGAACAGCGCGGCAAAGAACACGAAGGCCTTCGGGTTGCTCATCGCCACCAGGAAGCCGGTGCGGAAACGCTGCCAGTTGCTGACGGCGGCCGCGCTTTCGTCGTCTTCGCTGCCCATGCGCTCGCTCACCGGCGCGCGCCAGGCCTGGTAGCCCAGCCACACCAGGTAGGCGGCGCCGGCGTACTTGACGAAGGAGAACAGCTGCTCCGAGGCGGCCAGCAGCGCGCCCAGGCCGGCGGCGGAGCCGCCCATGATCAGCCCCAGCGCCAGCAGCAGGCCGGCCATGGTCGGCAGCGCACCGCGCAGGCCGAAGCGGATGCCGTGGCTCATCGCCAGCAGCATGTTGGGACCGGGGGTCGCCGACACGAAAAACACGGTGACGACGAAGATCAGCCAGGTATCGAAGGCCATGGGCGCTGCTCCTTGCTTCTGTAATAGGGGTGTTGCCGAGTCTAGGCGTGATGCCTGTACCCGGCAAGTTACAGCATCGTTACTGCGGCCAACGTTGGCCGCAGTAACGACCTGCTGCGCTTCGCGCGATACCGCGTTGAATTCGACTTGGTGATGCGCATTGACGCTATGTCAACTCCGCTTCCTCAGCCGTTTTCGCCTTGTCTCGCGCGAGCTCGCGAGGTCGTTAGCCGGTTTTCAGGCGCGCTCGCCGAGGATCGCGACCGCCGGCAGTTGCTTGCCTTCCAGGAATTCCAGGAAGGCGCCGCCGCCGGTGGAGATGTAGCTGATCTGCTCGGTCAGGCCGTACTTGGCGATCGCCGCCAGGGTGTCGCCACCGCCGGCGATGGAGAACGCCGCCGATTTGGCGATGGCCTCGCCCAGCGCCTGGGTGCCGTGGCTGAACTGCTCGATCTCGAACACGCCGACCGGACCGTTCCACACCACGGTGCCGGCCTTGGCGACGATGTCGGCCAGAACCTTGGCCGAGTCCGGACCGATGTCCAGGATCATGTCGTCGGCGCCGACCTCGGCCACGTTCTTCAGCGTGGCGGTCGCGGTGTCGGAGAACTCGGTGGCGCAGACCACGTCGTCCGGCAGCGGCACGTCGCCGCCGCGGGCGCGGATCTTGGCGATCACGCGGCGGGCGTCGTCCACCAGATCGGCCTCGGCCAGCGATTTGCCGATGGTTTTGCCTTCGGCCAGCAGGAAGGTGTTGGCGATGCCGCCACCGACGATCAGCTGGTCCACCTTGTCGGCCAGCGCTTCCAGGATGGTCAGCTTGGTCGAGACCTTGGAGCCGGCGACGATGGCCACCAGCGGGCGGGCCGGTGCCAACAGCGCCTTGCCCAGCGCGTCCAGCTCGGCAGCCAGCAGGATGCCGGCGCAGGCCACCGGGGCGAACTGCGCCACGGCGTGGGTGGACGCTTCGGCGCGGTGCGCAGTGCCGAAGGCGTCGTTAACGAAGATGTCGCACAGGCCGGCGTAGGCGCGGCCCAGTGCTTCGTTGTTCTTTTTCTCGCCCTTGTTCAGGCGCACGTTTTCCAGCATCACCACGTCACCGGCGGCCAGCGGCAGGCCGGCTTGCCAGTTGTCGGACACGGTCACGGCCTGGCCCAAGAGCTCGGACAGGCGCGCAGCGACCGGCGCCAGGCTGTCTTCCGGCTTCGGCTCGCCTTCGGTCGGGCGGCCCAGGTGGGTCATCAGGATCACGCTGGCGCCGGCCTTCAGGCAGTGTTCGATGGACGGCAGGCTGGCGCGGATGCGGGTGTCGTCGCCGATCACGCCGTTTTTCAGCGGCACGTTCATGTCCACGCGGATCAGCACGCGCTTGCCGGCCAGCGGGAGGTCAGTCAGTTTCTTGAATTGCAATTTCATCTCCTCGGCTAGGTAGGGTGGGCGGTTCGGCCCACCATCGTCCGGAATGCGACGATCTGCCCGCAGGCAGATCGTCGCATTACCGTTCAAACAACGGTGTGGGCCGGACGTGTCCGGCCCACCCTACCAGGCATGCGGCCAACCTTGCGGCCGGCGGCATGGTCTGGCTTTATTTTGCTGCAAACATCGCGCGCGCGGTCTTCAGCATCTGCTGGCAGAAGCCCCACTCGTTGTCGTACCAGGCCAGCACCTTCACCATGTTGCCGCCGGTGACCTTGGTCAGGGTGGCGTCGAAGATGGAGCCTTCGGTGCTGTGGTTGAAGTCGCTGGAAACCAGCGGCAGGGTGTTGTAGCCCAGCGTGCCCTTCATGCTGCCTTCGGACGCGGCCTTGACGATCTCGTTGATCTCGTCCTTGGTGGTGTCGCGGGAAGCGGTGAAGGTCAGGTCAACCAGCGATACGTTGATGGTCGGCACGCGTACCGAGAAACCGTCCAGACGACCCTTCAGCTCCGGCAGTACTAGGCCGACGGCCTTGGCGGCGCCAGTCTTGGTCGGGATCAGGTTGTCGGTGGCGGAACGGGCGCGGCGCAGGTCCTTGTGACGCACGTCGGTCAGCACCTGGTCGTTGGTGAAGGCGTGAATGGTGGTCATCAGGCCCTTCTTGATGCCGATAGCGTCGTTCAGCGCCTTGGCCACCGGGGCCAGGCAGTTGGTGGTGCAGGACGCGTTGGACACCACGGTCATGTCGGCAGTCAGGATGTCGTGGTTCACGCCGTACACGATGGTCGCGTCAACGTCGTCGCCGCCCGGAGCGGAGATCAGCACCTTCTTGGCGCCGGCGTTGATGTGCGCCTGGCACTTTTCCTTGGTAGTGAACGAGCCGGTGCACTCCAGCACCAGGTCCACCTGCAGCTTGTCCCACGGCAGTTCGGCCGGGTTGCGGGTGGAGAAGAACGGGATCACGTCGCCGTTGACGATCAGGTTGTGCTCGTCGTGGCTCACCTCGGCGTCGAAACGGCCGTGCACGGTGTCGAACTTGGTCAGGTGCGCGTTGGTAGCCAGATCGCCGGAGGCGTTCACGGCCACGATCTCGAATTCGTTACGCAGCTTGTACTCGTAGATGGAGCGCAGCGCCTGGCGGCCGATACGGCCGTAGCCGTTGATCGCGATGCGGATGGTCATAATTTTCTCTCCCAAGAAAAATGTCTTTAAAAGCGGAAGGTGCCCGTGTCTGCCGGCTTGGGCCGGTCTGGTGGCACTGATAATGGTGCGGCCGCCCCGTGCGGGGCGGCCTGAGTGTTATGCGCGGAGCACGCCCTTGGTCTTGGCGACCACGTTGTCCACGGTGAAGCCGAATTCCTTGAACAGCACGCCGGCCGGGGCGGATTCGCCGAAGTGGTCGATGCCGACCACGTCGCCTTCCAGACCCACGTACTTGCGCCAGATGTCGGTCACGCCGGCCTCGATGGCCACGCGCGGCACGCCTGCCGGCAGTACGCTGGCCTGGTAGGCCTTGTCCTGCTTGTCGAAGGCATTGGTGCACGGCATGGACACCACGCGTACCGCGATGCCTTCGGCTGCCAGCGCTTCCTGCGCCTTCAGCGCCAGCTCCACTTCCGAGCCGGTGGCGATCAGTACGGCCTGAGGGTTGGCCGCATCGCGCAGCACGTAGCCGCCCTTCTTCACGCCATCGATCTGCGCGGCGTCACGGGTGACGAACGGCAGGTTCTGGCGGCTGAAGATCAGGCACGACGGGTGGTCCTTGGCGGACAGCGCGTCGGCCCACGCCACCATCGATTCCACGGTGTCGCACGGACGCCATACCGCCATGTTCGGGATCAGGCGCAGGGTGGCGATCTGCTCGACCGGCTGGTGGGTCGGGCCGTCTTCGCCCAGGCCGATGGAGTCGTGGGTGAACACGAACACCGGGTTGATCTTCATCAGCGCGGCCATGCGCAGCGCGTTGCGTGCGTATTCGCTGAACATCAGGAAGGTGGCGCCGAACGGCTTCACGCCACCGTGCAGGGCCAGGCCGTTCATGATGGCGGCCATGCCGAACTCGCGCACGCCGTAGTGGATGTAGTTACCGCCGGCTTCGGCGGTCACGGCTACGGAACCCGGCCAGTTGGTCAGGTTGGACGGGGTCAGGTCGGCGGAGCCGCCCACCAGTTCCGGCAGCACCTCAGCCAGCGCGGCGATGGCGTTTTGCGACGCCTTGCGGGTGGCGATGGTCTCGCCCTTGTCGTTGGCGGCGGCGATCTTGGCGGCCACATGCGCGTCCCAGCCGGCCGGCAGCTCGCCTGCCATGCGGCGGGTGAACTCGGCAGCCAGTTCCGGATGCGCGGCGGCGTAGTCGGCAAACAGCTGGTTCCAGCCGGCTTCCAGTTCGCTACCCTTGGCGCGGTAGTTCCACGCGTCGTAGATGTCCTGCGGGATCACGAACGGCTCGTACGCCCACTTCAGGTTGGCGCGCGCGGCGGTGATCTCGGCGCTGCCCAGCGGCGAGCCGTGCACGTCGTGGCCGCCTTCCTTGTTCGGTGCGCCCTTGCCGATCACGGTCTTGCAGCAGATCAGGGTTGGCCGCGCGGTTTCCTTCTTCGCGGTGGCGATGGCGATCTGCAGCTCTTCGGCGTCGTGGCCGTCGACGTGGCGGATCACCTGCCAGCCGTAGGCTTCGAAGCGGGCCGGGGTGTCGTCGGTGAACCAGCCTTCGACGTCGCCGTCGATGGAGATGCCGTTGTCGTCGTAGAAGGCGATCAGCTTGCCCAGGCCCCAGGTGCCGGCCAGCGCGCAGGCTTCGTGGCTGATGCCTTCCATCATGCAGCCGTCACCCAGGAAGGTGTAGGTGTGATGGTCGACGATCGGGAAGCCGTCGCGGTTGAATTCGGCGGCGAGGATCTTCTCGGCCAGCGCCATGCCCACCGCGTTGCTGATGCCCTGGCCCAGCGGGCCGGTGGTGGTTTCCACGCCCGGTGCGTAGCCGTACTCCGGGTGACCCGGGGTCTTGCTGTGCAGCTGGCGGAAGTTCTTGAGATCGTCGATCGAAAGGTCGTAGCCCGAGAGATGCAGCAGGCTGTAGAGGAGCATGGAGCCGTGCCCGTTGGAGAGCACGAAGCGGTCGCGGTTGGACCAGTCTGGATTGGCAGGGCTATGCTTCAGGTGATCGCGCCACAAGACTTCGGCGATATCCGCCATGCCCATCGGGGCGCCGGGGTGACCGGATTTGGCTTTTTCCACCGCGTCCATCGACAGGAAACGCACGGCATTGGCAAGCTCGGTTCGGGAGACCATTCGGGAAGAACCTCAATTTGTAGGGAACCGGAACAACAGTGACGCCACCGCTTTTGCCGATGGGGTAACCGTTGCGAAATCATGGAATTATCGCTGAATTCGGCCTTTTCAGGCAAGGTTGGCCGCAGGCTGCGGCGCGGCAAATGACGTGATTTCCGGCAGAAAGAGGCTGCCAGCAGGTATAACCATGCCAATGGTGAGCCGTTTGCCGGCACTTATGCCGCCACTGTGCCGTGGCGGGCGACCACAACATCAACAACAGGGGAGCTGTCAGTCGTGGAGTCTCTATCCATTCCGGTGCCGCAGAAGGTGCCGTTTCGCCAGGGTGCCGCCTGGGTCCAGCATGCTTTTTTCCTGGTGCGCGAACAGCCGCTGACCTGGCTGCTGTACGCCGCGATGTACGGCATGATCCAGCTTACCGTGGCGGCGCTGCCGGTGGTCGGGCAGTTCCTGAGCATGGTGCTGGTGCCGGTATTCGCCGGCGGCTTCGTGCTGGCCGCCGCCAAGGCGATGCGCGGCGAACAGCTGCGCCCGCTGGACCTGTTCCTGATGCTGAAGCCGTACTGGCAGCGGCTGGTGATGCTGGGCATCGCCTACTTCGGCCTGCTGGTCGTGCTGCTGATGATGATGGCGGTGCTGCTGTTGCTGCTGTTCGGCGACACGCTGCAGACCGGGCATGCGTTCGAACGTTCGCCGGTGCTGATGATACTGATGATGGTGCTGATGGGCGGCAGCCTGTTCGTCGCGTCGCTGAGCTACTGGTTCGCGCCGGTGGAAATCGTGCTACGTGGCGGCGAGCCGTTGCCGGCGATGCGCTACAGCGCGCGCGCCGGCATGGCGAACTGGGGCGCGATGTTGTACTGCGGCCTGATCCTGGCGGTGCTGTTTGGGCTGGCGCTGCTGCCCTTCGGCCTTGGCCTGCTGCTGTGGCTGCCGGTGATGTTCGTCACCGTGTTCATGTCCTGGCACGACGTCTGCGGCGACGGCATGCCGCGCCACCGCTAGCGCGCCGCGGCAACTGCGGCCAACCTTGCGTTCGCCGCCGTGCTGTTTCAGGCGTCGTGACGGCGCATGTCCAGGTGCAGGATGCCGTCGTCGTCGTAGGGCTCGGACTGCACCACGAAGCCGAACTCCTCGTAGAAGTGCTGCAGCGAGGCCTGCGCCGACAGCATGATGGCGCACCCCGGATACCGCTGCCCGCAGTGGCGGATCGCCTGCTGCAGCAGCTGCCGCCCCAGCCCGCCGCCGCGGCGATCGGGGGCGACCACCACCCGGCCGATGGCCACCGCGTCCGGATACTTGACGCCCGGCGCCAGCAGCCGGGCGTAGGCCACCAGCCGCTCGCTGCCGTCGCGGCCGCTGAGGTGCCAGCCGTGCTGGTCCAGACCGTCCAGGTCGCCGTAGATCGACCGCTGCTCCACTACGAACACCTGATCGCGCAGCTGCAGCGCCTCGTACAGCTGCTGCACGCCGAAGTCCCCGAAACCGTGGCAGTGCCACTTCACTTGACTTGCCATAGTACAATTTGCCCCATTGCCAGTTTTGTGACCCTCACCATAGCACGATGTGCTGACTGCACGCCGTACGGACCCTTATGAATCACGACGATCTGTTTGCCGGCACGCTGCCCGACGCCAGCGTGCCCCCTGCCCCGCCCGCGCCGCCGGCGGCCGATCTGGTCGACGACGACGGCCAGCTGGCGCTCGACCTGTACGCCGAGCGTGCCTATCTCGAATACGCGATGAGCGTGGTCAAGGGCCGCGCGCTGCCGGAGGTGGCCGACGGCCAGAAGCCGGTGCAGCGCCGCATCCTGTACGCGATGCGCGACATGGGCCTGGTGCACGGCGCCAAGCCGGTGAAATCGGCGCGCGTGGTCGGCGAAATCCTGGGTAAATACCACCCGCACGGCGACAGCTCGGCCTACGAGGCGCTGGTGCGCATGGCGCAGGACTTCACCCTGCGCTACCCGCTGATCGATGGCCAGGGCAACTTCGGCTCGCGCGACGGCGACGGCGCCGCGGCGATGCGTTACACCGAGGCGCGCCTCACCCCGATCGCCGAGCTGCTGCTGTCCGAGATCGACATGGGCACCGTGGACTTCGTGCCCAACTACGACGGCGCCTTCGAGGAGCCGGCGCTGCTGCCGGCGCGCCTGCCGATGATGCTGCTCAACGGCGCCTCCGGCATCGCGGTGGGCATGGCCACCGAGATTCCGCCGCACAACCTGAAGGAAGTGGCCTCCGCCGCGCTGGCGCTGCTGGCCGATCCGGACATGAGCACCGCCGAGCTGGTGGCCCACGTGCCGGGCCCGGACTTCCCCGGCGGCGGCCAGATCATCACCCCGCACGAGGACATCCTCGCCGCCTACGAGGTTGGCCGCGGCAGCGTGCGCGTGCGCGCCAAGTGGGAAGTGGAAAAACTGGCGCGCGGCCAGTGGCGCGTGATCGTGTCCGAGCTGCCGCCCGGCTCCAGCGCACAGAAGGTGCTGGCCGAGATCGAGGAGGCCACCAACCCGAAGCTGAAATCCGGCAAGAAGGCGCTGACCCAGGAACAGCAAAACCTGAAGAGCCTGATGCTGTCGCTGCTCGACCGCGTGCGCGACGAGTCCGACAGCGAGCAGCCGGTGCGGCTGGTGTTCGAGCCGAAATCCAGCCGCCAGGATCCGGACGAGTTCATCAACATCCTGCTGGCGCAGACCAGCCTGGAAGGCAACGCCTCGATGAACCTGGTGATGATCGGCCTGGACGGCCGTCCGGCGCAGAAGGGGCTGAAAGCCATCCTCGCCGAGTGGCTGTCCTTCCGCCAGCACACCATCACCCGCCGCCTGAACTACCGCCTGGGCCAGGTCGACAAGCGCATCCACATCCTCGAAGGGCGCATGATCGCCTTCATCCATATCGATGAAGTGATCCGCGTGATCCGCGAATCGGACGAGCCGAAGCCGGACCTGATCAAGGCCTTCGGCCTGTCCGAGGCGCAGGCCGAGGACATCCTGGAGATCCGCCTGCGCCAGCTGGCGCGGCTGGAAGGCTTCAAGCTGGAGAAGGAACTGGCCGATTTGCGCAAGGAACGCGACAACCTGCGTCACCTGCTGTCCAGCGAGGCTGCGCTGCGCGGGCTGATGGCCGAGGAAATCCGCAGCGATGCGGTGAAATACGGCGACGCGCGCCGCAGCGAGATCAAGGTCGCCGAGCGCGCGGTGCTGACGCAGACCACCGCCGACGAGCCGGTGACGGTGATCCTGTCGCAGAAGGGCTGGATCCGCGCCCGCGTCGGCCACAACGTCGATCTGTCGGCGCTCACCTTCAAGGACGGCGACGGCCTGCACACGGTGGTGGAGACGCGCACCGTGTGGTCGCTGATCGTGCTCGACAGCCGCGGCCGCGCCTACACCATCGACCCCGCCGACGTGCCGACCGGGCGCGGTGACGGTGTGCCGGTGGCGTCCCTGGTCGAGCTGCAGGACGGCGCCAAGCCGGCGCAGCTGTTGTCGGCGCCAGACGCCACCCGCTACGTGGTGGCCGGCAGCGGCGGCTACGGCTTCATCGCCAAGCTCGGCGACATGAGCGGCCGCGTGAAGGCCGGCAAGGCCTTCCTGACGCTGGACGCGGGCGAGACGGTGCTCGCGCCGGTGCGCATTGCGGCCAACCTTGACGGCCTGCGCCTGGTGGCCGCCAGCGACGGCGGCCGCGCGCTGGCCTTCCCGGCCGGCGAGCTGAAGGAGCTGGCCAAGGGCCGCGGCCTGATGCTGATGTCGCTGGCCGCGGGCGAGGCGCTGACCGCCATCGGCCTGGTGGCCGGCGACAAGGCACTGCTGTCCACGGTGTCGGTACGCGGCAAGGCGGGTGACGAGAAGCTGGCGCTGGCCGAGTTCGACGGCAAGCGCGGCGCCAAGGGCAAGCTGATGCCGAAGAAGTGGACGGTCGGCGCCATCCGCCAGCCGGACTGACACGATGACGCCGCCGCCCGCCTCGCTGCTGTCGACCCGCAAGGCGCTGCGCTTTTTCAACCTGTTCCGCATCGCGCTGGTGGCGGTGCTGCTGCTGATGACGCAGTGGGTGTTGCCGGAACAGGCGCTGGATCGCGCCGCGCTGGGGCAGTGGGCGCTGGCCTACGGCGCGCTGGTGGTGGCCGGTGCGCTGGTCGGCCGCCTGGCGCTGCCGCTGTCGTGGCTGCTGACGGCGACGCTGGCCGCCGACATTGTGCTGATCAGCAGCTTTACCCATCTCTACGGCGGCGTGAAAAGCGGCTTCGGCATGCTGCTGCTGCCCTTCCTGGCGGTGGCCGGCATGCTGGTCAGCGGCCGGCTGGCGCTGTTCTACGCCGCGCTGGCCACCTTCAGCCTGTTCGCCAGCGTGGCGCTGAACGCCTGGCACGACGGGCCGGACAGCAACCAGCTGCTGCAGGCGGCGCTGCTGGCGATCGCCGGCTTCGTCACCAGCGCCACCACCTGGCTGCTGTCGCGCAAGGCGCGGCAGTCCGAGCTGCTGGCGGCGCAGCGCGGCAGCCAGCTGGCCAGCCTCAACCGCGTCAACGCGCTGGCGCTGCAGGCGCTGCGCGAGGCGGTGCTGGTGCTGGACGCGCAGGGCGTGCTGCGTCAGTTCAACACGCCTGCCAGCCGCCTGTTCGGCGAGCTGCAGCGCGACCGGGCGCCGCCGGCGCTGCAACCGCTGATCCGGCGCTGGCAGCGGCAGGGCATGCCGCTGCAGGAGCAGGAGATCGACCTGGATCTGGGCGGGCGGCAACTGATCGGGCGCATGGTGCCGCTGGCGGAAGATGACAGCCTGCTGCTGGTGATGTTCCTGCGTCCGGCAGACCAGCTGGCCGCCGAGGCGCAGCAGCTGAAGCTGGCGGCGCTGGGGCGGCTGACCGCCAATATCGCGCACGAAATCCGCAACCCGCTGGCGGCGATCAGCCACGCCGCCGAGCTGCTGGGCGAAGAGGCGGCAACGCCGGTGACGCAGCGGCTGAGCGGCATGGTGGGCGACAACTGCGCGCGCATCGAACATCTGGTGGCCGAGGTGCTGCAGCTGGGTCGCCGCGACCGCGTGCACGGCGAGGTGTTCCCGCTGGCGTCCTTTGTCGACGAGCTGATCGCGAGCTTCCTGCTGGCGCACCCGGAATACCGGGAGCGTCTCGGCTGGCAGGTGGAGCCCTCGGCCACGGTGCGCTTCGACCGCAGCCACCTGCAGCGCATCCTCACCAACCTGCTGGCCAACGCCTGCCGCCACGGCAGCGCACAGCCGGGCGCGGTGCAGCTGGTGGCCACTGCACAACGGCTGACGGTGCTGGACGACGGCCCCGGTCTCGATGCCGCGGCGCAAAGCCGCCTGTTCGAACCCTTCTTCACCACCGAAAGCAGCGGCACCGGCCTCGGCCTGTACATCGCGCGCGAGCTGGCCCAGGCCAACGGCGCGCAGCTGTCCTACCAGCCGCCCGGCGGCTGCTTTCAACTGACCTTCCCGGAAAGCCATGAACCCGACCCCCTCCTGCGTACTGATCGTTGACGACGAGCCGGACCTGCGCGAGCTGCTGCAGCTGACCCTGCTCAAGATGGGGCTGCAGGTGCTGGCTGCGGCCAACGTTGCCGACGCCTGCCGCCTGCTGGCGCGCGAGCGCTGCGACCTGGTGCTCACCGACATGCGCCTGCCGGACGGCGAGGGGCTGCAGGTGGTGCAGTACATCCAGCAACAGCAGCTGGACATCCCGGTGGCGGTGATCACTGCCTACGGCAGCACCGAGAACGCGGTGGCGGCGATGAAGGCCGGCGCCTTCGACTACCTGGCCAAGCCGCTGAGCCTGGCTGCGCTGCGCGCGCTGGTGAAGTCGGCGCTGCAGGTGAGGGAGCCGGCGCCGGCCGCCGGCGGCGAGCCGCGCCTCCTGGGCGGCGCGGCGGCGATGCGCGACGTGCGCACGATGATAGACAAGCTGGCGCGCACGCAGGCGGCGGTGCACATCAGCGGCGAATCCGGCACCGGCAAGGAGCAGGCGGCGCGGCAGATCCACGAGCAGAGCGCGCGCGCAAGCCAGCCTTTCGTCGCGGTGAACTGCGGTGCGATCCCGGAGACGCTGATGGAGAGCGAGTTCTTCGGCTACCGCAAGGGCGCCTTCACCGGCGCCGACGCCGACCGCGACGGCTTTTTCCAGCTCGCCCATGGCGGCACGCTGTTCCTCGACGAGGTTGCCGACCTGCCGCTGGCGATGCAGGTCAAGCTGCTGCGCGCGATCCAGGAAAAAAAGGTGCGGCGGCTGGGCGCGGCGCAGGAGGAGGCGGTCGACGTGCGCCTGGTCAGCGCCACCCACCGCGACCTGGTGCAGCTGGTGGAACAGGGTCGCTTCCGCCAGGATCTGTACTACCGCCTGAACGTGATCGGCCTGGCGATGCCGCCGCTGCGCGAGCTGCGCGACGACCTGCCGCAGTTCGTCGCCCGCCTGCTGCAGCGCTTCAGCGCCGGCAGCGAACAGCCGCAGCTGGACGAGGCCGCGCTGCAGGCGCTGCTGGGCTACCACTATCCCGGCAACTTCCGCGAGCTGGAGAACATCCTGGAGCGGGCGGTGGCGCTGGCCAGCGACGGCCGCATCCGCGCCGGCGACCTGCAGCTGGGCGCTTCCGGCGCGGAGGCTGCGCTCCCCGGCGCACAGCCGCAGGACGGCGGCGAGACGCTGCAGGACTACCTCGACCGCGTCGAGCGCGCCGCCATCGACAAGGCGTTGCAGGCCAGCGACGGCAACCGCACCCAGGCGGCGCGGCTGCTGGGCGTCAGCTTCCGCTCGCTGCGCTACCGGCTGGAGCGGCTGGGCATGAAGTGAGCGCCTGGCCGCACCGTTGCGGCCAACGTTGGCCGCAAGAAAAAAGGCGTTACCGTTGCGGTAACGCCTTTTTTGCTGCCTTTTTACTGTTGGGCGCGGCGGCTTACACGCGGAAGCGCGCCACCGACTGTCGCAACTGCTGCGCCATCGCCGTCATCTCGCAGGCGGCCAGCGACGCGTCGTGCGCCTTCTGGTGGTTCTGGTCGGCCTGCTGCGCCACCCGCTCCACGTTGTGGGCGATGTCGAGGCTGGCGGTGCTCTGCTCGCGCAGCGCGTCGGAGATGCCGGCCACCGCCAGCTCCACCTGTCTGGCGCCGTCGCGGATGCTCTGCAGGCTGGCACCGGCCTCGCTCGCCGATTTCACCCCCGCCTCAACCTGCACCACGCCGCTGCTCATGCTGTCCACCGCCTCGCGCGCCTCGTTCTGGATGCGGCCAACGGTGTCGCTGATCTCCAGTGTCGACTGCGTGGTGCGCTCCGCCAGCTTGCGCACCTCGTCGGCGACCACGGCAAAGCCGCGGCCCATCTCGCCGGCGCGCGCCGCCTCGATCGCCGCGTTCAGCGCCAGCAGGTTGGTCTGCTCGGCGATCTCGCGGATCACCGTCACCACGCGGCTGATCTGCTCCGAGCGCTCGCCCAGCTGGGTGACGGTGGCGGCGGTGCTGCCCGATGCCGCCGCGATTTCGCGCATGGTGTCCACCGTACGGCTGACGACGGCCTCGCCGCTACGCGACACCTCGTCCGACTGCACCGCCAGTTCACGCGCGCTGCCGGCGTGCTGGTTGACCTGCTGGATGCTCTGCGTCATTTCCTCGACGCAGGCGGCCATCGCCGACACCGCCGCGCTCTGCTCGCGCGAGCTGCCGGACACGTCGTCGGACAGCGCCGCCAGGTTGTGCGCGTTGTACGCGAGGCTGTCCACGCTCTGGTTCACCTCGCTGATCAGCTGGCGCAGCGCCTGGCACATGTGGTCGCTGGCGGCCAGCACCTCGCCGATCTCGTCGCGGCGGCGGCTGTCGATGCTCACCGTCAGGTCGCCGGAGGCGACGCGGCGCGACACGTCCACCAGCTGCGCCAGCGGGCGGCTGACCCAGTAGCGCATCGAGAAGTACACCAGGACCACCAGCAGTAGCGTCACCAGCAGCGTGCCCAGCAGCATCTTCAGCTGCATCTCGTGCGGTTCGCGCACCAGCTCTTCCTGGTAGGCGCCGGTGGCCACCAGCCAGCCCCAGCGCTCGTAGGTAAGGAAGGTGGCCAGCTTGCGGCGCGGCTCGCTGGCGCCCGGGTCCAGCCACAGGTAGCTGCTCTGCCCGTTCTTCTGCGCCAGCATGGTCTTGATGAAGGCGTTGCCGTCGGCGTCGGTCTTGTCCAGCAGGTTCTTGCCTTCCGCGTTCGGATGGATCACCAGCTCGCCGGGGCGGTTCCTGGCGTCCACCACGTACACGTAGCCGCTGTCGCCAATCTTGATGGACAGGACCTTCTGCTTCAGCGCCTGCAGTCCGTCGCTGTAGTCGATGCCGGCGAACATGGCGCCGACCACCGCGCCGCCGGCATCCTTCAGCGGCAGGTAGTGGGTCATGTAGTCGCGGCCGAACAGGTTGGCGGGGCCGGTGTAGGGCTGGCCGCTGCGCAGCTGCGCGTAGGCGGGGTGGTCGTGGTCGAGGCGGGTGGCGATGGCGCGGGTGCCGTCCTCCTTCTTCAGCGACGAGGCGACGCGCACAAAGTCGTCGCCTTCGCGCACGAACAGCGTCGCCACGCCGCGGGTGGCGGCGCTGAAGCGGTCGACCAGCGCGTCGTTGCCGTTGAGCAGCAGCTCGCCGCCGTACAGCGCCGGGGTGCTGACGCCGCTGACGCTGACCGGGGCGCTGCTGTCGCTGCGCAGCGGCTGCGGCAGGCTGGCCGCCAGCTGCGCCGCGCTGATGCGGGCCGTGTTTTCCAGCACGCTGGCGTAGGCGTCGATGGTGTCCACCACCTGCCGGTTGGTCTGGGCCATGGCGTCGACCGAGCGCTGCTCCATGCGCTCGCCCAGCCAGCTGCTGAGGACGACCCCGGCGACGCCGAGGATCACGAAAAGGGCGATGCTCAGCAACAGGCTGAGTTTTTGGGCCAGAGACAATCCGGCGAGTTGCAGACGGGGCATGGCGACATCCGGTGATAAGGGGGTGGCTGTTGTCATAAAAAAGACTTGTTATGGCAACAATACACCGGAGGCTAACCGTTTATTGACGATGGCATGTTGATTTTGATCAATTGCGACTGCTTATCCTTTTGATTGGAAACATTTTTCACGGGGTACGCCGCACCTCAGGCCGCGTGCTCGCCGCCGGGTGGGGCCGATGCGGTCAACAAGGCGGCAAAGGCGTCCACCGCGGCGTGGCGCTGCTGGCGGCGGCGGATCAGCACGGTGTCGGCGATGGCGATGTGCTCCGGCAGCGCGTGGCAGGCCACGCTGTCGCCGGCCGGCAGGCAGGCCAGCAGCGCCTGCGGCACCAGCGCCAGCCCCATGCCGCTGGCGGCGCAGCTGATCATCGCGTGGTAGGAATCCAGCTCCACGATGCGGTCCACCGCGCAGCCGCTATGGCGCAGCCACAGCTCCAGCCGCTGGCGGTAGGCGCAGCCGCTGTCGAAGGCCAGCAGCGTGTGCGGCCGGTCGTCCGGTAGCGGCGGCCGGCCGCGCGCGCCGATCAGCAGCAGCGTTTCGCGGCAGAACGGCTGGCTTTCCAGCCGCGCGTCCTCCACCGGGCCGCACACCAGTGCGCAATCGAGCGTGCCGGCCAGCACCTCGGCAATCAGGCGCGCGGTGGCGCCGGTGCGCAGCTCCAGCTGCACTGCCGGATAGCGCTGGTGGAAGTCGGCCAGCAGCGGCGGCAGCCGCACCGCAGCGGTGTTTTCCATCGCCCCCAGCCGCAGCTGGCCTTGCGGTGCGTTGCTGATCACCGCGTCGCGTGCCTCCTGCGCCAGCCCCAGCAGCTGGCCGGCGTAGTCCTGCAGGATGCGCGCCGCCGGCGTCGGCTGCAGGCGACGGCCCTCGCGCTGGAACAGGGGCACGCCGAGGTCGTCTTCCAGCTGGCGGATGCGGGTGGTGATGTTGGACTGTACGCGGTTCAGGCGGCGCGCGGCGGCGGTGATGCCGCCTTCCTGCAGTACCGCCTGGAAAATGGCGAGGTCACCGAGATCCATGATCGTTCTCTCCGGAAGATGATTTCCATCATGTTAATTCATTTTTCAGGATGGGCGCGCTGCGGCATAGTGGTCGCCTGATTGTCTTGCCGAAAGCCTGCCATGCCCCTTGCCGTCCCGCGTCGCGGTTATGTCTACATCCTGGCCTGTGTGCTGCTGTGGAGCAGCTTCATGCTGATCGCGCGCCTGGGCGGCAAGACGCCGCTGACGCCGTTCGATGTGCTGGCGCTGCGGCTGGCCACCGCCAGCGCGGTGCTGTGCTGGCTGCCCAAGCCGCCGGCCGCTGCGTGGCGCGACGCGTCGATGTGGGGGCTGGCACTGATCGGCTGTGTCGCCTTCTGCCTGCTGTGCTACGGTGCGGTGCGGTGGGTGCCGGCGGCGCACCTGGCCTTGCTGGTGGCCGGCTTGCAGCCCTTTCTGCTCGCCCTGCTGCTTTTGTTGTGGCGGCAAGGTTGGCCGCAACGGGCGACGTGGCCGGGCTACGCGCTGATGGCGCTGGGCTTGCTGCTGCTGGCGTGGCCGCTGTTCGCCGGCCAGGCGGCGCCGGGGCAGTGGCTGGGCGACGGCATGCTGCTGCTGGCCGGCGTGCTGTGGGCGCTGTACGCGCTGCTGGCCAAGCGGCGGCCGTATGATGCGTGGCAGATGACCAGTTTTGTCACGCTGGCGTCGGCGTTGCTGTACCTGCCGGTGTACCTGCTGTGGCTGCCCAAGGGGCTGGCGCAGACGCCGTGGCCGGTGATCGTCGGCCAGGCGCTGTTTCACGGCATCAGCCCGGCCATCGTCGCCATGCTGTGCTATCTGCGCGCGGTGGCGCTGCTGGGGCCGTCGCGGGTGGCGGCCTTGATGGCGCTGATCCCGGTGGTGGCCGGCGTGGCGGCGGTGCCGCTGTTGCACGAGCCGCTGACACCGGGGCTGGCCGGGGCGTTGTTGAGTGTGTCGCTGGGTGCGTGGTGGGTCGCGCGTCCGGCATCCGTTGAACGTGGTCGCGGCTTGCGGCCAACCCTTACCGAGGAAAAACCATGCCGTACGTGAACATCAAGATTACCCGCGAGGGTGCGACACCGGAACAGAAGGCGGAGCTGATCGCCGGGGTGACGGACCTGCTGCGCGACGTGCTGGGCAAGAACCCGGCCACCACCGTGGTGGTGATCGACGAGGTCGATACCGACAACTGGGGCATAGGCGGCGAGAGCGTCACCGTGCGCCGCGCGCGCGGCAGCTGAACGGTTCCGACTAAACGACACTGCGGCCAACCTTTGTGCAAGGTTGGCCGCAGTTTTTTGTTGCCGGTCGTCTGGCGGGCGGCTCAGGACTTGGCCGCGTCGTCCGGCCGTTCGCGCAGCGCCAGCCCCTTCAGCAGGTAGCGCAGGAACTGGTCGCCGCAGGGGCGGAAGTGCTTGTGGTCCGGCTTGCGGAACAGCGCGCTGGTCTCGCTGCTGGACACCTTGAAATCGCTGCGCGCCATCAGCGCCTCGATGTCTTCCTGTTTCAGGTCGAAGGCGATGCGCAGCTTCTTCAGGATCTCGTTGTTGTTCAGGCGCAAGAGTGGTGCCGGGGCCTTCGTGCCGTCGCGGCGGCCGCGGCGCTCGATGATCAGGCCGTCGAGAAAGGCGCCGAGCAGCTCGTCGCTGCACGGGCGGAAGGCCGGATCGTCGTCCTTCTTCAGCAGCGGCGCGAAGTCGTCGTCGGCCAGCGGCTCGACGTGGCGCAGGATGGCCAGCATGCGGTTGTCGGGGCAGTCGATGATGAAACGCACGCTGCGCAGGATGTCGTTATTGATCATGGCGGTCTTTATGGTTGGCCGCTTGCGGCCAACGTCGGGTTAGGGGGCGAGGCGCTGGCGCAGCCAGCTGCCGTCGGCTTGCAGGGTGTACAGCACGCGGTCGTGCAGGCGGCTGGGGCGGCCCTGCCAGAATTCGACGCGGTCCGGCACCACCGCGTAACCGCCCCAGTGCGGCGGGCGCGGCACCGACAGCGGGTGCTTGAGGCCGAAGCCGGCGGCGCGGCTGACCAGCACCGCCTTGCTGTCGATCACGCTGCTCTGCTCGCTGGCCCAGGCGCCGATGCGGCTGGTGTACGGGCGGCTGGCGAAGTAGGCGTCGGACACCTCGCCCGCCACCCGCGCCACACAGCCCTCGATGCGCACCTGCCGTTCCAGCTCCGGCCAGAAGAAGGTGATCGCGAGGTAGGGATTGGCGTCCAGCTGGCGGCCCTTGCGGCTGAGGTAGTTGGTATAGAACAGCAGTTGCCCCTGTTCCACCCCTTTCAGCAGCACGATGCGCGCCGACGGCCGGCCGTGTTCGTCGACACTGGCGACGTGCATCGCGGTCGGTTCGTTGACCTCGGCGGCGATCGCCTCGTGCAGCCACAGTTCGAACTGTGCCACGGCGTCCGGCAGGCAGTCGTCGGGCGAGAGTTCGTGCTGGCTGTATTCGAGGCGGATATCGGCGAGATTGAGCGCCATGGCAGACTCCTGAATGAATGACGGCGGTGGCCGCGAGGCGGCAAGGTTGGCCGCCATGATACCGCAGGCCGTCGCCGGGATGGGCACACCGGCTATGGCAGCTGCCGCTGTGGCAGCTCGGCAGCGAGGAAATCGACCAGCATGCGCACCTTGGGCGACAGCTGGCGGTTGTGCGGGTACAGCGCCCAGATGCCCTCGTCCGGCTCCTGATAGGCGCCCAGCAGCGCCACCAGCGCGCCGCTTTGCAGGTGGCGCGCCACGTAGTAGTCCGGCAGCTGCACGATGCCGACCTGCTGCAGCGCGGCGTGCACCAGCGCGTGGCCGCTGTTGCAGCGCAGGCTGCCGCGTACGCGCAGCAGGCGGCGGCGTCCCTGCTCTTGCACGTGCCACACCTCGTTGCTGCCGAGCAGGCAGTTGTGCTGCTCCAGCTCCGACAGGCTGTTGGGAATGCCGTGGCGTGCCAGGTAGCCGGGGGCGGCGCAGATGAACTGCCGTCGCGACGCCAGCCGCCGCGCCATCAGCGAGGAGTCGGCGAGGTGGCCGATGCGGATCGCCAGGTCGTAGCCGTCGTGCACCAGGTCCAGCAGCTGGTTGCTGAGGTTGAGGTTGATCTCCAGCGCCGGATACTGCTGGCCGAAGGCGGTGATCAGCGGCGCGATGTGGCTCTCGCCGTAGGCCAGCGGCGCGGTCAGCTTCAGCGTGCCCTGCGGCACCGCCAAGTGCTGCGACACCGCGCGCTCGGCGTCGGCCAGCGAATCCAGCAGCTGGCGGCAGTGCTGCAGGTACAGCAGGCCGGTTTCGGTCAGCGTCACATGGCGGGTGGTGCGGTACAAGAGCTGCGCGCCCAGTCGCGTCTCCAGCCGCGTCACCTGGCGGCTGACCTGCGCCACCGACAGCGACAGTGCCAGCGCGGCGCGGGTAAAGCTGCCCTGCTCGGCCACGCTGACGAACTCGCACACCCCTTCCCAAGCCAGCATTGTTGCTCCTCGTAAAAAATCATTTACCGATAGTGGCGATTATCGGCGAAAAAAGCGGTAATACAATGCCGCTTTAGTCTGTCGCACTCAAGGAGCACGTCGTGAGCGAAATCATCCAATGCAAGGCCGCGGTGGCCTGGGCCGCCGGCCAGCCACTGTCCATCGAAGACATCGAAGTGATGCCGCCTCAGGCCGGCGAGGTGCGCGTGCGCATCGTCGCCAGCGGCGTGTGCCACACCGACGCCTTCACCCTGTCCGGCGAAGACCCGGAAGGCATCTTCCCCTGCATCCTCGGCCACGAGGGCGGCGGCATCGTGGAGTCGGTCGGCGAGGGCGTCACCAGCGTCGCCGTCGGCGACCACGTGATCCCGCTGTACACGCCGGAGTGCGGCGAGTGCAAATTCTGCAAGTCGGGCAAGACCAACCTATGCCAGAAAATCCGCGCCACCCAGGGCAAGGGGCTGATGCCGGACGGCACCACCCGTTTCCGCAGCAAGGACGGCCAGCCGATCTACCACTACATGGGGACTTCCACCTTCTCCGAGTACACCGTGCTGCCGGAAATCTCGCTGGCCAAGGTGAACCCGGCGGCGCCGCTGGAAGAGGTGTGCCTGCTCGGCTGCGGCGTCACCACCGGCATGGGCGCTGTGGTGAATACCGCCAAGGTCAAGGCCGGTGACAGCGTCGCCATCTTCGGCCTCGGCGGTATCGGCCTGTCAGCCATCATCGGCGCGCGCATGGCCGGCGCCGGCCGCATCATCGGCATCGACATCAACGAGGGCAAGTTCGAGCTGGCGAAGAAGCTGGGCGCCACCGACGTGATCAACCCGAAAACCTTCGACAAGCCGATCCAGGACGTGATCGTGGAAATGACCGACGGCGGCGTGGACTTCTCCTTCGAGTGCATCGGCAACGTCAACGTGATGCGTTCGGCGCTGGAGTGCTGCCACAAGGGCTGGGGCGAGTCGGTGATCATCGGCGTCGCCGGCGCCGGGCAGGAAATCAGCACCCGTCCGTTCCAGCTGGTGACCGGTCGCGTGTGGCGCGGCTCGGCCTTCGGCGGCGTGCGCGGCCGTTCCGAGCTGCCGGACTACGTCGAGCGCTACCTGAAGGGTGAATTCCGCCTCGACGACTTCATCACCCACACCATGCCGCTGCAGGACATCAACACCGCCTTCGACCTGATGCACGAAGGCAAGAGCATCCGCTCGGTGATCCACTACGGCAAGTAAACCACCGGCGGCTGCGGCCAACGTTGGCCGCAGTCGCCACCGGGAGAGATACGCCAGATGAACCTGGAAATGATCGCCAGCAACAAGAGCTTCGGCGGCTGGCACAAGCAGTACCGCCACGATTCGGCAGTGCTGGGCTGCCGCATGCGCTTTGCCGTCTACCTGCCGCCGCAGGCCGCCAGCGGGCCGGTGCCGGTGCTGTACTGGCTGTCGGGGCTGACCTGCAGCGACGAGAACTTCATGCAGAAGGCCGGCGCGCAGCGCGTCGCCGCCGAGCTGGGCATCGCCATCGTGGCGCCGGATACCAGCCCGCGTGGCGAGGGCGTCGCCGACGACGCCGGCTACGACCTCGGCCAGGGCGCCGGCTTCTATGTCAACGCCAGCGAGGCGCCGTGGATGCGCCACTACCGCATGTACGACTACGTGAGCCAGGAGCTGCCGGCGCTGGTCGCCGCGCACTTCCCGGTCAGCGACCGGCGCGCCATCGCCGGCCACTCCATGGGCGGCCACGGCGCGCTGATGTGTGCGCTGAAACGGCCACAGGACTACGTGTCGGTGTCGGCATTCAGCCCGATCGCCAACCCGGTCAACGCGCCGTGGGGACAGAAGGCGTTCGCCGCCTACCTCGGCGCTGACCGCGCCGCATGGCAGGCATGGGACGCCAGCGTGCTGATGGCCGCCGCCGCTGCCGACGCGCAGTTGCCGGCACGGGTCGACATCGGCCTCGCCGACGGTTTCCTCGCCGAACAGCTGCAGCCGGAAGCGCTGGAACGTGCCGCCGCCGCCAGCGGCTACCCGCTGCAGCTGCACCGCCACGACGGCTACGACCACAGCTACTACTTCATCGCCAGCTTCATCGAGGCGCAGCTGCGCTTCCACGCCGGCCACCTGTTCGCCTGATGCAGGTCAAGCGCATTCCTGCAGCCGGGCTGGCCGCCGCGCGGCCAGCCCCTCGGGCGGCAGGTTTTGGGCTAGAATAGCCCGTTTCCCACTGCGGCTTTTCCTTGCACTCATGCACCTGGTTGCCTTTGGACTGAACCACCACACCGCCCCGCTGGCGATACGCGAACGGCTGGCCTTCCCTGCAGAAACCCTGCCGGGCGCCCTGGCGCAGCTGGTGGATTCGCAGGCCGCGCGTGAGGCGACCATCGTCTCCACCTGTAACCGAACCGAGCTGTACTGCGCCACGCAGCAGCCGGACGCGGCACTGGCGTGGCTGGCCAACTACCACGGCCTGAGCCTGGACGAAGTGCGTCCCTACCTGTACCAGCTCGACGCCGCCGAAGCGGCACGCCACGCCTTCCGCGTCGCCTCCGGGCTGGATTCCATGGTGCTGGGCGAAACGCAGATCCTGGGCCAGATCAAGGACGCGGTGCGCACCGCCGAACGCGCCGGCACGCTGGGCAGCCTGCTCAACGGCCTGTTCCAGAAAACCTTTGCCGTGGCCAAGGACGTGCGCAGCCAGACCGCGGTCGGCGCCAGCTCGGTGTCGATGGCGGCCGCCGGCGTGCGCCTCACCGAGCAGATCTTCGCCTCGGTCGGCGAACTGAAGGTGCTGTTCATCGGCGCCGGCGAGATGATCGAACTGGTCGCCACCCACTACGCCGCGCGCAACCCGGCCTGTATCACCGTCGCCAACCGCACGCTGGAGCGTGGCCAGGCACTGGCGGCGCAATTCGGCGGCAACGCCATCACCCTCGCCGAGCTGCCGGACCACCTGCACCACTACGACGTGGTGGTCAGCTCCACCGCCAGCCAGCTGCCCATCATCGGCAAGGGCATGGTCGAACGCGCCATCAAGGCACGCCGCCACCGCCCGATCTTCATGCTCGACTTGGCGGTGCCGCGCGACATCGAGGCCGAAGTCGGCGAGCTGTCCGACGTCTACCTCTACACCGTGGACGACATCGCCGGCATCGTCGAAGTCGGCCAGCAGGCGCGCAGCCAGGCGGCGGAAGAAGCCGAAACCATCATCGCCCACCGCGTCGGCGAATTCACCGACTGGCTCAAGCGCCGCGAAAGCGTGCCGCTGATCCGCGCGCTGCGCGACGAAGCGGAACGCACCCGCCGCAATGCGCTGGAAGCCGCGATGAAACAGCTGGCCCGCGGCACGCCGCCGGAAAAAGTGCTGGAAGTCCTGTCGGTACAACTGACCAACAAACTGATGCATCCGCCGACGCAGGCGCTGTCTTCCGGCAGCGGCGCGGCGCACGACGCGCAGGTGGCGCTGATCGCCAGCCTGTATCGTTTGCACCCGGAGTCGTAATGAAACCCTCGATTGCCGCGAAACTGGCCCAGCTCGATGACCGGCTGGAAGAAGTCACGCAACTGCTGATGTCCGAACAGGCCACCGCCAACATGGACACCTTCCGCAAGCTCACCCGCGAACACGCCGAACTGACCCCGGTGGTCGAGGCGTTCAACGCCTACCGCCAGTGCGAAGCCGACATCGCCACCGCCAGCGAATTGCTGGACGACCCGGACATGAAGGAATTCGCGCAGGAAGAAATCGGCGAAGCCAGGGAAAAACTGGCTGCGCTCGACCTCGAACTGCAGAAACTGCTGCTGCCGAAAGACCCCAACGACGACAAGAACATTTTTCTTGAAATCCGCGCCGGCACCGGCGGCGACGAGGCCGCGCTGTTCGCCGCCGACCTGCTGCGCATGTACACCCGCTTTGCCGAACGCAACCGCTGGCAGGCCGAGATCGTCTCCGCCAGCGAATCCGACCTCGGCGGCTACAAGGAAGTCATCGTGCGCCTGGTCGGCCAGGGCGCGTACTCCCGGCTGAAATTCGAATCCGGCGGCCACCGCGTGCAGCGCGTGCCGGCCACCGAGACCCAGGGCCGCATCCACACCTCCGCCTGCACCGTGGCGGTGATGGCCGAGGCCGACGAGATCGCCGAGGTGGTGCTGAACCCGGCCGACCTGCGCATCGACACCTATCGTGCCAGCGGCGCCGGCGGCCAGCACATCAACAAGACCGATTCCGCGGTGCGCATCACCCACCTGCCGACCGGCATCGTCGCCGAATGCCAGGACGGCCGCTCGCAGCACGCCAACAAGGCCAGCGCGATGCAGGTGCTGGCGGCGCGCATCTACGACATCCAGCTGCGCGAGAAGAACCAGAAGGAAGCGGCCGAGCGCAAGAGCCTGATCGGCTCCGGCGACCGCTCCGAACGCATCCGCACCTACAACTACCCGCAGGGTCGCATCACCGACCACCGCATCAACCTCACTCTGTACAAGCTGGACCAGGCGATGGACGGCGACCTGTATGAGCTGACCGACGCGCTGGTGGCCGAGCGCCAGGCGGAGCTGCTGGCGCAGTTGTCGGAGGGGAGTTGAGGGGGTGATCTGGCGGCCGAGGTTGGCCGCAAGCGGTAGCAGGAAAGGGCAAGCCGGTTGGCTTGCCCTTTTATCATGATGCGTAAGTGTAGGTTGGGTTAGCGGAGTGTAACCCGACATTGCTTGCGGCCAACCTTGTTCGGGTCTGCTGTATCCGCTGCGCGGATGCCGGTTTGTCTTGCCGCTTCCGCGCGGCGGACGGGAAAAGGGGGATACCGCATCCCCCTTTTCAATCCCCGCTCTTCCCGAAGGCGCAAGAATCCCCGCGACAACTGACACCATCCCGGCGCCGCCCATCCGCTGCGCTCAAAAGAGGACGGCTTGTTCCCGGGCTGGCGACAGTTGTCACGGCTTGCGCCAACGGGAACGGGTGCGTCGGTTCGGTGCTGGCTGGCGGCTCGGTGGTTTGGCCGGTGGTGGTGTTTGCGGCCAATCTTGGCTGCTGCATGGTTGGCGCAGGGTGTCGTCACCCGGCTTGCCGAGCGACGCACCGCTGATGCTCAAAGGTTGGCCGCAGGCCATAACGGGCTTGCGGCCAACCTTGTTTTTACTTTCATGTCTTTTCGCGGGTGTCGTGGCCAAGGCCGCCCTTGCTCTTGTCCGTGTCTTTCCGTGTGCTTCCGTGGCCAAAACCATCACTACAAGCCGCCGTCGTCCGGATTGCAAAGCAAGAATCGGATCGTCATGCCGTCCGCGTTTGCCTACACTGTGATTTTCGCGAGGGTGTGGTGATGACGGTGACGAACGGGTTGGTGACGGGAGCGGGGCGATGACGACGCCGCGCGACTGGTTGTGGTTGCTGCTGCTGGCGGCGATGTGGGGGGCGTCCTTCCTGTTCATGCGCGTGGCGGTGCCGGTGCTGGGGCCGTTTCCGCTGATCGCGCTGCGCCTCGGCGTGGCGACGCTGGCCTTGTTGCCGCTGTTGGGGTGGCTGCCGGGCGGTTTCGCGCTGTGGCGGCAGCACTGGCGCGCGATCGCGGTGGTCGGCGTGTTCCTGTCGGCGCTGCCGTTCTGCCTGATCGCGTGGGCGACGCTGACACTGCCGGCCGGGGTGGCGTCGGTGCTGAACGCCACCACGCCGCTGATGACCGCGCTGTGGGCGATGCCGCTGGCCGGCGAGGCGATGACGCGGCAGCGCGCCGCCGGGCTGGCGCTGGGGCTGGCCGGGGTTCTGGTGCTGACGCTCGGTCGCGGCGCGGCGTTCGGGCTGGACAGCGCGCTGCCGGTGCTGGCGATGCTGGCGGCCACCGCCTGCTACGGCTGGTCCGGGCACATGGCCAAGCGCTGGCTGCCGGGGCTGCCGCCGCTGGTGACGGCGACCGGCAGCCTGGCGTCCGGCGCCATCCTGCTGTTGCCGCTGGCGCTGTGGACGTGGCCGTCGCAGATGCCGACGGCCACGGTGTGGGGTGCGGTGCTGCTGCTGGCGCTGGCCTGCACCGCGTTTGCCTACGTGATCTTCTACCGTCTGATCGAGAAACTGGGCGCTATCCGCGCCAGCAGCGTCACCTATCTGGTGCCGGTATTCGGCGTGCTGTGGGGTGCGCTGTGGCTGGGCGAGGCGGTGAGCGCGGCGATGCTGGCCGGCGGCGTGCTGATCCTGGCCGGGGTGCTGCTGCTGGGCTGGCAGCGCCGCGGTTGAACGGGGGCGGCGATGCGCTGGCACCGGGTGTGGGCGGTGTGGGGGCTGATCGTGCTGGCGGAGACGCTGCAGGGCGTGCTGCGCCAGTTGTGGCTGGTGCCGTGGCTGGGCGAGCTGCCGGCGCGGCAGCTGGGCGTGGTCAGCGGTGCGCTGCTGATCCTGCTGCTTACCTGGGCCACGCGGCGCTGGTTGCGGCTGCGCACGCCGGCGCAACAGCTGCAGGCTGGTGCGTTGTGGCTGCTGCTGATGCTGCTGTTCGAGTTCGGCCTAGGCACGCTGCTGGGCTACCCGCCTGAGCGGCTGCTGGCGGATTACGATCCGCGCGCCGGCGGTTATCTCGGGCTGGGCATGCTGGTGCTGTTGTTGGCGCCGTGGCTGGTCGGTCGCTGCGGCGGCTGCGATGGCGACTGACTTGCGATTTGTATATTGGTAAATAGTTTATATATGTATATAATGAATTATCGACAACAAGGAGCAGGGCGATGAAACAGAATATCGGCAATACCGAACGCGTGATCCGCATCGTGGTGGGGCTGGCGATCACTAGCCTCGCCTTCATCGGCCCGGCCTCGCCGTGGGCGCTGCTGGGGCTGGTGCCGGTGGCGACCGGCATCTTCGGCTGGTGCCCGCCGTACGCGCTGCTGGGCATCAACACCTGCAAGCACAAGTCGTAAGCGCGTCGTCAGCGTCACGAAAAACCGGCCATAGTGGCCGGTTTTTGTTTGCGTATTGCACGCTGCGTCAGCCGGCGTCGGCCAGTGTCGGCAGCGTGATCACCACCGCGAAGCCGCCTTCCGGCGGGTAGTCGAAGCGCAGGCTGCCGCCGTGCTGTGCCACCACGCGGCTGACGATGGCAAGGCCCAGGCCGCTGCCGCCGTCGCTGCCGCGGTGTGCGGCCAACCTTTCGAACGGCGTCAGCGCCGCCTGCTGCAACTCCGGCGCGATGCCGTCGCCGCTGTCATGCACGCGCAGCTCGCAGTGGCGATCGCCGGGCTGCAGGCTGACGCGAAACGGCGCGCGGCCGTAGCGGCGCGCGTTTTCCAGCAGGTTGGACAGCAGGCGCTGCAGCGCCAGCGCGTCGCCGTTGATGGTGGCGTCGCCGCGCTGCCAGGCGATCTCCATGTCGTCGCGGCGGAAGCGGGTCAGCACGTTGTCGACCAGCTCGCCCAGCGCCAGCGGCGTCAGCGGCCGCGTTTCCTCGCTGCGCGCGAAGTCGATGAACTGGCCGACGATGCGCGACAGCTCGTCGATGTCGTTGAGCATGCCGGCCTTGTCGCCGAGGTCGTCCTGCAGCTCCACCGCCAGTTTCAGCCGCGTCAGCGGCGTGCGCAGGTCGTGCGACAGCCCGGCCAGCATCAGCCGCCGTTCGCTGGCGGCCTTGTCCAGCGCCAGCGCCATGGTGTTGAAGCGCTCGATCACGTCGCGCACCTCGCGCGGGCCGCTGACCGGCACCGCCTGCGGCATGCGCCCGGCTTCGAGGTGGCGGGCGGCATTGGCCAGCCGGCTCAGCGGCCGCGTGGTGCGCCACGCCAGCGCGAAGGCGGCCAGCACCGACAGCAGCGCCACCAGCCCGGCGGCCTGCAAGGTTGGCCGCAGCGCCGGCGGCAGGTAGCGGCGCAGCGGCATCACCAGCCAGTAGTGGCTGTCCAGCACCGGCACCTTGAGCCACAGCTCGCGGCGTTCGGCGCGGCTCATGCGCACGCTGACCGGCTCGCCGACGGCGTTGCCCAGCCAGGCTTCCAGCGGCGCGGCAAAGGGCGGCGCGGGAAAGGTCTCTGCCGGCGCCTGGGCCAGCGGCAGCAGCCGCGGCAGGCCGGGCAGGTTGTTGCGCAGCAGGAAGGTGTCGCGCTCCGCCGCCGGCAGCCGGTCGAGCGCTTCCTCGTAGTCGGCTAGCGTGTCCAGCACCTGCGCGTACAGCTGCCGCGCCAGCAGCGCGCTTTTCTGCTGCTCGGTCAGCCACAGCGTGAACACCTGGCTGGCCAGCACCGCCAGCACCACCAGGGCCGCCAGGCGCAGGAACAGCGTGCCGCCGAAGCGCACCAGCAGGTTCATGTCGCGTCCCTTGCCTTGCCGTCCGGCACGAACACGTAGCCGTAGCCCCACACCGTCTGCAGGTAGCGCGGCGCGCCGTCGCCGTCCTCGATCAGCTTGCGCAGCCGCGACACGTGCACGTCGATGCTGCGGTCCTGCGATTCGCCGCCGCCCTTGCCCAGCGCCAGCTCCATCAGCTGTTCGCGCGTCAGCGGCCGCCGCGGGTGGCTGGCCAGCGCCAGCAGCACCGCGTACTCGGCGGTGGTCAGCGTCACCGGCTGGCCATCGCGCAGCAGTTCGCGCCGCGCCGGGTGCAGCTCGCAACTGCCGAAGCCCAGCACCTCGTCGGCGTCGTGCTGCGCCATCACCACCGGCGTCTGCGCGTGGCGGCGCAGCACCGCGTGGATGCGCGCGGCCAGCTCGCGCGGGTTGAAGGGCTTGGCCAGGTAGTCGTCGGCGCCCATTTCCAGGCCGAGGATGCGGTCGATGTCCTCGCCGCGCGCGGTGAGCATGATCACCGGGATCTGCTCGCCCTGCGCGCGCAGGCGGCGCACCACCGCCAGCCCGTCGTCGCCGGGCATCATCACGTCCAGCACCAGCAGGTCCGGGCGGTTGCGCGCCAGCTTGCGGTCGAGGTCGCGCGCGTCCGGCAGCGTGTCGACGCTGAAGCCCTGCTGCGCGAGGTAACGCTGCAGCAGCTCGCGCAGGCGCACATCGTCGTCGACGACCAGTATCTTGTGGTTTTCCATCCGTCACACCCCGTCTCTTTATTTGCCAAGCGTAACGCGCCTGCCGCGCCAAGTCAGCCCGGATATGAACAGCCGTTAACGCGGCGGCGGTGGTTAACACCTCTTAACACTTGCCGCCGGCGCGGCAATACCCGGGCAAAACCTGCCGCGTACAGTCAGCTCATCCCTTTCAACGTAGCAACCGAGGAGTCTGACCATGAATGCCAAACGTACCGTTGCCGTGACCCTGTTCGCCAGCCTGCTGGCCGGCGTATCGCTGACTGCTTTCGCCTTTGGCGGCGACGGCAAGCCGCAGCGCGAGGAAATGCGCCAGAACATGCGCGCCTACCACGAGGCGGTGATGTCCGGCGCGCTGACCGACGCCGAGCTGACCCAGTTGAAGAAGGAGCGCGACGCCGTGCACGCGCAGATGCAGAAGCTGCACGAGCAGCTGCAGGCGAAGACCAAGGCGCTGATCGACAACAAGGAGCGCACCGCCAAGCGCGACAGCTGGCCGGAAGCGGTGGCTGGCAAGCAGTTCCGGGGCGACAAGATGCGCCACCATCGCGGTGATGGCCATTGCGGCGCGCCGGCCACTCCGCCTGCCGCCAAGAGCAACTGAACAGGCGCCACTGAAACTGAGCACCGCGCGGCCGCCGTGGCAGCCGCGCGAAGTGCGGGATAAAATGCACGCATGAAAGCCCTCTTCCTGCTCCTGCTGGCGCTGCTGGCAGGTCACAGTGCGCTGGCGGCCCCACCCTGGCGCGCCGACAACGGCCCGCCCGCGTGGCAGGCCGAGGCGGCGCCACCGCATCGCCTGCGCGACCTGCGCCTGCGCGAGGCGGTGGAGCGCGGCGAGCTGACGCGCGAAGAGGCGCGTGCGCTGAAACGGCTGCGCCGCTGGCATTACCTGTCGCCGGATGAGGACGGCGCCGGACGCGGCCCGCGCCATGAGCGGCGCGACCCGCCGCCGCCGCGCCACCAGCGCTGGCGCCAGCAGCAGGACGCCGAACGCGACTAGGCCGGGACAGCGATACCAGGAAAAGGTTGGCCGCAACACCGCGAGGGTGCTGCGGCCAAACTTGTTTTGGGCGGCCGTTTTGTCTCCGGCCTGCGTCACCTCTCGCCCGCCCGCTCCCCGTCCGCCTCCGCTAGCACGCCGGCCTGCCGCCGGCAGGCGCCGGGGGGGAGGCCGAAGCGGCGGCGGAACAGCTTGCCCAGATAGCTGCTGTCGGCCGCGCCTACTTCGTCCGCCAGCGTGGCCAGGCTGTGTGGCGAGTTCAGCAGCCGCCAGCGCACGTGCTGCAGCCGCATCTCCAGCCAGTAGTCGCTGGCGCTCATGCCGTGGCCGGCGTGGAACAGCCGGTCCAGCTGCCGGCGGCTGATGCCCACCGCCCGTGCCAGCCGCTCGATGTGGTGCGGGCCGGCCAGCCAGTCGCGCATCTGGGCGATGGCCCGCTCCAGCGGGCCGCTGTCGCGCGCGGCACCGTCCAGCGAGCGCAGCGCGTGCCGGCTGCCGCGGCTGTCGTCCACCAGCATGTCGGCCAGCCCCTTCAGCGCCCGCTCCCGGCCGCTGTGACGGCCGAGCAGCGCCACGGCGAGGTCGATGGCGGCGGTGCCGCCGGCGCAACTCAGGCGCGCGCCGTCCTGCAGGTACAGCGCCTCCGGCTCCAGCCGCACGCGCGGAAAGCTGGCCTGGAATTCGGCGACGTGGCGCCAGTGCACCGCCACGCGGTAGCCGTCCAGCAGGCCGCAGGCGGCCAGCAGGAAACACGCGTTGTCGATGCTGACCAGCTTCACGCCGCGTGCCGCGATGCCGCGCAGCAGCGATTGGCAGCCGGGCGCCAGCGCGCTCATGGCGCCGGCCTGACGGCTGCCGAACAGCACCAGGTAGTCGTAGTCGCCGGGGTCGAGCTCGGCCAGCGCGTGCTCCGCCTGCAGCAGCGCGCCGCAGCTGGCGCGGATGCTGCCCGCGGCGAGGCCGGCGATGGTCCAGCGGCAGTAGCGCTGGCGGCTGTAGTCCTCGTCGTCGGCGCTGAAGCGCAGCTTGTCGAGAAAGCCGGCAAACGGCAGCAGCGCGAAATCCGGCAAGGGCAGCAGCAGGAAGCGTACGTCGGAGACGTCGGGCGGGGTCATGTCCGTATAACACCGTAAAATGGCCAGAAGTTACCGTTGATTGTCGCGCGTGACGGCTACACTGGCCATATCTTTTCACGGAGTACGCGGCATGAATCCCGATACCTGGTTGCTGTATTGCGGAGCCACGCTGGGCCTGGCGCTGACACCGGGGCCGAACAGCCTGCTGGCGCTGACGCACGGGGCGCTGTACGGCACCCGTCACACGCTGTTCACCATTGCCGGCGGCGTGGCCGGCTTTTGCTGCCTGATCGCGCTGGCCATGTTCGGCCTGGGCATGCTGCTGCAGGCGTCATCGCTCGCCTTGCCGCTGTTGAAGTGGCTGGGCGCCGCCTACCTGCTGTGGCTGGGCTGGCAGCTGTGGCGGGCACCACCCCTGCGGCCGGAGGCGGCGGGCGGGCCGCCGCGCCCAGGCCGGGCCAGCCTGTTCCGCCAGGGCTGGCTGACGGCGCTGTCCAACCCCAAGGTGCTGCTGTTCTACGGCGCCTTCCTGCCGCCCTTCGTCGATCCGCAGCGCGCCTTGCTGCCGCAGTTCCTGCTGCTGACGCTGACCTATGCCGTCATCGAGTTTGGCGTGGAGCTGCTGCTGGCGCGGCTGGCCGGCCGCATCCGCCCGTGGCTGGCGCACAGCGGGCAGCACTTCAACCGCGTGTGCGCCGGACTGTTCGTGCTGATCGCCGCCTGCCTGCCGCTGGCCGGCTAGCGCCGCGTCGTCTCGCAGCAACAAAAAAGGTTGGCCGCATCGCTGCGGCCAACCTTTTTGCCATCTGGACGGAGGGGTGCTCAGGGCAGCAGGATGATGGAGCCGGTGGTGCGCCGCGCTTCCAGGTCGGTGTGCGCCTGCGCCGCGTCGGCCAGTGCGTAGCGCGCCGACGGCTGCACCTTCACCGCGCCGGCGCCGATGCGCTCGAACAGCGCCGCGGCGCTGGCTTCCAGCTCGGCGCGGGTGGCCACGTAGTCGCCCAGGCGCGGGCGGGTGAAGAACAGCGAGCCCTTCTGCGTCAGCAGCAGCGGCGCGAACGGCGGCACTGCGCCGGAGGCGTTGCCGAAGCTGACGAACATGCCGCGCGGCGCGAGGCAGTCCAGCGACATCTCGAAGGTGTCCTTGCCCACCGAGTCGTACACCACCGGCACGCCGCGACCACCGGTCAGCTCGCGCACCCGCGCCACCACGTCTTCCTCGCGGTAGTTGATGACGTGGGCGCAGCCGAGCGAGCGTGCGAGGTCAGCCTTGGCGTCGGAGCCGACGGTGCCGATCACCTTCACCCCCAGCGAGCTGAGCCACTGCACCGCGATCTGGCCGACGCCGCCGGCGGCGGCGTGCCACAGCACCGTCTGGCCGGGCTGCACCGGGTAGGTGCGGCGGATCAGGTACTCCACGGTCATGCCCTGCAGCATCGCGCAGGCGGCGCTCTCGTCGCCGATGTCGTCCGGCAGCTTCACCAGCAGCGCCGCCGGCATGGCGCGCCACTGGCTGTAGGCGCCCTGCGCTCCGCCGGCGTAGGCGACGCGGTCGCCGACCTTCAGCTGGCCGACGCCGTCGCCGACCGCCTCCACCACGCCGGCGGCCTCGGAGCCGAGCCCGGACGGCAGTGGCAGCGGATACAGGCCGCTGCGGTAGTAGGTGTCGATGAAGTTGACGCCGATGGCGGTGTGGCGCAGCAGCACTTCGCCGGCGGCCGGCACGGGGATGGCGGCGTCTTCGGCGCGCAGGACGTCGGGGCCGCCGCAGTGCGGCAGGCGGATGGTCAGGTTCATGGAGCCTCCGGAAGCGTGGGATCGGTAACAGCGGCAGTGTGCCGCAAAGCGCGCGCTGGGCGGGGGAACACAGTGTTCCTTAGCGTGCGGCCTGGCGGCGGTAGTAGTCGTCGACAAAGCGCACGACGCCTGGCAGCAGCTGCGGCCACGCCTGCAGGCGGTGGTCGTCGCCGCTCAGTACCAGCTGGCGCGCGCCGGCGTAGTGGCGCACCGCCTCGCGCCAGTCCAGCACCTCGTCGGCCGTGCCCAGCAGCAGGAAGTAGCGCGCCGGCGTCAGCCGCGGCGGGCGCATCGCCACCAGTTCGGCCATGTGCTGCCGGGTCAGCCGGTAGTCCTCGCCGGTGTACGGGTTGTGCAGGGGGCCGAGGAAGTGCTGCAGCTCGCGCTCCGGCCGGATCGCCGGGTTGATCAGCACCGCCGGCAGCCGGTAGCGCTCGGCGAGCGCGGTGGCGTAGAAGCCGCCCAGCGAGCTGCCGATCAGCGCCGTCGGCTGCTGCTGCTCGACCAGCAACTGCAGCTGCCGCATCGCCTCGGCCGGGTACGGCGACAGCTGCGGGCACAGCAGCTGGCCGGCATCCGGGTGTCGCTGCAGCCAGGCGGCGGTCTCGCGCGCCTTCAGCGATTGCGGACCGGACTGGAAACCGTGCAGGTAGAGATAACGCTGGTTCATGGCACCTGGTAAGGCTTGAGGCGGGCGGCCAGCACGCCCTGCTGCTGCAGGGTGCGGATCGCGTGGTTGAGGCTGGCGGGCGCCAGGCGCGAGCGGCGCGACAGCGCACAGCTGAGCGGCATGCGCGACAGTACCAGCGGCTGCAGCCGCACCTGGCGCGCTTCGCGCAGATTGTTTTTCAGCCACCAGGCAAAGCTCAGCTCGTCGACCACCGCGACATCGACCACGCCGCTGGCGGCGGCGCGCAGTTGCAGATTGCCCTGCTGCTGGTCGATGCGCTGCGCGCCGTGGGCAAAGGCGTGCTCCAGCGCCGGGTAGTGGTAGCCGATCACGGTGCCGATGCGGCGGCCGTTAAGCTGGCCGAGCGAGGTGATGCGCTCGCTCAGGCTGAGCGGCGACACGAAACGCTCCACCTGCTCGGTCAGCGGCAGCGACCAGTGGAAGCGCTCCGGCGCCTCCCACCATGCGGGGTTGGTGTTGCACACCATGTCGATCTGGCCGTTCTGCAGGTAGCTGTCCAGGCGCTTGCGCGCCAGCGGCAGGTACTCTACGCGCTGGCCGAGCTGGTGGGCGATGCTGTCCAGCAGGTCCTTCCACACGCCACCGTCCAGCTGCAGGCGCGGGCTGTAGGAGAAGATCATCGACGGCGCGGCGTCGTTTTCGGTGACGCCGACGGTGAGGGGGTCGTCGTCGGCGGTGGCCGTCAGGGCCACGGCCAGCAGGCACAGCGCGCCGGCCAGCCGTTGCGGCCAACGTTTAGCGGTTTTTCCATTCATAACGGTCAAGGATACGCCGGATGCTGCCATTTTGTTCCATCTCGGCGATGGCCTGGTCGAGCCGGCTCTCGCTGTAGCGGCTGCCCGGCGACACCGCGCAACGCGTCGGCATCGACGACACCACCAGCGGATGCAGGCGCAGGTTGGCCGCCTGTGCCGGGTTGGCGCGCGCCCAGGCGCTCATTTCCAGCTCGGAATTGATCACCACGTCGACCATGCCGGTCTGCAGTGCGCGCATCAGGAGCGGCAGCCGCGGCTGGTTGACGCGGGTGGCGCGCTGGCCCTGCCACAGCGGCTCCACCGTGCTGTAGTGGTAGCCGCCGATCACGCCGATGCGCTGGCCGGCCAGCTCGTCGACGCTGTCGATGGTGCGCGGGTGCGGCTTCAGCGACATCACCCGCTCCACCTGCGGGTAGAATTCGCGCGTCCAGCCGACGCGCGAGGCGCCGACGTACCACGCCGGGTTGGTGTTGCACACGATGTCGATGCTGCCGCTGTCGATGGCCAGCTCCACCCGCTTGCGCGATACCACGATGAACTCCACCGGTGCCTTCAGCGTGCGCCCCAGCTCCTCGCCCAGCTCCTTGGACAGCCCGCCGACCAGCTGGCTGCCGGCCAACACCACGATGGGGGCGGAGTCGGAGTCGGCGACGCCGATGCGCAACGCCGGTGCCGCCTGGGCACCGGCGGCCAACAGGACGGCTGCGGCGATGGTTAGCACCGGAAGTGTGGTTTTCATATGAAGCACCAGCCTGATGGTTATAAATGCTCGATCTAAGGATTCGATCTCGCTGCCGCGTGCGCAATGTTAAGATAACCGGCTCCGCACCTACGTAGTTTTACTTAAAAAAGCCGCCTTTGCCATGTCAAAAATTGCCCAGCACGCCGTCTACGATTTGCTCGCCCGCCGCATCCTGATCCTGGATGGCGGCATGGGAACCATGATCCAGCGCCACAAGCTGGAAGAGGCGGACTACCGCGGCGAGCGTTTCCAGGACTGGCCGCGTGACGTGAAGGGCAATAACGACCTGCTGGTGCTGACCCAGCCGCAGATCATCGCCGGCATCCACCAGGCCTATCTCGATGCCGGTGCCGACATCATCGAGACCAACAGCTTCAACGCCACCGCCATCGCCATGGCCGACTACGGCATGGAAGAACTGGTATGGGAGCTGAACTTTGCCGCCGCCAAGCTGGTAAAAGAGCTGTGCGTGGCGACGACGGCGGCCAACCCGGACAAGCCGCGCTTCTGTGCCGGCGTGCTCGGCCCCACCAGCCGCACCTGCAGCATCAGCCCGGATGTGAACGATCCGGGCTACCGCAACGTGACCTTCGACGAGCTGGTGGAAACCTACAGCGAGGCCATCGACGGTCTGGTACAGGGCGGTGCGGACTTCCTGCTGGTGGAAACCATTTTTGACACGCTGAACGCCAAGGCGGCGGTGTTCGCCATCCACAAGTATTTCGACGAGCGCCCGGATGTGGCGCGGCTGCCGATCATGGTGTCCGGCACCATTACCGACCAGTCCGGCCGCACCCTTACCGGCCAGACCACCGAGGCGTTCTACAACTCGCTGTCGCACGCCGATGCCATGAGCTTCGGCCTGAACTGCGCGCTGGGCCCGGACCTGCTGCGCCCGTACGTGGAAGAAATGTCGCGCATTTCCGCCACCTATGTATCGGTACACGCCAACGCCGGTCTGCCCAACCCGCTGGCGCCCACCGGCTACGACCTCACGCCGGAAGACATGGCGCCGCAGGTGCGCGAGTGGGCGGAAGCCGGGCTGGTGAACATCATCGGCGGCTGCTGCGGCACCACGCCGGAGCACATCGCTGCCATCTACCAGGCGGTGAAAGACCTGCCGCCGCGCCCGCTGCCGCAGATCGAGCCCAAGTGCCGGCTGTCCGGGCTGGAGCCGTTCAATATCGGCGACCACGACCTGTTCGTGAACGTGGGCGAACGCACCAACGTGACCGGCTCCAAGGCGTTTGCCAAGCTGATTCTCAACGGCGACTACGCCACTGCGCTGGATGTGGCGCGGCAGCAGGTGGAAAACGGTGCGCAGGTGATCGACATCAACATGGACGAGGGCATGCTGGACGCCCACGCCGCCATGGTGCGCTTCCTCAACCTGATCGCCGCCGAGCCGGACATCAGCCGCGTGCCGATCATGATCGACAGCTCGAAATGGGAGGTGATCGAGGCTGGGCTGAAGTGCATCCAGGGCAAGGGCATCGTCAACTCCATCTCGATGAAGGAAGGCCGCGACAAGTTCGTCGAGCAGGCGCGCCTGGTGCGCCGCTACGGCGCGGCGGTGATCGTGATGGCCTTCGACGAGGTCGGCCAGGCCGATACCTTCGCCCGCAAGATCGAAATCTGCGAAAAGAGCTACCGCATCCTGGTGGACGAGGTGGGCTTCCCGCCGGAAGACATCATCTTCGACCCCAACATCTTCGCGGTGGCCACCGGTATCGAGGAACACGCCCGCTACGGCCTGGACTTCATCGAGGCCACCGGCTGGATCAAGCAACATCTGCCGCACGCCAAGATTTCCGGCGGCGTATCCAACGTGTCGTTCTCGTTCCGCGGCAACAACAAGGTGCGCGAGGCGATCCACGCCGTGTTCCTGTACCACGCCATCCAGCGCGGCATGACCATGGGCATCGTCAACGCCGGCGCGCTGGAGGTGTATGACGAGGTGGACGCCGAGCTGCGCGACCGCATCGAGGACGTGGTGCTGATGCGGCCAACGTCTGACGGTTCCGACGTTACCGAAAACCTGATCGCGCTGGCGGAGAAGTTCAAGGGCGACGCGGTGGCCGGCAAGCAGGGCGAAGACCTGGCCTGGCGCGAGCTGCCGGTGGAAAAACGGCTGGAACACGCGCTGATCAAGGGCATCACCACCTACATCACCGAAGACACCGAAGAAGTACGCCTGAAGTCCGAGCGCCCGATCCACGTGATCGAAGGCCCGCTGATGGACGGCATGAACGTGGTCGGCGACCTGTTCGGCGCCGGCAAGATGTTCCTGCCGCAGGTGGTGAAGTCGGCGCGCGTGATGAAGGCCGCCGTCGCCCACCTGGAGCCGTTCATCGAGGAAGAAAAAATCCGCATGGGCCTGCAGGACGCGCCGGCCAAGGGCGTGATCATCATGGCCACGGTGAAGGGCGACGTGCACGACATCGGCAAGAACATCGTCGGCGTGGTGCTGCGCTGTAACAACTACAAGGTGATCGACCTGGGCGTGATGGTGCCGTGCCAGAAGATTCTGGACGCCGCCATCGAGCACAAGGCCGACATCATCGGCCTGTCCGGCCTGATTACACCGTCGCTGGAAGAAATGAGCCACGTGGCCAAGGAGATGCAGCGCCAGGGCTTCGACATCCCGCTGCTGATCGGCGGCGCCACCACCAGCCGCGTGCACACCGCGGTGAAGATCGCACCGCACTACCAGGGCCCGGTGATCTACGTGCCGGATGCCAGCCGCGCGGTGGGCGTGTGCTCCAACCTGCTGTCCGACACCCTGCGCGACCCGTTTGTAAAAGAAGTGGCCGACGACTACGCCCGCGCGCGCGCCATCTTCGAAGGCCGCGGCGATGCCAAGCTGCTGCCGATCAATGAAGCAAGGGCGCAGCGCCACCAGATCGACTGGGCCGGCTACACCCCGCCGACGCCGAAATGGCTGGGCGTGCGCCGCTTCGAACAATACGATCTGGCCGAGATCGCCCGCTTCATCGACTGGACGCCGTTCTTCCAGAGCTGGGAGCTGGCCGGCCGCTTCCCGGCGATTCTGGACGACGACATCGTCGGCGAATCCGCCCGCGCGCTGTGGGCAGATGCGCAGGCCATGCTCAAACAGATCATCGACGAAAAGTGGCTGAGCGCCAACGCGGTGATCGGCCTGTTCCCGGCGCGCAGCGTGGACGTGGACGACATCGAGATTCTGGACCCGGACAGCCGCGCACCGCTGATGACCTGGGTGGGCTTGCGCCAGCAGCTGGTGAAGACCGACAAGGACGGCAACAAGAACCCGGACTGGGCACTGGCCGACTTCATCGCCCCGGCCGACAGCGGCGTGGCCGACTACATCGGCGCCTTCGCGGTGACCGGCGGCCTGGGTATCGACCCGCATGTGGCCCGCTTCGAAGCAGCCAACGACGACTACTCGGCGATTCTGCTCAAGGCGCTGGCCGACCGCTTTGCCGAAGCGTTTGCCGAGCTGATGCACAAGCGCGTGCGCACCGAGTTCTGGGGCTATGCCGCCGACGAGACGCTGGATAACGAGGCGCTGATCGACGAGAAGTACGTGGGCATCCGCCCGGCGCCAGGTTACCCGGCCTGCCCGGACCACACCGTGAAGCGCGAGCTGTTCGAGCTGTTGGGCGCCCCGGCCATCGGCATGACCCTCACCGAGGGCTACGCCATGCTGCCGACCGCGGCGGTGTCCGGCTTCTACTTCAGCCACCCGGACAGTCGCTACTTCGGCATCGGCAAGATCAGCCGCGACCAGGTGGAAAGCTACGCGCAACGCCGCGGCGTCAGCCAGCAGCAGGCCGAGCGCGACCTCGCGCCGAACCTGGGTTACAACGCCTGATCATGGCCGGCCATTTCGCCCGTCCCCGCTTGCGCCGCCTGCTGACGGCGGCGCTGCTGTGGCTGGCGTTGCCGGCGCAGGCGGTGGAAATGGCGGCGATGCCGATACTGCAGGTAGCGCTGGGCGAGAACAAGCCGCCGTACATCATCGCCGACGAATCCCGCGGCATCGAGTACGAGCTGGTCAGCAGCGTGCTGCGCGCGGCCGGCTACCAGCCGAGAATCCTGCTGCTGCCCAACCAGCGCGCGCAGCAGTCGCTGGCCGACGGCCGCATCGACGCGGCCATCTCCAATGACGGCCCGTTCGTGTCCGAGCCCTACATCGCCTACCGCAATATGGCGATCACGCTGTGCCAGCGCCACCTGCAGCTGAAACACATCGCCGAGCTGGGCCAGTACCGGGTGGCGGCCTTCCACAATGCGCAGCGCTTTCTCGGCGCCGAGTTCGCGGCGATGGCCAGGAGCAACCCCGAGTACGTCGAGTCGTCGCCGCAGCCCATCCTCAACAACCTGCTGTTCACCGGCCGCACCGACGTGGTGATCTCCGACCTGTACATCTTCCTGCACTTCGCGCAGCAGCCGGACGTGCCGCTGAACAACCGCCAGCCGCTGTGCACCCACGCGCTGTTCCCGCCGACGCAGTACGCGCTGTCGTTCCGCGATCCGCGCGTGCGCGACCGCTTCAACAAGGCGTTGCAGCAGCAGGCGCAGGCCGGGCTGTACCAGGCGCTGGCGCTACGCTACCGCCTGCCGGGGCAGAGCCAGCCGCTGTTCCGCCCGCAGCCGGCGGGCAGCGGTGCCTTGCGGCCAACCCTGGGCGCCGGCTGAGCCGCGCGGCGACAAGTCCCTGTTTCTGTAGCATAATCGCTCCCTTTTTTCGCCAGCGTGCCGCGCCGTGCGCCGGCCGTCCAGCCTTCCCTTGCCTGTTTCTTTTGCCGCCGCCTGCCGGCGCATACCCTGTTGCGGAGTAGCGTGTTGACCAAAATGACCCCGTCGGCGATCAAGACCGACTTCTTCAGCGGCATCACCGTGGCGCTGGCACTGGTGCCGGAGGCGATCGCCTTCGCGCTGGTCGCCCACGTCAGCCCGCTGACCGGGCTGTATGCCGCCTTTTTCCTGTGCCTGATCAGCGCCAGCTTCGGCGGCCGTCCAGGCATGATCTCCGGCGCCACCGGCGCGCTGGCGGTGGTGATGGTGTCCATCGTTACCCAGTACGGCGTGGAGTACCTGTACGCCAGCGTGGTGTTGATGGGCGTGCTGCAGCTGCTGTTCGGTGTGTTCAAGCTCGGCAAGTTCATCCGCATGGTGCCGCACTCGGTGATGCTGGGCTTCGTCAACGGCCTGGCGCTGGTGATGACGGTGGCGCAGGCCGGTCACTTCAAGAGCGGCGGCCAGTGGCTGCCGGCGCCGCAGCTGGCGGTGATGGCGGCGCTGACGGTGCTGACCATGGCCATCATCTACCTGCTGCCGCGCCTCAGCCGCGCGCTGCCGGCGGCGCTGGTGGCGATCCTGATCGTGGCCGGCGTGGTGGCCGGTTTCGGTATCGACACCAAGACCGTCGGCGACATGGGTTCCATCGCCGGCGGCCTGCCGCAGTTCCACCTGCCGCAGGTGCCGCTGACGCTGGACACGCTCTACATCATCCTGCCGTACTCGCTGGTGCTGGCCGCCATCGGCCTGCTGGAATCGCTGCTGACGCTGAACCTGATCGACGACATCACCGACAGCCGCGGCCAGCCCAACCGCGAGGCGCTGGCACAGGGCGGCGGCAACGTGGTGGCCGGCCTGTTCGCCACCATGGGCGGCTGCGTGCTGATCGGGCAGAGCATGATCAACATCAACAACGGTGCCCGCCACCGCCTGTCCGGCATCGTCGCCGCGCTGTTCCTGCTTGGCTTCATCCTGTTCCTGGCACCGTGGATCGAGCAGATCCCGCTGGCGGCGCTGGTCGGGCTGATGCTGGTGGTGTCGCAGAAGACCTTCGCCTGGGGCAGCCTGCAGGCGCTGCGCAGGATCCCGCGCCAGGACGCGATCATCGTGGTCGGCGTGACGCTGATCACCGTGCTAACCGATCTGGCGGTGGCGGTGCTGTGCGGCGTGGTGTTTGCCGCGCTGGTGTTCGCCTGGCAGCACGCCAAGACCATCCGCGTCACAACCCGCACCGACGCGCAGGGCTGGAAGGTGTACGAGCTGGAAGGCAGCCTGTTCTTCGCCTCGGCGGCCAACTTCAGCGAGCTGTTCGCGCCGAAGAGCGACCCCGAGCACGTGGTGATCGAATTCCGCCGCGCGCGGGTGGTCGATCATTCGGCCGTCGAGGCCATCGACGCGCTGGCCGCGCGCTACCAGCAGGCCGGCAAGACGCTGCACCTGCGTCATCTGAGCCCGGACTGCCTGGAGCTGCTGGACAAGGCCAAGGGCATGGTGGAGGTGAACCGGTTCGAGGACCCGCACTACCACATCGCCGACAACCGGCTGGGCTGAGGCCGTCGCCGCAAAGAAAAACCGCCACGTAGCAGCGTGGCGGTTTTTTTGCGGCCAACGTTGGCCGCATCAGGGCGGCGCGGCCTAGCGGTACAGCGCCGCCAGCGTGCGCGCCGCGGTGCCGGGGTCGGCCTGCTCGAACAGGCCGCCGATCACCGCGATGGCGTCGGCGCCGGCGGCGACCACCGCGCCGGCGTTGGCGGCGGTGATGCCGCCGATGGCGACGCGCGGCACGCCGAGGCTGGCGGCCTCGGCGAACAGTGACAGCGGCGCCGCCACCGCGCCGGGCTTGGTGGCGGACGGGAACACCGCACCGAAGGCGACGTAGCTGGCGCCGGCGGCCACCGCCGCGCGTGCCAGCTCCAGGCTGTCGTAGCAGCTGGCGCCGACGATGGCGCCGGGGGCGAGCGCGGCGCGGGCGGCGGCGATGTCGGCGTCGTCGCGGCCAACGTGCACGCCGTCGGCGCCCACCGCGCGCGCCAGCTCGACGTCGTCGTTGACGATGAACAGCGCGTTGCGGCTGCGCGCCAGGCTGGCCAGGATATTGGCCTGCCACAGCCGGCGCACGGTGTCGCTGCCCTTGTTGCGGTATTGCAGGATGCGCGCGCCGCCGTCGAGCACGGCGCCGACCTGCTCGATCAGACGTTCGCTGTCGTCGGTGTCGGGGGTGATCGCGTACAGGCCGTTAAACGTTTGCATCTTGTTCCTTGTCGGCATCGTCGTCGCCGGCGTCGTCGTTGGCCCAGAACAGACGGTCGGGAATGAACTGGCCCATGCCGGGGCGGAAGCCGTAGCGCAGCGCCTGCCAGGTGTAGTCCTGCGCCTCTTTCACCGCCTCCGGCACCGCCAGCCCGCGCGCGACCAGCCCGGCGATGGCGGCGGCGAGGGTGCAGCCGGAACCATGGAAGCTGCCGTTGAGTCTAGGCCAGGTGTCGACGCGGATTTCGCCGCCCAGGTCGTAGAGCCGGTTTTCCACGTCGCGCGACGGCTCGTGGGTGCCGGTGATGAACACGTAGTCGCAGCCCAGCCGCGTCAGGCGTTTGGCGCAGTCGGCCACGGTCAGCTCTTCCTCGTCGTCGGCATCGTTGGCCGCCAGTCGCCGCGCCTCGATGCTGTTGGGGGTCAGCACCGTCACCTGCGGCAGCAGCACGTCGCGCAGCACGTGGATCATGTCCTCGCGCGAGAGCTCGTCGCCGGCGCCGCTGGCCAGCACCGGGTCGTAGATCAGCGGGATGTCCGGGTAGTCGGCGACCAGTTCGGCGATGGCGACCGCGTTGTCGATGCTGCCTATCATGCCGACCTTGAACGCGGCCACCGGCATGTCTTCCAGCACCGCGCGCGCCTGGTCGAGCACCCATTCGTCGTCGATGACCATGAAGTCCTGCACGCCGCGGGTGTCCTGCACCGTGATGGCGGTGATCACCGACAGCGGATGGCAGCCCATGCTGGCCAGGGTCAGGATGTCGGCCTGGATGCCGGCGCCGCTGGTGGGATCGGCCCCGGCCAGCGTCAGCACGATGGGCGGGAGAATGATGTCTTGGCTCAAGGCTTAACCTCTCTGGTCTCACAGGATTTACAATACGGATTTTAACCGAGCGAAGGCTTAACACTATGCAAACCTGGATGTGTCTGATCTGCGGCTTTATCTACGACGAAGCGGCGGGTCGCCCGGAAGACGGCATCCCGCCCGGCACCAAGTGGGAAGACGTGCCGATGAACTGGACCTGCCCGGATTGCGACGCGCGTAAAGACGATTTCGAGATGATGGCGTTCTGAGTGACGCCACGGCAAGAGGAAGATGAACATGGCTAACTGGCTGACCCGTACCGGATGTGTCCTGATGCTTAGCGCGGCCGTCGCCGGCTGCGTCAATACCACCGCCACCGGCGCCGTGGGCGCCAGCCGCAAGCAGCTGATGCTGCTGTCGCCGCAGGAAGTGGAGCAGGCCTCCGCGCAGTCCTATGTGCAGGAAGTGGGCAAGGCGCGCAGCGCCGGCAAGCTCAATACCGACGCCGCGTTGACCGCCCGCGTGCGCAACGTGTCGCAACGCCTGATCGCGCAAGTGCCGGTGTTCCGCGCCGACGCGCGCAACTGGAAGTGGGAAGTGAACGTCACCCAGTCCGACGAGCTGAACGCCTACGCGATGGCCGGCGGCAAGATCATGGTCTACAGCGGCATCGTCAACCGCCTGCGCCTGAGCGACGACGAGATGGCGGCCATCATCGGCCACGAGATCTCGCACGCGCTGCGCGAACACTCGCGCGAAACCATGAGCCAGGCCTACGCGCAGCAGATGGGCCTCGGCATCGTCGGCCAGCTCGCCGGCCTGTCGCAAGGCTCGATGGAACTGGCGGCGATCGCCACCGACGTGGCGCTGACCAAGCCCAACAGCCGCACCATGGAATCCGAGGCCGACGTCATCGGCCTGGAGCTGATGGCGCGCGCCGGCTACAACCCGAACGCGTCGGTGACGCTGTGGCAGAAGATGATGCAGAACGGTGCCGGCACCGGCCCGAGCTTCCTGTCCACCCACCCGTCCGGCCCGGCGCGCATCGACGAGCTGCAACGCCTGATCCCGCGCGTGATGCCGCTGTACAACGCCGCCCGCAAGGCGCGCTGAGCGATGCCATCCTCGCTTGATGCCGCGCTGCTGCAACAGCTGGAGCGGCACGCGCTGGCGCTGCCCGGCGTGGTGCTCGACATCAAGTGGGGCGGCGTGCGCGTGCTGCAGATCGAGGGCAAGATGTTCGCCACCTTCCACGACGGCGGCGTCGCGTTCAAGGTCGACGCCGACGACTTCCTCGCGCTGTGCGACCTGCCCGGCGTCACCCCGGCGCCCTACCTCGCCCGCGCCCGCTGGATCAAACTGCACACGCTGCAGAGCTTCAGCGTGGCGCAGATCGAGGCAAGGTTGGCCGCAGCGCGCCTCATCGTGCTTTCCCGGCTGTCAAAAGCCCTACGCGCGCAATACGGACTCTGAATGACCTACCTCTACATCAAGGCCTTCCACCTGTTCTTCGTGGTCTCCTGGTTCGCCGGCCTGTTCTACCTGCCGCGGCTGTATGTCAACCTGGCGTTGGCCGAGCCGGGCAAGGAGTACGACCGCCTGCTGCTGATGGCGTACAAGCTGTTCCGCTTCATGACACCGCTGGCCGTGCTGGCGCTGGTGTTCGGCCTGGTGCTGTGGCTGGGCTACGGCGTCAGCGGCGGCTGGCTGCACGCCAAACTGGCGCTGGTCGCGGTGCTGGTCGGCTACCACGGCTACTGCTACCGGCTGCTGCAGGATTTCGTGCAGCAGCGCAATCGCCGGAGCCACGTCTGGTTCCGTTTCTTCAACGAAGTACCGGTACTGCTGCTGCTGGCAGTGCTGATCCTGGTGGTGGTGAAACCGTTTTGATCAAGCTCCTGCTCCCCCTCGCGCTGGCCGCGCTGCTCACCGGCTGCCAGCAAGACTGCGACGGCCACGTCTACATCCTGGCCCAGGGCCTGGCCGCCGGCGACAGCGTGCCCGGCAAGATGACCCCGGCCCAGCTGCCGGCCGGCTTCCCGCGCAACCAGCTGTCGTCCGACGGCTCCTACGCCGGCCGCAAGGCCTACTGCAACGTCACCGCCGCGCGCAGCGACTATGTCGACAGCGCCCGCGCCGGCCGCATCGCCGTCCCCGGCGCCTGGTCGGTGTGGCAGACCGACGCGCGCTGGCCGGACGACGTGCACCCCTATCGCCCCGCGGACTGGCGCCTGAAAGCGCCGGCCCGTCTCGTCAAGGAAATGGAAAAACACAATGGCAGTGGAAATTGAACGTCGCTTCAAGGTAAACGGTGACGCCTGGCGCGGTCTGGCCGAGGGCGTGCGTTACCGCCAGGGCTATTTGTCGGTGGAAAAGGAACGCACCGTGCGCGTGCGCGTGGTCGGCGACCAAGCGTGGCTGACGCTGAAGGGCCAGATCAGCGACATCAGCCGCCACGAGTTCGAATACCTGATCCCGGTGGCGGAGGCGCAGACCATCATGGACGCGATGTGTCCGATGGTGGTGGACAAGCTGCGCTACCGCATTAGCTTCGGCGGCTTTGTGTGGGAGGTGGACGAGTTCTTCGGCGCCAACGCCGGCCTCGTGCTGGCCGAGATCGAGCTGCCGTCGGAAGACACCGCCTTCGACAAGCCGGACTGGATCGGCGAGGAGGTGACCTTCGACGGGCGCTTTACCAATGCTTATTTGTCGAAGAATCCGTTTGGGTCGTGGTGAGCGGCTGAGGTGGCGGCCTAGGTTGGCCGCAAGGTGAGATGGACAAGGGCAGGCCGGATGGCTTGCCTTTTTCTTATTTGAGAATGCGGCAAGCCGAGCATTTGCGGCACTTAATTGAAAGAAGGGGAAATGGTGTCCTGTGTTTCAGGGGATCCGTCCATTTCAATTCAGATCCCACCTGACACTCAGCGTGCCAATATATTTTGCCCTGTAGTCTTGGTCACTTAACTGGGCGGGTGCAAGGCCCATTTCGATCGCCAGATTTGAACGGGCAATGTAGACAAAAGGCAATCCAATTGTTCTATTGTGTCGGCCAGTAGACTGGCCGGCCATGAAGCCGACGCCGAGTCGCCATTCAGGATGAGAGAGAGCCCAGTCCTGTCGCAGGCCTAGGCCGAAAAAGTTGGCCTGATCCCCGTAAGAGTCCCTGTAGTGTCCTAAGCGGGCAAATATCTTTCCCCAGTTGTCTGTTTGTTTTGCAACTTCAAGACCAAGACCTGGGTTGAATTCGCGATATTCACAATTGTAGCGGCTTTGGTCGCAGCCCCAATGGCGCGAGGCCCCGAAAAAGAGCAATGCGGTGTCTGCGTACAGTGGCAAGCTGAACCCGGTGGCGCAGAGTAGCAGCAGAAATTTTCTGGTATAGGCACACATGGTATGACTCCTGCGGGAGGGGACATGCTTGCATTACTGCCGTTATGGATGAGTGCCGTTTGAAGTACAAGTAAAAACTGAAGAAACCATATTTGATAGGCTATTGGCATGAATTGCAGTCGACCTGGTCGTCGCAGCAACCGGAAACGGCCCGTTGTTACTCAACATGACTGCATGAGCAAGTGCGCCTTCTGGTGGGGCGGGCTAGGTGTTGCCGGTGAGGTCCAAGGTGCATGCAATGGCTAGTCGAGGTTGGCCTCAATCCTTGCCCAGCTTGCGGCCGACCTTGTCTTCGGCTTGTTAACCATATGGTGCTGGCCTGCACGTTTTGCTTGCGGAAGCAGGCTCGGCGTCAAACCAGAAGGCTCTACTGCAATTGCATGGTGAAAGACAGATTTTTGCCTGCGTGGCATTTGTATTTGCGCTGCGGCTGGTCATTACTGTGAAGGGGACACTTCACGGGGGCTTGCATCATGTCACGCACTACGCTTCTGGCCGGCACGCTGCTGGCTTCCTTGCTGGCGGCGCCGCTGGCGCAGGCCAACCATGCCTGGGGCAATTACCACTGGGCCCGTACCGGCAACCCGTTTACCGTGCAGCTGGGGAATAACGTCGACACTGACTGGCAGCCGCACCTTGACGGTGCGAGTTCTGACTGGAGCAAATCGACCGTGCTGGCCACGAAGATCGTGACCGGCGGCACTACCGCCAAGCGTTGCCGGCCGACCAGCGGCCGGGTCGAGGTCTGCAATGCGTTGTACGGCAATAACGGCTGGCTGGGGCTGGCGCAGATCTGGGCCAGCGGCAGCCATATCGTGCAGGGCACCACCAAGCTCAACGACAGCTACTTCAGGACGGCGAGCTACAACACGCCGGCCTGGCGCCAGCTGGTGATGTGCCAGGAGATCGGCCACAATTTCGGGCTGGGACATCAGGACGAGAACTTCAGTAATCCCAACCTCGGCACCTGCATGGATTACACCAATGACCCGAGCACCAACCTGTCGCCCAATGCGCACGACTACGACGAGCTGGCGATCATTTACAGCCACCTCGACGCCAGCACCACGCTGGCGGCGATGCCGGCGGCGATGGCCAATCTGGAGCTGGCGACCCCCGGACAGTGGGGGCGGCTGTTGCGCAGCCAGCGTGGCGGCATGGTGGAAACCTATGTGCAGGACTTTGGCCACGGCTGGCGCGTGTATACCCACGTGATCTGGGCGGAGGAGCGTGGTCATCGGCCGCATGACTGAGCCGCGTCGCGCACCGCTTAAGTCGCAAACGTTGGCCGCAAACCATGCCGGGTTTGCGGCCAACGTGCGTCCCACGCGTTTCCCGCTATCATGGCCGTATACCCGATAGCAGAAGGAAGCCCGCGATGCCTTACGTTGCCACCTATTCCGCCGCCGCGCCGGAGCGCGCCGAACTTGATGCCGGCAGCGGCACCCTGCTGCTGGAATTCGGCGTCGACTGGTGCCCGCACTGCCAGGCGGCGCAGCCGGCCATCGAACAGGCGTTGACGGAGCAGCCGGCGCTGACGCACATCAAGGTGGAGGACGGCGCCGGGCGGCGGCTGGGGCGCAGCTTCCGCGTCAAGCTGTGGCCGACGCTGATCCTGCTGCGCGACGGGGTGGAGGTTGGCCGCGTGGTGCGGCCGCTGACGGTGGACGAGGTGGCGCCGCTGTTGGCCTTGTGAGGTGACGCTGCCGCGGACTCGCCTTTGACGGTGCGTCGCCCTGCGGGTGACGTACCCTACCTGTGACGTCCCCTGCCGTGACGGGCTGGCGATCGACATGGCTTGCGGCCAACCTTTCGTTTTCATATCCGTGTCTTTTCGCGGGTTTCGTGGCCAAGGCCGCGTTGGTCTTGGTCCGTGTTTCCCGTGTGCTTCCGTGGCAGGAATCAACCCTGCTTGTCGCGACAACCCAAGCCCATCGCGCCGGCCGAACGCTGCGTTTCTGCCCGGTGGTGGCCTTGTGCGGCGATTTGCCGGACAATCCTGCGTCGATAACAGACGCCCGCGCAGGGCGCACGCTTCTGGATACAGGTCAACGCCGCGACGCGCGCACTGCCGTATCGTGACCGACAGGATTTTGCCGGGCTGCCACGGGTGGCCCGTTGCCCATTAGCCAGCGCGGCGTGCGACGCCGCCAGAAAGGAAAACGATGTCCCGCAATCTCGAACTGTTCGAACGTGGCAAGCAGGTGATTCCCGGCGGCGTGAATTCGCCGGTGCGTGCCTTTGGTCAGGTCGGCGGCACGCCGCGCTTCGTGAAGCGCGCCGAAGGCGCCTATTTCTGGGACGCCGACGACAAGCAGTACCTGGACTACGTCGGCAGCTGGGGCCCGGCCATTCTCGGCCATGCCCACCCCGAGGTGGTGAAGGCGGTGCAGGATGCGGCCGTCGGCGGCCTGTCCTTCGGCGCGCCGACCGAGGGTGAGGTCGAGATCGCCGAGGAAATCTGCAAGCTGCTGCCCTCGGTGGAGCAGGTGCGGCTGGTGTCGTCCGGCACCGAGGCAACGATGACGGCGATCCGTCTGGCGCGCGGCTTTACCGGCCGTGACCTGATCGTGAAATTCGAGGGTTGCTACCACGGCCACTCGGACAGCCTGCTGGTGAAGGCCGGCTCCGGCCTCCTGACCTTCGGCAACCCGTCGTCCGGCGGCGTGCCGGCCGACTGCACCAAGCACACGCTGGTGCTGCAGTACAACGACGTGCAGCAGCTGGCCGACACCTTCAAGGAGCTGGGCGACAAGATCGCCGGCGTGATCCTGGAGCCGATCGCCGGCAACATGAACCTGATCAAGCCGTCGGCCGAGTTCGTGCAGGCACTGCGTGCGCTGACCGAGCAGTACGGCGCGGTGCTGATCTACGACGAGGTGATGACCGGCTTCCGCGTGGCGCTGGGTTGCGCGCAGGGCCTGCACGGCATCACGCCGGACCTGACCACGCTGGGCAAGGTGGTCGGCGGCGGCATGCCGCTGGCGGCCTTCGGCGGGCGCGCCGACATCATGGGCAAGATCGCGCCGCTGGGTAACGTGTACCAGGCCGGCACGCTGTCCGGTAACCCGCTGTCGGTGGCCGCCGGCCTCGCGACCTTGCGCCTGATCCAGCAGCCGGGCTTCCACGACACCCTGGGCCGCCGCAGTGCAAGGTTGGCCGCGGGCCTCGCCGACGCCGCACGCGAAGCTGGCGTGACCATGACCACCGACAGCGTCGGCGGCATGTTCGGCTTCTACTTCAGCGACACGGTGCCGGCCAGCTACGCCGAGGCCACCCGCTGCGACATCACCCGCTTCAAGGCCTTCTTCCACGCGATGCTGGACGAGGGCGTGTACCTGGCGCCGTCGGCCTACGAGGCCGGTTTCATCTCCATCGCCCACACCGACGAGCTGGTCGAGCAGACCATCTCCGCCGCACGCCGTGCGCTGAGCCGCGTATAATCTTGCCCTGCCCAAGGTTGGCCGCATGCCCTTGACCGGGTGTGCGGCTTTTTTGTTTTTGTATTTCCCGATCGCCGCCAATGACCGATTTGTTTGCCGCCCACACCATTGATCAACTCGCACCGGCGCATCTGGCCGTGCTGCAGGCGCTGGCCTTGCTGCCGGCCGGCGAATCCAGGCCCAACCTGCTGACGCTGCTGCAGCTGAACCTGATCCGCGACGAGCAGGGCAAGGCGGTGAACAACGACAAGCTCGGCGAGATCCTCGGCGATCTGGAGCACCAGGGCTGGATCGTGCGTACCGCCGGTCTGCCCTACCGCATCGCGGCGGGCGCGCGCAATACCGTGCTGCTGCAGCTGCTGCACGACCGCCAGGAGCGCACCGCGTGGGACGAGCTGCTGACCGAGCACCTGTCGATGTCGCCGGCGGCGCGTGGCAAGCCCGATCTCGCGCTGATCCAGCTGCGGCTGTGGCTGGCGATCCTGCACGGCCAGGTCGGGGCGGCACAGGACTGGCTGCAGCGCTACCAGCAGGCGGCGGCACTGCACAGCGGCAGCCTGCCGCAGGCGCCGTTCAAGCGCCTGTTCGCCAATGCCGCCGGGCGCCAGCTGTTCGACCAGCTGGTCGACGACATCCAGGTACTGCTGCTGCTGGACTACCTGCCGGAGGCCAACTACCGCTTCGACACCTTCCGCGAGGGCTACCGCTACGCGCTGTCGCGGCTGGACGACGGCTACCGCGACTGGGACCAGCTCACCAGCCTGTTGATGCTGCAGTTCCTGTGGCGCGGCGACATCCAGCGCCTGCTGCAGGAGGCCGCCGCCGGCGAGGGCTTCGCCATCAGCAGCCTGTTCTTTTTGCATACCGTGTCCGGCCGCTACGGCGAGGCCCTGTCCACGCTGCAGCAGTGGCTGGACGAGCTGAAGGAGCAGACGCAGAAACGCAAGATCGAGCTGCCGGCCGACCTCAACGCCTTCCACTGCATCGCGCTCTTGGGCAGCCCGGACAGCCCGCAGCGCAGCAGCGCGCTGAAGCAGGCGATCAGCAGCGGCATCCGCCAGCACTTCGGCCACAGCTACTACGTGCTGCAGCATCTGGTGCTGCAGCACGAGGGCGGCGCCATCAGCAACAACCTGACCTTGCCGGACGCGTCGACGCTGGCCGGTGTCGACGGCCTGCTGCTGGCGCTGGCGATGTACTGGCTGGACGTGAAACAGGCGCGCACGCCGCAGTGGCAGGCGGCGCTGCAGAACTTCCGCGAGCAGATGCAGGACGAGGGCTACCTGTGGGTGGCCGCCGAGCTGGATGCGCTGCTGGCGGCGCAGTTCGGCCTGCCACGGCAGCAAGCAGAGTGGCACCGCCAGCACCGGCTGAAGCCGTTGCTGGAGGCGTTCCAGCGTCAGGAGGCATGGCAGCAGGCGCTGCACGCGCTGCGCCAGCTCGGCCCCAACAAGAGCGAGGGCCGCAGCGCGGCGGCGCAGGGCCAGACGCGGCTGGCGTGGCTGCTCAGCGCCGGCGCCCACGGCGTGATGCTGGAAGCGCGCGAGCAGAAGCGCTCGGCCAAGAACCAGTGGAGCCGCGGCCGCACCGTGTCGTGGCGCCGCCTGTTTGACGGCGGTGACGACCTCGACTACCTGCTGCCGCAGGACCAGCAGATCATCAAGGTGCTGCGCGCGCAGCACGAGCACCACTACCACGCCAGCAGCATCTACGAGATCGACGCCGAAAAGGCGCTGCCGCAGCTGGTCGGCCATCCGGCGGTGTACTGGAGCGACGCGCCGGATGTCGGCATCGACATCGTCGCCGGCAGCGTGGCGCTGCAGCTGCAGGAAAGCGGCGAGCAGATCCGCATCAAGCTGGTGCCGGGCAAGATCGCGCCGGACAGCGAGATCGTGTGGGACAAGGCGACGCCGACGCGGCTGGCGGTGTACAGCATCAGCAAGGAGGTGCGCCAGATCGCCACCATCCTCGGCAAGGAGCTGACCGTGCCGCGCGCGGCCAAGGCGCAGCTGCTGGAGGCGGTGCGCGACATCGCGCCGCTGGTGCCGGTGCACACCGACATGCCGGAGCTGGCGGCGCACATCGACAGCGTGCCGGCCGACGGCCGCATCTACGCGCACCTGCTGCCGCTGAGCGAGGGCCTGCGCCTGCAGCTCTTGGTGCGGCCGCTGCCGGGCGGAAACTGGTGCAAGCCCGGCGCCGGGCTGGAGAACATCGTCGGCGACATCGACGGCAAGGCGATCCAGACCCGCCGCAACCTGAAAAAGGAACAGAAGGCGCTCAAGAGCGTGCTGGCCGCCTGTCCGCTCTTGGCCGCCAGCGATAACGACGGCCAAGAGTGGCTGCTGGCCGATCCGCAGGCGGCGCTGGAAGTGCTGTCCGAACTGCAGGCGCTGGACAGCGAGCTGCTGGAATGCGTGTGGCCGGAGGGCGAGCGCCTGCGCATCAAGTCGCGCCGCGGCCTGACGCAGCTGAGCCTGGGCATCAAGCAGCAGGGCGACTGGTTCGTGCTCAACGGCGCGCTGAAGCTGGACGACGGCCGCGTGCTGCAATTGCGCGAGCTGCTGGAACTGATGCGCGAGGCGCCGGGGCGCTTCCTCAAGCTCGGCGACGACGACTGGCTGGCGCTGACCGAGGCGATGAAGAAACGGCTGGAAGAACTGGCGCTGCTGGCCGACCACGTTGGCCGCGACGGCCTGCACGTGTCGGCGCTGGCCGCCGCGCAGCTGGCGGAGCTGGCCGGCGAAGTCGGCGACTTCGACGCCGACGACGCGTGGCAGGCGCAGGCCGAGCGCCTGCAGTCGCTGCAGGCCTACCAGCCGCAGCTGCCGTCCACGCTGCAGGCCGAGCTGCGCGACTATCAGCGCGAGGGTTACGACTGGATGTCGCGGCTGGCGCACTGGGGCGTCGGCGCCTGTCTCGCCGACGACATGGGCCTGGGTAAGACGGTGCAGACGCTGGCGCTGCTGCTGTCGCGCGCGCCGGGCGGGCCGCAGCTGGTGGTGGCGCCGACCTCGGTGGCGCTGAACTGGCTGTCGGAGGCGGCGCGCTTCGCGCCGACGCTGAAGGTGCGCCCGTATCACCAGTTCCGCTCGCTGGCAGGGCTGGGGCCGCTGGACCTGGTGGTGGTCAGCTACGGCCTGCTGCAGCAGGACGCCGCCGCCTTTGCCACCATCGAATGGCAGAGCGTGGTGCTGGACGAGGCGCAGGCGATCAAGAACGCGGGCACCAAGCGTGCGCAGGCGGTGATGGACCTGCAGGCCGGTTTCCGCCTGGCCGCCAGCGGCACACCGGTGGAAAACCATCTCGGCGAGCTGTGGAGCCTGTTCCGCTTCCTCAATCCCGGCCTGCTCGGTAGCCAGGAACGTTTTGCGCAGCGCTTCGGCAACCCGATCGAGCGTGGCGACAAGGGCGCGAAGAAGGCGCTCAAGGCGCTGATCCAGCCCTTTATCCTGCGTCGTACCAAGACCCAGGTGCTGGACGAGCTGCCGCCGCGTACCGAGATCACGCGCAAGGTGCCACTGTCGGCCGATGAGCTGCACCTGTACGAGGCGATGCGGCAGCAGGCGGTGGCCAAGCTGGACGAGCTGCAGGGTGCCGACGGCAAGCAGATGCAGGTGTTGGCCGAGATCACCAAGCTGCGCCGCTTCTGCTGCCATCCGCAGCTGGTGCTGAAGGACAGCACCATCGCCGGCAGCAAGCTGGCGGCCTTTGCCGACATCGCCGACGAACTGCTGGAAAACGGCCACAAGGCGCTGGTATTCAGTCAGTTTGTCGATCACCTGTCGCTGGTGCGCCAGCATTTGGACGCGCGCGGCGTCGCCTACCAGTATCTGGACGGCACTACGCCGGCCAAGGCGCGCAAGGAGCGCGTCGACGCCTTCCAGCGCGGTGAGGGTGACATCTTCCTGATCAGCCTGAAGGCCGGCGGCACCGGCCTGAACCTGACGGCAGCGGATTATGTGATCCACCTCGACCCGTGGTGGAACCCGGCGGTGGAAGACCAGGCCTCCGACCGCGCCTACCGCATGGGCCAGCAGCGGCCGGTGACCATTTACCGGCTGGTGGCGGAGCACACCATCGAGGAGCAGATCGTGGCGCTGCACGCGGCCAAGCGCGACCTCGCCGACAGCCTGCTGGAAGGTGGTGACGTCAGCGCGCGCCTGGATTCGGAGGCGCTGCTGGCGCTGCTGCGCGGCGCCTGAGGGCAACGCCGTCCGCCGTGTCATGTAACTGGCATGGCGGGCGAGCTTGCTTGCGCTGGATCAAGTCGGAGCGTGCCGCTAGGCGTAGCATGAAATCGACCGCCTGTTTCAGGCAACGACCCACCGACAAGGAGCCTGCCCATGTTTCCAGAATTCCGCGACCTGATTTCCCAGCTGAAAACCGAAGACAGCCGCTTCAGCCGCCTGTTCGACAAGCACAACGAGCTCGACCAGCAGATCAAGAACATGGAAGCGCACATCGTCCCGGCCACGCCGCTGGAGATCGAGACTCTGAAAAAGGAAAAGCTGCAGCTGAAGGACGAGCTGTACGTGATCCTGAAAGAGGCCTCGGTCAGCGCCGGCTGATTGCTGCCGGAAATGAAAAAACCGCCTGTGCACAGGCGGTTTTTTTATGCCCGGTCGGCGGCTTAGCCGGCCAGTGCGCTCAGCAACGTATCCGGCTGCTGATGCTGGTCCAGCAGCAGGCGGATGCGGTTGAAGGTGGTGGTTGCCAGCTGCGGGTGCTTGGCGAACGGCACCAGGCCGTCGTGCGGCCAGCCGGCGGCCAGCAGCACCTGCTTGCGGAAGCTGCTGCCGGCGACGCCGCCGCCGCCCATCTGCATCAGCTGCTGTTCGATCAGCGCGTGCGGGAACGGGGTGCGGCGCAGGGTGCTGAAGTGATCCGGGTGTACTGCTTCGTCAAAGGCCATGTCTGCTCCTTATGTTGTTGCTGTTGTCATTTTTTGAGCATTGAACACCGGATTGGCGCCGCACGGCAAGTGCTGTCGCGGCGCGACCGGCGGCGCGGGCGCTTGCGGCCAACCTTGTCCTGCCCTGCAGGATGTAGTTTTACGCTTACGTAAGTCCGGCCTTACGTCACCGGTTTTTCCCTGTTTTTTTGTTTTTAGTGCAACAAATCCCTGTTTTTGGCGCAAAAACATGGTGTTGTTTGCGTTCCGACAGGCGCCGGTGAACCTTGCCGACTACAAATCGGCGACAATGGCGGACTCGGTTCCCCCTGTCCATCCCTGTTGTCGAGGTTTGTCATGTCGCTGCAAGCACCGTCCTATATTCAGCATTCCGAACTCATCGCCTGGGTTGCCCGAGTGGCCGCCCTGACCAAACCGGCCGCCGTACACTGGGTGGACGGCTCGGCCGAAGAAAACGAGCAGTTGCTGGCGCAAATGGTCAAGGCCGGTACCCTGACCCGCCTCAACCCGGCCAAGCGCCCGAACTCCTACGCCGCCTTCTCCGACCCGTCCGACGTGGCGCGGGTGGAAGACCGCACCTACGTCTGCAGCGCGCACAAGGCCGACGCCGGTCCCAACAACAACTGGATGGCGCCTGACGAGATGCGCGGCACGCTGAACGGCCTGTTCGACGGCTGCATGGCCGGCCGCACCATGTACGTGATTCCGTTCAGCATGGGCCCGCTGGGCAGCCCGATCGCCCACATCGGCATCGAGATCACCGATTCGCCGTACGTGGTGGCGTCGATGCGCATCATGACGCGCATGGGCCGTGCGGTGTACGAGGTGCTGGGCAAGGATGGCGATTTCGTGCCGTGCGTGCACTCGGTGGGCGCGCCGCTGGCCGCCGGTCAGGCCGACAAGGCGTGGCCGTGCAACCCGGACACCAAGTACATCGTGCACTTCCCGGAATCGCGCGAGATCTGGTCCTACGGTTCCGGTTACGGCGGCAACGCGCTCTTGGGCAAGAAGTGCTTCGCGCTGCGCATCGCCTCCACCATGGGCCGCGACCAGGGCTGGCTGGCCGAGCACATGCTGATCCTGGGCGTGGAAAGCCCGCAGGGCGAGAAGTCCTACGTCGCGGCGGCCTTCCCCAGCGCCTGCGGCAAGACCAACTTCGCGATGCTGATCCCGCCCAAGAGCTACCACGGCTGGAAGGTCAGCACCGTCGGCGACGACATCGCCTGGATCAAGCCGGGTGCCGACGGTCGCCTGTATGCGATCAACCCGGAAAACGGCTACTTCGGCGTGGCGCCGGGTACCTCGGTGAAGTCCAACCCCAACGCGATGGCGATGCTGCACGAGAACGTGATCTTCACCAACGTGGCGCTGACCGACGACGGCGACGTGTGGTGGGAAGGCATGAGCAAGGAGCTACCTGCGCACCTCACCGACTGGCAGGGCCAGGACTGGACGCCAGCCATCGCCAAGGAAACCGGCCGCAAGGCGGCGCACCCGAACGCGCGCTTCACCGTGGCCGCGACCCAGTGCCCGTCGCTGGACGAAGCGTGGAACGACCCGGCTGGCGTGCCGATCTCGGCCTTCATCTTCGGTGGCCGCCGCTCGTCCACCGTGCCGCTGGTGTTCCAGGCAGCCGGCTGGGCCGAGGGCGTGTACATGGCGGCGACCATGGGCTCGGAAACCACCGCCGCCGCCTTTGGCGCGCAGGGCGTCACCCGCCGCGACCCATTCGCGATGCTGCCGTTCTGCGGCTACCACATGGGCGACTACTTCCAGCACTGGCTGGACATCGGCCAGCGTGTCAGCCAGGCGCCGGGCATCTTCTGCGTCAACTGGTTCCGCACCGACAAGGACGGCAACTTCCTGTGGCCGGGCTTCGGCGACAATATGCGCGTGCTGGAGTGGATCGTCGGCCGCGTGCAGGGTCGCGCCGAGGCGGTGTCCGGGCCGCTGGGCTGGGTGCCGGAACACGGTCACCTGAACTGGGACGGGCTGGACGAGGTCACCGCCGAGCGCTTTGCCGCGCTGATGACGCTGGACCATGCCACCTGGCAGCACGAGCTGGCGGCGCACGACGAGTGGTTCGCCAAGCTGGCCGACCGCCTGCCGCCGGCCCTGGCGGCGCAGCGTACCCGCCTCAGCGCGGCGCTGATCGCCTGACGCACGGCGTGACCACACAAAACGGCTGCCCGCGGGCAGCCGTTTTTGTTTGCGGCCAACCTTGGCCGGCTGCGCTACAGTGCGATAAAGAAGTTGCGCCGCGATACGCTTAACGCTATTGTCATTGGCCCGTTTTATAACCTGTACTGGCATAAGCTTGCTGTTATGTCGGGAAAAGGAGTGTTCTTTATGCTGTCATGGTTCGAAAGCCGGGTGAATCCCTACCCGGAAACCCCGCCCGCGCAACCGCCGCAGGGCTTCTTTCCCTTCATCTGGGCGGCCACCGCCGGCACGCGGCCACTGATCCTGGCGATGACCACGCTCACCGCCTGCATCGGCGCCTTCGAGGCGCTGCTGTTCTCCATGCTCGGTTCCATCGTCGACTGGCTGGGCAAGGTGCCGCCGGCGCTGCTGTGGCAGGAGCAGAAGCACAACCTGCTGCTCTTGGCCGGCATCCTGCTGGCCAGCCCGCTGCTGATCGCCCTGCAGGCGATGTGCAAGTACCAGGGCCTGGCCGGCAACTTCCCGATGCGCCTGCGCTGGATCTACCACCGCCACCTGCTCGGCCAGAGCATGAGCTTCTACCAGGACGAATTCGCCGGCCGCGTGTCGGCCAAGGTGATGCAGACCGCGCTGGCGGTGCGCGACACGGTGATGATCGTCACCGACATCCTGGTGTTCGTGGTGATCTACTTCGTCACCATGATCGCGGTGGTCGGCAGCTTCGATCGCGTGCTGCTGTGGCCGTTCATCGCCTGGCTCGCGCTGTACGTGGCGACGCTGGCCTTTTTCGTGCCGCGGCTGGGCCGCGCCGCCAGCGCGCAGGCCGACGCGCGCAGCCTGATGACCGGGCGCATCACCGACGCCTACACCAATATCGCCACCGTGAAGCTGTTCTCGCACGGCCAGCGCGAGGCCGGCTTCGCCCGCGGCGCGATGCAGGAATTCCTGGCTACCGCCTACCGGCAGATGCGGCTGGTCAGCGGCTTCGAGATCGTCAACCACCTGCTGAGCATGCTGCTGATCGCCAGCACCGCCGGCGCCACGCTGTGGCTGTGGACGCGCGGCACGGTCGGCGTCGGCGCGGTGGCGGCGGCCACCGCGATGGCGCTGCGCCTGAACGGCATCTCGCACTGGATCATGTGGGAGATGTCCAGCCTGTTCGAGCACATCGGCACGGTGCAGGACGGCATCAACACCCTGTCGCGCGCGGTGGCGATCAAGGACGCGCCGCAGGCGCAGCCGCTCAAGGTTGGCCGCGGCGAGGTGCGCTTCGAACAGGTGTGCTTCAGCTACGGCGGTACGCGCACGGTGATCGACGAGCTGTCGCTGACCATCCGCCCCGGTGAGAAGATCGGCCTGGTCGGTCGCAGCGGCGCCGGCAAGTCCACCATCGTCAACCTGCTGCTGCGCTTCTACGACGTGGAAAGCGGGCGCATCCTGATCGACGGCCAGGACGTCAGTCAGGTGACGCAGGACAGCCTGCGCGCGCAGGTGGGCATGGTGACGCAGGACACTTCGCTGCTGCACCGCTCGGTGCGCGACAACCTGCTGTACGGCCGCAACGATGCCAGCGACGCACAGATGATCGCCGCCGCCGAGCGCGCCGAGGCGCACGAGTTCATCCAGACGCTGACCGACCCGAAGGGTCGCAGCGGCTACGACGCCCACGTCGGCGAGCGCGGCGTGAAGCTGTCCGGCGGCCAGCGCCAGCGCATCGCCATCGCGCGCGTGATGCTGAAGGACGCGCCCATCCTGCTGCTGGACGAGGCGACCAGCGCGCTGGATTCGGAGGTGGAGGCGGCGATCCAGCGCAGCCTGTACCGGCTGATGGAGGGCAAGACCGTGGTGGCCATCGCGCACCGGCTGTCCACCATCGCGGCGATGGACCGGCTGATCGTGCTGGACAAGGGCCGCATCGTGGAGGAAGGCGACCACGCCAGCCTGCTGGCGCGCGGCGGTCTGTACGCGCGGCTGTGGGCGCACCAGAGCGGCGGTTTCCTCGGCGAGGAGGCGGAGGACGACGAGACGGCGTTCAGCCTGGGTTGAGTCTGGGCTGAACGCGGTGTCAACCAGAACGGCGGGGGCTCCCCGCCGTTTTGCATGCCGTGGCCTACAGTGGCTGGCCGCTGATCTGTTTCGCCAGCTCGATCGCCTTCAGCGTGGCGGCGACATCGCCCTGCACCCCGGCCTTGGCGTACCAGCGGATCGCGCTTTCCAGGTCGCGGCGTACGCCGTGGCCGAACTCGTACATGCTGGCGATCAGGTATTGCGCGCCGGCGTCGCCCTGTTCCGCGGCGCGTTCATACCAGTAGGCGGCGCGGCCGTAATCCTGTGGCGCACCGCGGCCGAGAAAGAACTGGGTACCAAGGTCGATCTGCGCCACGATCAGGCCATGGTTGGCCGCACGGTCGAACCAGTAGGTGGCGCGCGTCAGCGACTTGGGCACCGCGTCGCCGTTTTCGTAGAGGATGCCCAGCGCGTGCTCGGCCTGCGGCAGCTGCTGCTCGGCGGCGCGGCGCAGCCAGTACAGCGCCTTGGGCTTGCTGGTGGCGACGGCCTCGCCGCGCCAGTACAGCATCGCCAGGTTGAAGGCGGCGACCCGGTCGCCGGCGTCGGCCGCCTCCTCGAAGTGCTGGCGCGCGCTGGCCAGCTTGCCGTCGCGGTAGTCCTGCCAGCCGGGCACCGCTGGCGGTTCGGCGGCCAGGGCCGGTGTCGAGCCCAGTATCAGACACAGCAGCAAAGACAGATGTCGCATGGCGTCCCCCTTCCTGTCCGGACGCGGGGTCGGGTGCGCTTACAAGCCCCAGCGCCGGTAAATGGCGTCCAGCTTGCCGGCGCGCTGCAAGCGCTGCAGCGCACTGGCGAAGCGTTGTGCCCGCGCGCTGTCGCCCTTGGCGAAGGCGACGTAGCGCGGCATTTCCACCAGCGGGCGCGGCAGGATGCGTACCTGCTGCTCTGCCCGCTGTTCGCGCACGAAGTGCATCAGCTGCAGGCGGTCGCCGACGATCACGTCGATGCGGCCGGCCAGCAGCATGGCGACCAGCTGGCGCGGGTTCTGCGCGCTGCTGTCGCGCCTGAACGCGAAGCTGTCGAAGGCGGCCTCGTAGGAGTAGCCGCTGACCTGGCCGACGCTATAGGGCGCCAGGTCGTCCAGCCGCTGCCAGTCCGCCAGCGGGAACTTGCGCAGGGTCATGAACACGGTGGCGCCGCTGCGCAGCGGGCCGGCCAGCTCGTACTGCGCCCTGCGCTCCGGCGTGCCGGCGAACTGGAAGGCCATCTCGGCGTCGCCCAGCGCCAGCATCTGCTTCACCCGTGCCCACGGATACAGGCGCAGCTGGTAGTCGATGCCGGCCTCGCGCAGCACCGCCTGCACCACCTCCACGTCCAGCCCGCGCGGCTGCCGGTCTTCGCCGTACTGGAAGCTGTACGGTGCGAACTGCTCGTCGCCGACCACGCGCCAGCCGTCGGCCAGCGCCGGCAGTGCCGCACCCAGCAGCAGGCAGAACAGGAACAAGCGCACAGGCATCTCCGACGGTATCCTCATCTCATGCTAGACCATGGCCGGCACAATGACCGCGTCCGCTGGCGCGCACATTCAGCGGATCTTGTTCCAGTTGGCGATCGCTTCCTTGCGGTTGTCGGCCTGCGAGCCGATCGCCGAGCAGGTGCCCTGGCCGGCGTAGCGCGAGCACTGCACCCAGAAACGGCGCGAGCCGGCTTTGACCACCTCGGCGGGGGCGCCGCACTTGTGGCAGGGCTTGGGGGTGACAGGCGTGATGTCGCTCATGTTGGGCTCGCTGGATAAAGGAATGGGACGGCGATGATACCGCAAAGCCTGCGGCCAACGTGGCCGTCGGTGAGGCTGCTTGTTTCACTGTAGCCGCGGATGGCGCAGCCTGCACGGCGGCGGCGCCCGGTCGCCCCGGTACAGAAAAACGCCCCTGGCGCGGGGCGGCAGGGGCGGTGTCGGCAGTGCTGGGGGCTTACTGCTTGATCGGGTCGATGGCGATCTCGACGCGGCGGTTCTTGGCGCGGCCTTCGGCGGTGCCGTTGTCGGCTACCGGCTGGCTGGAGGCGTAACCGACGCTGCGGATGCGCGCGCTAGCGACGCCACGCTGCTGCAGCACCGAGGCCACGGCGGCGGCACGGCGCTCGGACAGGCTCTGGTTCAGCGCCTGGCTGCCGGTGCTGTCGGTATGGCCGGCTACCACCATGGTGGTATCGGCGTACTGGGCCAGCACGCCGGCCACGTCACCCAGCGTCTTCACCGCGCCGCTGCCCAGCGTGGCGCTGTTGGTGGCGAAGGTGATGTTTTCCGGCATCACCAGCTTGATCTGGTCGCCGACGCGCTGCACCTGCACCTGGCTATTGGCCAGTTTTTCGCGCAGCAGTTTTTCCTGGTAGTCCATGTAGGCGCCGACACCGGCACCCAGTGCGCCGCAGGCCAGCGCCGAGTTGCGTGCGCCTTTGCCGCCGTGGGTCAGCGCGCCGACGATGCCGCAGGCGGCGGCCGCGCCGAGGCCGTAGGTGGCGGTCTTGTTCATTTCGGTCTGGCCGGTCTGCGGATTGACGGCACAACCGGTAACGGCGACGGCGAGGCTGGCGATGGCCAGCGATTTGATGGAAAGCTTCACGGTAGTTCCTTTGCAAGCAAGGGTTTTAACAGGTAGGCGCCCGATGCGTGCCGGGTGCTGCTTATGATCCGGGTTGGCGGCCAGAGCCGGCATGTGGCCCTGCGGCCAACCTTGGTTTTAGCACGTCGGGTTAACAATTGCCGCGACGTGCGTCGTGTGCATACGGGCGTTTTACCACGGCCGCCGGGCGGTCGCAGCAAAAAATGCGGCGCGCCGGAGTGGCGCGCCGCGTTTTGACAGGGATCAGCGCTGCGGGTTCAGTGCAGGCCGAGCATGCTTTTCGCCACCGCTTCGGCGATCTTGATGCCATCGACGCCGGCCGACAGGATGCCGCCGGCGTAACCGGCGCCCTCGCCGGCCGGATACAGGCCGCGCACGTTCAGGCTCTGCAGGTCATCGCCGCGGGTGATGCGCAGCGGTGAGCTGGTGCGCGTCTCCAGGCCGGTCAGCACCGCGTCGTGCATGGCGTAGCCGCGGATCTGGCGGTCGAAAGCCGGCAGCGCCTCGCGCATCGCCTCCACCGCGTACGGCGGCAGGATGCTGGCGAGGTCCGTCATCTTCACGCCCGGCTTGTACGATGGCTCGACCTCGCCCAGCTGCGTGGAGGCTTTGCCGGCGAGGAAGTCGCCGACCAGCTGCGCCGGCGCCTCGTAGTTCTCGCCGCCGAGCTTGAACGCCAGCTCTTCCAGCTGGCGCTGCAGCGCGATGCCGGCCAGCGGGCCTTCGCCCGGGTAGTCTTCCGGCGTGATGCTGACCACCAGCGCCGAGTTGGCGTTGCGTTCGTTACGCGAGTACTGGCTCATGCCGTTGGTGACCAGGCGCCCCGGCTCGGACGCGGCGGCGACCACGGTGCCGCCCGGGCACATGCAGAAGCTGTACACAGCACGGCCGTTCTTGGCGTGGTGCACCAGCTTGTAGTCGGCGGCGCCCAGGATAGGGTGGCCGGCGTGCTTGCCGTGACGCGCCTTGTCGATCAGCGACTGCGGGTGCTCGATGCGGCAGCCGATGGAGAACGGCTTGGCCTCCATGTACACGCCGCGCGCGTGCAGCATCTCGAAGGTGTCGCGCGCGCTGTGGCCCAGCGCCATCACCACGTGGTCGGACAGCAGCTGTTCGCCGTTTTCCAGCACCACGCCGCGCAGCTGGCGCTTGTCGCCGTCGCCGTCCAGCAGGATGTCGGTGACCTTGTGCTCGAAGCGGATCTCGCCGCCCAGCTCGATGATGGTGGCGCGCATCTTCTCCACCATCGTCACCAGGCGGAAGGTGCCGATGTGCGGCTTGGCGACGTAGACGATCTCCTCCGGCGCGCCGGCCTTGACGAACTCGTCGATGACCTTGCGGCCGAGGTAGCGCGGGTCCTTGATCTGGCTATAGAGCTTGCCGTCGGAGAAGGTGCCGGCGCCGCCCTCGCCGTACTGCACGTTGGATTCCGGGTTCAGCACGTGCTTGCGCCACAGGCCCCAGGTGTCCTTGGTGCGCTGGCGCACTTCCTTGCCGCGCTCCAGCACGATGGGCTTGAAGCCCATCTGCGCCAGGATCAGTGCGGCGAAGATGCCGCAGGGGCCGAAGCCGATCACCAGCGGGCGGCACGGCAGCGTCGCCGGCGCCTGGCCGACGTAGTAGTAGTTCATGTCCGGCGTGGCGCTGACGTGCGGGTCGCCCTTGAACTTCTTCAGCAGCGCATCCTCGCCGGCGATGTCCAGATCGACGATGTAGATCAGCTGCTGCGAGGAGCGGCGCGCGTCGTAGCTGCGCTTGAAAACGGTGAGCGCGCGGATGGCGCTGTCGGGTACGCCGAGGCGGGCACAGACGGCCTCGCGCAGCGCGGAGTCATGGTGGTCAAGCGGCAGCTTGATTTCGGCGAGTCGCAACATAATCGGGCTTTCATGGGCGGCGGGTAGTGCCGCAAATCGTTGTCAAATCAACAGGGTGCGTATTGTAGGCGAGCGGCGTGCGGGTGTCAGCCGCAAGGTTGGCCGTACATCTTGCGGCCAACCTTGCGCGTCAGCGTTCCAGCTCGCGCGCGGTCAGCCACAGCCGGGTGTCGAACTCCAGCTGGTGGTAATCGGGCAGCATGTGGCAGCACAGCTGGTAGAACGCCTTGTCGTGGTTCTTTTCCTTCAGGTGCGCGAGCTCATGCACCACGATCATCTGCAGGAACGGTTCCGGCGCCTCGCGGAACAGGGTGGCGATGCGGATCTCGTTCTTCGATTTCAGCTTGCCGCCCTGCACCCGCGACACGAAGGCGTTGGTGCCCAGCGTGCCGTTGACCGGGTGCATGGTGTTGTCGTACTGCACCTTGGCCAGCGGCGGCGCGTTCTTCAGGTAGCGCTGCTTCAGCGCCATCGTGTAGTCGTACAGCGCGCGGTCGGTGGTGGCGTCGTGGCGGTCTGGATAGCGGCGGGCGAGCCACTGGCCGAGCTGGCCCTGGTCCAGCAGCGCGCGCACCTTGTCCAGCAGTTCGGCGGGATAGGCTTGCAGATAGGTCAGCGGCTGGCTCATGAGGGTAGTGCTCGATCTCGGGGCGTGGAAACGGGGACAGCGCCCGGCGGGCGCTGTCGGATGGCGGCGAAGGCGGGCTCAGACGTGCAGCAGCACCATCTTCAGCGGGTGCTTGCCGTCGAAGGACGGGAAGTCGGCTTCCGGGGCGATCCACTCCACCTCGCGCACGGTGCGGCCAACCTTGGCGGCGCTGCGCTTGAGCTGCTCCAGCCAGGCGTCGGCATCGACCTGCGCCACGTTGTTGCAGCAGATGATGATGCCGCCTTCGGCGGTGGCCAGCAGCGCCGGCTTGAACAGCGCCGGGTAGTCGTTGATCAGGTCGACGACGCCGAACGGGCTCTTGGCGTAGCGCGGCGGATCGAGGAACACCAGGTCGAACTGGCGCGCTTCCAGCGGCTGGAACGGAGGCATCTTCTTGCCGCGTACCATCTTGGCCTGGCCGAGGCCGGACAGCTGGCGGATGGCCGGGAAGAAATCGCTCTGCACACAGCGCGGGCGGGTGGCCAGGGTGTTGAGCTTGGCATTGCCACGCGCCACGCGCAGGCTGGATTCGGCGAAGTCCACGTTCATCACGAAGCTGGCGCCGGCCTTGGCGGCGGCGACGCCGACACCGCCGGTGTAGGCGAACAGGTTGAGCACGCTCTTGCCCTCGGCCAGCTGCATCACGCGGCGGCGGCCGGCGCGCAGGTCGAGGAACAGCCACGGATCCTGGCCGTCGTGACGCGCCTCGAAGTGGTAGTTCACGCCCAGCTCGCTGATCACGCGCGGCTGCTGCGCCGCGACCAGTTCTTCCTCGCTCAGCGCGTTGCCGATGCGCGAATTGCTGCTGCTGCGGTCGTTGTAGACGGCGTGCAGGCCCAGCGGCGCGTAGTGGTCGAGGATGGTCTGGTGCTCGTCGTCGCTGAGCGGGGTGTGGAAGGTCTGGATCAGCAGCACATCGCCGTAACGGTCGATGGTCAGGCCGTCGCGGCCCTCGACGCTGCCGTGAAACAGGCGGTAGGCGTTGGTGTTTTCGTCGTGCAGTTGTGCCAGCAGCGCGGTGCGCTGGGCATCGGCGGCTTGCAGCAGGGGCAGCAGTGTGGACATGGGTTCTCGCAATTCCTGAAAAAAGTGCGGCCGGTGGTCATCGCCCCGGCCGAGAATGACCGAATTGTACGCTGATACCGCCATGGCTGTCGCAAGCTGTATGGTGTCAGCGTTGTAAGAATCCGCCAGTGGAGGCGACCAAGCCGCAACGCCGTTCGTTGCGGCCAACCCCGGGAGAAATAAATGAGCACTGCCAGCGACCTGTTACGTTCCTTGTACACCATGGCAATGATGGTGGAGGCGCGCGACGCCTACACCGGTGGCCACCTGTGGCGGGTATCGCAACTGTCGCGACTGCTGGCGGAATCGATGCGGCTGGATGCGGAGCAGGTGGCACGCATCGAGCTGGGCGGGTTTTTGCACGATCTGGGCAAGGTCGGCATTCCCGATGCGGTGCTCAACAAGCGCGACCGCCTCAGCGAAGAGGAGTACGCGGTGATCAAGACCCATCCGCGTGTCGGTGCCGATTTGTTGCGCGGTCACCCGCTGGCAGCGCTGGCGCTGGATGCGGTGCTGCTGCACCACGAAACGCCGGATGGGCGCGGTTATCCGCACGGCCTGCCCGGCGCGGAGATTCCGCTGGTGGCGCGCATCGTCGGCGTGGCCGATGCCTTCGACGCGATGACCAGCACGCGGCCGTATCGTGCCGGGATGCCGATTGCCCGGGCACTGTCCATTATCGAGGCTAACCTCGGCAGCCAGTTCGATATCGAGGTTGGCCGCAATCTGCTGCAGCTGGGCGAGGGTCCGGCGCTGGCGCATATCGTCGGTCATAGCGAAGCGGGTATTCCCTTGCAGGTGTGTAAGCAGTGCGGGCCGGTCATCGCCTTGCCACGCCGCGTCGGCGACGGCGACGAGGTGTACTGTCCGTCCTGCACCATGGGCTATCGCGTCAGCCGCACGGGGTCGCACGCGGCGCTGCAGGCCACCGGCAATGCACAACCGGTGCAGGCAAGACAACCGCAGGCAGACCATGACCTGATCGACGACATGGTGCGCGCCGGCTACCGTGCCTTGCCGCAGCCGAAGCGCGGCCTGCTGGCACGGCTGCTGGCTTAGGCCAGCCAGAACAGCAGCAAGGCGATGGCTGCTGGCAGCGCTTGTACCCACAGGATCTTGCGGCTGGCGGTGGCGGCGCCGAACACGCCGGCGACGATCACGCAGCCGAGAAAAAACGGCGCGATGGCGGCCGGGCTGCCCGGCAGCAGGCTCCAGATCAGGCCGGCGGCGAGAAAGCCGTTGTACAGGCCCTGGTTGGCGGCCAGCACGCGGCTGGCGGCGGCGAACTCCGGCGTCAGGCCGAAGGCGCGGCGCCCGGCTGGGCGCGTCCACAAGAATATTTCCAGCACCATGATCCAGACATGGATCAGCGCGACCACGGCGATGGCAATACTGGCGGCGAGCGTCATGGCGGCTCCGTTCAGGCGGCGCTTTGCGGCAGCGGCAGCGCGGTGAAATCGGCGCTGCGCGGCAAGGCGGCGAGGATGTCGGCCAGCGCCGGCGGCGGTGCGATCAGCTTGCGGCTGCGCAGGTCCAGCCAGGCGCCGGCCACTTCGTACACCGCGGCCAGGGTGCCGTCCGCCTTGCGCATTTCCTGGCGGATCTGCCAGCGGCTGTTGTCCGGGCTGGCGGCGGCGATCAGCACATTGATGTCCAGGCGTTCCCCCAGGTTCACCTCGCGGCGATAATCGGTGCTTTCGCGGAACAGCACCGGGCCGAAGCCCTGGCGTTTGAATTCGTCGGCGCCGAAACCGGCCGCCTGCAGCCACTCCAGCCGGGTGTGGGTGCACAGGTCGGCGTAGGCGCTGTGACGCATGTGCTGGTTGGCGTCGATATCGGCCCAGCGTACCTCGACGACTTTGCTGAATGCGGTCATGGGTGTGATTCCTAAAATAGAACGATCGTGCTATTTTGCACGAAGACAGCGGCAAGGCAAGCAGCGATGACGAAAAAGGCGGCAACACGGGAAGCAATTCTGCAACAGGCGCTGGCGCTGGCCAGCCAGGTCGGCGTCAGCGGCCTGACCATCGGCAGCCTGGCGGCGGCCAGCGGCCTGTCGAAAAGCGGGCTGTTCGCCCACTTCGGCAGCAAGGAGGCGCTGCAGCTGGCGGTGGTGCTGGCGGCGCAGGCGCAGTTCGTCGCGGAGACGGTGCAGCCGGCGCTGGCGCTGCCGCGCGGCATGGCGCGGCTGACGGCGCTGTTCGAGGGCTGGATCGGACGTCTGGAGGGCGGGTGTTATCCCGGCGGCTGTCCGCTGCTGGCGGCGGCCTACGAGTTCGACGACCAGCCCGGCGCGGTGCGCGAGGCGCTGGTCGCCGGCCAGCGCTGGCAGCGCGACACGCTTGAGCGGTTGCTGCAGCAGGCCTGCGACGCCGGCGAGCTGGCGGAAGATTGCGACGTGGCGCTACTGGCCTTCATGCTGTTCGGGCTGGTGCAGAGCGCGCACCACGATTTGCAACTGCTGGACAGCGCCGACGGCGTGGCGCTGGCGCGGCGCGGCTTTGCGCGGCTGATGGCGATGCACCAGGCCGGCTGAGGCGCCTTTAGCGTTCGCCGCTGCCGTACAGCCGCTGCGGGGTGAAGGCGACGCTGCCCTGTTCCGACGACAGCCACAGCGTGCCGTCCTGGATGGTGGCGTTGAGCTGCATGCTGCGTTCGCACAGGGAGGCCAGTTCCGCCAGCGTTTCCGGCGACACGCTCATGATGTTCAGGTGGTCGAAGCGGCTGGCCTTGCCGGCCATGCCTTCCCACCAGATGTCGGCGGCGCGGCCACCATAGCTGTAGATCCACACCGCCTCGGCGCGGCCGCAGATCTGGCGCAGGCGCTTCTCGTCCGGCTCGCCCAGCTCGATCCACTGCTCCACCTCGTCGCCGTAGTTCTTGCGCCACAGGTCCGGCTCATCGTCGGCGCTGATGCCCTTGCTGAACTGCAGCCGCTCGTCGGCGTGCAGCGCGAACACCGCGATGCGCAGCATCATGCGTTCGATGGTTTCCGACGGGTGCTGCGCGATGGTCAGGCTATGGCTGTCGTAATAGCCGCGATCCATGTCGGAAATGGTGAGGTCGGCTTTGTAGATGGTGGCTTTCAGTGCCATGAGGGCTTTCGCTGGGGAAGGTTTCGGTCAAGGCCGGCAGTGTACCGCTTTTGTCCCGCCTGCGCCCGTGGTGGCGGGTATTATTGCCGCTTGGCGACAGCATCTGCTTGGGATAGGCTGCTATGCAACGCAAAATGGCGCAGACCGGGGTAAATATGACGTTGTTCCGCAATTTCATGCTCTTGCTGCTGTTGGCATGGTCGTTGCCGGCGCTGGCCGGCGACGCGCCGTTGCGGGTGCGTTTCTCCAACCAGTCCTACCCGCCGTTCATGGGCGAGCAGCTGCCGCGCGGCGGCATCCTGTCGGCGGTGGTGAGCGAGGTGTTCCGTCGCGGCCAGGTCAGCATCAGCTACGGCTGGTATCCGAACCACCGCGCCATCCAGCTGGCACGCAACGGCGATGTCGACGGCAGCCTCGGCTGGACGCCGAACGAGGAGCGGTCGCGCGACCTGCTGTTTTCCGAGCCGGTGATGCCCTTCCGCATGGTGCTGTTCCAGCGCGCCGGCGAAAGCTACCCGTGGCAGTCACTGGCCGATCTCGCTCCCTACCGTTTCGGCATCACCGCCGGCAATTTCTATTCCGACGCCTTCAACAGCCTGCAGCAGCAGGGCGTGCTGAAGGTCGACGTCGCCGGCGACGACATCAGCAACCTGCGCAAGCTGCTGGCCGGGCGCATCGACCTGTTCCCGATGGAGTGGGAGGCCGGGCAGCTGCTGGTCCGCAGCACGCTGCGTTCGCACCAGGCACGGCAGCTGGTGCCGCAGGCGCGCGAGTACTGGACCACACCGCTGTGCGTGGCGGTGTCGCGCAAGCATCCGCAGGCGGCGGAGCTGATCGCCCGTTTCAACCGCGAGCTGCGCAAGATGCGCGACAGCGGCGAGCTGGCGCGGCTGGTCGCGCAGACGCGGCAGCAGGTGTACGCCAGCCTCGGCGTCGGCTGATTTATTGCGCCTGCGCCATGCGCGCCGCCAGCTGCCGCTGTTCGCCGTCGCCGGCCTGCAGCGCGGCGATCACCGCGGCAATGTCTTGCGGCGTGCGGTTCTGGCTCAGCTTCTCCTTCACTTCCCAGCGCGTGACCCGTAGCCGGAAGCCGACGATGGCGCGCTGCATCGCCGCCAGCGCGGTGTCCGGCACCGCCGCCGGCGTCCAGCCGTCCGGCCCTTCGAAACGGGCGGCCAGTTGTGCCAGCAGCGCAGTCAGCTCGTCGCCGTCCACCGCCTCGGCCTGGCCGTGGGCGTGCGCGACGCGGTAGTTCCAGGTCGGCACCATGCCGGGGGTGACGTACCAGCGCGGCGACACGTAGCCGTGCTCGCCGTGGAAGATCGCCACGCTGGGCGAGTCCAGCAGCGCGGCGCTGTGGCCGTTGGCGGCGGCGAGGTGGCCGAGCAGGCAGTCCGGGTGGTGCGGATCGGGCAGCAGCACCAGATGGCTGAGCCACGGCGTATCCGGCTGCTGGGTAATCAGCGTGGCGAACGGGAAGTCGTCGGCGATACTGCGGCCAACGTTGGCTGCGGCGGCGAAGGACGGTGGCTGGTACAAGGGCATGGCTGGCTCCGTGACGGGGGACAGTGCTGATGTTGTCGCCGCCGGACTGTTGCGGCCAGAGCCACTTTCCCGCGTTGTCACGGAGCCAGTAAAAAAGCCAGCGCCGGCAGGGCCGGGGCTGGCAAGAGTCATCAGAGGAAAATGCCGGGGCGCGGGCTCAGTCCACTTCGTCGAACGGCAGGCCGACGTAGTTCTCGGCGATGGTCTTCAGGCCGGCCGGCGAACTGGTGTAGTAGTCGTAATCGGTGCGCTGCATGCGCTTGTCGAAGGCGTCGGCGTCCGGGAAGTCGTGCAGCAGCGTGGTCATGAACCAGGAGAAGCGCTCGGCCTTCCAGATGCGGCGCAGTGCCAGCTCGGAGTATTTCTCCAGCAGGTCGGTGCGGCCTTCCTTGTACACCTTCACCAGGATGCGGTACAGGTAGCACACGTCGGAGGCGGCCAGGTTCAGGCCCTTGGCGCCGGTCGGCGGCACGATGTGGGCGGCGTCGCCGACCAGGAACAGCTTGCCGTACTGCATCGGCTCCACCACGTAGCTGCGCAGCGGGGCGATGCTCTTTTCCAGCGACGGGCCGGTGACCAGCTTGGCGGCCACGTCCTGCGGCAGGCGGGTTTTCAGCTCGTCCCAGAAGCGCTCGTCGGACCAGTCTTCCACCTTGTCGGTCAGCGGTACCTGCAGGTAGTAGCGGCTGCGGGTGGCAGAGCGCTGGCTGCACAACACGAAACCGCGCTCGTGCTGGGCGTAGATCAGCTCGTCGTTGACCGGCGGGGTGTCGGACAGCAGCCCCAGCCAGCCGAACGGGTACACCCGTTCGTAGTGGCTCAGCACCTCGGCCGGGATGCTTTGCCGCGACACGCCGTGGAAGCCGTCGCAGCCGGCGATGTAGTCGCAATCGAGGCGCACGGTCTCGCCGTTCTTCTCGAAGGTGATGTACGGCTTCTCGCCCTTCAGCTCGTGCGGCTGCACGTTGGCCGCTTCGTAGATGGTCATGGCGCCGCTGGCAGCGCGCGCTTCCATCAGGTCGCGGGTGACTTCGGTCTGGCCGTACACCACCACGGTGTCGCCGCCGGTGAGTTCCTTCAGGTTGATGCGGTCGCGGCGGCCGTTGTAGACCAGCTCGATGCCTTCGTGCACCAGGCCTTCGCGGTCCATGCGTTCGGCCACGCCGGCCTCGCGCATCATGTTGACCATGCCCTGCTCCAGCACGCCGGCGCGGATGCGGCCCAGCACGTAGTCCGGGGTCTGGCGTTCCAGGATGATGTTGTCGATGCCGGCCTTGTGCAGCAACTGGCCCAGCAGCAGGCCGGACGGGCCGGCACCGATAATGGCGACTTGTGTTTTCATGATCGCGTTCCTCTCGTATTGCTTTTTGCTGTGTAGAGCCCGGCGCACGGGCTGGTGTGACGGTATTTTTGGTCAGCAGCGGGCGACATAACAGGCAATTTCAGGTAAAAAAACAGGACTTTTCGCAGAAATGCAGGGAGGGAATGATGTTGGAACACGGCAAGGGCATACCGGTATTCAAGCTGTATGGCGAGGGCGCGGCGTGGCCGACGCCGGACCTGCTGCACTGCGAGAGCATCTCCAGCCGCAGCCAGCGTCACGGCTGGGAGATCGACCAGCACCGCCACGCCGACCTGTACCAGCTGCTGTACGTGCGTCGCGGCCCGGCGACGCTGTTCATCGAGGAGCACTGCACGCCGGTGGCGATGCCGGTGATCCAGGTGGTGCCGGCGATGTGCGTGCACGGCTTCCAGTTTCACGACAGCATCGACGGCTACATCATCACGCTGGCGGCGCCGCTGGTGGCGTGGTTACAGGAGTGCCTGGCCAACTGTCCGCCGCTGCTGCAGCAGCCGGGCTGCTACGCCGCTGACGCCGAGCTGGACGCGCTGTTCCTCGCCATCGCCCGCGAATACGCCACCCCCGCCGCCGGCCGCGACGTGCTGCTGCGCTCGCTAGTGTGTGCGCTGGTGGTGCTGCTCAGCCGGCAGTTGCCGCAGGCGGCCAGCAGCACCGACCGTCCCGACCGCGGCCAGCCGCAGCTGGTGAAATTCTCGGCACTGGTGGAGCAGCACTACGCCGCGCACTGGCCGGTCAGCCGCTACGCGCGGCAGCTGGGGGTCACCAGCGCCTATCTCAACAGCGTCTGCCGCCGCCTGACCGGGCACAGCGCACTGCAGATCGTGCACCAGCGCCAGCTGCTGGAGGCGAAGCGCAACCTGATCTACACCGTGCTGTCGGTGAGCCAGATCGCCGATGTGCTCGGCTTTACCGAGCCGGCCTACTTCATCCGCTTCTTCCGCCGCCTCACCGGTGTTACCCCGCGCGTGTTCCGCCAGCGCGGCGGCGTGGTGCCGGCGCTGCCCGCGACGCCGGCAAAGCGTCATAATGGCGGCTCCGTCCCGGCAAACGAGCATTCCTCTTGAGCAAATACGGCACCATCGTCCAGCAGGTCATCGACAGCATCGAACACGGCAGCTACCAGGCCGGCGACGCGCTGCCCTCGCTGCGCCAGCTGGTGGCGCAGCACGCGGTCAGCCTCAATACCGCGCGCCGCGCCTACTACGAACTGGAGCGGCTGGGCTACGTCGAGGCGCACGCCCGCAGCGGCTACGTGGTCGCCGCCGGCGCGCTGCACGGCGCCGACAGGTTGGCCGCGCCGCTGGGCGCACCCTTCATCGACACCGCGCTGTACGACACCCGGCCGCTGACGCACGCCTTCATCGGCGCCATGCGCCGCTACGACCAGGCACTGGCCGAGCCGGCGCTGGCCGGGCTGCCAGCGCTGCGGCGCCAGATCGCGCAGCAGGCGCACGCCGAGGGCTGGCGGCTGCAGGCCGACGACGTGCTGGTGACCTGCGGCGGCATGGAGGCGCTGTCGCTGGCCATCGCCGCGGTCACCCACGGCATCGCCGACCCCTGCGTCGCGGTGCTGCTGCCGGCCTTCCCCGGCCTGCTCGGCTGGCTGGCCGAGCACGGCGTGCGCGTGCTGCCGCTGGTGGCGGACGCGGACGACCGCCTGCCGCTGGCGACGCTGGCGCAGGCGCTGGCCGCCGGCGAGGTGCACGGCATCGCGCTGATGAGCGCGTTCTGCCACCCGCACGGCCGCTCGCTGCCGGCGGCCAGCCAGCAGGCGCTGCTGGCGCTGGCGCAGCAGTACGACGTGCCGCTGATCGAGGACGATGCCTACCGCCATCTCGGTTTTGCCGACGCGGTGCCGCAGCCGCTGAAGGCGCTCGACCACGACGGCCGCGTGCTGTTGTGCAGCACCTTTTCCAAGTCGCTGGCGCCGGGCTACCGCGTCGGTTGGCTGGCGCCGGGGCGCTACGCCGACATCGTGCGCCGGCTGAAGCTGGCGCACACGCTGGCCTCGCCGCTGCCCAACCAGCTGGCGCTGGCGGAGCTGCTGGCCGGCGGCCGCCACCTGCCGCTGCTGGCGCGCCTGCGCGGTCTGCTGGCGCAGAAGGTGCGCGCGCTGGAGGCGGCGCTGCAGCCGCGCCTGCCGGACGGCGTGGTGCTGCGCGCGGCCGAGGGCGGGTATTTCGTGTGGCTGGACGCGCTGCCCTGCGACAGCGTGCAGCTGGCGGCCGAGGCCGAGCGTGCGGGCATCGTGCTGGCGCCCGGTACCCTGTGCCTGCCGGGCGAGGCCGGCCGCCGCGCGCTGCGGCTGAACGCCAGCTATTTCGATCCGCTGCGCCAGCAGGCGGCGCTGGACTGGCTGGCGCGCGCGCTGCGCCAGCACTGAGCATTGCGGCCAACCTTGTCGCCGCTTACGGCATCAGCAGGCGCGCTTCCTCGTGCAGCACCTGGCTCGGGTCGTCCAGGTTGACGATGCGCACGCCGACGGTGTGGCTGCCGCTGGGCAGTACGGCCGGATCGGCGACCAGCGCGACGTTGAAGCTGCTGACGCTGTCGCCGGCCACCTGCAGTATCGGCGCCTCCACCCGCACCAGGCCGGCGCTTTCCACTTGTAAACGGTAGCGGCGGCTGTCGCGCTCGGTGTTCATGATGCGCACGTTGTAGACGTTCTCGATGTAGCCGTCGTTGCTCTCGCGCTGCATCACTGCGCGGTCGCGCAGGATGTCGACCTTGAACGGTACCCGCAGCGCGAGGCCGGTGGCCGACAGCGCGACGATGCCCAGCAGCAGGCCGCCGTAGACCAGCGCGCGCGGGCGCTGCCGCAGCGACGGCAGCGGCTGCTGCTGTGCCATCGCGTGCTGGGTGCTGAAGCGGATCAGGCCGCGTGCCTGGCCGGTCTTGTCCATCACCTCGTCGCAGACGTCGATGCAGGCGGCGCAGCCGATGCACTCGTATTGCAGGCCTTCGCGGATGTCGATGCCGGTCGGGCACACCTGCACGCACAGCCCGCAATCGACGCAGGCGCCCTGCGGCTTGTCGTCGCGGCCAACGTTGGCCGCAGCAATCGGGATGATGGCGTGCTGCTTGCGTCGCGCGCCGCGCGGTTCGCCGCGCTTGTCGTCGTAGGCCACCAGCAGCGTGTCGCGGTCGAACATCGCGCCCTGGAAGCGGGCGTACGGGCACATGTGCTTGCAGACTTGTTCTCTGAGATGACCGGCCAGCAGCCAGGTAAAGCCGCCGTAGCTGAGCGCGAACAGCGCCTCCCACACCCCGATGTCGCCGGCGCCGAGGTTGGCCGCCAGCTCGCGCATCGGCGTGAAATAGCCGACCAGGGTCAGGCCGGTCCACAGCGAGAACGCGGCCATCAGCAGCTGCGTCGTGCTCTTGCGCAGCACTTTTTCCGCCCCCCACGGTGCCGCGTCGCGCTTGCGGCGCTGGTTGGGCGGGCCTTCCACCCAGCGCTCGATCCAGATCATGATCTCGGTGTACACCGTCTGCGGACAGGAAAAGCCGCACCACAGCCGCCCGGCCAGCATCGTCCACAGGAACAGCCCCAGCGCCGCGACGATCAGCGCCGCCGCCAGGTAGATGAAGTCCTGCGGCAGCAGGGTGAGGCCGAACAGGTACAGGCGCATGCTGTCGAAATCGAAGCGCGTCGCCTGCTGCCCGTCCCAGTTCAGCCACGGCAGGCCGAAGTAGATCAGCTGGGTGACGAGCACGAAGGCGACGCGCACGGTGTTGAAACGGCCGCCGGTGAGGCGGGGGTAGACTTTGCTGGAGACGAAGTGCAGGGGCGTTGCCATGATGCGGACCCGAAGAGAAACGATGCCCGAGCTTAGGCGGCGTTGGCGGGGGGCAACAGGCACAGAGCGGCGCGATCGGCAGGACACAGCGGCGCCGGCGAACACGGGGTTTGACGTGGATCAGACGGAACGCTGCGGCCAGGGTTGGCCGCAGGTCACTGCGCGTGAACCGGTTCTCAGCCGGTGCGCACGCAGTTGCGGCCTTCCTGCTTGGCCAGATACAGCGCGGCGTCGGCGCGTGCGATCAGCGGTGTCGGCGTTTCCTCGCCCGGGTACAGCTCGCTGATGCCGATGCTGACGGTGAAGCGCACCGCCTCGCCGCCCAGCGGGTTGTCGAGGCGGAGCTGCTCCACCGCCTCGCGCACCCGCTCCATCATCAGGCCGGCATTGTAGCGGTCGGTGTCGGGCAGCAGGATGGCGAACTCCTCGCCGCCCAGGCGGCCGCAGACGTCCTCCAGCCGCACGTTGAACTGGATGCAGGAGGCGAAGCGGCGCAGCACCTCGTCGCCGAAGCCGTGGCCGAAGCGGTCGTTGATGTGCTTGAAGAAGTCGAGGTCCAGCATCGCCAGCGACAGCGGCCGTTGCCAGCGCTGGCCGCGCGCGATTTCCTCCTGCGCGCGCTGCAGGAACTGGCGACGGTTGTACAGCCCGGTCAGCTCGTCGGTATTGGCGAGGCGCTCCAGGTCGGCCTGCAGCTGCTTGGCGGCGCTGATGTCGTACTTGATGGCGACGATGTGGATCAGCTGCTTGTGCGCATCGCGCACCGGCACCACCGACACCGTCTCGACGCAGCGGTGGCCGTCGGGGCGCAGGCTGCTCAGCTCGCCGCGCCAGGGCTGGCCGTCGTGGATCGCCTGTGCCAGCTGCTCCTGCAGCTCCGGCTGCTGTTCCAGCAGCAGCTCGGCCAGGCGGCTCCGGCCGCGCACCTCGTCGAGGCGGTGGCCGGTCATGCTGGCGAATGCCGGGTTGATGTACTGCACCACGCCGTTGCCGTCGGCGATGGCGATGGCCTCGGCGGCGTAGTCGATGGCCGCGCTGCGGATGGACAGCGCCTCGCTCAGCGCCACGTTCTGCAGGTAGCGGCGGGTGGCGTACACGACCAGCAGCACCATCACTACCCAGCTGGCGAGGAACAGCACCAGCTTGCTCCACCACGGCTCCAGCAGGGTGTCCTTGTCGATGCCGACCGACACGATCACCGGCAGGAACTCGATCTGGCGCGTCACGTGCAGACGGCGGCGGCCGTCGAGGGCCGAGGTCGCCTCGTACTGTGCCTCGCTCTGCTGGTTGCGGATCATCGCCTCGGCCTGCGGGTCCGGCAGCGGCTGCGCCGGCAGCTTCGGTAGCATCGGCTGGCGCGCCAGCAGCTGGCGCTGCTCGTCGGCAAAGAACAGCACGTCGTAGCGGTTGCCGACCATCGCGCGGTTGATCTGGGCCTGGAAGTGCTCGACGCGCACCGCGCTGCCGATCAGGCCGATCACCTTGCCGTCGTCGCCGCGCACCCGCTGCGTGGCCAGCACCACGTCGTCGCCGGCAATGGTGTGGAAGCGTTCGCTGACGAAGCGGTCGTCGCGGTTGTTGGCCAGCATCGCCTTGCAGTAGCTGCGCTCGCTGGCGTCGAAGCCGGGCGATACCTTGAACGACAGCACCAGCTTGCAGTGGCGGTCGACCAGGATCAGGTCGTAGGTTTGTGGCATGCCCTGCATCGCGCGCACCAGGCGCTGTTCCAGCGCGCTGCGCGCCGGGCTGTCGCTGGCGGTGGCAAAGTCGGCGGCACCAAGCTGGCGCGCGAGCGTGCTCTGGATCAGGTCGATCTCGCGGAATTCGCGCTGTATCCACTCCGCCAGCAGCAGGTTGGTGACGCGCGCCTGGTTGTAGCCCTGCTTGAGGGCGCTGCGGTAGGACGACGCCAGCTCCAGCGCGCCGAGGCCGAGCAGCAGCAGACACAGCGCGGTGCTGAGCAGCAGCGTCCTGGCGGTGAGGCTGGACAGGGAAAAGCGCGGGATGATGGGCATACGCTGGGTGGCGAAGTCGCGATCAAGGGGGACTCGGGGGATTCTCGCATGAAGCGTCGCGCGCCAGCACGCCGATTTGCCGCGGCGGGCGCAACGCGTTGTAATGCGCGCTTCGGGTCTGATTGAGTCTATGTCATGGAATATCGCTTCCGGTTTGCCGAAATACCGCTGCGCCTGCGTCGCAGCGCGCAATTATTGTGGCTGTCGCTGCTGCTGGGCGCGCTGACGCAGCTGGGTGAACGGCTGTGGCTGGGCAGCGCCTTGCCGCCGGCGGAGCTGGCGAGGCTGCTGGCCTTTGTGGTGCTGGCCTACGGCCTGTCGGCGTGGGTGGTGTGGGAGCTGGCGCGCGCGCGGCCGTGGGCGCGGCTGGCGCTCAGCGGCTGGCTGTTGCTGTCGCTGTTCGCGTGGCTGAGCCAGCTGGCGGCGGCCATGCCGTGGTGGCAGCACGGCGCCGACGCGCTGGTGTTGCTGCTGGACGCGGTGGCGCTGTACCTAGCGTGGACGGGCAGCGCCGCGCAGTGGTTCCGTAGCCAGCGCCAGGCGGTGGAGGCGGCGCCCGCCGATCGCGACTAGGCGGCAGGCGGCGTGAAAACTGCCGCCAACAGCCGTCTTCTTGCGCCAAAACAGACTTTCTTGGGTATTTTTGGCAGATTGTCGCTGGCGGTGAGTGGCTGTCATGGCACGCCGTGACGGTACGAAAAAAGCGATGCGGCCAACCTTGCAACAAGGTTGGCCGCATCGCTTTATGTGTTTCAGCGGCTGAAGATCAGGCGCAGCCCGAGCGCGACGAACACGGTGCCGGCGAGGCGATCCAGCCACATGCCGCGCCGCGGCGTGGTCATCAGCCATTGACCGGCGTAACCGGAAAAATAGCCGAGCAGGCCGAACAGCAGCGCCGCCTGCAGCGTGAACAACACCCCCAGCTGCAGCGTCTGCCAGGCGACGCCAGCGCCGTCGGCGACGATGAACTGCGGCAGGAAGGCGAGGAAGAACAGCACCACCTTGGGGTTGATGGCATTGGCCAGCAGTCCCTTGCCGAACAGCGCCGCCAGCCCGTCCTGCTGGCCCTGGCCGCCGCCCTGCCACTGGCTGCCGCGGCTGCGTAGCGCCTGCACTCCCAGCCATACCAGATACAGCCCGCCGGCGAGTTTCAGCGCGAGGAAGGCGGTGGCCGACGCCGCCAGCAGCGCGCTGATGCCGGCCGCGGCCAGCAGGGTGTGGCTGAGGCAGCCCAGCGCGCAGCCCAGCCCGAACACCATGCCGTGACGCCGCCCGCGCGCGATGCCCAGGCTCAGCACCATCAGGTTGTCCGGCCCCGGCGATAGCGTGATCAGCATCGCGGCGGCAAGAAAGGCAAGGATCTGGTCGGGGCTCAACATGGTGGACTCCTGCTATAAAGACTGCATTATCAGTGACTTGCGGGAAAAGTCCGGCTCAGCCCAGTGTCTTGCCGAAGATGATCAGGTCGCGGTGCACGCCGTCCAGCACCGCCACGCGCGGGAAGTGCGCCCACTGTGCAAAGCCGTGGCGCTGGAACAGCGCGACGCTGGGCTGGTTATGGCCGAACACGAAGCCGAGCAGGTTCTCCACTCCGTACTGCGGCGCGATGTCCATCACCTGTTGCAGCAGGCGGCTGCCCATGCCGCGCCCGCGGCAGCTTTCGGCCAGATAGATGCTGACTTCGGCGGTGCCGTTGTAGGCAGGGCGGCCGTAGAAGTCGGACAGGCTGACCCAGGCGATGACCGTGTCTTGCTCGCGCACCACCCACAGTGGCCGGCGCGTGGCGTTGTGCGCGTGGAACCACGGCAGGCGGCTATCGACGCTGACCGGCTCCAGGTCGGCGGTCACCATGCGCCCGGCGATGGTGCTGTTGTAGATGGCGACGATCTGCGGCAGGTCGTCGAGGGTGGCAATGTCCAGCTGCACGTGACTCATGGTGTCTCCTCGGTTCCGATCGGGACATTGTGCTGGATGGCGATGGCTTTGTGAACGTGCAATCAGGGGGCAGAACAGACTGTTTTGGGAGCGGTGCTTTTGGGTGGTGCCCACCATCCTGTGGCAATCCGACGGCCTGTTTCGTAATAAAAATTACGAATTACGTTATTTTTTTACGTAATAAATTTGTTTTTATGGCCTGCGTGGCCGGTTGCCGGCCAGTTGTTGCGTGGGGATAGGGGGCGGCAAGGCGCGGGTGGCGGCTGCGGGGAGACGGTGGCGACCGACGGCAGCACGGCAAGCGTCGCCGCTCATCGTGGCGAGGATCGCCGCCGCCGTTCTTTGCGGTCGGGGTGTGGTGAAGACGTGCCGCGCGGACCGACCGACGCGCAGTCGCTATCAAGATGGAGAAAGGGGTGAAGCGGCCGCTCGGGCCAGAGGCATGCTCAGCGGCCGGTGGTGCGCGGCTTGCCGCCTACGGTGTTGCACAGCGGTACCGGCCGGTTGGACGGGGCAAGCGGGGCCGGGTCGCAGTCGACCACACGGTTGCGGCCGCCGGACTTGGCCAGGTACAGGCGGCGGTCGGCGCTGTCGAACAGCTGGTTCCAGCTGGCGCCGGGCTGCGGTATGCCGCTGGCGACGCCGATGCTGGCAGTCAGCTGTGTCGCCGGATCGGCAGGGTTGAGCAGGATGCCGTTCAGCGCGAGGCACAGCTTGTTGGCCACATGGCGCGCACCGGCGGCATCGGTATCCGGCAGCAGCAGGCAGAATTCCTCGCCACCGATGCGGGCGAAAATGTCGCCCTGGCGCACTTCGTCGGCGATGCGGTCGGCCACCGCGCGCAGCGCCTGGTCGCCCTTGCTGTGGCCGTAGGTGTCGTTGATGCGCTTGAAGTGGTCGAGGTCCATCATCAGCACCGCCAGCGAGCGCTGCTGGCGGGCGTGCAGCGCGTACTGGCGCAGTGCCAGGTCGAAGAAGGTGCGGCGGTTGAAGATGCCGGTCAGCGGGTCGAGTGCGGCGAGCTTGCTCAGCTGGCGGTATTGCAGCTCGCGCTGCACCTGGATGAAGCCGAGTTGCAGCATCACCGCGCTGATCAGGGTCAGCAGCAACAGGGTCGGACAGCCGAGCAGCGGCGGCGCGGCCGCAAGGGCGGCTCCGGCGGCACTGGCCAGCAGGTAGAGGCCGAACAGCGCGCTGGCGCTACCCAGCAGCAGCGCCGCCGGGCCGCGCTTGCTGCGTTTTTGCAGCAACTGGCGGGCAATGCCGGCGAAAAGCCAGCCGCTGACCAGCAGGAACAAGGCCTGTCGCGATGCGGCCTGTGGCAGCAGCAGGACGCCGCAAAGCAGCAGCACGGCCTGCGTCGCCGAGGCCGCCTTGCCGTGCCACCACGCGCGGCGCCCTTCGGTCAGTCGCGCCACCGCCTGGCCCAGCAGTTCGTTCTTCAGGCCGGTGAGCAGTGCGGCGGGCAACAGCCAGGCGCTGCTGCCTGCCGCTTGCGGAGAAGGCAGGAAGGCGAAGTACAGCATCAGGATCGCCATCAGCAGCGAGCCGCCGAGCCAGAACGCCTCGATGCCGCGGCCGGTCAGCCGGTCACGCCCCGCGTACACCATGACGCCGCCAATGCCGTAGACCAGGGCAATGGCGGTGAGGAGGGTGGGGGTGTCCAGCGATGCCATGCGGCAAATATCCTGATTGGTTGTTTTGTCAAAAAGCAATCGGAAATTGTACCACGCTTTTAATTGGGGTCTGTAAGCGGCCGCATTGATTTTAAAGAATAATCCGTTCAAAAAGATGAACTTATCCGTCATGGCGGGGCGCCGCTTGCCGGTCTGGCGGGGTCGGCGCACGGGGCAACATGCTAGAATGCGCGCCATGGAACTGTATCGATTTTTGCAACAACAGGGCTTCGGCGGGCGCAAGGCCTGTCGCGAGCTGGTGGACTACGGCCTGGTCGAGCTGGACGGCGTGCCCGCGACCGACTGGCGCATGGCGGTGGAACCGGCGGCGATCCGCACGCTCTGCGTCGACGGCGAGCCGTGGCCGGTGCTGGCGCTGCCTTGCTACCTGATGCTGCACAAGCCGGCCGGCTACGAGACCTCGCACCAGCCGCAGCACCACCTCAGCGTGTTTCGCCTGCTGCCGTGGCAGTTCGCCAATCTCGGCATCGCCGCCGTCGGCCGGCTGGACGTCGATACCACCGGCCTGCTGCTGTTTTCCACAGACGGCCAGTTTGTCCACAGCCTGAGCTCGCCGCGCAAGGTTATCCCCAAGTGCTACCAGGTCACCACCCGTCACGCCGTCACGCCGCAGTTGTTGCAGCAGCTGCGCGACGGTGTGCTGCTGCACGACGAGACCGTGCCGCTGGCCGCGACACAGGTGGAGCAGCTGGATACGCACCGCTTCAACATGAGCATCACCCAGGGCAAGTACCACCAGGTGAAGCGCATGGTTGCCGCCGCCGGCAACCGTGTCGAGCAGTTGCATCGCATCGCGATGGGCGATCTGCCGCTCGGCGAGCTGGCGGAGGGACAGTGGCGGCTGCTGGATGCGGCGGAGCTGGCGCTGCTGGGCTATCCGGCGGCGAAGTAAGCATTACGCCTTCGCCAAAAGCAATGCGGCCAACCTTGGCAAAGGTTGGCCGCATTGTTGTAGGGGGTACGCTCAGGGCTGCGGTGTCAGTTGCAGCACCGTGGCAGCCTGTTCCAGGCTGCCCAGGTTGCTGACCTGCTGGTAGCCCAGTTGCTGCAGCTGCCGCTGTGCTTCGCCGGCACGGCTGCCCGTGCGACAGTACAGCTGGATCGGTGTGGACTTGTCCGGCACCAGTTGCTGGATCTCGCTGCCGATGCGCTCGGCCGGCAGCAGGATGGCGCCGGGCAGGTGACGCTCAGCGTATTCCTGCGGGCTGCGCACATCGATCAGCAGCGGGTCGGCCAGCGCACTGCCCAGCCACAGACAGCTGGCGAGGACGAGTACGCTACGGGCAAGGGATTTCATCAGCAGCCGTTCTCCAGCGCGATTTTCAGTGCGTCCTGGTAGTGGCGTTCGGCCTTTTCCGGCTTGTCGATCGCCAGCAGCAGCTTGGCCAGTTCGGCGTGGGCGCACAGGGTAGGCTGAATAGACAGGCTGGCTTCCAGATAGTTCTGCGCCTTGCCCCACAGCTGTTCGGCGTGCGCGAGGCGACCCAGCGACAGCAGCAGCAGGTGGTCGCGCGGCCGCGATTTCAGCCAGTTTTCCGCGTCGCGCAGCAGGGTCAGACGGCGCGGGCTGTCGATGTGCTCGGCCAGCAGGCCCAGCTCTCGCGCCAGCTCCGGCGTCGCCTGTTCGTCGTCGGACAGCGCGCCGGCGATCAGCTCCGCCGCCATGTCGTAGGCGTTGAGCTTGATCAGCTGGTTGGCGATGTCGGCGACCAGCGCCGGGTTCTGCCGCTCGACCCCGGGGATACGCTTCAGCCAGTCGCGGATCTCGCGCTCGCTGCTGAAGCTGGCCAGCTGCTGGCGGTAGGCGGCCAGCCGGTAGCGGCGCGCCTGCTCCGCTTCCAGCGCGTCGGCCTTCAGCAGTTTTTCGGTCAGCGTCAGCACGTGTTCCGGCTGCTTCAGCATCAGGCGGATCTTCAGCTCCAGCCGCAGCGCCGAGGTCAGGTTGCTGGAGATGGCGCGTGCGCGCTCGACGGCGGCCAGCGCCTCCAGCGGCTGCTTGCCGTCGAGGCGGATCTGCGCCTCCAGCATGTGGCGCGCCAGCTGGATGCGTTCCGGCATGTCTTCCAGCCGCGCCAGATAGCCGTCGCGGCGTTCCATGTCCTGCATGCTGGCGGCGCTGCGCGCGGCGATCATCAGCGCGAGGCCGCGGTTCTCATCGGAATACTCGTCGTCGATCGATTTCAGCGCCTCGCGTTCGGCGCGCTGGAAGCGGCCTTCGAACATCGCGATCGCCGCCTCGCGCAGCGCGTGGCGCGACGCCTTCAGCTTGCGCTGGCGCTGGTAGGTGCGCACCTCGTGCGGCAGGTTGGCCGCAATGCCGAGCAGGCGCAGCACGCCGTAGGCGACCAGGATCAGCAGCACGATGGCGAGGATCAGGAAGTTGAACGACACCTCCATGCGGTACGGCGGCACGAACAGGATGGCGTAGCCGGTATTGATGGTGGAGGCAAGGCCAATCAGCACCGCGAGGGCAAACAGCCCGACGACCCAGAATACGAATCTCACGCTTTATTCCCCTTTGTTGCCCTGCGCTTCGCGCACGGCTTTCAGGCTGGCAGACAGGTCCGGCAGCGTCACGCTCAGGCGTACCGAGGCGACCTCGGACAGCATCGCCTGCCACTGGCGGGTGGTCGGCGCGTCGCGGTCGAAGTAGCGGGCAGCGTACTGGCCGGCGGCGGCGAGATCGGCCTGGTAGGTGGCGCCGTCGCGCTGGATCAGCGCCAGACGCGCATCCAGCAGGCGCATTTTCAGGTTCTCGCGCAGGAAGAACGCCTGCTCAGGCGACAGCAACAGCGCCTCCGGCTTGTCCATGCGGCGGATGCGCACCAGGTCGCCCAGGCTCTGCGTCAGCTCGCCGGCCAGGCGCGTCCACCACGGCGCATCGGCGGCCACGCTGGCCTGTGCCACCGGCTTGCCGCCGAGGCGGTGATGGTCGATCACCAGCGGCAGGGTCTCGGCGCCCAGCATCAGCGTGTCCAGCTTGACGGTCAGGCCGACGGTGTCGAGGTAGGGCAGCGCCTTCAGCGTTTCCAGATCCTTGGCCACCGCGCGCTTGACGCCGATCAGGCCGGGATTGTCGACTTGCGCCAGACGGGTCTGTACCCCCTCCAGTGCCGAGATCGCGCCGCTGACATTGCCGGCCAGCTGCAGCTGCTGGCTGGCGACGCCCAGGGTGTGCTCCACCTCGGACAGCAGCCAGTCGCTGCGGTCCTTGGTCAGCTCCTGGTACATGCCGCTGAGGGTGGCGTACTGGCCGGCGGACTCGTTGACGCGGGCCTCGATCAGCGCCAGCTTGGCCTGCAGCTCGCGGGTGCTGGCCTGGGTCAGTTCGGCCTGGTTCTGCAGCGCCTTGGTGCTGCCTCCGGCGTCGGCCAGCCGTTCGGCCAGCGCCTGCTGCGCCTTGTTCAGTTGCTGGCGGGTATCCAGGTACTGCCAGCCGGTGAGGCCCAGCGCGACGACGGCAACGATCAGCGCAAGGTTGACGGGTGGTTTGTTCGGCTTGTTGCTGCCGTTTTCAACTGGAGTGGCTTCGCTCATGGATGACGGAGAACCGGAGTGTGGCCCAGCCATAAGGCGTGGCCGTGTTTGCTCGAATATGGCGGCATCTGCGCCGGAATCATTGCGCCCTGCCGTGCTGTATCGCGGCGCGCGGCGGCGAAACAAATCTTAACAGAACCGTGGCATTGTAACCGCGCCGCCCCGGTGCGGCCAGCGGCTAGGGCTGCTGGCGGGCGGCAAACAGCGCGCATAGCGCCGTCTCGTCGGCGGCCAGCAGCGGCCGGGTGACGCCCAGCTGCTGCAGGGTGGCGGCGATGCGCGGGTGCAGCGCGATGAAACGGCAGCCCAGCAGCGCGCGCTGGCGCGCGGCGCCGGCCTGGCGGAACAGCAGCGTTGCGCTATGGCTGGAGGTGATCAGCAGCGCCGGATTGCTGGCAGCCAGGCGGTCGAACAGCGTCCAGTCGGCTTCCACCGGCACGCGGTGATAGACCTCCGCGTAGACCACCCGCGCGCCGCGGCGGGCGAGGGTTTCCCCAAGTTGTGGCCGGCCGCCGTCGCCGCGCACAATCAGTACCGTTTGTCCGGAGAGCTGTTGCAGCGGCGGCAGCGCCAGCAGGGCGTCGCTGTCGTTTCCCTGCGGCGGATGCAGCACCGTGCGGCCGCTGAGCGCGGCCAGCTTGTCGGCGCTGGCGCGGCCGACGCAGGCAAGCTTGGCCGCAAGCGGCAGGCCGGCGAGGTGCGGCCAGGCGAGCTCAATGCAGGACGGGCTGACGAAGACCAGCCAGTCGGCACCGGCGGCCTGCTGCGGCAGGACCGCGAGCGCGGCGTCGTCGGCGACGGTGTCCTCGACGCAGAACGGCAGCGCCGCGATGCCGGCGGCCGCCAGCCGCTGCGCCTGCTGTGCCGCCTGTGCGGCCGGGCGCACCAGAAGCAGCGTGGGCTGCAAGGTTGGCCGCGGCGTGGCCGGCATCTTACTTGCCGGCCTGTTCGGCGATCACGGCCTCGATCAGCGGGCCGGCGTCCTGGTCCAGCAGTTTCTTGGCCACTGCGCGGCCCAGCGCGTCGGCGTAGTCGCGCGGCGCGCTGGCGCTGGCGGTGAGCATCACCGAGCCGTCCGGATGGGCGACGAAGCCGCCGAGGGTGATCACGTCGTCGGTGATGGTGGCAAAGCCGCCGATCGGGATCTGGCAGCTGCCGCCCAGTACGCGCGACAGCGAACGTTCGGCGCTGACGCAGGCGTGGGTGTCGGCGTGGTTCAGCGGCGCCAGCAGTTCGATGAGATCGCTGCGGTCGGCGCGGATCTCGATGCCCAGCGCGCCCTGGCCGACGGCCGGCAGGCTCTCGGACGGCGCCAGCTCGGCGCGGATGCGCTCGGCGAGCTCCAGGCGTTTCAGGCCGGCGGCGGCGAGGATGATGGCGTCGAATTCGCCGTCGTCCAGCTTGCGCAGGCGGGTCTGCACGTTGCCGCGCAGCGGCTTGATGGTGAGGTGCGGGAAGCGGGCGCGGATCTGCGATTCGCGGCGCAGGCTGGAGGTGCCGACCACGCTGCCTGCCGGCAGCTCGTGCAGGCTGGCGTAGGTGTTGGACACGAAGGCGTCGCGCGGGTCTTCGCGCTCGCAGATGGCGGCCAGCGCGAAGCCCTCCGGCAGGTTCATCGGCACGTCCTTGATGGAGTGCACCGCGATGTCGGCGCGGCCTTCCTGCAGCGCCAGCTCCAGTTCCTTCACGAACAGGCCCTTGCCGCCGATCTTGGACAGGGTCTTGTCCAGGATCTGGTCGCCCTGGGTGGTCATGCCGAGGATTTCCACGCTGAGCGCCGGGTACAGCGCCTCCAGGCGGGCCTTGATGTGTTCGGCCTGCCACATGGCAAGTTTGCTTTCGCGGCTGGCGATGACGAGTTTGTTCATGGACGGCGATCCTGCACGGGCAATTGGAAAGATGGCGCGCATTTTAGCACGAGCGTTGCGGCCAACCTTGATGCAAGGCAGTGTGTGTAGCTGCAACAGTACGTGTAGTTTAACTACACGGTGGCGGCGTTTTGCGGCAGGATGGATTGTCGGCGCCTGGCCTGTAGTGGCGGTGTCAATGCAGCAGGCTCAGCATCAGCGGCAGGCTCAGCATCGCCGCCAGCGTCGAGGTGGTCACCACCGCGGCGGCCAGCTCGCCGTCGCCCCGCATGCGCACCGCGAGGATGTAGGCGGAGGTGGCGGTCGGCAGCATGCTCATCACCAGCGTCGCCTGGCGGTAGACGCCGGTCAGCCCGAACAGCTGCACCGTGGCGACGGCGATCAGCGGCAGCAGCAACAGCTTGATGCCGTTCCAGTACAGCAGCGGCGCGTAGTGGCTGGCCAGCGCGGTAAAGCGCAGCCCGGCGCCGACGGTGATCAGCCCCAGCGGCAGCGCGGCGGCGGCAAGGTGGTCGATGGCGGCGAACAGCGGCTGCGGCACGATCAGTCCGGACACGTTGGCCGCAAGGCCGCTGCTGATGCCCCAGATGATGGGGTTGCGCGCCAGCTCGCGCAGCATGCCCTGCTGGCTGGTCCGCGACAGCTGCCACACGGCCATCAGGTTGACCACCGGCACCATCGCGCCGCACAGCAGCGCGATCACCGCGATGCCGGGCGTGCCGGCGAGGCTGCCCATCACCGCGAAACCGACGTAGGTGTTGAAACGGTAGGCGCCCTGATTGCCGGCGGCGAACGAGGCCTGCGGCAGACGGAACAGCGGTTTGGCGGCATTGCCGAGCAGGAAACCGGCGCCGGTGAACAGCAGGCCGCTGGCCAGCATCGGCAGGCTGGCGGCAAAGTCCAGCTCGGCCCGCGCCAGCGCGCGGAACAGCAGCGGCGGGAACAGGATGAAGTAGACGAATTTTTCCGCTTCGGCCCAGAATACCGGCGACAGCATGCCGCTGCGGCGCAGGGCAAAGCCGGACAGGATGAGCAGGAAATCGGGTAACAGGATCAGCGCAGGGTTCATCGCGCTATCTTCACAGCATTCGTATCACCATAACAATCAGGGAAAACAGAGCATGACGGAACTGGACAAGGACTTACCGCTGCGCGCCGACATCGCGCGGCTCGATCGTTTGCTGGAAAACCTGCTGCGCGAGCAAGCCGGCGAGGAGGTGGTGACGGAAATCCGCGCCATCCCCAGCGGCGCGCAACAGCACGACCGCAGCGCCGACGCGCTGGTCTCCCGGCTGAGCCCGGCGGCGACCACCGCGCTGGTGCGCGCCTGCGGCCTGTACTCGCAACTGTTCAACATCGCCGAAGACCTGCATCACGCCCGCCGCCGCCGTGCGCACCAGCGTGCCGGTAGCGCGCCGCAGCAGGGTAGCCTGGCGCGGGCGCTGAGCCACATCCACGACGCCGGTGTCGATTTCGGTAGACTCAACCGCGCGCTGCAGGAAGCCAGCGTCAGCGCGGTGCTGACCGCGCACCCGACTGAAGTGCAGCGCCAGAGCGTGCTCGACGGCCACCGTGCGGTGCGCAAGTTCCTGGCGCAGCTGTCCTCGCCGGAGATCACTCCCGAAGAAGAGCAGGAGCTGGAAGCCAAGCTGCAGCGCGTGATCCACTCGTTGTGGCAGACCACCGAGATCCGCTCCTTCAAGATGACCGTCGCCGACGAGATCGAGAACGGCGTCGCCTACCACCCGCTGTCCTTCTTCCAGGCCATTCCGGCGCTGTACGAACGCCTGGGCCGCCAGGTGCGCGAGCTGTGGGGCGAACAGGCCGCCATCCCGTCCTTCCTGCGCGTGGGCAGCTGGATCGGCGGCGACCGCGACGGCAACCCCAACGTCGACGCCAGGGTGCTGCGCCACGCGGTGACGCGGCAGGCGGAGGTGGCATTCAAGCACTACTTCTACGAGCTGGCCGGGCTGTACCGCGAGCTGTCGCTGTCGTCGCGCCACGTGCAGGTGTCGGTGGCGGTGCAAACGTTGGCCGCGATGTCGCCGGACACCGCCATCAGCCGCCGCGAGGAGCCGTACCGCCTGGCGCTGGCCACCATCGAAGGCCGGCTGTCGGCCACCGCCGCGCGGCTGAACCTGCCGCTGCGCGGGCGCTGGACCGCCGGCGAGCCTTACGCCGACACCGCCGGACTGCAGGCCGACCTGCAGGCGCTGTCCGATTCGCTGGTCGCCCACGGCAGCGCACTACTGCTCGACGGTCGCCTGGGCAAGCTGCAGCGCGCGGTGGACGTGTTCGGCTTCTTCTTGATGCCGCTGGACCTGCGCCAGCACGCGGAGAAGCACGCCGGCGTGGTCAGCGAGCTGTTCGCCCACGCCAACCTGGAACACTACGAGGCGCTGGACGAAGCCGCCCGCGTGCGCGTGTTGCTGCGCGAGCTGGCCACGCCGCGCCTGTTGTACTCGCCGTTCCTCAGCTACAGCGCCGACAGTGAAAAAGAGCTGGCCATCTTCCGCGAGGCCGCGCTGATCCAGCAGCAGTTCGGCGTCGACGCCATCAGCCAGTGCATCATCTCCAACTGCGCCACGGTGTCCGACATCCTGGCGCTGGCGCTGCTGGCCAAGGAAAGCGGCCTGCTGCGGCTGCAGGACGGCGCGCCGAGCGTCAGCCTGAACCTGGTGCCGCTGTTCGAAACCATCGCCGATCTGGACGCGGCCGCCGGCATCATGCAGCAGCTGTTCGCGCTGCCGTGGTACCAGCAGCTCTTGAAGAGCCGCGGCGGGGTGCAGGAAGTGATGCTGGGCTACTCCGACAGCAACAAGGACGGCGGTTACGTCACCAGCCAGTGGGAGCTGTACCAGGCCGAGCAGCGCCTGGTGCGCGTGTTCGACGCCGCCGGCGTCAAGATGCGCCTGTTCCACGGCCGCGGCGGCTCGGTCGGCCGCGGCGGCGGCCCGTCCTACGAGGCGATCATGGCGCAGCCGGCCGGCACCGTGGTTGGCCGCATTCGCATCACCGAGCAGGGTGAGATCATCACCTCCAAGTTCGCCGATCCGGACAACGCCACCCGCAACCTGGAGGCGCTGGTGGCGGCGGCGCTGGAATCGACGCTGGCGCACAGCGACAGCGGCGCCACCGACGAGAGCGTGCTGGCGGAATTGTCCGGCCACGCGTTCAAGACCTACCGCGCGCTGGTGGAGTCCGACGGCTTCATGCAGTACTTCATGGAGGCGACGCCGATCGGCGCCATCGCCAAGCTCAACATCGGCAGCCGCCCGGCCTCGCGCAAGACGCTGGCCAGCATCAAGGACCTGCGCGCCATCCCGTGGGTGTTCTCGTGGTCGCAGTCGCGGGTGATGCTGCCGGGCTGGTACGGCTTCGGCTCCGCAGTGCATGCCTTCCTCGACGCCCACGGCGAGGAAAAAGGTCTCGCCCAGCTGCGCGCGCTGCACCAGGCGTCGCCGTTCTTCCAGGTGATGCTGTCGAATATGGAGCAGGTGCTGGCCAAGGCCGATCTGGAGATCGCGCGCCGTTACGCGGCGCTGGTCGGCGATGCCGCGCTGACCGACCGCCTGTTCGGCCGCCTGCAGGCCGAGCACGACAAGACGCTGGCGGCGTTCTTCGCCATCACCGGGCAGCAGAAACTGCTGGAAACCAACCCGACGCTGGCGCGCTCGCTGGACACCCGGTTGCCGTACCTCGACGCGCTCAACCTGCTGCAGGTCCAGCTGCTCAAGCGCCTGCGCGACGAGCCGGATGACGAGGAGGCGCTGTACGCGATTCACCTCACCATCAACGGCATCTCCGCCGGCCTGCGCAACAGCGGCTGATGCTGCACCTGCCCGGTAACGGCAACGGCCACCTGCGGGTGGCCGTTTTTTATGGCTACAAACGGTTACATCTCGACACCGTTTGCCGCTATGGCGCCGCCGGGTGCGGGAGGACAATGAGCGCCGGTCCATTTCGCAGCACAAGGGTGAGCAGCATGAGCAGCAAAGACATTCAGTATCTGGCGGAACACCTGCTGCATACCGGCGTGGGCGGCTTGTCCGAGCGCGAACTGCAGGCGCTGATGCGCATCTCGCGCAAACTGCAATCGGTGCGCCCGGAAAGTGCGCTGCCCGATCGCGGTCCCACTTTCGGCGAGCGCCTGGCCGACCGCGTGGCGGAGTTCGGCGGCTCGTGGACCTTTATCATGATTTTCGGCGCTTTCCTGTTCGGCTGGGCCTTGCTGAACAGCGAAGTACTGGGCGCCCGCGCCTTCGACCCGTATCCCTATATCTTCCTCAACCTGATGCTGTCGATGCTGGCGGCGATCCAGGCGCCGATCATCATGATGTCGCAGAACCGGCAGACCACGCGCGACCGCATGACGATGATTCGCGACTTCGAGGTCAACCTCAAGGCCGAGGCCGCGATCGACGGCCTGCACAAGCGCATGGATCACCTGACGTGGGAGCTGCTGTCCGATCTGGAGTTGCTCAAGCAGGGCCAGAAGGCATGGCAGCGGCAGCCGTATCACGGTGCGGCGGACAAGGACGCGCCACCGGCCGGCTGACGCGGCCACGCCGCAGGTAAGCGCCATCCGGCGCGGATGGTTTGCAGCCGGCGCTTGCTGCTGCGCTGCGGCACGGGCAGGATAGCGGGCTACCCCCATCCCTCGATCGGTTTTGTCATGTCGCACCCTGTTGCCCCGTCCGGACGCGGAATCGCGTTCTCGCTCGCCGCCTCGCTGCTGTTCGCGGTGCTGTCCGGCTATACCACCCTGCTGCGGCCGCTGGACGGGCTGGCCATCTTCGCCTGGCGCATGATCTGCACGCTGCCCGGCGTGCTGCTGATCGTGCACCTGACCCGCAAGCGCGAGGCGCTGGCCGCGCTGCTGCGCCGCTTCGTGCGCGAGCCGGCGCTGTGGGCGCTGGTGCCACTGATGGCGGCGCTGAACGCGGTACAGCTGTGGGTGTTCCTGTGGGCGCCACTGAACGGGCAGACGGTGGCGGTGTCGATGGGCTACTTCCTGACGCCGCTGGTGATGGTGCTGGTCGGCCGTGTGCTGTACGGCGAGCGCATGTACCGGCTGCAGTGCATCGCGGTGGCGCTGGCGCTGCTGGGCGTGCTGCACGAGCTGTGGCTGACGCGCGCCATCGCCTGGCCGACGCTGCTGGTGGTGCTCGGCTACCCGCCGTACTTCGTGCTGCGCCGCCTCAGCAAGATGGAGCCGGTGTCTGGCTTCGCGCTGGAAATGCTGCTGATCTTCCCGGTGGCGCTGCTGCTGCTCTACCAGCAGGGCGAGACGGCCTGGGGCGTGCTGGCGCAGCCGCTGTTCTGGCCGCTGCTGGCCGGCCTCGGCCTGATCAGCTCGGTGGCGCTGCTGCTCAACATCACCGCCAGCCACCTGCTGCCGATGGGGCTGTGGGGGCTGCTGGGTTATGTCGAGCCGGCGCTGCTGTTCCTGCTGGCGATCACCTTCCTCGGCGAGCCGCTGTCCGCCGACCGGCTGCTGACCTACGGTCCGATCTGGCTGGCGGTGCTGCTCACCGGTGTACACACCCTGCGCCAGCAGCGCAAGCAGTCGCCCGGCCCGGCGCACTGAGCCGGCGCAGGTGTACAATTCTGCCCCTGCGCGCCGCCGGCGCGCCTAAACCAGTTACAGAAGCGGATCTCTCCATGTTGTGGTTGCTGACCTTACCCCTGTTGTTTGTGGTGCTGCTGCTGTGGGCGCTGAACAGCGGCCGGCTGAAAAACACGCCCTTGCAGGCGCGCTGGGATGAGCTGTTCGCCGACGCGGCGGACGATGACGCCATGACGCCAGCACCGGGCGAGCCGCCCGCCGCCGAACTGCCGCCGGACGGACAGCCGTGGACGCCGCGCGCCACCCCGCGCCCGCCGCGGCGCAGCGGACTGCAGGCCGGGGACGACGTGGCCAGCGGCCCCGTCGCCGCAACGGTCGCGCCGGCCCCGGTCGAATCGTCACGGGTCGAGCTGCCACGGGTCGAGCTGCCGCAGGCGGTGCCGTCGCGCTACACCCGCAAGCCGGCACCCGCGGCCGCCGCGCAAGCCGACAGGCTGCCGGTGATCGGTCTGGCCGAAGTGCAGCACAACCTGCAAAGCGACGTGCAGCGGCGGCAGAAGCTGGCCGCCAGCGAACGCCGCCAGCGCCGCCTGCAGCGGCAGGACGAGGACAGCGCGCTGCCGCTGATCGACCCGGACGAGGTGCGCGCCAGCCTGCAGCAGCTGCACGGCAAGCGCGACAGTGCACCGCCGCCGCCGAAGCCCACCGTGGTGCTGCAGCCGACGCCGGTGATGCGCAAGCCCTCGCTTGCCAGCCGCCCGGACGAGCAGACGCGGCAGCGCAATGCCGAGGCGCTGTTCGGCGCCGCTTCACGCTTTGGCGGTGCCGCCGCACCGGCCACGCCCGCGCCCGCCATGAAGCCGGCCAGCCCGCCGCCGGTGCGTGTCGCCAGTGTGCCGCCTGCCGCCACCAGCCAGCCGGTCGCGCCGAAGCCGCCCGTGTCACCCGTTTTGCCTGTGCCGCCGGTGGCCAGCGCCATCATGCAAGCGGCGGTCGCCACGCCGCTGCCGACCGTTGACGCCCCCGTTGCCGATGACGCCGCGCTGCTCGTCGCCACCGCCGAGCCGGTGCGGCCAACCTTCGCCGTGCAGCAAGTGGCGGCCGCCGCGGCACCGACCACGGTCACCGCCGAGCCGGAAGAGTTCACCCCGTCGCCGACCGTCGCTACGCCGATGGCCAGCGCCTGGCTTGCCGCCATGTCCGACACGGAGACCGCTGCGGCCAGCGCCGCGCTGGCGGAGCCGCTGTCGGATGGCGCCGTCACCGTGTCGCCTCCCGTTGCGGAGATGGCCCAGGTACCGGCCGTAGAAGCGGGGGCAGCGGCAGAGCTTGAAGAGTCGGAAGAGGGTAGCGCGCTGACGGATGCCGCCGGCGCCGACATCGTCTGGCACCTGCTGGCCGACGACGAGCCGGAGTCCGAGGAGGCCGCCGAGGAGATTGTCGAGGACACCGCCCCCGCCGGCCTGGTGTGGCAGCTGATCGACGAGCCGGCGCCTGCGGCCAACCTTGTTGCTGCACCTTTTGACGTGCCGGCGCAGCCCGACAGCGCCGAAACGTTGGCCGCAGCGCCCGCCACCGTAACCCCGGCGCCCAAACCGCACAGCGTGCCGGTGGTGTACGGCGACGCCTGCCTGCCGTCGCTGGACCTGCTGCGGCCGCCGGAAAGCGACAAGGCGGTGCAGAGCGAGGACTACCTGATCGAGCGCGGCATCCTGATCGAGGAAAAATGCGCCGAGTTCAAGGTGAAAGTGGCGGTGGTGGACGCCTACGCCGGCCCGGTGATCACCCGCTACGAGGTGGAGCCGGCGGTCGGCGTGCGCGGCAGCCAGGTGGTGAACCTGGCCAAGGACCTGTCGCGCGCGCTGGGCGTGGCCTCCATCCGCGTGGTGGAAACCATTCCCGGCAAGACCTGCATGGGGCTGGAGTTGCCGAACCCGAAACGGCAGATGATCCGCCTGTCGGAGATCTTCGGCGCCGGTGTGTTCCAGCACTCCGCATCCAAGCTGACGCTGGCGCTGGGGCAGGACATCAGCGGCGCGCCGGTGGTGATGGACCTGGCCAAGGCGCCGCACCTCTTAGTGGCCGGCACCACCGGCTCCGGCAAGTCGGTGGGCGTCAACGCGATGATCTTGTCGATGCTGTACAAGGCGACGCCGGACGAAGTGCGCTTCATCATGATCGACCCCAAGATGCTGGAGCTGTCGGTGTACAACGACATCCCGCACCTGCTGGCGCCGGTGGTGACCGACATGAAGCTGGCGGCCAACGCGCTGAACTGGTGCGTGGGCGAGATGGAAAAACGCTACCGGCTGATGAGCCACCTCGGCGTGCGCAACCTGGCCGGCTACAACGACAAGGTGCGTGCCGCCGAGGCCGCCGGCAGCCGTTTGCGCAACCCGTTCAGCCTGACCCCGGAAACCCCGGAGCCGCTGGCCACGTTGCCCTTCATCGTGGTGGTGGTGGACGAGTTCGCCGACCTGATGATGGTGGCCGGCAAGAAGATCGAGGAGCTGATCGCGCGGCTGGCGCAGAAGGCGCGTGCCGCCGGCATCCATTTGATTCTGGCCACGCAGCGGCCGTCGGTGGACGTGATTACCGGCCTGATCAAGGCCAACATCCCGACCCGCATCGCGTTCCAGGTGTCCAGCAAGATCGACAGCCGGACCATTCTGGACCAGATGGGCGCCGAGAGCCTGCTGGGGCAGGGCGACATGCTGTTCCTGCCGCCGGGCACCGGTTACCCGCAGCGCGTGCACGGGGCGTTTGTTACCGACGAGGAGGTGCATGCCATCGTCGAGGACCTGAAGCAGTGGGGCGAGCCGGACTACGTGGAAGGCCTGCTCACCGGCGAATCGGTGGCCGACGACGAACAGGCGGACGCCAAGGGCCGTGCGGCGGCCGCGAGCGAGAGCGACCCGCTGTACGACGAGGCGGTCGAGATCGTGCTGCGCACGCGCAAGGCGTCGATCTCCTCGGTGCAGCGCCAGCTGCGCATCGGCTACAACCGGGCTGCGCGGCTGATCGAGGACATGGAAGCCGCCGGCATCGTGTCGGCGATGGAAAGCAACGGCAACCGCACGGTGCTGGTGCCGCAGCGCGGCGACTACTGAGCCGCTTCTCCGGCAGCAAAACGGCAGCCCGCGGGCTGCCGTTTTTCATGGCGGGAACCGGCCGCGCGTTCTCTGCTGCCAACCTTGATGTCGCCGGCTCAGGCCACCGTTTTCAGCTCGCCCAGCATGCGTTCCAGCCCGCCCATCACGCTGGCGTTGGCCTGCTCCATCGCCGCCAGCTCGTGCAGCGCGGCGTCGGGTTTGCCGGTATAGAACAGCTCCAGCGCGCGGCGCGCGTGCTGGTGTACTTCGCGGTGCGGGCCTTCCAGCGCGCCGTAGCCGGGCAGGCGCGAGAAGCTTTCCTTGCCGTCGCCGGCGTAGTACCACTGGCCGAGGCGGCATTGCGTCTCGTCCGGCAGCTGTTCCGGGCGCAGGCTGGAGATGCCCATGAACACCTTGTACACCTCCAGCTTCATCGCCAGCTCTTCCAGGTTGGCCAGCTCGACGCCGGACAGCTGCGCGGCGGCGGCGATGGTGATTTCCATGTGCTGCGCCTGGTCGTACAGTCGTTGCATGCTGTGCATCGCCTGTTCGCTGTCGCCGGAGAAGCGGCTGGCGTCGTCGGCGCCCTGCTGCATGGTGTGCCTGGCGCTCTCGGTCTCGGCCTGGATCTGGCCGACCAGGCCGGCGATCTCGGTGGTGGCCTTGGCGGTGCGTTCGGCCAGCTTGCGCACCTCGTCGGCGACCACGGCGAAGCCGCGGCCGGATTCGCCGGCGCGCGCGGCCTCAATCGCCGCATTCAGCGCCAGAAGGTTGGTCTGGTCCGCGATGTCCTTGATCAGGCGCACGATGCCGCCGATCTGCTCCGCCTGCTGGTGCAGGGTGGCGACGTTGGTGGACGCCTGTTCGATGCGCTGGAACATGGTCTTCAGGTTGCCGGCGATCAGCTGGAAATCGCTGCGGTTGCCGTCGGCCTGCGCCGCCATCGCGTGCGCGGCGTCCTTCTCCTGGCCGAGGCTGCCGGCCAGCCCCTGGAACGAGTGCTGCACCCCGCCCAGCGAGTTGCCGAAGCTGCCGATGTTGGCGAACACCCCCTGCAGCATCGCGCGTTCGCGCGTCAGCGTGTCCAGCTGCGCGCGCTGGCTGGCGTGCTCGCTCTCCAGTGCGGCGAGGCGGGCCTGCAGCTGCCGGTTTTCCTGTTGCAGCGTGGTGTTGTCGTTCTGGGCTTGCTGCAGGGCAGCGCGGGTGTGGCGGAAGAACATGCGGATTCCCCTCGGGTGGTGGTTGCCGCATCTTACGCGGCGGCGGGCGGTAGGCAAATCGGGCAGATCAAGTTTCCGGCGATGATGGCTGCAGCCAGCGCTCGGTGGGGCGGGCAAAGGCCAGCGTCGGCGTGCCGTGCCAGTCGGCGGCGCGTTGCAGCGCGCGCAGCAGGTCGTCGCGCAGGCGCTGTGTCTGGCGCACGCCGGCCTCCAGATACAGCGCCTTGACCTCGAACACGCCCTGCGCGCGGTGCGCCTTGGCGTCCAGCCGCCCGACCAGGCGGCCGCGGCTGAGCACGGGCAACACGAAGTAGCCGAACTGGCGCCGCGAGGCCGGGGTGTAGCACTCGATGCGGTAGTCGAAGCCGAACAGTTCGCTCGCGCGCTTGCGGTCCCACACCACCGGGTCGAACGGCGACAGCAGCGTGGTGGCGGTGGCGCGCAGGCTGTCGTCCAGCGCCGCCTCGCGCAGGCTGTGGTGCACGAACACCTGGTGCGGCCAACCTTCGACGCGCGCCGGCAACAGTTCGCCCTCGTCGGCCAGCTGGTGCAGCAGCGCGTCGTACTTGCCGCGCTTCAGGCGGTAGTAGTCGGCGACCCAGCCGGTCTTGACGAGGCCCAGCGCGCGGCAGCTGGCGCGCACCATGTCGCGCTGCGCCGCCTCCGGCGTCGGCAGGTCGCGCGCATCGTCCCAGCCGGGCAGCACCCGCTCGGCCAGGTCGTACACGCGCTGGAAATTCTGCCGCTCGCGCACCATCAGCCGGCCGCTGCAGAACAGTACCTCCAGATGGCGTTTCTCCGGCTTCCAGTCCCACCAGCCGTTGCCCTTGCCGCCCTGGCGCTCGAAGTCGCGCGAACGCACCGGGCCGTGGGCGCGGATGTGTTCGACCAAGGCGTCGATCTCGGCGTGATGCTTGTTCATCCATTCCACCGAGAATTTCCAGCCCATCGCCGCCGGGTCCAGCATGCGGTGGCGCAGCAGGCGGTAGTCCTCGACGGGCACGAAGCAGGCCTCGTGCGCCCAGTATTCGAACAGCGCGCCCTCGGCCAGCAGCGCGTCCAGCCACGCCGGGTCGTAGTGGCCGAGGCGGCTGAACAGCACGAGGTAAGGGCTGCGCGCGACCACGCTGATGGTGTCGATCTGCAGCAGCGCCATGCGGCGGATGGCGGCGAGCACGTCGGCCTTGGCGGCCTTGCGGCGCGGCGGGGTGGCGAGGCCCTGTGCGTGCAGGTGCAGCGCCCGGGCGTGCGGGAGGGACAGGTGCAGGTGGCTCATGCGGCGTGCCGTGGCATCGGGATAAGCCGACAGCATAGCGCGTCCGCCACGCGGCGGGGAAGGGGCGTCGCCGCGCCATGATCGCGGGTGGCCGGCATGAGAAGGTTGGCCGCAATGTTGCGGCCAAGCTTGTGTGGCGTCGGGACCTGAGCAGGCGCTCAGTCCTCGCCGTGCACCATGCTGCGGCCCAGCGGATTGGGCTGGTTGCGCCGGCGCGCGAGCTCGATCTGCTTCTGCCGCTCGCGAGCCTTGGCGCGGGTTTTCTCGCTGAGCGTATCCCAGCAGTGCGGGCAGCTGATGCCGGGGCTGTAGTGTTCGGAGGCACGCTCGGCGGCCGACACCGGCTGGCGGCAGGCGTGACACAGCTCGTACTCGCCTTCGCTCAGGTCGTGGCGCACGGTGACGCGGTTGTCGAACACGAAGCAGTCGCCCTGCCACAGGCTTTGTTCCGCCGGCACTTCTTCCAGGTATTTCAGGATGCCGCCCTGCAGGTGGTACACCTCGGCAAAGCCCTCGTTCAGCATGTAGCTGGAGGCCTTCTCGCAGCGGATGCCGCCGGTGCAGAACATCGCCACCTTCTTGTGCACCGCCGGGTCGAAGTGCTGTTTCACGTACTCGGGGAATTCGCGGAAGCTGGCGGTTTTCGGGTCGATCGCGCGCTTAAAGCTGCCGATGGCGACCTCGTAGTCGTTGCGGGTGTCGATGACCAGCACTTCCGGGTCGCTGATGAGGGCGTTCCAGTCCTGCGGCTTGACGTAGGTGCCGACGGTCTTGTTGGGGTCGACGCCGGGCACGCCCAGGGTGACAATTTCCTTCTTCAGCTTGACCTTGGTGCGGTAGAACGGCTGCTCGTCGCAGTACGATTCCTTGTGCTCCAGCGCCGCCATGCGTGGGTCGCTTTTCAGCCAGGCCAGCAGCGCGTCGATGCCCTCGCGGCTGCCGGCGACGGTGCCGTTGATGCCTTCTTCGGCCAGCAGCAGCGTGCCCTTGACGTCATTGGCCAGCATGGCCTGGTGCAGCGGTTCGCGCAGCGCGACGTAGTCGGTCAGGGTGACAAACCGGTACAGCGCGGCGACGACGATGGGGTGGTGGGTGTGCATCGGTGGTCTCCAGGTGGTCGCCCGCGTAAAGGGCGGACCGGGGCGCGCCGGAATTGGCGCAGCCGGCAAGTTTACCCCAGGCCGGCACGGCGGCCAACGCGGTGCCGCTCGCTGGCGGTCAGCGCGCGATGCGGTTGCGGCCGTCGCGCTTGGCCTGGTACAGCAGCGCGTCGACGCGGCCGATCAGCGCGTCGATGGCATCGTGGCGCCCGGCGAATTCGGTGACGCCGATGCTGACCGAGGTGTACAGCTCGCCCTTGCCGGTGTTCAGCGGCTGCATGCCGATCAGCTGGCAGATGCGCTGCAGCGGCACCATCGCATCGTCGGCGCCGGCATCCGGAAAGAGGATCATGAATTCCTCGCCGCCCCAGCGGTAGACGCGGTCGATGGTGCGCACGCTGTCCTGCATCAGCACCGCCACCGCGCGCAGTACCTCGTCGCCGGTCTGGTGGCCGTAGCTGTCGTTGATGCGCTTGAAGTGGTCGATGTCCAGCAGCGCCAACGCGAAGCGGCGGCCGCGGCGGATGGCGCGCTCCTGTTCTTCCTGCAGCCGGATGTAGAAGGCGTGGCGGTTGCCAAGGCCGGTCAGGCTGTCGCTGTAGGCCATGGTCTCCAGCTGCTTCTGCACCTCGCGCAGCGCGCGGGTGCGCTCGGCGACGCGCTGTTCCAGCGTGTGGTTGACGTCGTCCAGCTGCTGGATCACCAGTCCGATGCAGTGCGGCGCCAGCCCCACCGACAGGATCATCAGCGACAGCGCGACGTAGCTCAGGCTGTGTTCGTAGGCCAGCTGCGGCCCCAGTTCGCTCAGCAACAGCAACAGGCTGGCGAGGGTGAGCAGCGCCACCGCGATGCTGGAGCCGACGATGCGGTAGCGGATGGCGACATAGATCAGCGTCAGCCCCAGCAGCCAGATCAGCCACGGGTGCACGCCCTGCGCCAGCAGCAGCGGCAGCGCCACCAGCGCCGCGATTTTCAGCGTGAGCCCCGCCAGCCGCGGCCACGGCACCTCGCGCAGCACCAGGTACAGCGGAGTGACCACGAACAGGCCCAGGCAATCGCCGGCGGTCATCATCGCCAGCCCGGCCAGATGGCCCTGTGCGGTGGCCGGCGCGCCGAGTTCGTGGTTGATCAGGTACATCGCCCAGGTGGTCAGCAGTGGCGGCAGCAGGCACACGCGCCAGAAGAAGCGCTGTAGGCCGGCGACGTCGTTCAGCAGGCGCCGCGACGCGCCGCAGCCGCGCCACGCCAGCCAGCTTTGCAGGCTGTCGAACGGCGCCAGCAGCAGCCCGGCCAGCAGCGCGGTGCCCCAGCTGCCGCCGAAGAACAGCCAGCCGCCGGCATTGGCGATGGCGCTGGACAGCAGCACCAGCGGCAGGCCGCGCCGGCCGGCCAGCAGCAGCATGATCAGGCCGATGCCGGAGGGCAGCCACACCACGGTCAGCGAGGACGGCGGTTTCGCCGCCAGCCACATGCCCAGCCAGGCCAGGCTCACGTAGAGCAGGACCAGTAACAGCGCGTGGTGGTAGCGGGGAGAAGTCGTCATGGCGGGCACGGGCAGGGGCTGTCGGTTGCGGCAGGCGGTCGCTGCCGCCTGCTGTTGTGGCCATTATCGGCCGATAACCCTGCGCCGACCAAGGGCTAAATGTGATCCATGTCAGCCGTTATCGCGATGGCGCTTGCGGCCAACGTTGGCCGCAAAAAAAACGGCGACCGTGCGGTCGCCGTTTTTTCATGCGCGATGTCCAGGCTCAGGCGGTGAGCTGCAGCAGCTCGGCAAACGCCTTCTCGAACAGCGCGAGGCCATCGCGCTGCAGCTGCTCGCCGACGGCGTCAAAGTCGATGCCGGCAGCCTCTGCCGCGGCCAGCGTGGCCAGCGCCGCGTCGCCGTCGGCGGCCAGCGTGGCGGCGGCGTGACCGTGGTCGCGGAAAAGCGCCAGCGTGGCATCCGGCACGGTGTTGACGGTGTCGGCGCCGATCAGGCTCTCCACGTACAGCACGTCGGAGTAGGCCGCGTTCTTGGTGCCGGTGGACGCCCACAGCAGGAACTGCGGCCGCGCGCCGGCGGCGTGCAGCGCGGCGAACTCGGCGCCGTGGAAGCGCTGCAGGTAGCGCCGGTAGGCGGCCTTGGCCAGCGCGATCGCCGCCTTGCCCTGCAGTTCGGCCGGCAGTTGTGGATCGAGCAGGCTGTCGACGCGCGACAGGAAGAAGCTGGCCACCGCCTTGACGTGACGCAGCGGCTGGCCGGCGGCGTGGCGCGCGGTGAGGCCGGCGAGGTAGGCATCCCACACCGCCTCGACCTGCTTCAGCGAGAACAGCAGCGTGATGTTGACGTTGACGCCCTCGGCGGTCAGCGTGCGGAAGGCGGCGATGCCCTCCGGTGTGGCCGGGATCTTGATCATCGCGTTCGGGCGGTCGATCGCCGCCCACAGGCGGCGCGCGGCGGCGAGGGTGCCGGCTTCGTCGTGCGCCAGCGCTGGCGACACTTCCAGCGACACGTAGCCGTCGTCGCCACTGGTGGCGCGGTACTGCGGCAGGGTGAGGTCGCAGGCTGCCCGGATGTCGGCGATGACCAGCGTCTCGTAGCGCTGTTCGGCGCTCAGTGTGGCGTCGGTCTTGAGCTGGGCCAGCTCGTCGCGGTAGCGCGGGTCGGTGCTGATCGCCTTGTGGAAGATGGCCGGATTGGAGGTGACGCCGGCGATGCCGTCGTCGGCCAGCAGGCGGGCCAGTTCGCCGCTGGCGATCAGTTCGCGCGACAGGTTGTCCAGCCAGATGCGCTGGCCGAAGGGGCGGATGGCTTGTAGACGATTCATGGTGCGGGTCCCGGTTGTCGGTTTCATTTTTTGGCACCCCATCGTAGCGTGCGGCCGCGCTGAAGCAAAGGGACTACAGCGCGGCGGCCCGGGCCTGTCGCCGGTACATCGGCGACTACGCGCCGTGCGGCGGCCGCATTATTCGCGGGCGGTCAGCTGTTCGGCGTTGAAGATCACGCTGAAGCAGCTGCCCTTGTCCGGCTCGCTGTGGATTTCCAGCCGCGCGTGGTGGCGCGCCAGCACGTGCTTGACGATGGCAAGGCCTAGGCCGGTTCCGCCGTTGCCGCGCGAGCGGCCGCGGTCGACGCGGTAGAAGCGCTCGGTCAGGCGCGGCAGGTGTTCGCGCGGGATGCCGATGCCAGTGTCGCTGACGCTGAACACGGCGCGGCCCTCGTCCGCCTCCTGCCAGCTGAGGGTGATGCTGCCGCCCTCCGGCGTGTAGCGCACCGCGTTGGACACCAGGTTGCCGAACGCCGAGTGCAGCTCCTGCGCATTGCCGCGCAGCCAGCGCGGGCAGCGCTTGTCCAGCGTGATCCGGTGGCGGCCCTGGGACAGGCCCTCGGCTTCCACCATCAGCGTGTCCAGCATCTGGTCCATGTCCACCGTCTCCTGCGCCATGCTGCGCGGACTGTTCTCGATGCGCGACAGCGTCAGCAGGTCCTCGACCAGGCTCTGCATCCGCCGCGACTGCTCCAGCATCAGCGGCAGGAACTGGCGCAGGGTGGCGTCGTCGACCTCGGGCATTTCCGACAGCGTCTCCAGGAAGCCGCCGACCACGGTCAGCGGCGTGCGCAGCTCGTGCGACACGTTGGCGACGAAGTCGCGGTGCACGGTCTGCACCCGCTCCAGCTGGGTGATGTCGCGCGACAGCAGCAGCTTGCGGGTGATGTCGAACGGCACCAGCTGGATGGACAGCACGCGCTCGTCCGGGGTCATGCTGTGCATGATCAGCGGCTGGCTGTAGCTCTGCGCCGCCATATAGGTGTGGAAGGAGGGCTGGCGCACCAGGTTGAGGATCTGGTTGCCGACGTCGGTCTGCGGATTGAGGCCGAAGTGCTCGACGCCGACCGGGTTCACCCACTCGATGCGGTCGTACTCGTCCAGCACCACCACGCCGTCCGGCATCGCCTCGCCGGCGTTGATGAAGCGGTCGAGGATGCTGGCCAACTTGCGCTTGCTCTGCTTCTGCTTGCGCGCCTGGCGGTACAGCGCCATGAAGGCGTTGTGCCAGATGCCGTAGCCTTCCGGGATGCGGCCGGGAGCCGGCCGCTGCAGCCAGCGCAGCAGCAGGCCGATGTGATGGAGATGGAAGCCCAGCCACAGCAGCAGCTGGGCGGACAGCACCAGCAGCCCGATGTCCGGGCCGTAGACCAGCGAAAAGCCGAAAGCGATGCTGCTGATGGCGAACAGCCAGCCCAGCGAACGCCGCGCGAAGTCAGTCAATGGATTACCCCTGTGCCGAGAAACGGTAGCCGGTGCCGCGCACGGTCTGGATCAGCGCGTCGTGGCCGGTGGCCTCCAGTGCGCTGCGCAGGCGGCGGATGTGCACGTCGACGGTGCGTTCCTCGACAAAAATATGGTCGCCCCACACCTGGTCCAAGAGCTGGGTGCGCGAGTGCACGCGTTCGGCGTGGGTCATGAAGAAGTGAAGCAGGCGGAATTCGGTGGGGCCGAGGTCGATGGTGTCGCCGTTGCCCTGCACGCGGTGGGTGGCCGGATCCAGGCGCAGGCCCTTCACCTCGACCGCGTCGTCGGTCATCTGCGGTGCGCGGCGGCGCAGCACCGCCTTGATGCGGGCCAGCATCTCGCGCGGCGAGAACGGCTTGGTGATGTAGTCGTCGGCGCCGGCCTCCAGCCCCTGCACCTTGTCCTGCTCTTCGGAGCGGGCGGTGAGCATGATGATCGGGATCTGGCGCGTGCGCTCGTCGCCGCGCAGCTTGCGCGCGATCTCGACGCCGGAGGCGCCCGGCAGCATCCAGTCCAGCAGGATCAGGTCGGGCAGGGCGTTCTTCACCAGTACCATGGCCGCTTCGGCGGTGCTGGCGCGCAGCACGTGATGGCCGGCCTGGGTCAGGTTGAAGGCAATCAGTTCCTGGATCGCGGGCTCGTCTTCGACAAGCAAGATATTGGCAGCCATGTGTGGGCATCCTCCCATTGGAAATTATGGCAAGGATAGAAAGCGGTCGTTACAGAAATATGACGCTTCATGCGTTTGCACGATTTATGCCAAAGAAATGGCACGTTATGCCGCTGCTTGCCGGACAGGGCGCCCGATTATGTCACGGATGGGCGCCGTTCCCGTGGCGGATTTAATTTAAACGTAATTAAGTTTTGTGCAAAAATTAATTGTGGCGTAAAATGCCGCCTCTCGCGTCGCGCCGTGACGCGTCCAGCCCGCTTCGGCTACCGGCCGATCATCACGCTTTACCTGCCATCCTGCGGCTTCTGCCGCGATCTGGACGCTCCCGCGACATCCTGCCACCCAAGTCTTGAAGGGAAAGCATGGACAACGTTGTCTCCTCCCGTAACACCACACTGGCATGGCCGGTGTTTATTCCCGGCCTGCTGCTGATCGGCAGTCTGCTGGCGTGGTCGGTACTGCTGCCCGGCAGTGCCGAACACACCTTTTTACTGGCGCAGCAGTGGGTGATCCATCACTTCGGCTGGTTCTACATCCTGGCGGTGGCGATCTTCCTGCTGCTGTTGCTGGCCATGGCGGTCAGCCGCTACGGTGATATCCGGCTGGGGCCGGACGAGTCGCGGCCGGATTTCTCGTTTACTTCGTGGCTGGCGATGCTGTTCGCGGCCGGCATGGGCATCGGCCTGATGTATTTCGGTGTCGGCGAGCCGATGCTGCACTACCTTGCCCCGCCCACCACGACGGCCACGCCGGCGGCGGCGGCGCAGGTGGCGATGCTGACCACCTTCCAGCACTGGGGGCTGCACGCGTGGGCGATCTACGGTGTGGTCGGGCTGGTGCTGGCCTATTTCGGCTTCCGTTACCAGTTGCCGCTGACGGTGCGCTCCGGCCTGTATCCGCTGCTGGGTGAACGCATCAACGGTCCGTTCGGCCACGCGGTGGATGTGTTCGCGCTGGTGGGCACCGTATTCGGCATTGCCACCACGCTGGGTTACGGCGTGCTGCAGATCAGTGCCGGCCTCGCCACTCTGACCGGCTGGGAAACGTCCGGGCTGGGCTTCCAGCTGGGGCTGATCGGGGCGGTGATGGCGCTGGCCGGGCTGTCGGTGGCTTCCGGGCTGGATAAGGGTGTGCGCCATCTGAGCGAGATGAATCTGGCGCTGGCCGGCAGCCTGCTGCTGTTCGTGCTGCTGGCCGGGCCGACGCTGTACCTGCTGAATGCCTTCAGCGAGAACATCGGCCATTATCTGTCCGGCGTGGTGATGCTGACCTTCCGTACCTTCAGCTACAGCGAGAATGACATGCAGGGCTGGTTCGGCGGCTGGACGCTGCTGTACTGGGCATGGTGGATCTCGTGGTCGCCGTTCGTCGGCATGTTCATCGCGCGCATTTCGCGCGGGCGCACCATCCGCGAATTCATCATCGGCGTGTTGCTGGTGCCGTCGCTGTTCAACCTGCTGTGGATGACGGTGTTTGGCAACAGTGCCATCTGGCTGGACAGCCATGTCGCCGCCGGGGCACTGGGGGCGGCGGCAGGCAATGTCGATGCGTTGCTGTTCCGCTTCTTCGACTATCTGCCCTACCCGCAGCTGACCTCCGGCATCGCGGTCGTCCTGGTGGCGGTGTTCTTCGTGACCTCGGCCGACTCCGGTGCCATGGTGCTGGATGCCATCGCCACGCGCGGGGCGACCCGGTCGCCGCTGTGGCAGCGCGTGTTCTGGGTGCTGTTGCTGGCGCTGACGGCCGGCATCCTGCTGACGACGGGTGGCCTGAAGGCCTTGCAGGCGATGACGCTGCTCAGCGCGCTGCCATTCGCGGCCATCATGCTGGTGTTGTGCTACGGGCTGCTGCTGGGGCTGCAGGCCGACCGCCGCCATGCCACCCGCGCGCTGGCACCGGCCACCTCGTTCTGGAGCGGCCATCACTGGCGCCAGCGCCTGGCGGTGATACTGAACCAGCCGCAGGCGGAAGAGGTGCAACGCTTCATCGACGAGCAGGTCGAGCCGGCCCTGCAGAGCGTGGCGACGGAAATGCGCGCCCGAGGCGTGGCGGCGAGCGTGACACGCGATGCGGCCAACGGTACGCTGCAGCTGGCCATTCCGCAGCCGTCACTGCGCGACTTTGTCTACGGTGTACGCTGCGTGCAGCAGGCGATCCCCGCCTTTGTGCTGCGCGATGCCGCCCTGCCATCCGGGCAGCGGCCGCACAACTATCAGCCGGTGACCTTTTTTGCGGATGGCCGCGCCGGCTACAACATCGCCTACCTGCAGCAGCAGGAAGTGATCGCCGATGTGCTGAAGCAGTACGAGCGTTATCTGGCGCTGCTGCAGGATGAGCATTCCCGCCTGCTCAGCGCCGCGCCGGCGCACGCCTGAGCGGACAAGGTTGGCCGCAAGTCCGCTTGCGGCCAACCTTGTTGCCGCAGGGCTGGCGCGGCGCAAAAAAAAAACGCCTGTCCGGTGAGGGACAGGCGACTAAGGGTCGGTTTGCGGCCAGTTGGGCCACAAACACAAAGACCAGGGACAAAGAGATCACCAGAACAGTTCAAAGATGCCAGCAACACCGACACCCTCATACGTATCCAGAAGTCGACAGTCTCGGGCGCGGACCCGCTACTGCCAACACGGGGCGAATTGTACGTGGCTTGTTGCCGCCCGATAACAGGTAATCAAAGGTTTTATTCGCGATGCTCTTTGTATACAATTTATTTTTGGCAAATTTACTTTCGAATCCAAAGCATGGACAAGTTTGACCGCAAAATCGTTGCTGCACTGCATGATAACGCCCGTCTCAGCTACGCCGAACTGGCGCGCCGCGTCAGCCTGTCTGCACCGGCCGTTGCCGAAAGAGTGGAAAAGCTGGAACGTTCCGGTGTCATATCCGGCTATCGGGCAATAATCAACCCGGAAAAGCTGGGTTACCCGATACAGTGTCTGATCGAGCTGACGGTGAAAAACCTGGAGTACTACGGCGTGCTGGAGACGCTGAAGACGATGCCGGAGATTACCGAGTGCTACTCGATCACCGGCAGCAGCGGGCTGATGATCAAGGTGGCGGTCGACAATATGAGCACCCTGCAGCAGGTGATCGCGCGGCTGATGCAGTACGGCGACACCAAGACCTCGATCGTGATCGACGTGCCGGTCGGCTCGCGGATGCCGGGCTGGCGCGACGACGAATAACCGGCGGCGGCGACTCGGGACACCGGCCGCCGCCGACTGGCGTTACCGTCAGAACGTATTTACGGTCTAGCGCGCTCACGCGAGACAAGGCGAAAACGGCTGGGGAAGCGGCGTTGGGCTGGAGATAAACAAGCATGCCGAAGCCATACTCACCGTGTAACGTTTCACGAAGCGCAGCAGATCGTGAACAGGTTCTCAGCGCCGCAGTAGCCGCCACAGGCCGAGGATGGGCAGCAGCCACTTCAGCCAGCGCCTGAGCCTGCCGTGACGCAGCAGCAACAGCGCGCTGCCGAGCAGGCCGCCGACGGCGGGCGTGCCGAACAGGCTCGCGCCCTCGCGCAGCAGCTGTGCCGGCTGGCGCCAGCGTTCGGCTTCCAGCGTCAGCTGCATGCGCAGCAATTCGCCTTTCAGCAGCAGCAACTGCTTGTGCTGTTCGCGTTGCGCCCGGGTCATGGCTGCTCCTTGCCGGACAGTGCCTGCCAGTCCTTGCGCAGTTCCTGCAGTGTGCAGGAGAACGCCGCCGGCGCGCGTTCCGCCCGACGCCGCAACGCCAGCAGCAGGCCGATGCCGCTGCCGGCCAGCAGCAGCGCGAGCACCCCCATCACCGTGGCGCGCCACGCCGCTGGCGTCACCAGCGCGACGAACAGCAGCAGCGCGACCAGCGCCGCCAGCAACAGCACCACCGCCAGCCCCGCCAGCATGGTCTGCAGCAGCAGGCGCTCCTGTTGTTCCTGCCACTCCAGCCGCGCGAGCTCCGCACGGCTGGACAGCAGCGCGCCCAGCCCGTGCAGCAGCGAGGCGAGACTGCCCGGACGCGGGCGCGGCGTGTCCGCCATCAGCGGCGCGAGACCAGCAGGCCGAGCAGGAAGGCGATGGCGGCGGCGATGCCGATCGCTTTCCACGGGTGTTCATGCACGTACTGGTCGGTCACCTTGGCCGCTGCCTTAGCCTTGGCCACCGTCAGTTTTTCCGCCTCCAGCAGCCGCTCCTTGGCCAGCTTCAGGTTGGCGCCGAGCTTGTTGCGCAGCTCCTGCGCCTTGGCGCCGCCTTCCTCGCCGGCACCGGCCAGCAGCTCCTCGGTGTGGTTGAGCACGCTGCGCACATCGGCCAGCAGTTGTTCTTTCTCGGCGTTAAGGATCTGATCGGGCATGACTACCTCCTTGGAAGAAGATCTCGACGTGGAAAACGCAAGTTCCGGCACCGTACGCGGGGGCGGCCGGTCTGGCCGGGCAGCCAGTGCATTGTCATGGCTGGTACGGTATGGGCCGTGCCGGCGGCAGAAGGTTCCGCACCGGCAGGTTTGAGCATAGACGTAAAAAAGCCTGCCCGATGACGGGCAGGCAAACGATTTATGCACGAAGAAGCAACAGAACCAAAGAACGAGGCGCCCGTCTCCACACGGGCGCCGGGGAATTACTTGGCGGCAGCCCAGGCGCGTGCGGTGTCCAGCATGCGGTTGGAGAAGCCCCACTCGTTGTCGTACCAGGACAGCACCTTCACCTGGCGGCCTTCGATCACGCGGGTCAGCGAGGCGTCGAACACGCTGGACGCCGGGTTGTGCATGAAGTCGATGGAAACCAGCGGCAGGGTGTTCACCGCCAGCACGCCCTTCAGCGCGCCATTGGCGGCGGCGGTGACGATCTCGTTTACCTCGGCGACGGTGGTGTCGCGGCTGGCGGTGAAGGTCAGGTCCACCAGCGACACGTTGGCGGTCGGCACGCGCACGGCGAAGCCGTCCAGCTTGCCTTTCAGTTCCGGCAGCACGAGGCCCACGGCGGCGGCGGCGCCGGTCTTGGTCGGGATCATCGACAGCGCGGCGGAACGGGCGCGGCGCAGGTCGCTGTGCTCGGTGTCCAGCAGCACCTGGTCGTTGGTGTAGGAGTGCACGGTGGTCATCAGGCCGTGGGCGACGCCGATGGTGTCGTTCAGCGGCTGCACCAGCGGTGCCAGGCAGTTGGTGGTGCAGCTGGCGTTGGACACGATGCTCATCTCGTTGCGCAGGGTGCCATGGTTGACGCCGTAGACGATGGTGGCGTCGGCGTCGTCGGCCGGCGCGGAAATCAGTACCTTCTTGGCACCGGCTTGCAGGTGCAGGCCGGCCTTGTCGCGCTTGGTGAAGATGCCGGTGCATTCCAGCACGATGTCCACGCCCAGCTCGCCCCACGGCAGTTCGGCCGGGTTGCGGACCGACAAGAGCTGGATCGCCTTGCCGTTCACCACCAGCTTGTCGCCGGCCAGTTCCACGCTGCCCGGGAACGGGCCGTGGATGGAGTCGTACTTGGTCAGGTGGGCGTGCAGTTCCGGGTTGCCCAGGTCGTTGATGGCAACGATCTCAATATCCTGCTCGGCGAAGCGTTCCTGCCAAGCGCGCAGAACCATGCGGCCGATACGGCCATAACCGTTGATTGCCAGTTTCAGTGCCATGATGACTCCTCGTTATGTGTTTGGCCGGACGCACTGTCGCGTCACGATGAATGGTATCGTTGCCGCAACGGGCGATGTACTCAACCGACTACATCGCTGTAAGGGGTGGATTACCAACACTTGCCGCAGGGGCTTGCCGGCGGCGGCAAGGTTGGCCGCACCGCCCGCCCGTGCCACAATCGCGGGACCGATTTTCTTCAAGTGATGCCTGCCATGTCCCTGCAACTGCAAGTCGTCCCGGTGACGCCGTTCCAGCAAAACTGTTCCGTGATCTGGTGCGACGTCACCCGCCGCGCCGCCGTGGTCGACGCCGGCGGCGATATCGACCGCATTCTGGCCTTCGTGCGCGAGCACGGGCTGACGGTGGAAAAACTGCTGCTCACCCACGGCCATATCGACCACGCCGGCGGCGCCCGCGCGCTGGCCGACGCGCTGGGGGTGCGGATCGAAGGCCCGCAGCGCGCGGAAAGCTTCTGGCTCGACCAGCTGCCAAGCCAGGGCACCATGTTCGGCTTCCCGCGCAGCGAGCCACTGACGCCGGAGCGCTGGCTGGAAGAGGGCGACACGGTGACGGTGGGCGAGGAAGTGCTGGACGTGCTGCACTGTCCCGGCCACACCCCGGGTCATGTGGTGTTTGTCAGTCATGCGGCCAACCTTTGCATCGTCGGCGACGTGCTGTTCCAGGGCAGCATCGGGCGCACTGACTTCCCGATGGGCAACCACCAGCAGCTGATCGAGGCCATCCGCGGCAAGCTGTTCGCGCTGCCGGACGACATGGTGGTGGTGCCGGGCCATGGTCCCTTTACCACTATAGGAGAGGAGCGGCGCAGCAACCCCTTCGTTGCCGACCGCCGCTACGGCTGATGGCGCCGGAGTTCGAGCACGCGGTGCTGCGTGCGCTGCGCGACATCCCGCCGGGCAGGGTCAGCACCTACGGCACGCTGGCGGCGCTGGCCGGCTACCCGCGCCACGCGCGTCATGTCGGCGCGCTGTTGGGGCGGCTGCCGGCGGAGCTGGCGCTGCCGTGGTTCCGCGTGGTCGGCAGCGGCGGGCGCATCGCGCGGCCGGGCAGCGAGAGTGCCGACTACCAGCGCCTGCTGCTGGAGCAGGACGGCATCGAACTGGACGGCAAGGGCCGCGTCGACCTGTTCCGCTACGGCTGGCCGCCGCAGCACTTCCTGCGCTGAAGCGGTGTGCGCGTCCGGCACTGGCGCGTCGCCCTGCGGGTAACGCCCCCTGTGCCGGCCTTGCGCGCTAGTGCGGAACATCACGCCCGCCGCGACAGCAGCGGCGCTTTTTTATGGCAAATGGTTCGTTTTTGGCGCCGAAAAGTTGCGGTTTGTGTAGCAACTATGTTAAAGACTAAGCTGTAATTTTCGTTTACGAACTTGCTGCCATGAGCCGATCACCCAGACACGACAAGATTTTGCAGCTGGTGCGCGAAAACGGCTTTATGCCGATTGAAGAGCTCGCCCGCTTGCTGGACGTTACCCCGCAGACCATCCGCCGCGACATCAACCAGCTGTGCGAGGCCAACCTGCTGCGCCGCTACCACGGTGGTGCCGCGCTGGGCAGCAGCGTGGAGAACGAGGACTACTTCGCGCGCAAGGGCAAGCTGCAGAGCGAAAAAGAGCACATCGCCGACATGATCGCGGAGAACATCCCCGACCATGCCTCGCTGTTCATGAGTATCGGCACCACCATCGAGGCGGTGGCGCAGGCGCTGACCACCACCCACAAGGGGCTGCGCGTGATCACCAACAACATCCACGTCGCCTCGATCATGTCCACCAATCCCGACTTCACGGTGATGATCACCTCCGGCGTGGTGCGCTCCTCCGACGGCGGCATTACCGGGGTGGCGACGCTGGACTTCATCAACCAGTTCAAGGTCGACTACGCGGTGATCGGGGTGTCGGGAATAGAGGCCGACGGCTCGCTGCTCGACTTCGACTACCGCGAAGTGCGCGTGGCGCAGGCGATGATGAACAACGCGCGTCACCGCTTCCTCGCCGCCGATCACAGCAAGTTCGGCCGCAACGCGCTGGTGCGCATGGGCCACATCAGCGAATTCAACGCCATCTTCACCGACGCGATGCCGCCGGAGAGCCTGAAGAAGCTGCTGGAAGACCACAGCGTGCGCATGTATCTGGCCGATCCGCTGTAAGGCGCCAGCCGGCAACGCATAGCAAACAGGGCACCCGCGGGTGCCCTGTTTGTTTGTGCAAGGTTGGCCGCAGGCTCAGGTCACCGCGCCGCGACGGTGGAATTGCGGCGCGTCCCAGCTACCGCTGTCGAGGATCCGTTTCAGGGTGTCGACCGCGTCCCAGATATCGGTGTAGCCGAGATAGAGCGGGGTGACGCCGAAGCGCAGCACTTCCGGCTCGCGGTAGTCGCCGATCACGCCGGCGGCGATCAGCGCCTGCATCACGGCAAAGCCGTGCGGGTGGCGGTAGCTGACGTGGCTGCCGCGCCGCGCATGATCGCGCGGGGTGATCAGCGTCAGCGGGTGCTCGCCGCAGCGCTGCTCCACCAGTTCGATGAACAGGTCGGTCAGCGCCAGCGACTTGCGCCGTACCGCGTCCATGTCCGCCTGCAGCGCGATGTCCAGCCCGCACTCCAGCAGCGCCAGCGACACGATGGGCTGCGTGCCGCACAGGAAGCGGCGGATGCCGCCGGCCGGCTGGTAGTCGCTGCCCATCTCGAACGGCCGCGCGTGGCCCCACCAGCCGGACAGCGGCTGCCAGAAGCGGTCCTGGTGGCGCGGCGCCACCCAGATGAAGGCCGGCGAGCCGGGGCCGCCGTTCAGGTACTTGTAGGTGCAGCCGACGGCAAAGTCGGCGTCGGCGGCATTCAGCGCCAGCGGCACCGCGCCGGCGGCGTGTGCCAGATCCCAGATCGTCAGCGCGCCGTGGCGGTGGGCGAGGGCGTTGGTCGCCGCCATGTCGTACATGGCACCGGTGCGGTAGTTCACGTGCGACAGCAGCAGCACGGCGACGTTGTCGTCCAGCGCCGCTTCCAGCGGCAGCGCCTCGTCGGTCAGGCGCAGCTCGTAGCCCTGCTGCAGCAGGTCGATCATGCCCTGGATCATGTACAGGTCGGTGGGGAAGTTGTCGCGTTCGGACACGATCACCCGCCGCGCCGGATGCGCCTGCTGCTGGATGCGCAGCGCGGCGGCCAGCGCCTTGAACAGGTTGAGCGAGGTGGTGTCGGTGACCACCACCTCGTCGGCGCCGGCGCCCAGCAGCGCCGCCAGCTTGTTGCCCAGCCGCGCTGGCAGCTCGAACCAGCCGGCGTCGTTCCAGCTGCGGATCAGGCCTTGCCCCCACTGCTCGGCGATCACCTGCTGGCTGCGCGCCAGCGCGCCCTGTGGCAGCACGCCCAGCGAATTGCCGTCCAGATAAATGGTGTCGGCGGGCAGCGCGAACTGCTGGCGGAAGCGGGCAAGCGGGTCCTGCTGGTCGGCCTGCAGGCAGTCGTTACGGCTAAGCATGGTTGGGCTCCTTGTGGACTAGGGTTGGCCGCAACGGTGCAGCCATGAACATAGCTTAGCAGCGTCGCCCGCCGGAAAAATTGCAAGTTCGCATTGTGAAAGTGCCTTGTTTCGCAGAATATTTACTTTTACGGTGATTAATTCGTGGAGTCTTGCAAATGCAACTGGACGCGATCGACTGGCGCATTCTGGCGGCGCTGCAGCACAACGGCCGGCTCAGCAACCAGGACCTCGCCGATCGGGTGGCGCTGTCGCCGTCGGCCTGCCTGCGCCGGGTGCGCGCGCTGGAAGAAACGGGCCTGATCCGCGGCTACCGCGCCGAGCTGGACGCGGCGCGGCTGGGTTTCGAGCTGGAGGCGATGGTGCAGGTGAGCCTGGACCGCAGCCGCGACGACTGGCACGACACCTTCCTGCAGCAGGTGCAGGCCTTCGACGAGGTCGCCGCCGCCTACATCGTCGCCGGACCGTGCAACTACATGCTGCACGTGCGCTGCGCCAATCTGGCGGCGTTTTCCGCCTTTGTCGTCGACAAGCTGAACAAGCTGCCGGGCATGCGCGACATCTGTTCCTACATCGTGATGCAGACCATCAAGGACCAGCGCGGCGTGCTGCCGCTGGCGGACAAGGCCACGCGCGGCGGCGTGTCGTGACAAAACCCACACCGCGGTGCGATGGCGCGGCGGGATGCGGGGCGCTGCTGGTATACTTTCCGGTTTCACCTACGATCCGGGGCGCACCTGTCCCGCAGAGCCAGCATGAACGTCTTTTACGAAGAAAGCGGCAGCTTCAAGGTGGGCAGCATCGTCTCCCGCAATGACGCCAGCCTGCAAGTCGACACCCAGCACGGCAAGCGCGCCAAGATCAAGGCCGCCAACGTGTTCCTGGAGTTTTCCAGCGCGCTGCAGGACTTCCTGCCCGCGGCCGAGGCGATTGCGGCCGACATCGACGTCGACTTTCTGTGGGAATGCTGCGGCGACGAGGAATTCGGCTTCGACACCCTGGCCGCCGACTACTTCGGCCACGCGCCGAACGCGTTCGAATCGGCCGCCATCCTGATCAAGCTGTACGCGGCGCCGATGTACTTCTACAAGAAGGCCAAGGGCCGCTTCAAGTCGGCACCGGAAGAGACGCTGAAGGCGGCGCTGGCTGGCATCGAGCGCAAGAAGCGCGAGCAGGAACAGGTCGATGCCTGGGCCGCCGAACTGGTGGCCGGCACGCTGCCGGACGCGATCCGCAGCCACCTGATGCCGCTGCTGTACCGCCCGGACAAGAACACCCTCGAGTTCAAGGCCTTCGACCAGGCCAGCCGTGCCAGCGGCCTGCCGCCGCTGCGCCTGGCGCACCACGTCGGCGGCATCCCGTCGGTGCCGGACTACCTGATGGCCGGCTTCCAGCTGGAGCACTTCCCGAAAGGGCTGGGCTTCGGCAACTACGCGCCGGCCACCGTGCCGGCCGACCTGCCGCTGTCCGACGTGGCCGCCTTCTCCATCGACGACGCCGCCACCACCGAGATCGACGACGCGCTGTCGGTGGTGTGGCTGGACAACGGCAACATCCGCGTCGGCATCCACATCGCGGCGCCGACGCTGGGCGTGGCGGTCGGCTCCGACATCGAGAAACTGGTGCACAACCGCCTGTCCACCGTCTACTTCCCCGGCGACAAGATCACCATGCTGCCGGACGACGTGGTGCAGCAGTTCACGCTGCAGGAAGGCCAGGCCTGCCCGGCACTAAGCCTGTACGTGGAGGTGGCGCCGGACTTCTCGCTGGTGGCGTTCGACAACCGCATCGAGCGCGTCAACATCGCGGCCAACCTGCGCCACGACCAGCTGGAACAGGTGTTCAACGAGGAAACGTTGGCCGCAGACGGCTTCGGCCCGGACTACGCGTTCAAGAAGGAACTGGTGTGGCTGTGGCAGTTCGCCAATGCGCGCGAGGCCTTCCGCGGCAAGACGCCGGACCCGAACCGCCCGCCGCAGGTCGACTACAACTTCAACGTGGTCGACGGCAAGGTGATCATCAGTGTGCGCAAGCGCGGCTCGCCGATGGACAAGCTGGTGTCCGAGCTGATGATCCTCGCCAACAGCGAGTGGGGGCGCATGCTGGCCGAGGCCGACATCCCGGCGATGTACCGCGCGCAGAGCATGGGCAAGGTGCGCATGACCACCCGTCCCGAGCCGCACATCGGCCTGGGCGTCGCGCAGTACGCGTGGAGCACCTCGCCGCTGCGCCGCGCGTCGGACTTCGTCAACCAGCGCCAGCTGGTGGCGATGATCCGCGGCGAGACGCCGCAATACCCGCAGGGCGACGCGATGCTGTTCGCGCTGCTGCGCGACTTCGACGCCGCCTACAGCGCCTACCTCGGCTTCCAGGACAAGATGGAGCACTTCTGGTGCCTGCGCTGGTTCAGCCAGGAAGGCATCAGCGAGCCGACCGCCAGCTACATCAAGGAAGACCTGGTGCGCATCGACGGCGTGCCGATGCGCCAGCGCATCCCCGGCCTGCCGGAGCTGGCCGCCGGCGACCGCATCAAGCTGCAGATCATCCGCATCGACGAGCTGATGCAGGAGATCGAGTTCCGCTTCATCGAGGTCGTCGAGCGCAAGCAGCAGCCAGCCGCAGCGGCAATCGAGCAACCGGCCTGAGTGTTGCGGCCAGGGTTGGCCGCACGCGACATGACAAGGCCCCGCCACGGCGGGGCCTTGTCATGTCTGCCGGTGTCGCCGTTCCGGACGGGGCCCACGGTTTGTGACAATTTCATGTCGCATTTTTATAACCATATAAAATATTCAATGGCATAGCATGTCGGCATCGCTCCGGCCTGCCGTCTGGCTGCCGGTCCAACACAAGCCTGGCGATGCACGCAAAGGAGAATTCATGCCGTTCCGTCGTACCCTGCTGGCCCTGAGCCTGGCCACCCTGTTGGGCACACAGCCCGCCCTGTCCGCCCCCGTGCTGGACGCCGTCGCCCCGGCGCGTACCGCCGCCGCCGCTCCCGCCGACAATGCCTGGGTAGAAATCGACAAGGCCGCCTTCGAAAACAATATCCGCCAGCTGCAAACCCGCCTCGCCGGCAAGTCGCAGATCTGCGCCGTGATGAAGGCCGACGCCTACGGCCACGGCATCGCGCTGCTGGTGCCGTCCGTCATCGCCACCGGCGTGCCGTGCATCGGCGTGGCCAGCAACGAAGAAGCGCGCATCGTGCGCGAAAAAGGTTTCAAGGGCCGCCTGATGCGCGTGCGTACCGCCACGCTGGACGAGATCCGCGGCGCGCTGCGCTACAACATGGAAGAGCTGGTCGGCAACCTGGCGCACGCCCGTGCCGCCGGCGCGCTGGCGCAGAAACAGGGCAAGACCCTGCGCATCCACCTGGGCCTGAACTCTTCGGGCATGAGCCGCAACGGGCTGGAAATGGCCACCGAGCAAGGCCGCCAGGACGCGCTGGCGCTGGTGAAACAACCCGGCCTGCAACTGGTGGGCATCATGACCCACTTTGCCGTAGAGGACGCCGACGACGTACGCAAAGGGTTGGCCGCATTCAAACAGCAAAGCCAGTGGCTGATCGACAACGCCGGCCTCGACCGCAGCAAGCTGACGCTGCACGCGGCCAACTCGTTCGCCACGCTGGAAGTACCGGAAAGCCACCTCGACATGGTTCGCCCCGGCGGCCTGCTGTACGGCGACACCATTCCCAGCTACACCGAATACCGCCGCGTGATGGCGTTCAAGACCCGGGTCGCCGCCGTCAACGCCTACCCGGCCGGCAATACCGTCGGTTACGACCGCACCTACACCCTCAAACGCGACAGCCTGCTGGCCAACCTGCCGCTGGGCTATTCCGACGGCTACCGCCGCGTGTTCACCAACAAGGGCTATGTACTGGTCAACGGCCAGCGCGCGCCGGTCGTGGGCAAGGTGTCGATGAACACCACCATGGTGGACGTCACCGACATCCCCGGCGTGAAACCGGGTGACGAAGTGGTGCTGTTCGGCAAACAGGGCAATGCTGAAATCACCCAGACCGAGATGGAAGACATCAACGGCGCGCTGCTGGCCGACCTGTACACGGTATGGGGCAACAGCAACCCGCGCCGGCTGAAGTAAACGCCGGCCCAAACGGCAGGCTACGGCAGGCGGCCACTACGTTACACTGGCGGCCTGCCCCGACTGCCTGCCCATCGCCATGACCCCACCTGCCCTGCTCCTGCACCGTTTTCACAGCCCGCTGGGGCCGATGTTTGTCTGCACCAGCGAACAGGGCGTATGCCTGCTGGAGTTTGCCGTCAGCCAGCGTAACGAGCGCGAATTTGCCGACCTGCAACGGCTGCTGGGCTGCCGCATCGTGGCCGGCGAAAACGACCACACGCGTCAGGCCGAGCGCGAAATCGGCGAGTATTTTGCCGGCAGCCGCCAGCGCTTCGACGTGGCGCTGCACCTGCCAGGCACGGCTTTCCAGCAGCAGGTGTGGCAGGCGCTGCAGACCATCCCCTACGGCGATACCGTCAGCTACCAGCAGCAGGCCGACCGCCTGGGCAACCCCGCCGCCATCCGCGCGGTGGCCGGCGCCAACGGCGCCAACCGGGTGTCCATCATCATGCCCTGCCACCGCGTGATTGGTAAGGACGGCAGCCTCACCGGCTACGGCGGCGGCCTGCAGCGCAAGGCCTGGCTGCTGCAGCACGAGCAGCGCGTGCGCTTCGGCGACGCGCAGCCGCAGCTGTTCTGATCCCGGTCTGCGGCCAACGTTGGCCGCAACAAAAAACGCCGCCCTGTGTGGGCGGCGTTTTGCATGGTTTGGCCGGTCTGGTTACCCGGATAAGGCGAAGCCGCATCCGGTGAGCGTCAGAAATCAGGCTCAGCCCGGCGGCAGGATGCCGTCGGCGCGGAACATGGTCTTGATGCCGCGGATCGCCTGGCGGATGCGGCTCTCGTTCTCGATCAGCGCAAAGCGCACGTACTCGTCGCCGTAGTCGCCAAAGCCGACCCCCGGCGACACCGACACCTTGGCCTTGTCCAACAGCAGGTTGGCAAACGCCAGCGAGCCCAGGCTGCGGTAGTGCTCGGGAATGCGCGCCCAGATGTACATCGACGCCTTGGGTAGGTCCACCTGCCAGCCTGCTTCCATCAGCCCCTTGTACAGCACGTCGCGGCGCTTCTGGTAGGTGGCGGCGATGTCCTTCACGCACTGCTGGTCGCCTTCCAGCGCGGCGATGGCCGCGATCTGCAGCGGGGTGAAGGTGCCGTAGTCGTGGTAACTCTTGATGCGCGCCAGCGCGGCGACCAGGTCCGGGTTGCCGACCATGAAGCCGATGCGCCAGCCGGCCATGTTGTAGCTCTTGGACAGCGTGAAGAACTCCACCGCGATGTCCTTGGCGCCCGGCACCTGCATGATGGACGGCGCCTTCCAGCCGTCGAACACGATGTCGGCGTAGGCGAGGTCGTGCACCACGAAGATGTCGTGCTTCTTCGCCAGCGCGATCACGCGCTCGAAGAAATCCAGCTCCACACACTGCGCGGTGGGGTTGGACGGGAAGCCGATCACGATCATCTTCGGCTTCGGGTAGCTGCCGCGGATCGCGTTTTCCAGCTCGGCAAAGAAGTCGATGCCCGGCGCCAGCGGCACGCTGCGGATCTGCGCGCCGGCGATCACCGCGCCGTAGATGTGGATCGGGTAGCTCGGGTCCGGCACCAGCACGGTGTCGCCGCGGTCCAGCGTGGCCAGCATCAGGTGCGCCAAGCCTTCCTTGGAGCCGATGGTGACGATGGCCTCGCTGTCCGGGTCGATGTCCACCTGGTAGCGCTCCTGGTACCAGCGGCTGATCGCGCGGCGCAGGCGCGGGATGCCCTTCGACGCCGAGTAGCCGTGGGTGTCCGGGCGCTGTGCGGCTTCGGTGAGCTTGGCCACGATGTGCGGCGGCGTGGCGCCGTCCGGGTTGCCCATGCTCATGTCGACGATATCGTCGCCACGACGGCGGGCGGCCATCTTGCGTTCGGCGGTGATGTTGAAAACGTAGGGGGGAAGACGATCGATGCGCGCAAAGCGGCGCTTGCCGGTAGACGACATGGGGAATCCTTCAACGTAAGCGCCCGGAACCGTCCGAGCGACGCTCCCCCGACACAGGGGAAGGGCCATCGTAAGCGGCCGGCATGGCGCTTGTCCAGTGTCGCGCCCGGCCTTGCGGCCAACGTTGGCCGCAGGGCGGGCGCGGCGGCTCCGTGACGGCTCAAGGGCGCCGGGGCAGGAAGTTCTCGGCCACCATGCAGCGCGCGCCGCCACCGCCTAGCTGCTCGATGGTGTCCAGCGGCGCCTGCGCCACCGTGCCGTGGGCGGTGAATATCGCCTGCTGCGCCGGGCTGAACGCGTGCCAGGCGCGCGACGACATCGCGAACACCGCGTTGCCGGCGGCGTCGGCCAGCTCGATCACGTTGCCGCAGAAGTTTTCCATCTGCGTGTAGTCGATGTCGATGAGCTGTTTGCCGTCGCGCTGCAGCTGCGCGCGCACCCGCTCGCGGGCGGCCGCCGGCCGGATGGCCTCCAGGCACACCACCGCCAGCCTGCTACCGACCGCCATCATCACGTTGGTGTGGTAGATGGCGGCGCCGCCGCGATCGACGGCGTCGAACAGCAGCGCCTGATACCCCAGCCGCGGCAGCAGCGCGGCCAGCACCTCGGGGTGGCTGCGCGAGGACCGGCAGACGTAGGCGAGACGATCGTCGTGGTCGAACACCATCGAACCGGTGCCCTCCAGGAACTTGCCCTCCGCCTCGAAGGCGCTGAGGTCGCACACTTCGCCGACGGCAAACTCTGCGCGGATGCGGGCGATCACGCTGTCGCGGCGTTCGCGGCGGCGGTTGGGCGCCTCCATCGGGTACAGGAACACGCGGCCGTCGGGGTGCATGCTGATCCAGTTGTTGGGGAAGATCGAATCCGGGGTGTTGCGCTCTGGCTCGTCGTCGATCGCCAGCACGCCGACGCCGGCGGCGCGCAATGCCGCCACGTAGCCGTCAAACTCGGCAACGGCGCGTGCCTGCGCCGTCGCGTTATCCGCGTCCGGCTGCTGGAAGCGGTTCGAGGCGCGGGTTTCCGGATTGGAAAAGAAATGGGCGGGGCGGATCATCACGATGTTGCGGGTGGTATGGGTCATGGCGGCGGGAAGCGGTCTGGTTCGGGTGTCGCTTATTCTCCGGTCGCGTGCCGCCAGACTGAAGTTGACAATCTGTCACTTTTCCGGCGAAAAACTGGCAGATTGATGTTTTGGGGTAGCGTTATGTCAATGAGTGATACAGATCGCCAGCTGATCGCGCTCTTGCGCGACAATGCGCGCATGTCGGTGACCGAGCTGGCGCAGCGGCTGCGGGTGTCGCGCGCCACGGTGCAGAACCGCATCGACAAGCTGGAGCAAAGCGGGGTGATCATCGGCTACACCGTGCGGCTGAAGCCGGAGGCAGAGGCGCACCGTATCCGCGCGTGGATGGGCATCGCGGTGGAAGGCAACAAGGCGCAGGCGGTGTTGCAGGCGCTGCGCGGCGAGCCGCACGTGTACGCGCTGCACTCCACCAACGGGCGCTGGGACATCGTCACCGAGCTGCGCGCCGACACGCTGGAGCAGTTCGACCGCGTGCTGGGTCGCATCCGGCTGATCCCCGGTATCGCCGCCACCGAGACCAGCATCTTGTTGTCGACACACAAGGTGTAAGAACCTGTTCAATGTCTGCTGCGACTGATCTCAATGGGGCGATACGGCGTTAAAAACGCCTTCGGAATGCTCATTTACTGCTTGTAAATTCCGCTTCCTCAGTCGTTTTTGCCTTGTCTCGCTCTAGCTCACGAGATCTTGAACAGGTTCTAACGCGGCCTGCGGCCAACGTTGGCCGCAGGCCGCCAGACCAGAACAGAAGAAACAGAAAGGAACAATCATGCCGCCACGCACGCTGGCCGAACTGGACGCCCTGCGCGCCGAATGCAAGGCGATGGTGACCCGCCGCGCCGGCCTTTCCGCCGGTGCCGCGGTGCTGCCGGTGCCGGGGCTGGACATCGGTGCCGATGTCAGCCTGCTGCTGGAAATGATCCCGGCCATCAACCGCAAGTTCGGCCTCAGCCCGGAGCAGATCGAGGCGCTCGATCCGCAGCTGAAGAAGATCATGCTGGTGGCCATCACCAGCATCGGCAGCGAGCTGATCGGCAAGCTGGTGACGCGGCCGCTGCTGCTGAAGCTGCTGCAGCGGGTCGGGCTGCGGCTGGCGACCAAGTCGGCGGCGAAGTTCGTGCCGCTGTTGGGGCAGGCGCTGGCGGCGTCGGTCAGCTTTGGCGCGATGAAGCTGATCGGCAACGCGCACGTGGACGACTGCTACGAAGTCGCCAAAAAGGTGCTGCAGGCGCGCGAGGCGCCGGCCGCCTGAGACGCCGTCACGCGTTGCGGCCAAGGTTGGCCGCACGGCGCCGGGCGGTACTTTTGATGGCTGCGGGCGCATGAAAAAACGGCCGTGACGGCCGTTTTTTGCGGGGTGTAGCGGTGCCGGCTCAGGCGACTTCGTGGCCGTGCGCCGCCTGCAGCAGCGCGAACCAGTCCTCGCGCGCCAGCGTCAGCCGGCAGGCGGCGGCCGCCTCGTCCAGTGCGGCCAGCTTGCGCGAGCCAATAATCGGCAGCGGCCGGCACGGGTGGCGCATGAGCCAGGCCAGCGCGAGGGTGGCGGGTGTGACCGCGTAGCGCGTGGCCAGCCGTGCCAGTTCGGCCGCCAGCGCCGGCTTGGCCGCAGCGTCGAACAGGCGGCCACCGGCCAGCGGCGACCACAGCATCGGCCGCACGCCGGCTTGCTGGCACTGGTCGAAGGTGCCGTCGATGAGCGGCGCCGTATGCAGCAGCGAGGCCTCGACCTGGTTGGTGACCAGCCTGGTGCGCGACGCCAGCAGCGCGTACTGCGCCGGCGTGAAGTTGGACACGCCGAAGTGCAGTACCTTGCCGGCCTGGCGCAGGCGCGCGAAGGTCTCCGCCACCTCGTCGGCATCCAGCAGCGGGTCCGGGCGGTGGATCAGCAGCAGGTCCAGGTGGTCGCTGCCCAGATGCTGCAGCGAGGCGTGCACGCTGGCGGTGATGTGCGCGGCGCTGGTGTCGTAATGTTTCACCCGCCAGCCGCGCGCCGCATCCGGCGGCTTGATGCCGCACTTGCTGACCAGCTGGATGGCGTCGCGCCGCGACGGGTTGGCCTTCAGCCAGCGCCCGAACAGCGCCTCGCAGCGAAAGCCGCCGTACAGGTCGGCATGGTCGAAGGTGGTGATGCCCAGCGCGATGGCGTGCTCCACCCACGCCGCCAGCGCCGCATCGTCGAAGCCCCATTCGTGCAGGCGCCACACGCCGGCCGCCACCGGTGACAGCAGCGGCCCGTCCGCGGCCAACCCTTGCAAGGTCAGCCGGCTCATTACACGATCCTCGCCTCGGTTTTCGGGTCGAACAGCACCGCCTTGGACACGTCGAACACCAGTTCCATGCTCTCGCCCGGATACTTGGCCTCGGTCGGGTGGGTGCGGCAGCACACCTTGGTGTTGTTCAGCGACACGAAGACCAGCGTGTCCGGGCCGGTCGGCTCGATCACGTCGATGTGGCAGGCCATCACCGGCAGGCCGTCGCGGTAGGCGGTGCGCGCGTCGGTGATCTGTTCCGGGCGGATGCCGAAGATCACTTCCTTGCCCACCCACTGCGCGAGCCTGGCCTTGTCGTGCGGCAGCGGCAGCACCACGCAGCCGTTGTCGTCGCAGATCTTGACGCCGATGTCGCTGCCGGACTGCACCACGGTGGCCGGGATGAAGTTCATCGACGGCGAGCCGATGAAGCCGGCGACGAACAGGTTGGCCGGGTTGTCGTAGATGTCCTGCGGGCTGCCGAACTGCTGCACGATGCCGTCCTTCATCACCGCGATCTTGTCGCCCAGCGTCATCGCCTCGATCTGGTCATGCGTCACGTAGACGATGGTCGATTTCAGGCGCTGGTGCATCAGCTTGATCTCGGTGCGCATCTCCACGCGCAGCTTGGCGTCGAGGTTGGACAGCGGCTCGTCGAACAGGAAAATGGCCGGGTTGCGCGCCAGCGCGCGCCCCATCGCCACCCGCTGGCGCTGTCCGCCGGACATCTGCCCCGGCTTGCGTTCCAGCAGGTGGGTGATCTGCAGCATCTCGGCCACGCGCTTGACGGTGGCGTCGATGTCGGCCTTGGGCGTCTTGCGGATTTCCAGGCCGAAGCTGATGTTCTCGCGCACCGTCATCGACGGGTACAGCGCGTAGCTCTGGAACACCATCGCGATGTCGCGGTCCTTGGGCGACAGCTCGTTCACGCGCTTGTTGCCGATGGCGATGTCGCCGCTGGAGATGTCGTCCAGCCCGGCGATCATGTTCAAGAGCGTCGATTTGCCGCAGCCGGAGGGGCCGACCAGGATCAGGAACTCGCCGTCCTCGATGGCGATATTGATGCCCTTGAGCACGTCGGTGCCGTTGGCGTAGGTCTTGCACACGTTATTGATGGAAAGCGCTGCCATTTCTTAACCTTTCACGGCACCGGCTGTCAGGCCGCGCACGAAGTAGCGGCCGGCAACCATGTAAACGAACAGGGTAGGCAGCGCGGCGATGATCGCCGCGGCCATGTCCACGTTGTATTCCTTCACCCCGGTGGAGGTGTTGACCAGATTGTTCAGCGCCACCGTGATCGGTTGCGATTCGCCGGAGGCGAACACCACGCCGAACAGGAAGTCGTTCCAGATCTGGGTGAACTGCCAGATGATGCAGACCACGAAGATCGGGCCGGAGATCGGCAGCAGGATGCGGAAGAAGATGGTCCAGAAGCCGGCGCCGTCGATGCGCGCCGCCTTCACCAGCTCGTCTGGCACCGTGATGTAGAAGTTGCGGAAGAACAGGGTGGTGAACGCGGTGCCGTACACCACGTGCACCAGCACCAGCCCGGCGGTGGTGTTGGCGAGGCCGAGGTAGCCCAGCAGCTGCGCCATCGGCAGCAGCACCACCTGGAACGGGATGAAGCAGCCGACCAGCAGCATGGTGAACAGTGCGTCGGAACCGCGGAAGCGCCACATCGACACCACGTAGCCGTTGACGGCGCCGAGCAGGGTCGAGATCGCCACTGCCGGCAGCGTCATCTTGATCGAGTTCCAGAAGAAGCCCTGCATGCCGTTGCATTCCACGCCGGTGCAGGCCGTGGCCCAGGCCTTGCCCCAGGCGCCGCCCTGCCACGCTTGCGGCAGCGCCAGCATGTTGCCCTCGCGGATGTCGTCCAGCGACTTGAACGAGGTGGTCAGCATCACGTACAGCGGCAACAGGTAGTAGATGGCCATCAGGAGCAGCGCGGCGTAGACCAGCGCGCGGCCAACGGTAAGATTCTTAAACACGTTTGGCACTCCTTGTTTCCATATACATCAGCGGTACCAGCACGGCGACGATGGTGAACAGCATCATCATCGCGGAGGCGGCACCCACCCCCAGCTGGCCACGGGTAAAGGCGAACTGGTACATGAAGATCGCCGGCACGTCGGACGAATTGCCCGGGCCGCCGCCGGTCAGCGCCATCACCAGGTCGAAGCTCTTGATGGCGATGTGCGACAGGATCAGCAGCACGCTGAAGAACACCGGACGCAGACTGGGGATCAGGATGCGGCGGTAGATGGTCGGCAGCGAGGCGCCATCCACCTGCGCCGCCTTGATGATGGAGTCGTCGATGCCACGCAGGCCGGCGAGGAACAGCGCCATCACGAAGCCGGAGCTCTGCCACACGCCGGCGATGACCACGGTGTAGATCGCCATGTCGGGATTGACCAGCCAGTCGAAGGTGAAGTCGGTGAAGCCGAGGTCGACCACCACCTTTTGCAGGCCCATGTCGGGGTTGAGCATCCACTTCCAGGCGGTGCCGGTGACCACGAAGGACAGCGCCATCGGGTACAGGTAGACGGTACGCAGCGCGCCTTCGGCGCGGATTTTCTGGTCCAGCAGCACCGCCATCAGCAGGCCGACCAGCAGGCAGAACAGGATGAACAGGCCGCCGAAGATGCCAAGGTTGGCCGCAGCGGTCCACCAGCGCTCGTTTTCGAACAGCGCCTGGTATTGCACGACACCGGCCCACTCGTAGCGCGGCATCAGGCGGGACTCGGTAAACGAGAGCCAGCCAGTCCAGGCGATGAAGCCGTAGACGAAGATCAGGCTGGCCGCCAGCGTTGGCGACAGCACCAGCTTGGGTAGCCAGCGGTCGGCCAGCGCGCCGAGGCGGCCTTGGGATGAAGATCCGGACATGATGATTCCTTGCTGTCTCGGTACAAAAACACGGTGGCCGCTCCGCCCGCCCGGGGCGGACCGGTCAGACCGGCGGCAGCTTGCCGCCGGTACCGCGGATCACACGCTGCTTAGCGCACGGCGCCGGCACGGGCCAGACGTTCGGTGGCCTGTTGCGCGGTCATGTTCGAGTTCATGAACTGCGAGATCACGTCCACCATCGCGCCTTCGGTGGCGGACGGCATCGCCATCTTGTGGGCGAAGCTCGGCACCAGCTTGCCACCCTTGGAGGCGGCGCTCATGTCGAAGCTGGACTTCTTCGCGCAGTCGTCGAACTTGGCCATCGGCGTGTCGAGACGGGCAGGGATCGAGCCCTTGTTGAGGTTGAACACTTCCTGGAATGCCGGGCTCATCACGGTGGCGGCCAGCTTGGCCTGGGCCTGCACCGCGGCCGGGTTTTTCTGCTGGAACATCGCCAGGCTGTCGATGTTGAAGGTGAACGCGTTCTGGGTGCCCGGTGCATCTGTGCAGATGAAGTCCTTGCCCGGTACCTTGCCGGCGGCGGTGAATTCACCCTTCGCCCAGTCGCCCATGAACTGCATGCCGGCCTTGCCGTTGATCACCATGGCGGTGGCCAGGTTCCAGTCGCGGCCGGCGGCGCCCTTGTCGATGTAGGTCTTCACCTTGCCCAGGGTCTCGAACACCTTGACGGTGGTCGGGCCGGCGAGGGTGGCCTTGTCCAGCTTCACGAACGCCTTGTTGTAGTAGTCGGCACCGCCCACGCCCAGCGCCACCGATTCGAACAGGGTGGCGTCCTGCCACGGCTGGCCGCCGTGGGCGATAGGCTGGATGCCGGCCTTCTTCAGCTTGTCGGCGGCGACAAAGAATTCCGGCCAGGTCTTCGGTACGGTGGCGCCGGCCTTCTTGAACGCTTCCGGGTTGGCCCACAGCCAGTTCACGCGGTGCACGTTGACCGGCGCGGCCACGTACTTGCCCTTGTACTTCATCACGCGGCTGACCACCGGCGGCAGCTGCTTGTCCCAGTTGCCAGCGCGGGCCACTGCGTCGATGTCGGCCAACACGCCTTCGGCGCCCCACTCCTGGATTGCCGGGCCCTTGATCTGGGCGGCGGTCGGCGGGTTGCCGGATACCACGCGCGTCTTCAGCGCGGTCATCGCGTTGTCACCGCCGCCACCGGCGACGGCAAAATCCTTCCACGTCACGCCCTGGGCGCTCATCATCTTCTTCAGTTCGGCGACGGATTTGGCTTCGCCACCGGAGGTCCACCAGTGCAGGACTTCCACGTCGGCGGCCTGGGCGGCAACAGGGAACAGGCTGGCTGCCAGCACGGCCGCGCTCAGACGTTTCAGTTTCATAACTCTCTCCTTCTGTAGTTGTGATGTCCGCAGGGATTTTTTTGTGATGCGGATGATCGTGTCCCGGCGGCAGCACTCCCAAAACGGGGCGGCGCACAGGATTGACTGCACTATAGCGGGGACTTAGTAAGTTTTGTGTAAGGATTTGGTGGGAATGGCGTAAGGAAGTGAACGCGGATCGTGCACCGCGTCATGACATCGGCGAAAGGCTCGTGTTTGCAGGCAGAATGGTTTGTTGCGATGCACCAAAAAACGGCGCTGTAGTGTGTCAACTACACACGCGGCCAATTGGCGGCGCCGTTTTAGTGCGGCAACAACGTGAAATCGACGCTGGCGACCAGGCCGTGCGGCGGGTTGTCGGACAGCTCGATGCGGGTGTGATGGCGGCGCGCGATCTCCTGCACGATGGCGAGGCCAAGGCCGCAGCCCTTGCCCTGGCCTTCGGCGCGGCCGCGGTAGAAGCGGGCGAACACCTGCTCGCGCTCGCTCTCGGCAATGCCGGGGCCGTTGTCGCACACCTGCAGCGTCACCGTGCCGGCACCGCGCAGCAGCTTGACGGTGACCTCGCCGCCGGGCGGCGTGTACTGGATGGCGTTGTCGATCAGGTTGGCCAGCAGCTCGCGCAGCAGGCCGCCGTGGCCGGCGACCGGCAGCGCATCGTCGGCGGCCTCCAGGCCGAGGTCGATATCGCGCGCCAGCGCCAGCGGCACCGCCTCGCTGGTGACCTCGCGCGCCAGCTGGCGCAGGTCCAGCGCCGCCAGCTGCAGCCCGGCCTCCGGCTCGGCACGCGCCAGCGCCAGCAGCTGGTTGATCAGGCGGATGGAGCGCGCGACGCTGGTTTCCACCTGCAGCAGCTGGCGGCTGGCGCTGGCGACATCCGGCGGCGTGGCGGCCAGCTCGGCGCGCACCAGCTCGCTCTGCGATTTCAGCCCCGCCAGCGGCGTGCGCAGCTGGTGGGCTGCGTCGGCGATGAAGCGGCGCTGCTGCGCCACCTGGCCGTCGACCTCGTGCAGCAGCTCGTTGATGGCGCGCGCCAGTGCGCGCACCTCGGACGGCGCGTTGTCGATCTCGATCGGCGCCAGGTCGCGCGGCGAGCGGTTTTCCACGCTGCGGCGCAGGTGGCGCAGCGGCGACAGGCCGCGACTGATGCCGGCCCAGACCAGCACGCTGGTCAGCAGCATCACCGCCAGCAGCGGCAGGCCCATGTCGCGCAGGATCTTGCGCGCCAGCTCGGCGTTCAGCGCCCGGCTTTTCGCCACCTGCACCAGCATCAGCTCCGGCCGCTCCGGGGTGCCGGCCGGCAGGTACAGCGCGGCGACACGCACCTCCAGCCGCTTGATGCGGCCATCGTAGAAGAAGGTTTCCCCCGGCTTGCGCTGCAGGCTGGCCGGCGGTCGCGGCATCGCCGGCTCGCCGAGCAGGAACGCCTCCGGTGGCGAGCTGACCATGTAGTAGATGCGGTCGTCCGGATCCTGCTCCAGGATCTCGCGCGCCGCCTGCGGGAAGTCGATGTAGAAGCCGTTGCCGAACGGTTTCACCTGCCGCGCCAGCGCGCGCGAGGACTTGGCCAGCGAACGGTCGATGACCTCGCTGGCGTAGCTCATCGCCATGCTGTGCGCGAGGAAGGCGGCGCCCAGCCACAGCACCAGCTGCGGCAGCAGCAGCCACAGCAGCAGCTGGCGGCGCAGCGACAGCTGGCGGGCGGCGGGTGGCGTACTCATGCGGCCAACCTTCAGGCGGCGTCGCTGATGGCCAGCAGGTAGCCCAGCCCGCGCACCGCGCGGATGCCGACGCCGCTGCCATCCAGCTTCTTGCGCAGGCGGTGCACGTACACCTCCACCGCGTTGGCGCCGACCTCCTCGCCATCACCGGACAGCTCTCCGGCGATCTGCTCCTTGGTCACCACGCGGTCGGCATGGGCCATCAGGATGTCGAGCAGCTGCAGTTCGCGTGCCGACAATTCCAGCGCCTGCTGCCCGCACCATGCGCGTTGGCCGCCGCGATCCAGGCGCAGGCGGCCGAAGTGCAGCTCGTCGCGCACGTTGTCGGCGACGCGGTGGCGGCGCAGCAGTGCGCGGATGCGCGCCTCCAGTTCCGGGAATTCGAAGGGCTTGACCAGGTAGTCGTCGGCGCCGGCGTCCAGCCCGGCGACGCGGTCTTCCATGCTGTCCAGCGCGGTCAGCAGCAGGATGGGCAGTGCCGGCTTGTGCACGCGCACGTTGCGCAGCACCTGCAGGCCGCTCTGGCCGGGCAGGCCGATATCGAGGATCACCGCGTCGAACGGTTCGGCCAGCAAGTGCCGCTGTGCGGCGAGGCCGTCGGCGGCGTGGCTGACGCTGAAGCCGAGCTGGCCGAGGCGGGTGAGCAGGGCATCGGCAAGGACGGCGTCGTCTTCGGCTAGGAACAGTTTCATGGGGCATCCGGCGGCGGACAGGGACAAGCCGTGATGTTAGAAGCTCGCGCCGGCTTTGGCGAGGGGAAAGGTTGGCCGCACTGCGGCCAACCTTTGTCATGTCCGCCCGGAAGGGAGGGCGGAAGGCGGGGGACTTACATCATGCCTAGGGTCTTGGGCAGCCACAGCGAGACCATCGGCACGTAGGTGACCAGCACCAGGAAGGCGAGCATGGTCAGTAGCCACGGCCACACCGCCACCGTCAGCTCGGTGATGCCCATCTTGGTGATGCCGGAGGCGACGTACAGGTTCAGGCCCACCGGCGGATGGCACATGCCGACTTCCATGTTGACCACGATCAGGATGCCGAAGTGCACCGGGTCGATGCCCAGCGCCACCGCCACCGGGAACAGGATGGGCGCGAAGATCAGCACGATGGACGCCGGTTCCATCACGTTACCGGCCAGCAGCAGGATGATGTTCACCACCAGCAGGAAGGCGATCGGGCCGAGGCCGGCGTCGATCAGCCAGCCGGCCATCGCCTGCGGGATGCCTTCGCTGGTCATCAGGAAGGAGAACAGCACCGCGTTGGTGATGATGTACAGCAGCATCGCCGACATGCTGGCCGAATCGAGCAGCACCTTGGGCACCTGCTTCAGCGTCAGGTCCTTGTACACGAACACGGCGACGATGAAGGCGTATACCGCGGACATGGCGGCGGCCTCGGTCGGGGTGAAGATGCCGGTATAGATGCCGCCGATCACCACCACGATCAGGAACAGGCCCCACATCGATTCGCGGAACGCGTGCAGGCGCTGACGGAGCGAGGCCTTGGGCAGGCGCGGATAGCCGAACTTGCGCGCGCGATACCAGGTGGTGAGGCCCAGCAGGCTTGCCAGCATCAGGCCCGGGATGACACCGGCCATGAACAGCTGGCCCACCGAGGTGTTGGTCGCCACCGAGTACATCACCATCGCAATCGACGGCGGGATCAGGATGCCCAGCGCGCCGGAGGTGGTGATCACGCCGGCGCCGAAGTCACGCGGGAAGCCCTGCTTCACCATCGCCGGCAGCAGGATGGAGCCGATGGCCACCACGCAGGCCGGGCTGGAACCGGACACGGCGGCAAACAGCGCGCAGGCGATCACGCCGGCAAGGCCGAGGCCGCCGTGCCAGTGGCCGACCATGGACGAGGCGAAGTTGATCATGCGCCGCGCCACCCCGCCGTGGGTGAGGAAGTTGCCGGCGAGGATGAAGAACGGAATGGCCATGATCTCGAACTTCTCGATGCCGGTGAACAGCTTCAGCGCCACCGCCTCGATCGGCACCTCGGTCATGGTGAACAAAAAAGTCAGCACGGTCAGGCCGAGCGAGATGGAGATCGGCATGCCGGTCAGCATCAGCACCAGCAGCAGGGTGAAAATGATGAGGGCGCTCATTGCTTGCCTCCTTTGTGGCTGATGTCGTGCGGATGCAGGTTGTCGTCCAGGGCGTACCAGTTGCTGTCCTCGGCCACGTCGTCCATGCCTTCAACGTGGGTGTGGTCGTGCTTGGGCAGCTCGCCGCTCCTGATGAAGTTCCAGGTGACCTGCAGGAAACGGAAGCACATCAGGTAGGAGCCGCAAGGCACCGCGAGGTAGACCAGCCACATCGGGATTTCCAGATCCACCGAGGTCTGGTCGGTATGGGCGATTTCCCAGACAAAGGCCGCGCCCAGGGTGCCGACGATGCCGGTGAACAGCGCACCGGCCAGGAGGCCGATCACGATGAACTTGGCGCGGTTCTGGTCGGACAGTTTGTTGACCAGCACGTCGACGCCGACGTGGATGCCGGTGCGCACGCCGTAGGCGGCGCCGAATTTGGCCATCCACACGAACAGGTAGATGGTCAGCTCCTGCGCCCACGACATGTGGATGCCGCCCAGCAGCGGTTGCAGCAGGCTGACCCCGCTGCCGTAGCGATGGACGACGGCCACAAAGGTGATCAGCGTGGCGGCGGCCATCAGGGTGGCGATCAGCCACTCTTCAAGATGATCCAGAAATTTCACTTGAGTCTCCGCAAAGGTCGGGAATGAAAAGAGGGGCTGCGCCCCTCTTGCACGCAGGCGGTGGTGCCGCTTACTTGGCGACGGCCGCCTTGACCGAATTGATCATGGCCATGCCGATGCGGGGGGCAATCTCGTTCTGTACCGACTGCATGGCGCTGACCCACTGGGCTTTTTCCGCCGGTGTCGGGTCGTAGAACTGGATCTTGCCGGAGGCCTTCATCCTGGAATAAGCCAGCGCCGTATCTTTCTCGGCGACCTGGTCGTTGTACAGGGTGGCGTCTTTCATCGCGCCCTCCAGAATGGTGCGGATGTCGGGCGGCAGCTTGTCCCAGAACGGCTTGTTCACCACGACGGCGTAGCCGCTGTACGAGTGCTTGGTGTTGACGGCGTATTTCTGCACTTCGTACTGCTTCTGGGTGTAGAGGTTGGAGACGTTGCTGTCGCCGCCGTCCACCACGCCGGTCTGCATCGCCTGGTAGACCTCGCCCAGCGACATGGTCTGCGGCATGGCGCCGACCGACTGCACGATGGCCTGGTTGACCTTGGACGAGTTGATGCGGATCTTCAGGCCCTTCATGTCGGCCGGGGTGCGCAGCGGCTTGTTGGCGCTGAACACGCGGAAGCCGTTGTCCCAGAAGGCCAGGCCTTTCATGTTGCGCGCCTCCAGCTTTTGCAGCAGGCTCTGGCCGACCTGGCCGCGCGTGACCTTGTGTACCTGGTCCTCGTTCATGAACAGGTAGGGCACGTCGAAGACCTCGAATTCCTTCAGCCCCATCGGGCCGAACTTGCTGGTGGTCGGTGCCAGCATCTGTACCGAACCCATCTGCAGCGCTTCCAGCTCTTCCTTGTCCTTGTACAGCTGGCTGTTCGGGAAGATCACCACCTTGACGCGGCCCTTGGTGCGCTCTTCCGCCAGTTTCTTGAAGTACTCCGCCGCCTGGCCTTTCGGGGTGTCGGTGGCGACGACGTGGCTGAACTTGATCTGGATCGGATCGGCGGCGATGGCGGCAGTGGCGGTGCCCAGCATTACGGCAGCGGCGATGGGGGTAAGCAGATGCTTCATGGTGTTGTCTCCTGTTGTGTCGGGATGGTCAGGTGGCGGGCGCCGTTTGTGGCATGGCAGCCTGGCTGACGATCTGACTTTATTGTGGTGACGAATCGCTATTTTGTTAAATGCATTATTGTCTGCAATTGATTACTTTGTTGCATTAGTGCAGTGGGGGATCGTGACGGCCGGGGCTCGCGGCGCCCGCCGTCGAAGGCGGGGATGGCAAAAAAATACGCCACCGACCGGGTGGCGTCCAAAACTGGGAATCGGCTGCCGCCGCCGGCTGGCTGGTGCAGGCGGCGGCAGCGACGGCGCAGTTTGTTTGCTGGCCGTTTTGCAGTAAAGTAAATTTATCTTGCTGATCTATGAGAATTTGTCATGAAAATCGACACCATCGGCGTGCAGGCCTTCATCGCCATCGCCGAAAGCGGCAGCTTCCAGACCGCGGCGGAAAGCCTGTTCCTGTCGCAGGCCGGCATCACCCGCCGGCTGCAGAACCTGGAGGACTACCTGGGGGTGAAGCTGATCGAGCGCACCACCCGTTCGGTGGCGCTGACCAAGGTCGGCGAGGAATTCCTGCCGCACGCCAAGCGCCTGCTTGGCGAGCTGGCCGGCTCGCTGAGCGAAATCCGCGACACCGGCCGCCTCAAGCGCGGCAGCGTCACCATCGCCTGCGTGCCGACGGTCGGGGTGCGCTTCCTGCCGCGCATCATCCAGGCCTACTCCGCGCTGTACCCGGACAACCACATCAAGATCCTCGACCACACCTCGGCGGGCGTCTCCAGCGCGGTGCTGCAGCGCGAGGCCGAGTTCGGCATCACCATCGCCGATTCGCACCACGCCGAGCTGAACAGCGTGCCGCTGCTGCAGGACGAATTCGCGCTGGTGTGCCGCGACGATCACCCGCTGAGCCGGCACGAGGCCCTGCGCTGGAAAGACCTGGAGCCCTACCCGCTGATCTCCATCGGCCAGCTCAGCGGCAACCGCCCGTTGCTGGACCGCGCGCTGGAAGAGCAGGACGTTGTGATCCAGTCGCTGTACGAGGTGCAGCGGGTATCCACCGCGCTGGGCCTGGTGGCGGAAGGCGTCGGCGCGGCGGTGCTGCCGCGGCTGGCGCTGCAAGGCGACGCCTACCCGCGCATCCGCGTGCTGCGCCTGACTGGGCCGGTGATCGCGCGCGGGCTGGTGCTGATCTCGCGCAAGACGGCGGAATTCTCGCCGGCGGCGGAGGCGCTGTACCAGATGGTGCGCAGCCATCAGCACCGCGACTGAGTCGGTCATTGATGATCAAAGCGCAATAATTCAGGATATAAATTCATTTCTCTTGAGGGCAGCGGATGCACAGAATGGAAAGCGAGATCAATTTTCTGTCCGAGGCGTTCCATGCTGATTCCCATTCCCTGCGTCGTGATGCGCGGCGGTACCTCCAAGGGGCCGTTCTTCCTGCTCGACGACCTGCCGCACGACGAAGCCACGCGCAACCGGGTGTTGCTGGCCGCGATGGGCTCGCCCGACCGGCGCCAGATTGACGGCCTCGGCGGCGGCGACAGCCTGACCAGCAAGGTGGTGATGGTCAGCAAGTCCGCCCGTCCCGGTATCGACGTCGAGTACCTGTTCGCCCAGGTGTCGATCGACAGCGAAACGGTGGATACCTCGCCCAACTGCGGCAATATGCTGGCCGGAGTGGCGCCGTTCGCCATCGAGCACGGCCTGGTCGCTGCCGGGATGCCGACGACGCGGGTGCGCGTCTTCAACCGCAACACCGGCAAGGTGGTGGAGGCGGTGGTGCAGACCCCCGGCGGCAAGGTCAACTACGAGGGCGACGTCCACATCGACGGCGTACCCGGCAGCGGTGCGCCCATCCTGCTCAACTTCCTCGACGCCGCCGGCGCCAAGACCGGGCGCCTGCTGCCCACCGGCCGGGTGCAGGACGTGATCGATGGCGTGCCGGTGTCCTGCGTCGATTTTTCCTCGCCCATCGTGTTCATCGCCGCCGCCTCGCTCGGTAAGAGCGGCTACGAGAGCAAGGCACAGCTGGACGGCGACAGCGCGCTGCTGGCGCGGCTGGAGGCGATCCGGCTGGAGGCGGCGCAGCGGATGGGCATGGGCGATGTGCGCGGCAAGGTGCTGCCCAAGCTGGTGTTGCTGGCCAGGCCGGCGCAGGGCGGCCAGATCAGCTCGCGCTACTTCGTGCCGTGGAACTGCCACGCCGCGCACGCGGTGACCGGCGCGCTGTGCGTTGCCGCCGCCTGCAGCATTCCTGGCACCATTGCCGCGGAACTGGTGCAGCCCGATGCCGCGCAGCCGGGGCTGATCGGTATCGAACACCCGTCCGGCCGGCTGGATACCCGGGTGCAGATCGACGGCCGCGACGACGACGGCCTGCCGCTGATCCGCAGCGCGGGCGTGGTGCGTACCGCCAAGCCCATCGTGTCCGGTGTGGTGTACGTGCCGGGCAGCGCCTGGGAGGCCACCGTCTAGCGCCAGCAGTCGTACCGTCCACTCTCCTCTTGCCCCGCCAATCCGCGGGGCTTTTTTCGTGGCGGCCGCGCATAAAAAAAGGGCTTGCCGGGGAGAGGCGGCAAGCCCTTGTCAAAAACGGGAGCAAATCTGCGGTTTAGCGCACCGCCAGCGCACTGGCCTCTCGGGCCAGCTGGGTGATGCGTGCCCAATCCTGCGCGGCGAGGGCGTCGGCCGGGGTCAGCCACGATCCGCCCACCGCCAGCACGTTGGGCTGGGCCAGGTAGGCCGGCGCGTTGCTGGCGTCGATGCCGCCGGTCGGGCAGAAGCGCAGTTCCGGCAGCGGACCGGCCAGCGCTTTCAGCAGCTTGATGCCGCCGACCGCTTCGGCCGGGAACAGCTTGAGGATGTTGAAGCCTTCGTCCTGCGCGTGCATCGCCTCGGACGCAGTGGCCACGCCGGGGATGAACGGCACGCCGGAGGCGCGCGCGGCGGCGGCCAGTTCCGGGGTCAGGCCCGGGCTGAGGCCGAACTGGGCGCCGGCGTCGAGTGCGGCTTCCAGATGGGCGCGGGTGCGCACGGTGCCGGCGCCGACCAGCGCATCCGGCACTTCGTCGCGGATGCGGCGCATCGCGGCCAGTGCCGCCTTGGTGCGCAGCGTGATTTCCAGGGTGCGGATGCCGCCGGCGACCAGCGCGCGGGCGAGGTCGACCGCCACTGCGGCGTCGTTGACCACGATTACCGGCATTACCGGGCTTTGGCGAAGCAGAGTCAGTGCGTCCATGTCTGTCCTTGTGTTGTCAGCGGCTGGCTGCGGCCAACCTTGGGGTGTTGTTACTGGCCGCGTGTCCACAGCGGGTGGGCGAAGGTCATCGCGCCTTCCTCGGCGGTGGTGGCCTGCTGGCGGAAGCCTGCGAACAGGTCGCGGCCGACGCCGTGCTGGTTGGCCGACAGGTCGGCCTGCACGCGTTCGCGCGCCGCCCATTCGGCGGCATCCACCAGGATGCTCAGCTCGCCAGTGTTGGCGTCGAGTCGTACCAGGTCGCCGTTCTGTACCTTGCCGATGTCGCCGCCCAGCAGCGCTTCCGGCGACACGTGGATGGCGGCCGGTACCTTGCCGGAGGCGCCGGACATGCGGCCGTCGGTGACCAGTGCCACCTTGAAGCCGCGCTCCTGCAGCACGCCCAGTGGCGGGGTCAGCTTGTGCAGCTCCGGCATGCCGTTGGCGCGCGGACCCTGGAAGCGGATCACCGCCACGAAGTCCTTTTCCAGCTCGCCGCGCTTGAACGCGACCAGCAGTTCATTCTGGTCGTGGAACACCACGGCCGGCGCTTCCACCACGCGGTGTTCCGCTTTCACCGCCGACACCTTGATCACGGCGCGGCCGATATTGCCGGTCAGCACCTTCAGGCCGCCATCGGCGGAGAACGGGGCGGTGGCCGTGCGCAGCACGCCGTCGTCGCCGCTGCTCGCCGGCGCCGCGCGCCAGGCCAGCTTGCCGTCGTCGAGCCACGCTTCGCTGGTGTGCGCGCGCAGACCCTTGCCCATCACGGTGGTGACGTCGTCGTGCAGCAGGCCGGCATCCAGCAGTTCGCGGATGACGAAGCCCATGCCGCCGGCGGCGTGGAAATGGTTCACGTCGGCCTTGCCGTTAGGGTAGGCGCGCACGATCAGCGGTACCACGGCGGACAGTTCGTCGAAATCGTCCCAGTTGACGTCGATGCCGGCCGCGCGGGCGATGGCATTGATGTGCAGGGTGTGGTTGGTGGAGCCGCCGGTGGCGAGCAGGCCGACGATGCCGTTGACGATGGCTTTCTCGTCGATTACCTCGCAGATCGGGGTGAAACGCGGGCCCTGCGCGCTGATCTCGGTGGCGACACGGGCGGCGTGGCGGGTCAGCGCCTCGCGCAGCGGGGTATTCGGGTTGACGAAGGCGGCGCCTGGCAGGTGCAGGCCCATCACTTCCATCAGCATCTGGTTGCTGTTGGCGGTGCCGTAGAAGGTGCAGGTACCCGGACCGTGGTAGGACGCGGATTCCGATTCCAGCAGCGCGTCGCGGCCAACCTTGCCCTCGGCGAACAGCTGGCGCACCTTGGCCTTGTCGTCGTTGGAGATGCCGGTGGTCATCGGGCCGGCCGGTACGAACAGCGCCGGCAGGTGGCCGAAGGACAGCGCGCCGATCAGCAGCCCGGGCACGATCTTGTCGCAGACGCCGAGGTACAGCGCGGCGTCGAACATCTGGTGGGAGAGGGCGATGGCGGTGCTCATCGCGATCACGTCGCGCGAGAACAGCGACAGCTCCATGCCCTCGAAGCCCTGTGTCACGCCGTCGCACATCGCCGGCACGCCGCCGGCCACCTGCGCGGTGGCGCCGGCCTTCAGCGCCTCGTTCTTCAGCAGCGCCGGGAAGGTTTCCAGCGGCTGGTGCGCGGACAGCATGTCGTTATAGGAGGTGACGATGGCCAGGTTGGGGCGCACCGACTCTTTCAGGTGAATCTTGATCCCGTCCGGCATCGCGGCGAAGGCGTGCGCCTGGTTGGTACAGGACAGATGGGCGCGCTCGACCTTGCCCTGGCGCACGGCGGCGCGGGCTTGGGCCAGATAAGTGGCACGGGTGGCACGGCTACGCTCGATGATGCGCTGGGTAACGGCAGCAAGAACAGGATGCAGACTCATTGTGTAGGCCCCGATTGGTGTGTCTGAATGGTAGTTTTACTACAGTATGTTGGCAAGGTGTTACGCGATAAAAATGCACAGCCGACAGGTCGCCATGCCTGCAAATCCATGTAAATCAGCCGTTTGACGGGGTGTTGGTGATCGGCAACAGTGGTGTTGTCCGGATCTTTTCCTTGCGTTTTCACGTAGACAAGTCGCCGTCGTTTGGTAATATAACTACATCTGAACCTTGGGCGTAGAGAGAGAGAGAACAACAGGATGGAGAACACAAACCTGCACACCCCGGCCTTCGACATGGTGCTGTTCGGGGGCACCGGCGATCTGGTGATGCGCAAGCTGCTGCCGTCGCTGTACCAGGCGCACGCCGCCGGCCTGTTGCACGACGAGGGTCGTCTGCTGGCGCTGGGCCGCCGCGACATGAGCCGCGACGACTACCTGGCGATGGTGGAAAAGAGCGCGCGCATCCACATCAAGGAGCATTTCTCCGATGCCGCCTGGCAGGGCTTTCTCGCCCGGGTGGAATACCTGAAGGTCGACGCCGCCACGCCGGAACATTACCCGCTACTGGCCGAGGCGCTGAACCAGCACCCCGGCCGCGTGGCGGTCTGTTATCTGGCCACCGCGCCGGACCTGTTCGAGGGCATCTGCGACAACCTCGCCGCCGTCGGCCTGAACCACGACAAGGTGCGCGTGGTGCTGGAGAAGCCGCTGGGCCACGACCTGGACTCGTCCAACGAGATCAACGAAGCCGTCGCCCGCCACTTCAAGGAAGAGCAGCTGTACCGTATCGACCACTACCTGGGCAAGGAGTCGGTGCAGAACCTGCTGGCCATCCGCTTCGCCAACGCGCTGTTCGAGCCGCTGTGGCGCCGCGAGTGGATCCACAACGTGCAGATCACCATTTCCGAAGACCTGGGCGTCGGCACCCGCGGCGATTTCTACGACAACACCGGCGCGCTGCGCGACATGGTGCAGAACCACCTGCTGCAGCTGTTGTGCATCGTGGCGATGGAGCCGCCGGCCAACCTCGGCGCCGACGCGGTGCGCGACGAGAAGCTGAAGGTGCTGAAGGCGCTGCGCCCGTTCGGCGAGCAGGACGTGGCCAACAAGACCGTGCGCGGGCAGTACAAGGCCGGCGCCGTGGGCGGCCAGCCGGTGGTCGGCTACCTGCAGGAGCAGGGCATTCCCGCCGCCAGCCAGACCGAGACCTTCGTCGCCATCAAGGCCGAGATCGACAACTGGCGCTGGTCCGGCGTGCCGTTCTACCTGCGCACCGGCAAACGCATGCAGGAGCGCGTGGCCGAGATCGTGATCAATTTCCGCGACGTGCCGCACCAGCTGTTCCCGAGCCCGATGGGCCTGAACACCGCCAACCGCCTGGTGATCCGCCTGCAGCCGGAAGAAAGCATCCGCCTGTACTTCCTGTCCAAGGAGCCGGGCGACACCCAGCGCCTGCAGCCGGTGCACCTGAACCTGGACTTCCACGAATCGTTCAAGGTGCGCCGCGCCGACGCCTACGAACGCCTGCTGCTGGACGTGATCCGCGGCAAGTTGGCGCTGTTCATGCGCCGCGACGAGCTGGTGGAAGCCTGGCGCTGGGTGGAGCCGATCATGGACAACTGGGCGCGCAGCACCACGCCGCCCAAGCAGTACACCGCCGGCACCTGGGGCCCGGCCGCTTCCAGCGCGCTGCTGAGCCGCGACGGTATCAGCTGGCACGAGGAGTGCTGAAGCCGGCTCGCGGCCGGCCGCAAGGTTGGCCGCATGACCGGCGGCGACATGCTGCCGGTGCGTTGAGACAACAAGACGCGCGGCAATACAGCCGCGCGCAGGCAACGGAGACACAGAGATGATGTTCCACGCTTTCGAATCGCAAGCGGCGGCGGCCGAGACCCTCGCCCGCCATGTCGCCGCCGACCTCGCCGCCGCCATCGGTCGCCGTGGCCGCGCCGTGCTGGCGGTGTCCGGCGGTCGCTCGCCGGTGCCCTTCCTGCAGGCGCTGTCCGCCGAGGTGCTGGACTGGTCGCGCGTCTGCGTCACCCTGGTCGACGAGCGCATGGTCGCGCCCGACCACGCCGACAGCAATGCCGCGCTGGTGCGCGACTACCTGCTGCAGGGCGCGGCCGCCGACGCGACGTTCCGGCCGCTGGTGAGCGTTGCGGCCAACGTCGACGCCGAACTGGCGCAGGCCGCCGCACAGTGGCAGACCCCGGACGTGGTGGTGCTGGGCATGGGCGAGGACGGTCACACCGCGTCGCTGTTTCCCGACGCAGCCAACCTCGCCGAGGGCCTGGACCCGGCCAATCCGGCCGCGCTGCTGGCGGTGGTGCCGCCCGAGGCTCCACACACCCGCATCAGCATGACGCTGGCCGAGATCCTGCGCAGCGGCAAGCTGTACCTGGCGATTGCCGGTGACAACAAGCGGCGGGTGCTGGAACATGCCAGCCGCACGCTGAGCGCGGCACAGCCGGTCAGCCACCTACTGCAACAAACGGAGAACCCGCTTCATGTCTACTGGGCAGCCTAATCCTTTCCCGCGCCTGCTGGCCGACATCGGCGGCACCAACGCCCGCTTCGCGCTGGAAACCGCGCCCGGGGTGCTGGAAGACATCGACGTGCTGCCGTGCCGGGACTACCCGACGCTGGTCGACGCCATCCGCAGCTATCTGCAGCGCGCCGACACCCGCGCCGTGCACCACGCCGCCATCGGCATCGCCAACCCGGTGACCGGCGACTGGGTGCAGATGACCAATCACCACTGGGCGTTCTCGATCGAGGCCACCCGCCAGGCGCTGGGCTTCGCCACGCTGCTGGTACTCAATGACTTTACCGCGCTGGCGATGTCGCTGCCCTTCCTGCCGGCCGACGAGCTGGTGCAGGTCGGCGGCGGCGAGGCGCGCCACGGCGCCAAGGCGCTGATCGGCGCCGGCACCGGCCTCGGCGTCTCCGGCCTGCTGCCGCACGCCGGTGGCTGGGTGGCGATCGCCGGCGAGGGCGGCCACGTCGCCTTCGCCCCCGGCAACGAGGAAGAAGTGGCGCTGTGGCGCTACGCGCAGCGCCGTTTCGGCGAGCACGTGTCCGCCGAGCGCTTCCTGTCCGGCCCCGGTCTGGAGCTGATCCATGACGCGCTGGCCGAGGCCGACGGCGAGGCCGCCGGCCAGCTGTCGGCGGCGCAGATCAGCGAGCGCGGCCTGTCCGGCCGCGACGCGCGCTGCGTGAAGGTGCTGGAGCTGTTCTGTGCCATGCTCGGCAACGCCGCGGCCAACCTGGCGGTGACGCTGGGTGCGGTCGGCGGCGTCTACATCGGCGGCGGCATCGTGCCGCGCTTCGGCGAGCTGTTCGCACGCTCGCCGTTCCGCGAGCGCTTCGAGGCCAAGGGCCGTTTCCGCGACTACACCCGCGCGCTGCCGGTGTACGTGATCCACAGCGCCTATCCGGCGCTGACCGGGGTGCAGGCCGCGCTGCGCGACCATCTGGGAGAACGCGATGCTTGAGAAAATCCGTGCCGAGCTGGACTCCCTGTCCAGTGCCGAACGCCGTGTCGCCGAGCAGGTGCTGGCGCAGCCGTATACAGTGATGCAGTCGGCGGTGTCCGACATCGCCGCCAGCGCCGGCGTCAGTCAGCCGACGGTGATCCGCTTCTGCCGCAGCATGGGCTTCTCCGGCCTGTCCGACTTCAAGCTCAAGCTGGCCGGCACCCTGGTCGGCGGTGTGCCCTTTGTCCACTCCAGCGTGCGCCCGGAAGACCCGGTATCGGAGATCACCGCCAAGGTGTTCGATAACACCGTCACCGCGCTCTTGAAGTGCCGCAACGAGGTGAACCCGCAGGCGGTGGATGCGGCGGTGGAGCTGCTGGCCAATGCCAAACGTATCGAGTTCTACGGCCTCGGCAACTCCGGCATCATCGCCGCCGACGCACAGCACAAGTTCTTCCGCTTCGGCATTCCCACCGTCGCCTACGCCGACAGCCACATCCAGATCATGGCCGCCTCGGTGCTGACGCCGGACGACGTGCTGGTCGCCATCTCCAGCTCCGGCCGTTCGCGCGAGCTGATGGACGCGGTGGACGTGGCGCTGGAGGGCGGAGCCAAGGTGATCGCCATCACCGTGCCGGACACGCCGCTGGCGGAGCGCGCCACGGTGACGCTGGCGGTGGATGCGCCGGAAGACAGCGAGACCTACAGCCCGATGCTGTCGCGCATCCTGCACCTGGTGATCATTGACATTTTGACGGTCGGCGTGGCGCTCAAGCGCGGCCCCGGCCTCGTGACGCAGTTGGAAAAAGCCAAGCGCAGCCTGAAACAGAAGCGCCTGCGCGGCGACGAAGACCATGACTAGTTCTGCCGCCAAGCGCCCGCGCGGCCGGCGCAAACCAGCCAGCCCGCCAGAGGTTGGCCGCAACAAGACGACAAAGAGACCCGGAGCCATCATGAGCAAACTGACCCAGCTTCCCGCCTGGCACGCCCTGTGGGACCACTTCAACGACGCCAAGAACCTGCACATGCGCGAGCTGTTCGACAGCGATCCGCAACGTGCCGAACGCTACTCGCTGGAGGTCGGCGGCCTGTTCTTGGACTACTCCAAGAACCGCCTCACCGACGCCACGCTGCAGGGGCTGATGCAACTGGCGCGCGAGGCCGGCCTGCCGGCCCGCATCAAGGCCATGTTCAAGGGCGAGAAGATCAACAGCACCGAGCACCGTGCCGCACTGCACGTGGCGCTGCGCAACCGCACCAACTCGCCGATCATGGTCGACGGCGAGGACGTGATGCCCAAGGTGAACTCGGTGCTGTCGCGCATGGGCAAGTTCGCGCACGCGGTGCGCAGCGGCGAGTGGCTGGGCTACACCCACCAGCCGATCACCGACATCGTCAACATCGGCATCGGCGGCTCGGATCTGGGCTCGCTGATGGTCTGTAGCGCGCTCAAGCCCTTCGGCCACCCGCGCATGAACATGCACTTCGTGTCCAACGTCGACGGCGCGCAGCTGAAGGAAACGCTGAAGAAGGTGCACCCGGAGACCACGCTGTTCGTGGTGGAATCGAAGACCTTCACCACCCAGGAAACGCTGACCAACGCACTGACTGCACGCGACTGGTTCGTGTCGCGCGCGCGCGACGAGAAGGCCGTCGCCAAGCACTTCGTCGCGGTGTCCACCAACAAGAAAGCCGTCGCCGATTTCGGCATCGATCCGGCAAACATGTTCGAGTTCTGGGACTGGGTGGGTGGGCGCTACAGCCTGTGGTCGGCCATCGGCCTGCCGATCATGCTGTACCTGGGCGAGGAGAACTTCACCGAGCTGCTCAACGGCGCCCACATCATGGACCAGCACTTCGCCAACGCGCCGTTCGAGCAGAACATGCCGGTGCTGCTGGCGATGATCGGCATCTGGTACATCAACTACTACGGCGGCGGCTCGCACGTGATCGCGCCGTACGACCAGTACCTGCATCGTCTGCCGGCCTTCATCCAGCAGCTGGACATGGAGTCCAACGGCAAGCAGACCATGCTCGACGGTGCGCCGGTGGATTTCGAGACCGCGCCGATCATCTGGGGCGAAACCGGCATCAACGGCCAGCACGCGTTCTTCCAGCTCTTGCACCAGGGCACCCACATCTCGCCGATCGACCTGATCTGCTCGCTGCAGAACAGTTCCAGCCTGCCCGGTCACCACGAGATCCTGCTCGCCAACGTGTTCGCGCAGGCCGAGGCCTTCATGCGCGGCAAGACCGCGGACGAGGCGCGCAGCGAACTGGAGGCGCAGGGGCTGACGGGCGACGCGCTGGAGGCGCTGGTGCCGCACAAGGTGTTCGCCGGCAACCGCCCGACCAACACCCTGCTGATGGACCGCCTCGACCCGCGCAACCTGGGTAGCCTGATCGCCGCCTACGAGCACAAGATCTTCGTGCAGGGCGTGATCTGGCACATCAACAGCTTCGACCAGTGGGGGGTGGAGCTGGGCAAGCAGCTGGCCAAGACCATCCACGCCGAGCTGGCCGGCAAGCTGGAATCGGCACCGCACGACAGCTCGACCAAGGCGCTGATCGAGCGCTACCGCCGCGCCAACGCGCAGTAACGCGCCCGCCGTCACCCGGCCGCAGCAAAACCAACCGGAGCCTCGCGCTCCGGTTTTTTTATGGTCGCGGCACAGGCGAATCAGGGAAAGCCGCAATGCGGTACTCCCCAATGGTGGGGACAGTGGCGGCGGCACTAGCATGTCTTTTCCGGTGTGGCCGCCCTGTTGCGCCAACTTGATGACAAATGCGAGCAATTTCCACGCATTTTCATGACGTTGGTTCAGGCGGGGCGGGCGCAACGGCGGGCAGGCTGCAATATTACCAAGCCGCTGTCAGCGGTTTGTAAGGGCGCACTGCTAGTGTTGACCGCGAGTTGTCTGCGCAGGCCGTCTGCCGGCCTGTCTTCCCCGTTTCTGTTTGCAAGGAATTCATCATGCGCGTTTCTACCCGGCTGGCCGTCATCATCCTGGCCAGCTTCATCGGATTGCTGCTGCTGGCCGGGCTGTCGCTGCACAGCATCCGCCAGTCGCTGTACGAGGAAAAACAGGCCTTCATCGTCAACCAGCTGCGCATGGCGGAAGGCGTGCTCGGCCACTACGCCGCCGAGCAGCAGCAGGGGCGGCTGAGTCAGGCCGACGCGCAGCAGCAGGCGCGCCAGGCGCTGGCGATGCTGACGGTGGACGACGTGTACTTCTTCGCCCGCGACAAGGACAACGTGATGCAGGTGCACGTGAAGGCCGACCGCATCGGCAAGGTCGACCTCGGCTCCAAATTGCCGGACGGGCGCACCACGGTCGACGCCTACAACGCGGCGCTGCGCACGGCCAAGTACGGCATCACCGAGATCTACACCACGCGCAAGGGGTCCGATGTGCAGGTGCCCAAGCTCAACGGCGTGGTGCGTTTCGAGCCCTGGGGCTGGATGGTGGGTACCGGCATTTTCGTCGACGACATCGCGTCCACCTTCTGGCGCAATGCCTCGCTGCTGCTGGCGCTGGCGGCCGTGGTCGTGGTGGTGCTGGCGGCGCTGGCGCTGACCATGTCGCGCCGCATCATCGGTTCGCTCGGCGGCGAGCCGGCCTACGCGGTGGCGGTGGTGGAGGCGATCGCCGCCGGCGACCTCAACCAGGACATCCGCCACAACGGCAAGCCGCACAGCCTGCTGTTCGTGATGGCGACGATGCAGCAGAAGCTGCGCGAGATGATCGTGCAGATCAGCGACTCCGCCGCGCAGCTGGGTGACACTGCCGCCGCGCTGGGCGGGCAGATGCAGCGGCTGGACACGGTGTCCGCCACCGCCAACGACTCCACCACCGCGGCGGCGGCGGCGATCGAAGAGCTGTCGGTGAGCATCGATCACGTGTCCGACAGCGCGCGCCAGACCGAGGTCGATTCGCGCGGCGTGGCGCAGCTGGCGCAGCAGGGGCTGGGGGTGGCGCAAGGCGTGGTGTCCAGCATCCGCGGCATTGCCGGCGAGGTCAGTGACGCTTCCGGCCGCGTGCTGTCGCTGAGCGAGCGCACGCGCAGCATCAGCGGCATCGCCGACACCATCCGCGACATCGCCGACCAGACCAATCTGCTGGCGCTGAACGCGGCGATCGAGGCGGCGCGGGCCGGCGAGCTGGGGCGCGGTTTCGCGGTGGTGGCGGACGAGGTGCGCAAGCTGGCGGAGCGCACCGCGCAGGCCACCAGCGAGATTTCCAGCATCATCCACACCGTGGTGCAGGAGACCGCCGGGGTATCCGGCGCCATGGAGCAGATCGCGCCGCTGGTGGAGGACGGTGTGCAGCAGGTGACGCAGCTGGCCGGTGCGCTGGGCCAGATCGACGACAAGGTCGGCCACACGCTGGAGCGCTTCCGCAACGTGGCGCTGGCGATGAGCGAGCAGAGTCAGGCCGGGGTCAGCATCGCCGGCAGCGTGGAGCAGGTGGTGCAGGTGGTGGAGGAAACGCAGTCTTCGGTGCGCTTCACCACCGGTGCCTCGGCGCGGCTGCAAACGTTGGCCGCAGATTTGCAGCAGGCGGTGTCGCGCTTCCGCGTGTAGGCGTGAGCGGCCCGTGACCGCCAGCGGTCGCGGGCCGTCGTACTCAGGAGGCGCTGCTGTCGCGCAGGCACTTCTTCACGAAGCTGTTCTTGGCGGCGCCGGACAGTTTCTTCTCGGCGGCCTTGCCGTCGCACATGGCTTGCGCATTGCCCGGCTGTTCGCGTTCGCACTTCTTCATGAAGCTGTTCTTGGCGGCGCCGGCGAGCTTCTTCTCGGTGGCCATTTTTTCGCAGGCCGGATTGGCGGCCAGCAGCGGGCCGGAGAACAGGGCAAGGGTAAGCAGCAGGATCAGTTGACGCATGGTGTGTCCTTTCGGGAGCGGTGGCGGTAATCGGGCATGACCGTTTCACTATGACTGCAGCCACAAAAAAATGAAACCTGCGACCGCTATCGTTTGTGTCATATTGTTGGTTTCAATGGTGTGACGTAGTGATAGCGCGAAAGGGCGGGCGAATGTGGGGCGGGATGAATACCTGGTGCTGCAGGGCGGCATTCTGGCTGCTTGCTTGTCTGCCGCTGACGGCGGCGGCGGCGCGGCCCCCGCTGAATATCGTCGCCATGGACCAGGCGTCGCCGCCCTACGTCATCGGCGAGGGGGACGGTTTCGCGCCGCAGCCGGGCCTTGCCGTCGAGCTGGCGCAGCAGGCGGCAAACGCCTGCGGTGTCGAGCTGCACCTGTTGCGCCAGCCGGGGCTGCGCATGCTGCAGAGCCTGAAAAGCGGCAGTGCCGACGCTGCGCTGCTGCTGTCCTACAACGAGGAACGCGCGCAGTTCGCCGTCTATCCGCTGCGCGACGGCCAACCCGACGGCCGCCAGCGCATGAGCACGCTGCGCTACGTGTTGTTCGTGCGCAACGACAGCACGCTTGCGTGGGACGGCGAGCGGCTGAGCCCGCCGCAGGCGGTGGTGGGCAGCAATATCGGCTGGTCGGTGATCAAGGATCTGGAACGCCTGCAGATCCGGGTCGAGACCGCGCTTAATGTCGACAGCAACTTCAACAAGCTGCAGGCCGGGCGGATCGACGCCTACGCGATCCAGGACTTGCTGGCCGCCGGCTACCTGTCCACGCATCCGAAACTCGAGGTGCGCGCACTGCCGCAGCCGCTGGTGAGCAAGGACTACTTCATGCCGTTCAGCCGCCAGTTCGCCGCGCGCCAGCCGCAGCTGGTGCAGTGCATGTGGCAACAGGTGGCGCGTCAGCGCGACGCGCTGCTGAAGCGGCGCATGGCAATCTACCTCCACCACTGACGCGGCCAACGTTGGCCGCAAAAAAGCCGACGCGCAGGCGTCGGCTTTTTGTCGTGCCGTTCTCTTCTTGCCCTGACGCTCCGGTCGAGGGACGGTGGTCGGGCGTGGCCACCCCTTGCAGGGCTTCGGCTCCGGCACGCTTCACGCCTCTCCCTCGATCACCGGCAGGGCTGTTTACGAGACAAGGCAACAGGGTAATTTCCTTCAATACCGGTCGAACCGGATTTTTTACGCTGCAGGTTCTTTCATCTGCGGGGAGCAACCCATGAGCCTGTATCTGTCGATGTCCTTGTTTGCGCTGGCGGCCTCCATTTCTCCGGGGCCGGTGAATCTGCTGGGCCTGGCCCACGGTGTGCAGTATGGTTTTCGTGCCAGCTTGCGGCACGTCACCGGCGCGACCATGGGATTTACCCTGTTACTGCTGTTGATCGGTCTCGGGCTGCACGAGGTGCTGGCACGCTGGCCGGTCGTGACCGTCGCCATCAAGTGGGCCGGTGCCGCCTTCCTGCTGTACATGGCCTGGAAGCTGTTCCGCGCGGATGGCGCACTGGGGGACAAGCGTGCCGGGCAGGCGCCGTCGTACTGGCAAGGGGCCCTGATGCAATGGTTGAACCCGAAGGCCTGGCTGGCCGCGGTGGCCGGCATGGGGGCCTTTGCCGGCAGCGACAGCCTGCTGGTCTGGCAATTCAGCGCGCTTTACTGGGTGATCTGCTATCTCTCGCTGGCCTGCTGGGCTTATGCAGGCGCGGCGCTGGGGCAATACCTGCACTCTGCCGCCCGTATCCGCGTGCTGAACCGCTTGCTGGCGGTCTTGCTGTTGCTGAGTACGGTCTTGCTGTTCTGATCAGCGCCGGTAATGGCCGGGCGTGACGGCGGTAAGGCGCTTGAACACCCGCTGGAAATGCGCCTGGTCGGCAAAGCCGCTGGCGTGCGCGACCTCCGCCAGGGGTTGCCGGCCACGTAGCAGGCGTCTGGCATGCTGGATGCGACAGTTGAGCAGATAGGCGTGCGGGGTCATGTGGTAGTGCTGGCTGAAGGCACGGATCAGGTAGGACGGCGACAGCGAGGCTGCCGCGCAGATCTGCTGCAGACTCAGGGACTCGGTCGCGTGGCTGTGGATGAAGTCGGCGGCCCGTGCCAGTTTGTCCGGGGCGCTAGGCATTGGCAGCTTGCCAGGCGACAAGGCGGCCAAGGCTTGGCTGAAAAACTGGACGGCGACGCTTTCCTTCAGCAGCCGTTCGCTATCGGCGGCGGTCAGCACGGCGTGAAAACGGGTAAACGCGGCGTACAGGCGTGGGTCGTGACTGAGCTGAGAGGCCAGTGGCTGGAAGTCGCCATGCGGCGACAGCCCCAGCTCCGCCTGCCGTGTACCCAGCCAGTCCTTGTCCACGTACAGCATGCGATACGCCCAGCCGGCGCCGCGAACGGGCGCGCAGGCATGCACCTCGCCCGGATTCATCATCAGCACGCTGCCGGTGGCGATCTCGTGCCGCTGGTTGCCGTTCAGGTAGTGGCTGTGGCCGCCATCAATCACGCCCAGCGAGAACGTCTCGTGCGAGTGTTTTTCATAGCAGACCTTGCGGCCGTCCGCGACGGTGCGGGACTCGATGAAGGGCAGCGCGTCATCACGCCAGAAGCGGGATGCTTGCTGTGGGGCGGAGCGGGCTTGCGCCATCGTTGCGTCACTTCTGTTGGGCATTGAACACGAACAGCATAGCTTGCCCCGGCGCAAAAACAAAAGTAGCGCCACAGGGCGGCCGCTTCCTCATGCCGGGCTTTGCGGCGCGGGTCTTGGGCCGACCCCGGCTCAGCCCGGGCTGCTATCCCTGCGCATTGGCTGGTAAGGCGGTTTCGCAAGCGGGGTGGAAAACAACAAGGCCGGGATGATCCCGGCCTTGTTGTTCATGCTGGCGGCACAAGGTTGGCCGCAAGCCGTTTAGCCCGCCAGACGGGCGCGGTGGCGGGCGATCTGCGCGCGCACCTGGTTTGGCGCGGTGCCGCCGACGTGGTCGCGCTGTGCCAGCGAACCTTCCGGCGTCAGCACGGTGAACACGTCGGCTTCGATCAGCGTGCTGAATTCGCGCAGTTTTTCCAGGCTGAGGTCGGCGATATCCACGCCCTGCAGCTCGGCATGGCGCACGGTCAGTGCCACCACTTCGTGGCTGTCGCGGAACGGCATGCCCTTCTTCACCAGATAGTCGGCGAGGTCGGTGGCAGTGGCAAAGCCCTGCAGCACGGCGGCGCGCATCGCCTCCGGCTTCACGGTGATGCCGCGCATCATGTCGGCGTAGATGCGCAGGGTGTCGATCAGGGTGTCGGCGGTGTCGAACAGCGGCTCCTTGTCTTCCTGGTTGTCCTTATTGTAGGCCAGCGGCTGGGCCTTCATCAGGGTTACCAGCGCGATCAGGTGGCCGACCACGCGGCCGGATTTGCCGCGTACCAGCTCTGGCACGTCCGGGTTTTTCTTCTGCGGCATGATGGAGCTGCCGGTGCAGAAGCGGTCGGCGATGTCGATGAAGCCGACGCGCGGGCTCATCCACAGGATCAGCTCTTCCGACAGGCGGCTCAAATGCACCATCACCAGACTGGCGGCGGCGGTGAATTCGATGGCGAAGTCACGGTCGGACACCGCGTCCAGCGAGTTGTGGCACACGTCGTCGAAGCCCAAGAGCTGCGCGGTGTAGAAGCGGTCGATCGGGAAGGTGGTGCCGGCCAGCGCGGCGGCGCCCAGCGGCAGGCGGTTGACGCGCTTGCGGCAGTCGGTCATGCGCTCGGCGTCGCGGGAGAGCATTTCCACGTAGGCCAGCATGTGGTGGCCGAAGGTCACCGGCTGGGCGACTTGCAAATGGGTGAAGCCCGGCATCACGGTGTCGGCATTGGCCTCGGCCAGATCCAGCAGGCTGGTCTGCAGCTCGGCGATGAAACCGACGATGGTGTCGATCTGCGCACGCAGCCACAGGCGGATGTCGGTGGCGACCTGGTCGTTACGCGAGCGGCCGGTGTGCAGGCGCTTGCCGGCGTCGCCGATCTTGTCGGTGAGGCGGCGCTCGACGTTCATGTGCACGTCTTCCAGGTCCACGCTCCACTCGAAGTTGCCGGCGCGGATGTCGGCGATGATCTCGCCCATGCCGTCGCGGATGGCGGCGAGGTCGGCATCGGACAGCACGCCGCACTTGTTGAGCATCGCGGCGTGGGCCAGCGAGCCTTCGATGTCGAATTCGGCCAGGCGGTTATCAAAGGTGACCGAAGCGGTGTATTTCTTGACCAGCTCGGAGACCGGCTCGGAGAAGCGGCCAGACCAGGCGTGCGTGTCTTGCATGGTGATGATGTCCCGGGTTTGTAATGGAGGGCGTGTCTGGCCGACGATTATAAGGAAAGCCCGCCATCAGGGCGAGGGCGGGCTGGTTTCAAGCGTTCGATTGCGCGCTCAGCGTGGCGTGGTGCGCCGCGCCGCCATGCGCTGGCCGGCGTCGCGCAGCTCGTCCTCGCCGATCAGCTGACCGGCGACCGGGAACAGCCAGTCTTCCTCGCGCTGCGCGTGCTCGCGGTACAGGCGGGTGAAGTCGGCGATGGCGGCGGCGTCAAGCTCGACCAATTCGCCACGGCCGAAGGCCTGCAGCTGGTCGTGGAGGGCGCGCCAGCGTGCGTTCAGGTAGCCGTGCTCGGCCAGCAGCTGCTCGATCTTGGCGGCGGCGTCCGGCTGCCGCGCCACGATCAGCGGGAACAGCTCCTGTTCCTCGTCCTGGTGGTGCGCCGGGCCGGCCATCTCGAAATAGCGCACGATACCGGCGATGGTGTTCAGCACGGCGTGGCTGTGGCCGTGCTCGGCGATGTAGCCGGGCAGCGCGTCCAGCTGCTCGCAGAAGTGGCGCACCTTGTCGTGACAGGCGTACAGCATGTCCAGCGGTTCGTCGAAGGAAGGTGCGGGGATCGCGCGGGTCAGGGCGTCCAGGCTCAGCATGGCGTGCTCCGGAATTAATGGTGGGATGGTTTCAGTATGGTGCATGGCGGCGCCACTGCCCATGATCCGCCTCAAGCGACGGGCGGGGATTTGCATTACAGTCTCGGCTGGTCTTTTCTGTTGCAGACGAGTGATGACTGTCCCGTTCCTGATCCGTGAACTGTGCCGCGGCGATGCGGCCAACCTTGCCGCGGCGCTGGCGCTGCACGACGCCGCCCACGCGCTGGAAGTGGCGTGGCTGGAGGGTTACCCGCTGCCGCGGCTGTGGCAAAGCAGCGCCGACATCGCCGCCAGCCCGCTGCACATCCTGGCCGGCTACGATGAGCAGGGCCAGCTGTGCGCGCTGCTGGTCTGCGGCCGGGCCGACGACGGCGGCCTCGACATCGTGCGCACGCTGGTGGCGCCAACGCGGCTGGGCGAGGGCTGGGCCGGGCGTCTGCTCACCGCCGCGCTGGTCGGCGAAACGGCGGCCACGGTCAGCAGCGCGCAGGCCAACCGCGCTGCGCTGCGCTGCTACCATAAGGCCGGCTTCGTGCGCGTGCGCGACTTCGCCGCTGCGGACGGGCTGGCGCTGACCACGCTGCGCTGGCAGCGCGACGATAGCGAATTGCCACTGACGCTGGACGCCGACGGCTGGGTCAACGAGGCGCAGCGGCTGCCGTCGCCCAACTGCGACAGTTATCCACAGCCGGAGGTGCCGCTGCTGGTTATCCACAATATCAGCCTGCCGCCGTACCGCTACGGCGGCGACGGCGTGGCGCAGCTGTTCGGTAATCGCCTCGATCCGGCGGCCGATCCCTTCTACGCGACCATCGCCCACCTGCGGGTGTCGGCGCACTTTTTCATCCGCCGCGACGGCAGCCTGCTGCAGTTCGTGTCCACCCGCCGGCGCGCGTGGCACGCCGGGGTGTCGCAGTGGCGCGGCCGCGAGCGCTGCAATGACTTCGCGCTCGGTATCGAGCTGGAAGGCTGCGACTTCGAGCCGTTCTGCCACGCGCAGTACCGCACGCTGGCGGCGCTGGCGCGGCTGCTGCAGGGCGAGTGCGGCGTCCGCGCCATCACCGGCCACGAGCACATCGCGCCGGGGCGCAAGACCGATCCGGGGCCGTACTTCGACTGGCCAAGGTTAGCCGCAGCGGTGGGGCGGGCGTTGCCGGAGAACTGAGCCGGCGGCGTGAGGGCCGTGCTTACGACAGCACCACCTGGTTGCGGCCCTGTTCCTTGGCGCGGTACAGCGCATTGTCGGCACGTTCCAGCGCGTTGTCGAAAGCGGTATCGGCCGGCTCGAATTCGCTGAGCCCGATGCTGATGGTGGCCTCGACGCCGGGAATACCCAGCTGGGCAAAGACCCGCTGCGCCTGCTGGCGGATCCGCTGGGCAATGGCGCCCGCACTCTGCCGGTCGGTCTGTGGCAGCAGGGCGACGAATTCGTCGCCGCCGAAACGTGCCGGGATATCGTTGCAGCGCAGTTCGTCCCGGCAGACGCCGGCCAGGGCGGTGATGACCCTGTCGCCGGTCAGGTGGCCATGCCGGTCGTTGATGTGCTTCAGGTGGTCGATATCAAAGGTCAGGATGGTTGCCGGTGTCCGGTAGCGGCTGAACAGCTCGAAGTGCTGCTGCAAGGCGGTCATCAGCTTGCGGCGGTTGGCCAGTCCGGTCAGCGGATCGGTCTCGCTTTGTTCGCGCAGCCGGGTCTCCAGCTCGTGGCGCGGGGTGATGTTGCTGGCGACCCACAGCACCGCATCCTCGCCGTCCACCTGGAACGCCAGCGCCTGCACCCGGCCCTCGAACCAGATCGGTTCGTCGGGGCCTTCCTTTTTCAGTCCTTTCACATCGCTGCCGGACAGGGTGTATTCCACGATGTGGAGCCCGCCGCCATGCAGTGCGGTGGCGATCTCGCCCAGGAAGAAGGCGGTTTTCTCCGGTTCCAGCACATCGCCGATGGCGAGGCCGACCAGGCCGCTGCCATCGTGGTAATAGCGCAGGTCGGAGCCGCCAAACACCGCAGCATAGCGGCCGCTGCGGGTCAGGATGAACACCGGATCGGGCAGGGCGGCCAGGATGGCGGACAGTTGTTGGCTGGAAAAGCAGGGGCTGGTCATTGAGGCTCCGCCGGCAAGGGCCATGAAGGCAGGAGCGGCTAGCGTAGCATGACGTACGGTGGACAACCTACTGCCGGCACGGGGAGGCGGTCGTATCGTGTCAGGCGGAGCGGGGAGAACACATTGCGCGGGGAGGGCAGTTGGCGCTAGAGGCTTGCTCGCAGTGGCGGGCGGTCAGAAGTCGCGCCAAGAGGCGGTCTTGCGGCTGAGGCTGCTGGTGGTGCCGGTGCTGATTGTGGGCGGAAGGCTGATGCTGCCGGAGCCTGTACTGGCGGACCAGCCCTGGAACCGGGTATTGGCGGTGAGGTCGGACAGGTTGTCCTCGGTCACCAGCGAGCCGGTGAGGGTGGCGCCGCCCCAGCCGTTCTTGCCGCAACTGTCGGCGTAGTAGACGAGGCCGTATATCACCACGCCGCCGTTCATCTTCGGGCAGCCAGCGCCGGTGTCGAATACCAGGATTGCTGGCTGGCTCGGGCTGCCGATATTCTGGTGCCAGTTCTGGCCGCCGATGCTCCCGATATTGCTGGCGTCAAAGTAGTAGACGGTGCGCTGATAGCTGGTACCCGCTTGTTGTGCCGCCAGTTCCGCCGCCGCCTGCGCCTCCGACTCCAGCCGGATCTGCTCCTTGCTGGTTTTGGGAAACACGAAATCCCATGCGCTGCCGCTGAAGGCATTGCCCTTGACCTGACCGGTGATCGACAGGTGACCCGGCTGGTTGGCTGCGGCGGAGGCCGAGGTCATGATCGCCACGCCGCTGTCTCCGGCGCTTACCGACGGATTGCCGGTGATGCAGCTTTTTTTCTTGCCGCAGTCGCCGAGGCTGCCTTCGACCACGATCGGCGCAAAACTGGCCAGGTTCAGCGTTACCGGGGTGCTGGTGGTGGTGGTGAGGGTGCCGAGCTGTACCTTCTGGCGGATGCTGGCACTGGCGTCGCCGCTGGCGATTGCGCGGATTTCCAGGGTGTTGGGGGCGGACGAGTTGCGCCACAGCGATATAGCCACACTGTAGCTGCCGATGCTCTGCGCACTGACGGCGCTGCCGAACAGGCTGCCGCTGGCCTGCTGGTTGTTGCCGCTGGGGCCGCGGCCGTCGTTGTTCCAGTTACTAGCGTTGGCTAGCGCCGTGTTGCTAACCGCGCCGGAGGCGAGCCAGGCCAGCGCGTGCTCGATCCCGCCACGCGCGGCCTCCATCGCCTTGGACTGGCTGACCTGGTTGTTGCCGGTCTTGATTTCAAACAGCAGGCCGCTGCTGCTCTGGAACACCATCAGGCTGCTGAGAAACAGCACCAACAAGGTCATTGCCAGCGTCACCATGCCTTGTTGCTGCCGCTGAATAATCGGCATGTAGAGGAAGGTGGTATCCGTGCTGGAGTTAGCGGGCATGGTGGCGTTGGGGGCGAGGTGAAGGCTATGTAACGGGTAGCCTTCGGGATGGCGGACGTTTGCGGATAACTTTCGTGCGAACGGCATAAAAATGCATCGTATATAAATGCCAATGAAGTGGCAATATTACCAATGCAAAAGGGCAAGCCGTCCGGCTTGCCCTTGTCGTGACTGGCTACGGCCAACGTTGGCCGCAGCGCGGTTTATAGCTCGACCTGCGCGCCCATCTCCACCACGCGGTTGGTCGGGATCTGGAAGAAGTCGGTGGCGCGCAGCGCGTTGCGGCTCATCCACACGAACAGCGTCTCGCGCCACGGCGACATGCCCTCGCGCTCGGTCTGGATCAGCGTCTCGCGCGACAGGAAGAACGAGGTGTCCATCAGCTCGAACGCCATGCCCTGCGCCGCGCACAGGTCGAGAATCTGCTGCACGTCCGGCGTTTCCTTGAAGCCGTAGTAGGCCATCACCCGCCAGAAGCTGTCGGACAGCTGCAGGATCTCCACCCGCTCGTCTTCGTCGACGTAGGGAATGTCCTCGCCGCGGATGGTCATCAGCACCACGCGTTCGTGCAGCACCTTGTTGTGCTTCAGGTTGTGCAGCAGCGCGTGCGGCACGCCGTGGGTGGAGTTGGTGAGGAACACCGCGGTGCCCTGCACCCGCTCCGGCGGATAGGCTTCCATGTTCTCGACAAAACCGTCCAGCGGGATCGCCATCTCGTTCAGGCGCTGCATCAGCAGCTTGCGGCCCTCTTTCCAGGTGGTCATCAGGATGAAGGCGCCGATGCCGATCAGCAGTGGCAGCCAGCCGCCGGCGAAGATCTTCACCACGTTGGCGAGGAACAGCGGGATGTCCACCACCAGCAGCGCGACCAGCAGCGGCGCGACCAGCGCCTGCGGCCAGTTCCAGCCCTTGAGCGCCACGGTGCACACCAGGATGGAGGTGATCACCATGGTGCCGGTGACGGCGATGCCGTAGGCGCCGGCCAGCGCGCTGGAGTTCTGGAACATGATCACCACCATGATCACCGCCGCCAGCAGGCCCCAGTTGATCAGCGGGATGTAGATCTGGCCGATCTCGTTGTCGGAGGTGTGGGTGATTTCCATGCGCGGCAGGTAGCCCAGCTGCACCGCCTGGCGCGTCAGCGAGAACACGCCGGAGATCACCGCCTGCGATGCGATCACCGTGGCGCAGGTGGACAGGATCACCAGCGGCAGCAGCGCCCAGTCCGGTGCCAGGTGGAAGAACGGGTTGGCGCGCGCCTCCGGGCTGGCGAGGATCTCGGCGCCCTGGCCGAAGTAGTTCAGCAGCAGCGCCGGCAGCACGTAGAAGAACCACGCCAGCCGGATCGGCTTGGCGCCGAAGTGGCCCATGTCGGCGTACAGCGCCTCGGCGCCGGTCAGCGCCAGTACCACCGAACCCAGCGCCAGGAAGCCGATGGCACCGTGGCTGAACAGGAAGTCGATGCCCCACAGCGGATTCAGCGCCGCCAGCACCGCCGGGTTGCCGGCAATACCGTGCACGCCGAGCGCGGCCAGTGCACCGAACCACAGCATCATCACCGGGCCGAACAGCTTGCCGACGCTGGCGGTGCCGTGTTTCTGGATCAGGAACAGGCCGATCAGCACCGTCAGCGCCAGCGGCAGCACGTAGGGCTTGAACGCGGGGGTGATCACCTCCAGCCCTTCCACCGCCGACAGCACCGAAATGGCCGGGGTGATCACCACCTCGCCGTAGAAGAAGCCGCCGCCCATCAGGCCGATGGCGGCCAACATCCAGCCGCGCGGGCCGACATGGCGCCGTGCCAGCGCCATCAGCGTCAGGATGCCGCCTTCGCCGCGGTTGTCGGCGCGCAGCACGAAGCTGAGGTATTTCAGCGATACGACCAGGATCAGGCCCCAGACGATCAGCGACAGGATGCCCAGCACGTTGGCCGGCGTCACCGCCAGGCCGAGATGGGAACTGAAACACTCTTTCAGGGTGTAGAGGGGACTGGTACCGATGTCCCCGTACACGACCCCCAGCGCCGCCAGCGTGATACCGGCGAGCGCCTGTTTGTTTTGAGCCTGCATGATTTTGTGTATTTTTTGGTGGGTGGCACCGCCACGGATGTTGCAGCGCAGTATTGCGAATCTCGGGTGAGCGCGAAGCTTACTCTTGTGCCCTGCAATGTGCCATGCGACGTCTTCTTTTGTAGCGCAATTGCGGGCGCAGTGTAGAGCCGATGCGACAGGTGCCGCGCCGGTGCGGCTAGATGCCGCCTTCTTCCTCCAGCCAGGCGCAAAAATCGGCGCACAGCGGGTCTTCCGCCAGCGTCAGCGGCAGCACCCAGGAATAGCCGCGCGCCTTCACCCTTGGCCCGTCCAGCGGCGCCACCAGCTTGCCGCTGGCGATCAGCGCGTCGGTCACCGGTTGTGCGCTGAGCGCCACCCCCAGACCGTCGACCGCCGCCTGCAGCGCCAGATAGTAGTGGTCGAAGTGCTGGTGCGCCGCCGCCTGCAGCGCCGGGCTGCCGGCCGCCGCCAGCCAGCGCTCCCACGACACCGGCCGCGTTTCCGAGTGCAGCAGCGTGTGCTGCGCCAGATCGGCCACCGTCGCCAGCGGTTTGCTCGCCAGCAGCGCCGGGCTCAGCAGCGGCTGTTCGTGCTCGGTCAGGAACAGGTGCGACACGAAGCCGTGCCAGTGGTCATGGCCGCGGCGCAGGGCGATATCGAAATCGGCGTGCTGGTCGTGGATGATGGTGTCCGAGGTCGCCAGCCGCAGCTCGACGCCGGGATGGCGCAACTGGAAGCGCGTCAGCCGCGGCAGCAGCCAGTGCATCGCCAGCGTCGGCGTGGCGTTGATGCGCAGCTGCCGCGTGCGGTCCTGGGTCAGGCGCTCGGTGGCGGTGGCGATGCTGTCGAACGCGGTCTGCAATACCGGCAGGTACTGGCGGCCGTTGTCGGTCAGCAGCACGCGCTTGCCGACGCGGTCGAACAGCGCCAGCCCCAGCCAGTCCTCCAGCTGCTTGATCTGGCGGCTGATGGCGCCGTGGGTCACATGCAGCTGTTCCGCCGCGGCACTGAAACTGCCGCAGCGTGCCGCGGCCTCAAAGGCGCGCAGGGCATTGAGAGGGGGAAGTCGCCGGTTCATGCTTGTGAGCATAGCGCACAAGCGAAGTCGGAAAAACTCGTTTGTCGCCACCTCCGCTTCCGCACTACGCTACCGGTCATGGAAACCCACAACATCCCCACCCGCCGCGAGCTGTTCACCGGCTTTTTCGGCATCGGCATCGTCGGCTTCGGCGGCGTGCTGCCGCTGGTGCACCACATGCTGGTGTTGCGCAAGGGCTGGCTGACCGACGCCGAATTCACCGAGCTGCTCGGCCTCGGTCAGATCCTGCCCGGCCCCAACGTCGTCAACCTCAGCGTCGCCGTCGGCGGCCGCTTCCACGGCGCCAGCGGCGCGCTGCTGGCATTCAGCGGCCTGCTGCTGGCGCCGTTCTGCATCGCCATGCTGCTGGTGTCGCTGTACCAGCAGTACCGCGGCCTACCGGCGCTGCAGCAGGTGCTGGCCGGGCTGGCGCCGGCGGCCACCGGCCTGATCTTCGGCATGGGGCTGCGCCTGGCCGCCAAGCTGGAGCGCAGCAGCTGGTGCATCGCGCTGGCGGTGGTCACCTTTGTCGCCATCGGCCTGCTGCACTGGCCGCTGCTGCCGCTGTTGCTGGTGATGGTGCCGCTGGCGGTGACGCTGGCCTGGCACCTGCAGCAGAAGGAGCCGACATGAGCGCGATGCTGCTTGCCCTGTTTCTGGTGTTCGGCCAGCTGTCGCTGATGGCGGTCGGCGGCGCCAACGCGGTGGTGCCGGAGATGCTGCGCATGGTGGTCAACGAGCACGGCTGGATGACGGCTTCGGAGTTCACCGCGCTGTTCGCCATCGCGCAGTCGGCACCGGGGCCGAACGTGCTGGTCGCCAGCCTGGTCGGCTGGCAGATGGCCAGCCTGCCCGGCGCCGCCATCAGCCTGCTCGGCATCTGCGGCCCATCCTCTATCCTCAGCTTCTACGTCGCCAGGCTGTGGCAGCGTTTCCGCGACTACCGGCTGTGCCACGCCATCCAGCGCGGCTTCGCGCCGCTGTCGATCGGGCTGGTGCTGGGCGGCGCCTGGCTGCTGGCCGGCATCGCCAACACCGGCTGGAGCGCATGGCTGCTGTGCGCCGTCAGCGCGCTGATCGCCTGGCGCACCAGCCTGCACCCGCTGTGGCTGCTGGGCGCCGGCGCCGTGGCCGGGCTGCTGGGCTGGGTGTAGCCGCCCGGCGCATCGCCGGCAGCGTGATTGCAAGGTTGGCCGCCGCTGCGGCCAACCTTTCCGCCGTCTGCCCTAAACGGCTACAATCAGCGCTATTTCGCAGAAATCTCAAGGATAACCAACACCATGCGCGCCTCGCAGTTTTTCATCTCCACCCAGAAAGAAGCCCCCGCCGACGCGGATATCGTGAGCCAGAAGCTGATGCTGCGTGCCGGCTTCATCCGCAAGGTCGCCGCTGGTGTCTACTCGTGGATGCCGATGGGCCTGCGTTCGCTGAAGAAGGTCGAGAACATCGTGCGCGAGGAAATGAACCGCGCCGGTGCCATCGAGATGGTGATGCCGGTGGTGCAGCCGGCCGGCCTGTGGCAGGAAACCGACCGCTTCGACACCATGGGTGCCGAGCTGTTGCGCTTCAAGGACCGCCACGACCGTGATTTCGTGATCCAGCCGACCTCGGAAGAAGTGGTCACCGACATCGCCCGCGCCGAGCTGCGCAGCTACCGCGCGCTGCCGAAGAACTTCTACCAGATCCAGACCAAGTTCCGCGACGAGCGCCGTCCGCGCTTCGGTGTGATGCGTGGCCGCGAGTTCACCATGAAGGACGCCTACTCCTTCGACCGCAGCGCCGAAGACGCAGGCAAGAGCTACGACAATATGTTCGCCGCCTACTGCCGCATCTTCGACCGCCTCGGCCTGACCTACCGCGCGGTGGCGGCCGATACCGGCGCCATCGGCGGCGACCGTTCGCACGAATTCCAGGTGATCGCCGAAACCGGCGAAGACGCCATCGTGTACTGCCCGACCTCCGACTACGCCGCCAACATCGAACTGGCGGAAGCGGTGGCGCCGGCCGGCGAGCGCCCGGCCGCTGCGGCCAACCTTGTTAAGGTGCACACCCCGAAGGTGAAGACCATCGCCGAGCTGGTGGATTTCCTGAAGATCGACATCACCGCGACCGTGAAAGCGGTGGTGGTGGAAGGCGAAAAGGGCGAGGCGGTGCTGATGCTGGTGCGCGGCGACCACGAGCTGAATGAAGTGAAGGCAGAGAAGATCGCCGGCATCAAGAAGCCGCTGACCTTCGCCGCACCGGCCGTGATCAAGGACGCCTTCGGCGCCAATCCCGGCTCGCTGGGCCCGGTGGGCTTCAACGGCCGCGTGATTGCCGACCGTACCGTGGCCAAGATGGCCGATTTCGTGATCGGCGCCAACGAGGACGACCAGCACTACACCGGTGCCAACTTCGGTCGCGACTGCGCCGAGCCGGAAGTGGCCGACCTGCGCAACGTGGTGGTCGGCGATGTGTCGCCGTGCGGTAACGGCGTGCTCGACATCCAGCGCGGTATCGAAGTCGGTCACGTGTTCTACCTCGGCACCAAGTACTCCAAGGCGATGAACGCCACCTTCCTCGACGAAGACGGCAAGCCGAAGCACTTCGAGATGGGCTGCTACGGCATCGGCGTCAGCCGTATCCTCGGCGCCGCCATCGAGCAGAACTACGACGACAAAGGCATGATCTGGCCGGATGCGATCGCACCGTTCACCGTGGTGATCTGCCCGGTCGGCTACGACCGCTCCGAAGGCGTGAAGGCCGCCGCCGATGCACTGTACGCCGGCCTGCAGGACAAGGGCGTGGACGTGATCATCGACGACCGTGGCGAGCGCCCGGGCGCGATGTTCGCCGACTGGGAGCTGATCGGTGCGCCGCACCGCATCACCATCGGCGATCGCGGCCTGAAGGAAGGCAAGGTCGAGTACCAGCACCGCCGCGATGCCGAATCCACCGCGGTGGCGCCGGACGCGGTGCTGGAGTTCGTGCTGGGCAAGCTGGCCTGATTATGGCCATGAGCGCGCCGCGCCTTGCCGGCCTGCTGCTGGTGGCTGCCCTGGTGGCGGCGCCGGCATGGGCCGGTGCGCAGCGCGAAGAGGCGCTGGCGGCCAACGTGGCCAGCGCCATGTCGCGCAGCATCGCCGACGTCAACGCGCCGCGGCTGGTGTTCGACAACCCGCACGAGGGTGCGGCGTGGCTGGCGGAGATGTCGCGGCGGCTGCAGAAGCGCATCCCGGATCAGTGGCTGCGCGAGCGGCTGCTGACCGCGGTGCAGTACGAGGCCACCCGCGCCGGACTGGACCCGCAGCTGGTGCTGGGGCTGATCCAGGTCGAGAGCGGCTTCAGGAAGTACGCGATCTCGCCGGTCGGCGCGCGCGGCCTGATGCAGGTGATGCCGTTCTGGGTGCGCAGCATCGGCGCCAGCGAGCACAACCTGTTCGACCTCACGCTGAACCTGCGCTACGGCTGCACCATCCTGCGTCATTATCTGGATATCGAGCGCGGCAACCTGTTCCGCGCGCTGGGGCGCTACAACGGCAGCCTCGGCCGCGCCGAATACCCCAATCTGGTGGTTGGCGCCTGGCGCAGCCACTGGCAGTGGACGCCGCCGGCCGGCCTGCAGCAGACCGCCGGCCACTGAGCCTGTCGTACTGGCGCCATGCTTCCGGCCGCAAGCCCGTGCTTGCGGCCAACCTTTTTATACGGACACCGCGATGAGCCTGATCCCCGAAATCAAACCGCAGCAGTCGATCGAACTGCTGAAAGAACTGCACATCCTCACCCGCGACGGCAAGATCAACCAGGACACCCGCCGCAAGCTGAAGCAGGTGTACCACCTGTACCAGTTCATCGAGCCGCTGATGGCCGACGTGCTGGCGGAAAAGGGCAGCCTGACGCTGGCCGACCACGGCGCCGGCAAGTCCTATCTCGGCTTCATCCTTTACGACCTGTTCCTGAAGGACAAACCGTCCGCCCACGTCTACGGCGTGGAAACGCGGCAGGACCTGGTGGATAAATCCGTCGAGCTGGCGGCGCGGCTGGGTTTCGAGGGCATGAGCTTCCTCAACCTCACCGTCGAGCAGTCGATCACCTCCGACGCGCTGCCGGCGCAGGTGGACATCATCACCGCGCTGCACGCCTGCAACACCGCCACCGACGACGCCATCCGCTTCGCGCTGGCCAAGGACGCCAAGTACATCGTGCTGGTGCCGTGCTGCCAGGCCGAGGTCGCCGCCGTGCTGCGGCAGAAGAAGAACGAGACCTTCGGCAAGACCGCGCTGTCCGAGCTGTGGCGCCACCCGATCCACACCCGCGAGTTCGGCAGCCAGCTCACCAACGTGCTGCGCTGCCTGCTGCTGGAGGCGCGCGGCTACCAGGTGACGGTGACCGAGCTGGTGGGCTGGGAGCACTCGATGAAGAACGAGCTGATCATCGCCAAGAAAGTTGGCGGCGCCAAAAAGAGCGCGCGCGAACGCCAGGAAAGCATCCTGCGCGAGCTGAATATCGAAGAGCTGCGCGAGCGCTTCGCCTACTAAGTCCCGCCCGCTATGAGCCGCCTATGACCCGCCGCCTCGACGCCAGCCTGCTGGCCGACCTGTGGTTCTTCCACGCCGTGGCGGACTGCGGCGGCTTTCGCCGTGCCGCCGAACAGCTGGCGGTCACCCAGGGGGCGGTGAGCCAGCGCGTGCAGCGCCTGGAATCCCGCCTGCAGCTGAGCCTGTTGCAGCGCGGTGGCCGCAGCCTGCAGCTCACCCCCGCCGGACAACGCCTGTACGCGGCCTGCGCCAACGGCTTCGACACCGTGGCCGCCGCGTTGGCCGCACTGCAGGCCGAGGTGGCCCCTGCCAGTGTGCGGCTGTCGGCGCCGCCCTCGCTGGCGCTGGAATGGTTGCTGCCGCGACTGGGGCGCTTCGCCCGCTTGCAGCCGGACATCAGCGTCGATCTGCTGGCCGATAACCAGCCCTACAGCCAGACCTCCCTGCGTCAGGCCGGCATCGATCTGGCGCTGCGCTATTTGCCGCAGGCACCGCTGGATGCCGCTTTCGTGTTGCCGGAACATGGTTTCCCGGTGGCCTCCCCCGGCCTGCTCGCCAGCGGCGCCGATGGCGCCTTGCTGCACGACGACGCGCCATGGAGCAGCCCGTCGCCGGCCGGCAGCGAGTGGGCGCTGTGGCTGGCCGCATATGGCCGCCCGCGCGGCAGCGCTGCCGGCGAGCGCCACTTCAACCAGGCGCAGCTCGCCTACCGCAGTGCACAAGCCGGCGATGGCGTGGCGCTGGGCCGGCAATTGCTGGTGGCACGCTATCTGCAGGATGGCAGCCTGTGCCGGCTGGACGAACAGCCGCCGCTGCTCTTGGGCTATTACGCGCTGTACCCGGTAAGCGGTAGTGCGGCGGCGCAGACGCTGGTGGATTGGTTGTGCGGCGAGATGCAGCAGCAGTGAAGCTGGCGCGCCGAATCGTTGCGCGATGAAGTGTGAGCAAGGGCCAAGGTTGGCCGCGCATCGCGAAAAAGGGCAAGCCTGGTGGCTTGCCCTGTTGTTATTCCGGTGTGGGTTGTGGCGTGGATAGGTTCGGCGGCATTACCGGGAACGGGACATGAGGCGTCGGTTATCTGCACCAGCAGCCGTGCTTGGCTGTAAATTTATTTGTCATTTTGATAGCATGGCAGCTTCTATTTGGAGGCACCCATGATTCGCTCCTTGTTCGATAGTCGCCGCAAGCGCGGCTTCTTTGTCCTGCAGTTGCTTTGCTCACTGCTGTTCCAGCAGTCCACATGGTTGTGGACGGTTTTCAGCTGGCCTGTGCTCATGGACATGTTGCTATTCAGTCTGATCTACGCTTTTGTCATTCAAGTTTTTTTTGCCGATATCTTCGATCGGAACGCGGTTGAGCGGGTGCAGCAAACACTGACACTGCCTATGGCATTGCCCTTGGTGCGTGAGAGGGTGTGGCAGGAGCTGCAAGCGCGTTATGGTCGCCGTGCGCGCGTACAAGGCGAGGGCCATTTCGAAGTACGCACCGCCTGTTCTTTTAAGAGCTGGGGCGAGTCTCTCAGTGTCGATCTGGCGGAAGCGGGTGGGGCGGCAACCCAAGTACATCTTTGCAGCCAGCCGCGGTTCCCGCTGACGCTGATTGATTGGGGCAAGAATCGCGCCAATGTAGAAAGCATGGTCAGGGCATTGACACAGAAGTAAGTCGGGCTGGCAGACCGGCGCCGCACTTGCGAAGCCCAACGTTTACCGCGATTACATGACAAAGGTTGGCCGCAAGCCCTTGGCGGTTTGCGGCCAACCTTTTTATGCCGTCTACCCCGCCAGCAGCGGCAGGAATACCTCGTCCGGCAGGCCGTTGCCGCCGGTGGTCCACACCACGGGGATCGTCGCCCCGGGCCATTGCCCGCTGAACTGCGCGTGCGCCACAAAGCCGGCAGCGGCAGAAGGCTCCAGCCGCAGGCCGTGCTGCTGCCACTGGCGGCGCACTTCGGCCAGCAGGCTGGCGTCGCTCACGGTGATCACCGCGTCGATCAGCGGGCCGACGATGCCGGCCACGGTGGCCGAGGCGCGCGCCACCGCCAGGCCGTCGGCCACCGTGTGGTTGTCGAGGCCGATGTCGTACACCGACAACGCATCGTCGCCACTGGCCAGGCGCAGCAGGAAGCAGGGCGAGGCCACCGGCTCCACCAGCACGCACTGCACCGCGTCGCCGAACAGGCACTTCAGGCCGAAGGCCACGCCACCGGGCGCGCCGCCCACGCCGCAGGGCAGGTAGACGCGCAGCGGCTGTGCCGGGGTTGGCCGCAGGCCGGCAGCGGCCAGCTGCGGCGCCAGGTCCCACGCTGCGGCGGCATAGCCGAAGAACAGCAGCAGTGAGCTTTCGTCATCGATGAAATAGGCTTGCGGGTCGGCGGCGGCAATGTCGCGCGCGGCGGCCACGGCCAGTGCGTAGTCGCCCTGGTGCTCCACCACGCTGGCGCCCAGCGCGCGCAGCCGCTGTTTTTTCCATTCCTTGGCGTCGTGCGACATGTGCACTTCCACCTGCAGGCCCAGCGCGCGTGCCATCACGCCGACGCTGTAGCCCAGGTTGCCGGTACTGCCCACCAGGATGCGGTGCTGCGCGAACAGCGCGCGTGCCGGCGGCTCGGCCAGCACGGTGTAGCTGCTGCCAGCCGGCAGCAGGCCGGCGGCCTGCGCCAGCTCTTCGGCATGGCACAGCACCTCGTACACGCCGCCGCGCGCCTTGATGCAGGCGGTGATCGGTAGCGCGTGGTCGGCCTTCACCCACAAGGCGTGGCCGTCGGTGTCGGTTTGCGGCAGCAATGGCGAATCGATGCGGCCATCGGCAGCCACGCTGTCCGGAAACAGCCGCGCCAGCAGCGGGGCAAAGCGCTGCCAGCGGGCAATGGCGGCCTCGATGTCGGCGCGGCCGTAGCGGCTTGCGGCCAGCGCAGCGGCGGCAGGTTGCAGGGAGGGGTTGTGCCACAGCAGTGGCTGCGCCTGGCGCAGGGCGGCAGGGAGGGTATCGAGAGGGAACATGGCGCTTTCCGGTCAGAACATGGCTGGCAGTGTGAGCGCGCGCGCTGGCGGCGACAAGCCAGCATTACTGCGCGGGCTGATTAGCTGGGCTAATAGTGATGTCGCTGCTGTGGGCCGCCAGCCACGCCCGTTTTTGCGTGGCGCTCATCGCTTTTACCGCCAGCTCGGCGCGCAGCGCTTCGCCCTTGTCGGCAAATTCCAGCACCAGCGCGATGCGCTCGGGCGGAAAGCTGCGGGTGTAGCGCGCGCCCTTGCCGGCGACATGGGCGGCGTAGCGCTTTTCCACGTTGTTGCTGATGCCGGTGTACAGGCTGCCGCCGCGGCATTCCAGCAGGTACAGGTACCAGCTCATGGTGTGAAAGGTTGGCCGCAAGGTATGCGGCCAACGTGTTTCAGTGTCGGGATCACTCGGCCAGCGCCTGTTGCAGGTCGGCGATGATGTCGCGGATATCCTCGATACCCACCGAGCAGCGCACCAGCCCGGCGGGAATGCCCAGCGCCACACGCTCTTCCGCGCTGCATTCCACGTGGCTGGTGGTGCTGGGCACGCCCAGCAGCGTGTCCACCGTGCCCAGGGTGGCGGCACGCAGCAGCAGCTGGCAGCGCGACAGCAACCGGCGCACTGCAGCATCACCGCCGGCCAGCTCGAAGCTGAGCACGCCGCCAAAGCCGTGCATCTGCGCGCGGGCGATGGCGTGCTGCGGATGCTGCGGCAGGCCGGGGTAGTTCACCTGCCGCACTGCCGGTTGCTGCTGCAGCCATTGCGCCAGCGCCAGCGCATTGTCGTTGTGCTGGCGCATGCGCAGCGCCAGGGTCTTGATGCCGCGCAGGATCAGGAAGGCGCTCATCGGGTCGAGGCAGGCGCCGTGGATCTCGCGGTAGTGGCGGATGCGCTCGGTCAGCGCCTGGCTGCCGCAGACGATGCCGCCCATGGCGTCGGCGTGGCCGCCGAGGAACTTGGTGGCGCTGTGCAGCACCAGGTCGGCGCCCAGCGCCAGCGGGTTCTGGTTCACCGGGGTGGCAAAGGTGTTGTCGATCACCACCACCGCGCCGGCGGCATGCCCGGCGGCAGCCAGACGGCGGATGTCCTGCACCTTGAGCATGGGGTTGGTCGGTGATTCCAGGTACAGCAGCTCGCAGCCGCCGGCCAGCGCGGCATCGAAGGCGGCAGCGTCGGTGGTATCGCACAGCGTCACCTGCACCCCCCATTGCGGCAGGGTGTGCTGGAACAGGTAGTGGCTGCCGCCGTAGGTGTCCTTGCCGGCCACCACGCGCGCGCCGGGCTTGAGCAGCGCCAGCAGCGTGCTGCTGATCGCCGCCATGCCGCTGCCGAAGCTCACCGCCGCCGCCGCGCCTTCCAGCGCGGCCAGCTTGGCTTCCAGCGCCAGGCTGGTGGGGTGGGCGGTATTGCGCGCATACAGCGGCCCGGCCGCCTCGCCGCGCGCCACCTGTTCCCAGCTGTCCATGTCCGGGTAGCCGTGGGCGATGCCGAATTCGATCGGCACGGCCAGCGCAGCGTGCGGGCGGTAGTCGTCTTCACCGGCGCGGACGGCCAGCGTGGCGGGGTGCAGGGTCGGGGTAGTCATGGCGGCTCCGGCTAGTGGTCTGGCAGCGTACGGGCTGCCCCGCGCCGGCAGGGGGCGCGGCAATGGCGGCAGTGTGCCGCGATCGCCGGGCGCGGTAAAGTATGACGATGGGGCTGCTGCGGCATGGCGCGGCAGGGTGTGCCCGCGAAGGAGACAGGATGCAAATCGAACGGCTGGATCATCTGGTGCTGACGGTGGCGGATATTCCGCGCACGGTGGCGTTTTATCGTGATGTGCTGGGCATGGTGCCGGTGACTTTCGGCGAGGGCCGGGTGGCGCTGGAATTCGGCCGGCACAAGATCAACCTGCATCCGGCGTCGGCGCCCTTGCTGCCGCACGCGCGGGTGCCGCAGGCGGGCAGTGCCGATCTCTGTCTGATCGTGAGTGGCGGGCTGGATGAGGTGGCGGCAGAGCTGGCCGCCAAGGGTGTGGCCATCGAGCTGGGGCCGGTGGCGCGCACCGGTGCGCTGGGGCCGATCCGCTCGCTGTATCTGCGCGATCCGGACGGCAACCTGCTGGAGCTGTCGGTGTACGCCTGAGCGGAAAACGCCACGACCCGGCGCAGGGCCGGGTCGCGGGGGTGACAAGGTTGGCCGCATGCGGCCAACCTTGGGTGTTACAGCGCGCCGTAGGAGTGCAGGCCGGACAGGAACATGTTGACGCCGATGAAGGCGAAGGAGGTCACCAGCAGGCCGACCACCGCCCACCACGCCAGCGGCTCGCCGCGCCAGCCCTTGACCAGGCGCATGTGCAGCCAGGCGGCGTAGTTCAGCCACACGATCAGCGCCCAGGTTTCTTTCGGGTCCCAGCTCCAGTAGCCGCCCCAGGCGTCCGCCGCCCACATCGCGCCGAGGATGGTGGCGATGGTGAAGAACAGGAAGCCGACGGCGATGGCCTTGTACATCACCTCGTCCAGCACCTCGGCCGAGGGCAGGCGGCTGGCGAGGATGCCGCGGCGGATCAGCAGCTGCGCCACGCCGATCATCGCCGACATCGCGAACGCGCCATAGCCGACGAAGTTGGCCGGCACGTGGATCTTCATCCACCACGATTGCAGCGCCGGGATCAGCGGCTGGATTTCGTGCGCTTGGCGATCGAAGGTGTACCACAGGATGAAGCCGACCGCGGCGCTGATCACCAGCAGCACGAAGGCGCCGACCTGGCGCACCGCGAACTTGGCCTCGTAGTACAGGTACATCAGCGCGGTGATCAGGCAGAACAGGATGAACACTTCGTACAGGTTGGAGACCGGGATGCGGCCAACGTCGGCGGCGATCAGGTAGCTCTCGTACCAGCGGGTGAACAGGCCGGCCAGCGCGAATACCGCCGCCGCCCAGGTCAGGCCGCTGCCCATGCGCATCAGCAGGCCGGCGCGGGAGAGGGTACCGGCCCAGTACAGCACGGTGGCGAGGAAGAACAGCGTGCACATCCACATGAACGACGACTGGCTGGACAGCAGGTACTTCAGGCCGAAGCTTTCCGCCGCGCGCGCCAGATTGTGGTCGTACAGCTGGATTGCCAGCAGCGACACGCTGCCGGCCAGCGGGAAGAACCAGCGCCAGCTCGGCCAGAACCAGCCCAGCGCCACCAGCCCGATGCTGCTGCCGACCAGGATCAGCTGTTCGTAGTAGTCCATCGCGCTGCCGTACAGGCTGAAGCTGTAACCGGCCGCGACGACGATCAGCAGCGCGTACAGCCAGTCACCGGCGGCCAGACGCTTGTACAGCGGTTGTTGCAACACCATCTCCATCATGCTTCTCCAGCCTGTTTGTTCAGATAGCCGACCATGCGTTCGAAGTCCTGGTCCAGATCGCGGTTATGGCGGTTGGACGTCATCGCCAGACGGGTGCCGTCACGCTGCAGCAGCAGCCAGACGCGCACTTCGCGGACGTAGAACATCAGGATGATGCCGATCACCAGCAGCAACGAGCCAAGATACACCACGTTCTTGCCCGGCGAGCGCGTCATCTGCAGGCCGGAGGCCTGCACCTGGTCGAAGCCGCTCATTTCCAGGTACACCGGTGCCGCGTAGTCCTGCAGCGCGCTGGCACCGACCAGACCGTCGAGCAGGAAGCGGTAGTGCTTGGCGTCCTGCGGCCACGGCGCCAGGCCCGCCTTGGCTTGCGCCACGTCCATCACGTCGACCACTGCGCCCTGCAGGATCTTGATGTAGGTCTGCGCGATGGCCTGACGCTTGTCGGCCGGCACCTTGTCGTCGAGGAACTGTTCCAGCGCCTTGAAGCCGCCCTCGGCGAAGCGCGACAGCACCCAGCGCACGCTGTCGGAGAACTGCTGCTGCATCGCCGGGCTGATCGCCTGGCCCTGCATCGCCTTGGCGGTGGTGCGCTTGCGGATCTCGTCGTACAGCGTCGGGTCTTTCAGCGCCGCGTACAGGCGCATGAAGCTGGCGATGCTCATGTCCTTGTCCAGCGGCAGGCGCAGGTACTGGAACGGCTGCCCCACGTCACTGCGCACGCCGGCCACCTGGTACCACTCGCCGTCCTGCTGCATCGGCGCCATGTAGTGCTGGTATTCGCGCGCCTGGCCGTGCTGGTCGCGCAGCTTGAAGCTGATCGACGGGCCGATGTTCTTCAGCGCCTTGGTGTCCTGCCGTACCGAGCGTGCGTCCTTGAGGCGCTGTTCCAGCGACTTGTCGTCGCTGCCCGGCGCACCGGTGTTTTCCACGTTGAACACGCGCAGTTCGCCGAATTCCAGCTTGTAGTCGCGGCCGTTGACCTTCAGCGGTTGCGCGCCCAGCGAGTTGCCCTTGATCTCGGTTGGTGCCGCCTGCGGCGTCTGCAGGTTCCACGCCTTCAGCTGCAGCGGCGAGCCGCCGTCGCCGAAGCTGGCCTGGTAGATGGCTACGCCGTCGACCACCAGCGGGTGGTTGACCTTGATGGTGTGTTCGGAGGTCTTGCCGCTGTCCTTGTCGGTAACCACGATGTCACTGGCGAACAGCTTGGGCATGCCGTTGCTGTAGTAGTCGACGTGGAATTTCTTCAGCGTGACGATGAACGGCAGCTCCTGCACCAGGTAGCCGTTGCCGCTGTTCATGAAGATCACGTCGGCGCTCTTGCCTTCCGGCACCGTCACGCTGCCGCGGAACGACAGGTTGCCGGTGCCGAGCCGGCTCTGCTCCGGAATCTGCGCCTGCGGCAGGTCGCGCGTTTCCGGCTTGATGCTGCCGGTCAGCTCGCCGATTTTGAGCGGCAGGTTGCCGTCCATCAGGCCGCCGATGCAGATCACCACCATCGCGATGTGGGCGAAGAAATAGCCCAGCTTGTTGGCGCTGCCCTTCTTGGCCGCCAGGAGCACGCTGCCGTCGTCGCGCGCCGCGCGCTTCACGCGCAGGCCGTGGCCCTGCAGCAGACGCATCGCCTGTGCCTCGTCCAGCGGCCGGTCCAGCTGCTGGCTGTGGCGCATCGCGCGCAGCGAGTTGTCGGTGGCGCGCTCGCGGAAGCTCTTCATGTCGCGCAGGAAGGCGGGGCCGTTGCGGATGATGCACAGCGTGGTGGACAGCACCAGGAAGGCGAGGATCAGCAGGAACCACGACGAGTGGTAGACGTCGTACAGACCCAGCTTCTCGAAGGCGGCGAACCAGAACGGGCCGAATTCGAAGGCGTAGTTGGGATAGGGTTCGTTCTGCTTGAGCACGGTGCCGATGATCGAGGCGATGGCCAGGATGGTCAGCAAACCGATGGCGAAACGCATCGAGCTGAACAGCTCGTACGCGTGGTGAACATTCGATGCAGAAGGCTTATTGGGTTTCATTTATTTTCTAAGCACGACAAAGGGGGGCGTGAAGGCCCCCCTTTGGAACGTGTCAGCAGCAAAAAGTTGCGCTTAACGCAGGCCGGAAATGTATTCTGCTACCGCTTTCATGTCGGCATCAGACATGCGCATGGCCACGTCGGCCATGATCGGATTCTTGCGGTCCGTGCCGGCCTTGAAGTCGTTCAGCTGCTTGACGATGTAGGCGGCGTGCTGGCTACCCAGTGCCGGGTACTGGGCAGGGTAACCCTTGCCGGCGGCACCGTGGCAGGCCATACAGGCCGGAACGCGGGTCACCGGGTTGCCGGCCTTGTACAGCTTCTGGCCGGCTGGCAGCAGAGCCTTGTCGTTGGCCTGGCGCGGCTTCAGCTTCTGCTCACTGAAGTACTCGGCCACGTTCTTCATGTCGGCATCGGACAGGCTGGACGCCATGCCCAGCATGATCGGGTTCTTGCGCTCGCCACTCTTGAAAGCCTTGAGCTGGCTTTCCAGGTATTTGGCGTGCTGGCCAGCCAGCGACGGGTTGGCGGAGGCCACGCTGTTGCCGTCCGCACCGTGACAGGCGGCACACACTTGCTCGGCAATCACTTTGCCTTTGGCGACATCGCCATGGGTCACAGCTGGGGAGGCGGCCAGTGCGCTACCGGCGAGGGTAGCGGCAGCGATCGCCAACAGCATCTTACGTTTCATGGTCACTCCTAGAGAGAGATTGCGTAAATATCTGTAAAGGTGGCAATTTCAAACCTGCTATTCTATACCAACTGACTTTACACTTACTACTATGACGATCTTTCAGAACGCCCGCTTCTTTACCACCGTAAATCATCTTAAGGATTTGCCGCCGACCCGCGCCGAGATCGCCTTTGTCGGCCGCTCGAACGCCGGCAAGTCCAGCGCCATCAATACCCTGTGCAACCGCACCCGCCTGGCCTTCGTGTCCAAGACGCCGGGGCGCACGCAGCATATCAACTTCTTCGACCTCGGCCAGGAGCGCTACCTGGTCGACCTGCCCGGCTACGGCTACGCCGAGGTGCCGGAGGCGGTGCGCGCGCACTGGGTGGAGCTGCTGGGGCAGTACCTGCAGTCGCGTACCAGCCTGATCGGCCTGCTGCTGATCATGGATTCGCGTCGGCCGCTGCGCGATCTGGACTGGAAGATGATCGAGTTCTTCAGCGAGACCAACCGTCCGGTGCACATCCTGCTGTCCAAAGCCGACAAATTATCGCGTCAGGAGCAGCAGAAAGTCTTGGCCTCGGTCAAAAAAGAACTGCACGACTACCCGCAAATCAGCATCCAGCTGTTTTCCAGCTCGAAGAAGACCGGCACCGCCGAGGTCGAGCAGCAGGTGCAGGACTGGTTCGCCGCGGTGGCCGAGAACGATGTCGCCGGCGAAGAAAATCCCGGTGCCGCCGGAACTTTGCCCGAGTAAGCCGTCAAAGTAAGCAGGTGTTCACACCTTCCTGCTTCACCTCCCTGAGCAGGAGCCTGCAAAGGTGTTGACCCCGGCCCATGCCGGGGTTTTTTCTTGCCCGTACGTTGGCCGCAGCATGAAAAAAAGCCCGCCAGAGGCGGGCAAGCAGACAGCTAGGGTATTCGGGGGCGTTCAGCCGGCGCTGGCCGTCGCCAGCGTGGTGCTGCTGTGGCGCCAGTTGGTGCCCAGCAGGCGCGAGCGGACCCAACCGACCAGCAGCAGCAGGATGGTCAGCACGCCGGTACTCAGCACCTCGATCTGGTGGTCGGGGCGGAAGGCCATGATCAGCAGCACCGCGGCGATGAACAGGATCACCGCCCAGGTCAGCCACGGGAACAGCCACATCTTGAACGCCGGGGTCTCGCCGCGGGCAATCATGCGCTGGCGCATGCGCAGCTGGGAGATGGCGATCGCCATGTAGACCAGCAGCGCGATGGCGCCGGAGGTGGCCAGCAGCACGTTGAAGACGGCTTCCGGCACCAGATAGTTGGCGATCACCATCATGAAGCCCACCACCATCGAACCCAGTACCGCGTTCTGCGGCGTGCCGTTGCTGGCGGTCTTGTTGAAGACCTGCATTGCGTCGCGACGGGTGGACAGCGAGTACAGCATGCGCGAGGCGGTGTACAGCGCCGAGTTCAGGCAGCTGGCGACCGAGATCAGCACCACCACGTCGACGATGGCCTTGGCGTTGGGGATGCCGATCAGCTCCAGCGTGCGCTGGTAGGAGCCCAGTGCGGCCAACTGCGGATCGTTCCACGCCACCAGCGAGGTCACCACGAAGATGGAGCCGAGGTAGAACAGGCTGATACGCCATACCACCGAGTTGGTGGCCTTGGTGATCTGCTGCTGCGGATTGTCGGATTCGGCGGCGGCGATGGTGACGATCTCGGTGCCGAGGAAGGTGAACATGGTGGTCAGCATCGCACCCAGCACGGCACCGAAGCCGTTGGGCATGAAGCCGCCGTGGTCGAACAGCTTGGACACGCCGCTGACCTGGCTGCCCGGAATCAGGCCCATCATGGCGGCGGCGGCAATGGCGAGGAAGGCGACGATGGCCACCACTTTCACCAGTGCAAACCAGAATTCGAATTCGCCGTAGTTCTTCACGCTGAACATATTGGTGATGGTCAGCAGCACGGTGATGCCCAGCGCAAACGCCCACAGCGGCACGCCGGCAAACCAGGTGTGCAGGATGGTGGCGGCGGCGGTGGCCTCCAGCGGGATTACCAGCACCCAGAACCACCAGTACAGCCAGCCGATCAGGTAGCCGGCCCAGTGACCGATGGCGCGGTCGGCGTAGGTGGAAAACGAACCGGTGTCCGGCGAGGCGACGGCCATTTCGCCGAGCATGCGCATAACCAGCACCACCAGCATGCCGGCGATGGCGTAGGCGATCAGCACGGCCGGGCCGGCTTCGGCGATGGCGTGGCCGGAGCCGACGAACAGGCCGGCGCCGATCACGCCGGCGATGGACAGCATGGTGACGTGCCGTTCCTTGAGCCCGTGGCTCAGTCCTGGGGAGGAAGTACTCATTGGGGTCGATTCTCCGTTAACGCGGCTGCCTGGTGCTCGTGCGCGGACGCGCCGAGACCGTTATTGGGTTGCTGGGGTGTGCAGGGCAGCAGCGATTGTGATTGCAAGCAAAAGCCGGCGGCAGTGTACGGGCTGATTGGTGATAAAATTAGACCCAATCGTGTTTTTTTAATAGAACCAATCAGCGCGGGTTTCCTGCCATGGCCTCCCCATCCTCGTCCCAGATCGCGCTGCAGCAAATGCTGGCGGATCTCTTGCTGCAACACTTCCGCCGCGACAGTGCCGAATCCAACACCCTGCAGCTGTATCGCCTGCTGCGTGACAGCATCCTGCAGGAGGTGCTGCCGCCGGGGCTGCGCCTGCCGTCGTCGCGGCAGCTGGCGCAGGAGCTGGGCATCGCGCGCAATACCGTGATCCACGTCTACGAACGGCTGGTGGTGGAGGGTTATCTGGCGGCCGGGGTTGGCCGCGGCACCTTCGTGCTGGATACCGGGCCGGAACGCCTGCCCGGGCGCGAGCCGGCGCCCGTCCGGCATGGTGCCGACAGCCAGGCCGAGATCTCGCAGCGCGGCACGCAGTTGGTGGCGCAGGCCGGCGCCGGCGCGAAGCAGTGGGGCGCCTTCATGCCGGGGGTGCCGGAGGTGCGTACCTTTCCGTCGCGCACCTGGATGCGGCTGCACAACCGCCAGTGGCGCAAGCCGCAGCCGGATTTGCTGACCTACTCCGTCGGTCCCGGCCTGCCGGCGCTGCGCAGCGCGCTGGCCGACTACCTGCGCAGTTCGCGCGGCGTGATCTGCACCCCGGAGCAGATCATCGTCACCAACGGCTCGCACGCGGCGCTGCAGCTGATCGCGCTGCTGCTGGGCGATGTCGGTGACACGGCCTGGGTGGAGAATCCGGGCTACTGGGGCGTGCACAGCGTGTGGCGCAGCAGCGGGCTCGACACGCAGCCGGTGGCGGTCGACGGCGACGGACTGCAGGTGGAGGAGGGTGCGCGGCTGGGGGTGCCGAAGCTGATCTACGTGTCGCCGTCGCACCAGTACCCGCTGGGCGCGGTGATGAGCCTGGCGCGGCGGCGGCGCTTGCTCGCCTATGCGCGGCGCCATAACAGCTGGATCGTGGAAGACGACTACGACAGCGAGTTCCGCTACGGCCGTCCGCCGCTACCGTCGCTGCAGGGGCTGGATAGCCACGGGCGGGTGATCTACCTCGCCACCTTTTCCAAGGTGATCTACCCGGGGCTGCGGCTGGCCTACATGGTGGTGCCGGAGTCGCTGGTCGCCAGCTTCCAGACCGGGCTGTCGGAGATGTTCCGTGGCGGGCAGTACCTGACGCAGGCGGTGCTGGCGGATTTCATCGCCGAGGGCCACTTCGTGTCGCATATCCGCCGCATGCGCCATCTCTATGCGCTACGGCGCGAGACGCTGCTGGCGGCGATCACCGCGCACTTTGGCGAGCGGCTGCCGATTCATGACGGCGCCGCCGGCCTGCATCTGGTGCTGGGGCTGCCCGACGGTTGCGACGATCACGCCATTGCCGAGGCCGCGTTGCAGCAGGGCATCCTCACCCGGCCGCTGAGTGCCTACTACCGCGGCGAGGCACCGGCCCAGCAGGGCCTGCTGCTGGGCTACGCCCACGTGCACGAGCAGGATATCGCCGGCCACTTCGCCACCCTGGCCGCGGTGATCAAGGCGGCCGGTATCGGCCTCGCGCCGTTGCCATGAAAAACCGCCTGGCTACGCGGGGTAGGCAGGCGGTGAGGCTTGGCTAGGCGGGCTTAACGGGTAATCACCGGTGCCACGTTGAGCGCATTGGCGACGGTCAGCGCTTCGTGGTCGCCCTGGAACGGGCCCATGCGGATGCTGTAGATGCCGTCATGATTGACGATGGCCAGCTTGTCGTCGTGCAGGCTGTCGTCGGCCAGCAGCTTCTTCAGCTCGGCCTCGGCCTTGGCCAGACGCGAGAACTTGCCCAGCTGCAGGTACAGCGGATCGCTGGCGGCAGCCTGCATCGCCGGTGGCTTGGTGGCGATGCGCTCGCTGCCGGCAACCGGGAACACGCGTTCGACCAGCACCTCGGCCGAGCCGTTGTTGACGTAGCCCAGGCGATAGGCGGCGGCATAGCTGAGGTCCATCAGCCGGCTCCTGTGGAACGGGCCGCGGTCGTTGATGCGCACGATCACCGATTCGCCATTGCTGACATTGGTGACGCGGGCATAGCTCGGGATTGGCAGCGTCGGGTGCGCCGCGGTCATCGCGAACATGTCGTAGCGTTCGCCGGAGCTGGTCTTGCGACCGTGGAACTGTTTGCCGTACCAGGAGGCGCGCCCGGTCTTGCGGTAAGGCTTGGCGCTCTTGTCCGGGCGGAAGCTCATGCCCAGCGCGGTGTAGGGCAGGTTGGCCGCGGCGATCAGCGGTTCTGACTGGGGAACGGCGTCCGGAACCAGGTCCAGGTTAACCGGGATATTGCTGCCCGGGCCGTCATTCTGAAAGTAGGCACCTGTTTTGGCAGGCGATTTTTTGGTCGTGACCTTGGCTGTCTGGGTGGCAGTTGCCGGTCTGACGGTGGTACAGGCCACCAGTACAGCACTGATGAACGCAAGCCACAGCCATCGGTAAAAAGGTCGCATGAACCTCTCCTATGCTGTTGCGCCAACTCAGTGAACTGGCTCAGATCCCTCCGGCAAAACCGTGTTGACGCCAGGCCTCGAACACGAGGACAGCGACAGCGTTAGAGAGATTGAGACTGCGTGATTCGGCCCGCATCGGCAACCGCACCCGCTGGTCAGTCGGGAGACTGTCCAGGACTTCCTGGGGCAAGCCGCGTGATTCAGGTCCGAACAGCAAGACATCGCCGGGTTGGAAGGCGATGCGGTCGTGCCGCGTGGCGCCCTTGGTGGTGGCCGCGAAGATGCGGCGCGGCCCAAGGTGGGCCAGACAGGCTTCCCAGTTCTCGTGGACCACCATGCGGGCGTACTCGTGATAGTCGAGTCCGGCGCGTTTCAGTTTGGCGTCTTCGAGCGGAAAACCAAGCGGTTTGACCAAGTGCAGTTCACAGCCGGTGTTGGCACAGAGTCGAATAATATTGCCCGTATTGGGCGGTATTTCCGGCTGGTAGAGAACAACAGTAAACATCGTTGCGGGGTGAATAATCCGGTAAATCAACAGGTTGGTCAAATTTTGTGGTCGGAAGCCCTGGCAAGCACCCAGGCTTCGACCCGTTTTGCGCCCGCTTTTTGCAGTGCTTTGGCCAGCGCATCGAGGGTGGCGCCGGTGGTGGCGACGTCATCGACGATGGCGATGGAAAGCCCGTCACAGCGGCGCTTTACGCAAAAAGCATCACGTACATTGCGCAGCCGCTGGCGGCGGTCGAGCGCGGCCTGCGGCGCAGTGTTGCGTTTGCGCACGCACAAGTCGTGGACAAGGCGGCCGCCGATTGTAGCAGCGACTGCCCGTGCCAGGGCATCCGGCAGGTTGAAACCGCGTTCCGCCAGCCGCGCCGGCGCCAGCGGCACGGCGACTACCAGATCGATTTCCGGCCGTTCGGCCACCTTCTGCAACTGCTGCCGCAACAGGCTGGCGAGCGCGCCCTGCAGCGCCGGCTGGCGGCCGTACTTGCAGGCGCCGATCAGGCCGTCCAGCGGGTAGTCGTAGCCGTAGGCGGCGTGCAGGCGCGCAAACGCCGGCGGTCTGCGCAGGCAATGGCCGCAGGGCACCAGGTGGCTGGCTGCCGCCGCGGCGCACACCGGGCAGCGCGTCGCGGCGGGGCCTGCCAGCGCGGCGGCACAGGCCGGACAGACGCCGCCGGCACACGGACGTTGGCCGCATAGCTGGCAGTGTTGCTCAAAAATAAGGCAATTGTTAAGAGGGCTGCTAATCACGTTTGACAGCATGGTCGCCCCTCGCGCAAGATTCGCCCAGTTTTGACTCTCAGACAGTGACGATAGCCCACCATGACCCAGGCCACCATGCAATTCCAGCGTCCCGCCACCCCGCACCCCGAATCCGCGCTGTGGAGCCAGCAGGAGATCGAGGCGCTGTACGACTTGCCGTTCATGGAACTGGTGTTCCGTGCCGCCGAGGTCCATCGCCAGCACTTCGACCCTAGCCGCGTGCAGCTGTCGACGCTGGTGTCGATCAAGACCGGCGGCTGTCCGGAGGACTGCGGCTACTGCCCGCAGTCGGTACACCATGAAACGGCGGTGGAAAACCAGCCGATGATGACGGTGGACGAGGTGGTGGAGGCCGCGCGCCACGCCAAGGCCAACGGCGCCGGCCGCTTCTGCATGGGCGCCGCCTGGCGCGGCCCCAAGGATGCCGACCTGGGAAAGACGCTGGACATGGTGCAGCAGGTGAAGGCGCTGGGCCTGCAGACCTGTGCCACCTTCGGCCTGCTGAAGGACGGCCAGGCCGAGAAGCTGAAGGATGCCGGCCTCGACTTCTACAACCACAACCTAGACACCGCGCCGGACAAGTACGCCGACATCATCCAGACCCGCGAGTACGAAGACCGCCTCGCCACGCTGGGCAAGGTGCGCGGCGCTGGGTTGTCGGTGTGCTGCGGTGGCATCGTCGGCCTCAACGAGACCCGTGAGCAGCGTGCCGGGCTGATCCTGCAGCTGGCCAACCTCGACCCGCAGCCGGAATCGGTGCCGGTCAACAACCTGGTCAAGGTGACCGGTACGCCGCTGGACGGCGCCGAGTCGCTGGACTGGACCGAGTTCGTGCGCACCATCGCCGTGGCGCGCCTGACGCTGCCGAAGAGCTATATCCGCCTGTCGGCCGGCCGTCGCGAGATGCCGGAAGCGATGCAGGCGCTGTGCTTCCTCGCCGGCGCCAACTCCATCTTCTACGGCGACAAGCTGCTGACCACCGGCAACCCGGACGTCGACGCCGACCGCGCGCTGATGGAGAAGCTGGGCCTGCAGCCGCTGTAAGCGCCTGTTCCCGATCGGCTGTGCCTCTGCGAGACGGCCGTGGCATCATCGAAAAGCACCTTGCCGCTGGCGGGTGCTTTTTTTTCATGAATCAAACAAGGAAAGGTTGGCCGCATGCGTCCCGATCAACTCGCCGGTGCCCTGTCGCAATTGCAAGCCGAGCACCGCCTGCGCCAGCGCGCGGTACTGGACAGCCCGCAGGGCCCGCGCGTCAGCATTGGCGGCCGCGACTACCTGGCCTTCGCCAGCAACGACTACCTGGGTCTTGCCAATCACCCGGCGCTGAAGGAGGCGATGCGCGAGGCGATCGAGGAGTGGGGTGTCGGTGGCGGCGCCTCGGCGCTGGTGGCCGGCCACTTCGCCATCCAGGAGCGGGCGGAGCGGGCACTGGCCGAGTTTGTCGGCTGCGAGGCGGCGCTGCTGTTCGGTTCCGGCTATGCGGCCAACCTTGGCGTGGTCGGCAGCCTGGTCGGCCGCGGCGACGCCATCTTCGCCGACAAGCTCAACCACGCCTCGCTCAACGACGCCTGCCAGCTGTCGCGCGCCGAATTCAAGCGTTTTCGCCACAACGATCTGGCGCATCTGGCGCAGTTGTTGCAAAACACGTCAGCCGCTTCGCGACTGATCGTGGTGGACGCGGTGTACAGCATGGAGGGGGACGAAGCACCGTTGGCGGAACTGCTGCAGCTGGCGGAACGCTATGACGCATGGCTTTATATTGATGACGCGCATGGCTTTGGCATTCTTGGTGACGGCCGTGGTGCACTGGTCGAGCACGCGCTGCAGCACCCGCGCGTGGTGTACATGGCCACGCTGGGCAAGGCTGCCGGGGTGGCCGGCGCCTTTGTCGCCGGCAGCCGCCAGCTGGTGACCTGGCTGCTCAATCGCGCGCGCACCTATATTTTCACCACTGCGCATCCGCCGGCGCAGGCGGCGGCGGTGCTGGCCAGTTTGCAGCTGATCGAGCGGGAATCGTGGCGTCGCTCGTTATTGCAAGAGCATATATTGGCATTGCGTGCTGCACTGCGCGATACATCTTTCCGGTTATGCCCTTCCCGTATGCCAATTCAAGCGATTATTATTGGCGCCAACGAGGCTGCCGTGCAGATGGCAGGAGACTTACAGGATTCGGGGATCTGGGTTCCCGCCATCAGGCCTCCCACGGTGCCGGCCGGGACCGCGCGCTTGCGCGTGTCGCTGTCGGCGGCGCATTCCGGGCAGGATATTTCACAACTGGCACAGGCGCTGGTCAGGCTGTTGCGCTGACCCGGCCGCTGCCGTTGCCCTGCCAGGTTTGCCCTATAACAAAAAATCGCGGTGCCGCTGCGTGGCCGCGAAGTGGGCTCAACCAAAATCGTATGAATAGCACGGCTGATATTCTGTTTTCGCCCGAAGAAGCCGCCGAAGCCGCCCTGGATTTCCTGTTCTGCTGGCAGACGCCACGCGGAGCGAGTGTCTGGGGCCGGCTGGGTGCCACATGGCGTTGTCTGGCGCAGCGGGGGGATGTGTCCGCCCTGCCGGCGCCGGTCGCGGAGGCTCCGCTGCCGCCACTGGATGCTGCCGTCTGCTGCCAGGTACTGGGCAGCCACGAGCAGCCGCTCGGCTTCCTGTTCTGGCATGGCTGCCCCGCCAGCGAGCGCACCGCGCAGCTGGCGCTGCTGCTGACCGGCCACCTGACCAGTGCCTGCCTCAGCAATGACCTGAGCGCGGCACGCGTCACTCACCATACCCTGCTCGACATCAACCGCCTCGCCAACGAGTCGCAGACCGTCGGGCATTTCCTGCAGCGTTTGCACCGCGCGGTCAGCCGCCTGATGCCGGCCGACAACTTCTATATCGCGCTGCTGGACGAGGATGGCGATACGCTGCGCTTCCCCTATTTTTCCGACGCGATGGCGCCGCATCCGCCGCGGTCGGACGAGGCGTTCCCCCGCGATGGGTCGACGCGGTCGCTGACCGCCTGGCTGTGCCGCCAGCAAGCCTTCATGCTGTTGTCCGGAGCGGAGATCGAGCAGCTGTGCCGTCAGCACGACGTGGCGATGCCGGGGCCGATGCCGTCGTGGTGGATGGGCGTGCCGCTGCTGGACGTCGCCGGCAAGGTGATCGGCGCGGTGGTGGTGCAGAGCTACGATGCGCAGCCGCGCTTCGACGACGCGGCGCAGAATGCCTTCCTGTTCATCGCCCACCACATCGCCAGCGCGCTGGAGCGGCTGGCGCACCGTGCCGAGCTGGAGCAGAAGGTGTGGCTGCGTACCGCCGAGCTGGAAGGCATCAATATCCGCCTGCACGCCGAGGTGGCCGAGCGAAAGCGCACCGAGCAGCTGCAGAGCGTGCTGTTCCGCATCGGCGACATCTCCAATACCAGCCTGTCGATGGAGGCTTTCTTCGTCGGCCTGCACCGGTTGCTGTCCGAGTTCATCGACGCCAGTAACTGCGTGGTGTGCCTGCACGACAGCGAGCGCAACGAGCTGAGTTTTCCCTATTGTTCCGACCTGTACCTGACCGATCCGCTCTGGCCGCGCCCGGGGCGCGCACTGCTGGAGCAGGTGCTGCACAGCGGCCGGCCGCTGCTGCTGGCCGACGCCGGCAGCCAGGAGCCGCCTGCGGGCGACGACCCCGACCTGATGCAGCCGCGCAGCTGGCTGGGCGTGCCGCTGTACAGCGGCAACGAACTGCGCGGCGTGCTGGCGGTGCAGAGCTACGAGCCCGGTGTGAGCTACTCCTACCGCGATCAGGAGCTGCTGGAATTCGTCGCCAACCATATCGGCAGCGCACTGGCGCGGGTACAGGCGCTGGACGAGCTGCAGCGCGCCTATGCCGATCTGGAACAGCGCGTGCTGGAGCGCACCAACGAGCTGGACGCCGTCAACGCCCAGCTGCAGCACGACAGCCTGCACGATCCGCTGACCAAGCTGCCCAACCGCAGCTACTTCTCGCGCGTGCTGAAGCGCAACTGGGACCAGTTCCAGCTCGACCCGACGCAGCGTTTCGCGGTGGTGTTCATCGACCTCGACCGTTTCAAGCTGGTCAACGACACCCTCGGCCATCTCGCCGGCGACCACCTGCTCGCCGAAGCCGGCCAGCGCATCCGCAGCTGCCTCGCCTATACCGACTTCCTCGCCCGTCTGGGCGGCGACGAGTTCGCGGTGCTGCTTGGCAGCGTCGATTCGCTGGAAGAGTGCGAGCGGCTGGCGCACAAGCTGGTCGGCGAGTTCGAGCGCCCGATCATGCTGTCCGGCCGCGAACTGTTCATCACCGTCAGCATCGGCCTGGTGCTGGCTGACAAGGAACACTACTCGCGCGCCGAAGACCTGCTGCGCGACGCCGATCACGCGATGTACTGCACCAAGCAGCGCGGCCGTCACGGCTATACCCTGTTCAACCACGAGCTGCGCCGCAACCAGGCCGACCAGCTGGCGCTGGAGGCCGAGCTGCGCCACGCGCTGGAAAACCGCCACGAGCTGGTGCCCTACTACCAGGCGATCGTGGACAGCCACAGCGGCAAGCTGGCCGGCTTCGAGACGCTGGTGCGCTGGCACCACCCGCAACGCGGCCTGATCGCGCCGAGCGTGTTCCTGCCGATGGCGGAGGAGAGCGGGCTGATCCTGAAGCTGGACCGCTACATGATCGAGCACGCCTGCGCGCAGCTGGCGCAGTGGTACGGCAGCGGCCGTATCGACCACGCGGTGTGCCTGCACATCAACCTGTCCTCGGCACACTTCCACGATCCGGGACTGGTCGGCTGGCTGCAGGAGCTGATGCAGCAGCACGCGCTGCCGGTCGGCACCCTGCACCTGGAAATCACCGAAAGCGCGCTGATCGACGTGCCGGACGTGGCGATCGAGGTGATGCGGCAGCTGAAGGAGCGCGGCATCTGCCTCGCGCTGGACGATTTCGGCACCGGCTACTCGGCGCTGTCCTATCTGCACCGCTACCACTTCGACGTGCTCAAGATCGACCAGGCCTTCGTGCGCGACATCCACTGCCACGAGGAGTCCTCCGCCATCGTGCGCGCCATCCTGGCGCTGGCGGCGGCGCTGGGGCTGGAGGTGGTGGCGGAAGGTGTGGAAACCATGCTGCAGGTGCAGACCCTGCGCCAGCTCGGCTGCCCGCGGCTGCAGGGCTACTACTTTGCGCGGCCGGCGCCGGCGGCAGAGCTGGACTGGCCGCGGCTGGCCGGCATGCAGCAGGAACTGGGGCGCGCCGGCAACGGTTTGCTGCCCTCGCTGGCATGAGCGCAGCGGGCTTTCTTTCTCGGCGCGCTATTGCGAAAATCGGGTTTTGCCCCATTTGCACTAGTCGATGACCCTGTTTATAGAATCCCGCGGCCGTGGCCCGGACCTGGTGCTGCTGCACGGCTGGGGGCTGCACGGCGGCGTGTTCGAGCGCGTTGCGGCCAACCTTGAAGCCGACTTCTGCCTGCACCTGGTCGATCTGCCCGGTCACGGCGCCAGCGCCGCAGCCGCGCACTTTGATGCGGCGGCGATTGCCGACGCGCTCGCCGGCCACTTTCCGCTGCCGGTGCACCTGCTCGGCTGGTCGCTCGGCGGCCTGATCGCGCAGCACTGGGCGGCGCAGCATCCGCAGCAGGTACGCAGCCTGGCGCTGGTGGCCACCAGTCCGCGCTTCGTGCGCGACGAAGCGTGGCCGCACGCGCAGGCGCGCGCGGCAATCGAGGGCGTCGGCGCCAATCTCGACACCGCGTTCGAGCTGACGCTGGAGCGCTTCCTCGCGCTGCAGATGATGGGCGCGCCGGCGGCACGCGACACGCTGAAGGCGCTGAAGGCGCAGCTGTTTGCCCACGGCCGGCCGCAGGGCCTGCTGCCGGCGCTGCACTGCCTGCTGCACGCCGACGCGCGCGCACTGGCACCGGCCATCGCCTGCCCGGTTGGCCTGTTCTACGGCGCGCGCGACGCGATCACTCCGATCGGCGCCGGGCGCTGGCTGGCCGAGCAGCTTGCCGACGCCACTTTTTACGACTTTCCCCAGGCTTCGCACGCACCGTTTCTGTCGCATGAAACGGACTTTGTCGAAGCCCTGCGACTACACCTGGAACAGCACGCATGAGCGAAGCGTTTTACACCGACAAAGACCGCGTTCGCGCCTCGTTCGAGCGGGCGGCCACCAGTTACGATTCCGCCGCGGTACTGCAGCGCGAGGTGTCCGACCGCATGGCCGAGCGCCTAGACTACATCAAGCTGCAACCGGCGGTGATCCTCGACGCCGGCAGCGGCACCGGCTATGGCGCGGCGATGCTGCGCCAGCGTTATCCGCAGGCGCGGGTGCTGGAGCTGGACCTGGCGCACGGCATGCTGTGCGCGTCGCGCGAGAAGCAGCGCGACAGCCAGGGCATGCTCGGCCGCCTGTTCCGCCGGCAGGCACCGTGGCAGCTGTGCGCCGACGTCGAGCGCCTGCCGCTGGCCGACAACAGCGTCGACATGATCTGGTCCAATCTGGCGATCCAGTGGGTCAACGTGCCGGACAGCGTGTTCGCCGAATTCCAGCGCGTGCTGAAACCGGAGGGCATGGTGATGTTCTCGACGCTGGGCCCGGACACGCTGACCGAGCTGCGCGCCGCCTTCGGTGCGGTGGACGGCGCCACCCACGTCAACCAGTTTATCGACATGCACGACCTGGGTGATGCCTTGATGCACTGCGGCTTCTCCGAGCCGGTGATGGACATGGAAAAGATCGTGATGACCTACGACAGCGTGCGCGAGGTGATGCACGACCTGAAGGCAATCGGTGCCCACAATGCAACTGCCGGCCGCAATCGTGGTCTGATGGGCAAGCACACTTGGCAGCGGATCTGCGACGCCTACGAAACGCGGCGTCGTGACGGCCAGCTGCCGGCGACCTACGAAGTGCTGTACGGCCACGCCTGGAAGGCACAGCCGAAGAAAAAACCGACCATCCTGGCGGATGGTAGCCAGGTGATCGAGTTCACCCGTTCCCCACCCAAGCAGTGAGAGCCTTGCCCATGTGGTCTGTATCCAGAATTGCAGCCAGTGCTGCAATTTTTTTATTGGCGGCGTGCACCACGCCGACCCCGCCAGTGGTGGCACCGAAACCGGTACTGAAACCGAAAATCGCGCTGGCGCTGGGCGGCGGCGCGGCCAAGGGCTTCGCCCACGTCGGCGTGATCCGCGTGCTGGAGCAGAACGGCATCGTGCCCGACATCGTCACCGGCACCAGTGCCGGCAGCATCGTCGGCGCCATCTATGCCTCCGGCGTCGACGGCGAGGCGCTGCGCTACCGCGCGCTGCGCATCAACGAGAGCGACCTGCGCGACTTCACCTTCTCCACTTCCGGCTTCCTGAAGGGCGAGAAGCTGGCGGCGCTGGTCAACCAGCAGGTGGACGGCAAGAAGATCGAGCAGCTGTCGCGCCGCTTCGGCGCGGTGGTCACCGATCTGGACAGCGGCGCGCGGGTGGTGCTCAAGAGCGGCGACACCGGCACCGCGGTGCGTGCCTCGGCGGCGATCCCCAACGTGTTCCAGCCGGTGACCATCAACGGCCGCCGCTATGTCGACGGCGGGCTGACCAGCCCGGTGCCGGTGATCGCCGCCCGCGAGATGGGTGCCGACATCGTGATCGCGGTCGACATCTCGGCCAAGCCCACCGGCAAGAGCGCGCTCGGCTTCCTCAGCCTGCTCGACCAGAGCCTCAACATCATGAGCCAGGCGGCGCTGGCGCAGGAGCTGAAGCAGGCCAACGTCACGCTGCGGCCGCGGGTATTGCACATCGGTTCCGCCGATTTTGACGAGCGCGGCGCGGCGATGCTGGAAGGCGAGAAGGTGGCGCGCGAAGGACTGCCGGTGATCCGCCAGGCCATCGAGCGCTGGTCGGCGGCGCGCAGCGCGGCCAAGTGATGCCATAATGCGCCATCCGCACGCACCCCTAGGAGTTTCCGCATGATCATCCTGTACGGTTCCACGCTGTCGCCCTGGTACAACAAGGTCAAGGTGGCCTTGCTCGAAAAGGGCGTCAATTTCGAGGAACGGCTGCAGCGCCCGTCGCAGGATGAGGCGGTGCTGGCGGCCAGCCCGATGGGCAAGATTCCCTACGTCGACATCAACGGCTTCAAACTGGCCGAATCCGGCGCCATCGTGGAGTGGCTGGAGGATGCCTACCCGACGCTGTCGCTGCTGCCGCCGTCGACCAACGGCCGCGCGCGCGCGCGTGAACTGGCGCTGCTGATCGAGCAGTACCTGATTGCCCCCAGCGCGCCGCTGGTGCGTCATGTGCTGTTCGGCGCCCCGCTGACGGAGCAGGACAAGGCCGAGGTGGCGGCCAGCCTGGCGCGCGGTGCCGCGGCGCTGGCGCGGCGCATGATGGCGGAAGGCAGCTGGCTGTGTGGCGACGATTTCAGCGTTGCCGACATTGCGCTGGCGGTGGCGCTGCCGCATCTGGGCTACCTCGGCAGCACGCTGCTGGGCCACGATCCGCTGGCCAGCCTGCCGCTGCCGCCGCAGTACCGCGAGCGGCTGGCACAGCGCGCCAGCGTGGCGCGCATGTGGCACGACCGCGAACAGGCGCTGCGCAAGTTCCTGCCGCACTGAGCGACCGCGGTGTCCCCGGCAGCCATCCAGCCTCGCGGCGGATGGCTGTTTTGCCGTCTACGGCAGCCCTTCTTCGAACAGCGGCAGCTGCTGTGCCGTCGGGCTGTCCTCACGCAGGCGCACGCCGACGCCGAGCAGGCGCACCGGCTTGTTGCCGCGGGCGAAGCCGGTGTGCAGCAGCTGGCGGAAGACCGCTGCGGCCAACGTTTTCCCTGCCAGCTCGACCGTGGTCTGGCTGAAGTCGGCAAACTTGATCTTGACGTTGAGGCCGCGAAACGCCGGCGTGCCGATGCGCTGCAGCCGCTGCGCCAGCCGCGTCAGCAGCGGTTCCAACTCGGCCTCGCAGCTGGTGAGGTCGGGCAGGTCGCGGGGATAGGTCTCCTCCACGCTCACCGATTTGCGCTCGCGGGCAGGCTCTACCGCGCGGTGGTCGATGCCGCGCGACAGGTCGTACAGGGTTTTGCCGAACTTGCCGAAGCGCTGCAGCATGTCCAGCAGCGGCAGCCGCTGCAGGTCGCCGCAGCTGTGCAGGCCCTGAGCCTTCAGTCTGGCGGCTGTGACGGCGCCGACGCCCCAGATCTTTTCCACTGGCAGGGTTTCGACAAAGGCGGCGACATCCTGCGGCCGCACCAGCCATTGCCCGTCCGGCTTGTTCCAGTCACTGGCGATCTTGGCGAGAAACTTGTTGGGGGCGATGCCGGCGGAGGCGGTGATGCCGACCTCGTCGCGGATGGCGGCGCGGATCTCTTCTGCCATCAGGCTGGCGCTGCCGTGACAGTGCGGCTGGCCGCTGACGTCGAGATAGGCCTCGTCCAGCGACAGCGGCTCGATCAGCTCGCTGTATCGATGGTAGATGGCCTGCACCGCGAGGCTGGCCTGCTTGTAGCGGGTAAAGTCCGGCGGCACGATCAAGAGCGCCGGGCAGCGGCGCAGCGCCAGCGACGACGGCATCGCCGAATGCACGCCGTAGCGGCGCGCCTCGTAGTTGCAGGTGGCGATCACGCCGCGTTGCCCCGGCTGGCCGCCGACGGCGAGCGGAATGTCGCGCCACGCCGGGTTGTCGCGCATCTCCACCGCCGCGAAGAAGCAGTCGCAATCGATGTGGATGATCTTGCGCTGGATGCTCACCTTGCGGCCAACCTTGCGTCAGCCGCCGCGCTCGCTGTGGCCGAGACCCTTGTCCGGCGCGATGCGGTCGCGCAGCAGCTGCTTCAGCTGCTTGATGTCGGGAAAGCCGCCGTCGCGTGCGCGGTCCCACAGCAGTTCGCCGTCGATGCGGATCTGGAACACGCCGCCGCTGCCGGGTTGCAGCGCGACTTCGCCGAGTTCCTTTTCGAAGGTGGTCAGCAGTTCTTGCGCCATCCAGGCGGCACGCAACAGCCAGCGGCAGCCGGTGCAATAGCGGATGGCGACAACGGGCAACAGCGGGGAAGTGTCAGGGTTCATGAAGGTTGGCCGCAAGGAAAAAGGCCATGGTAATGCCGAATACGGGAGGGGGAAACCGGGGGAGGGCGCTGCACCGCTGCCTTGCTTCGCAAATCTCTGTGTTGTTGTGTCGTGGCTCTTTGAAGAGCTGTATTTTCTCCTCCATCACCCGGCTATCTGTGTAAACCTGGCGCTGTGCGTGGAGGCAGCGGTGCAAACGCAGAGCCAGTGTGCATCAAGCCGGTGCATTGGGGAAGCGCGCGGCACGATTGTCTGACAATGTTGCTTTGCACCATGTTACATCTTTGCAACGTTTGCTTACATTTATCGATAGTGCCGCCTGTAGTTACAGCGCCAGCGTCGGATTGTCGATCAGGAAACGCTCCATGTCGCCCGCCGGCAGCGGTCTGCTGATCAGGTAGCCCTGCGCGTAATCGCCGCCATGCTCGGCCAGGAAGCGCGCCTGGCGGATGTTCTCGATGCCCTCGCCGGTGACCGAGGCACCAAGGGTGTGTCCCATTGCCACGATCATGCGCACCAGATTGCTGCCGCCGGTGCTGTCCGGCACCTGGTCGAGGAACTGCTTGTCGATCTTCAGCTTCTCGGCGGGGAAGCGGCGCAGGTAGCTGAACGAGGCGTAGCCGGTACCGAAGTCGTCGATGGCGATGGCGATGCCCAGTGCGCGCAGCTTGTGCAGGTTGCTGTCTATGGTCGGCGTGTTGCGCAGCGCCAGGCCCTCGGTCACTTCCAGCTCCAGCGCGTCGCCGGGCAGATGGTGGGTGGCCAGCAGGCTGGCGACCACCGCGGCAAAGCGCGCGTCTTCCAGCTGTACCAGCGACACGTTGACCGAGATCACGAACTGGCTGAGGTAGCGCGCGCGCCACTGCACCGCCTGCCGGATGGCTTCGCCCAGCACCCACTCGCCGATGGGCTTGATCAGCCCGGTTTCTTCCGCCAGCGGGATGAAGTCGGTCGGCGGGACGCGGCCGAGGCTGGGGTGTTCCCAGCGCACCAGCGCCTCGGCGCCGGCGACGCGGCCGTTCTTCAGCGACACGTAGGGCTGGTAGTGCAGGCACAGCTCGCCGCGCGCCACCGCCTGGCGCAGGTCGTTCTGGATATGGTGACGGCGGCGCCAGTTGTCGTTCATTTCCGGGCGGAAGCGAACCCAGTTGCCGGCCGGGTCGTTGCGCGAGAGCTGCAGCGCGAGCTCGGCGTGCTCCAGCAGCGCGTCGGCATGGATGGTGTCGTGAGGGTAGATGCTGAGACCGGTGCTCAGGCGCAGGAAAAGCTGCTGCTCCTGCAGCAGCAGCGGCTGTCGCAGCTGGTCGCACAGCTCGTCGGTGCGGCGGCTGACACCGAGCTCGTCCTCGTCCAGCAGCAGCATGGCAAAGCGGTTGTCGGCGTGGCGCGCCACCATCTCGCCGTTGCGCGCCAGTTTTTCCAGCCGTTCGCCGAGCAGGCGTATCAGCTGGTCGCCGCTGTCGCGGCCGTACAGCTCGTTGATGTTGGCGAGGCCTTCCAGCGACAGCATCATGCAGCCGATCGGACGCTTGTCGCGCGCTTGGCTGTTTTCGCGCTGCTGGATCAGCTCGCCCAGCTGCATCTGCAGCCGCGAACGGTTGGGCAGGCCGGTGAAGCGGTCGTAGTAGAACTGGCGGTACAGCTCGCCCTCGGCCTGCAGGCGGGCGGAAGACTCCATCACCAGCGCGATGATGTCGGCGGCGGAGCAGATGAAGTTGACGTCCTCCTGACGCCAGACGCGGCGCGGGGAGCGGCTCTCGGCGCAGATGATGCCGTGTTGCAGGCCGCCGACCATGATGCTGGCGTCGAGCATGGCCTTGATGTCGCGCTCTGCCAGATAGGGGCGCAGTGTCAGCAGGCGCGCGTCCTGCAAGGGCTGCACGGTATTGAGGAAGCGCTGTTCGTGCAGCGCGCCGAAATAGTCGGGGTGCTGATCCAGCTGCAGCACGTCGCCGCTGAAGCGCAGGCTGTCGCCGGTATCGACGCCGGCGAGGCAGTGCAGGCTTTGCTGGTCGGCGCTGAACTGCCACACGCTGATGCGGCTGACGCCGAGGGTCTGCGCCAGCAGCGGCAGGATCTCGTCGATGTACTCCTGCAGCACCTGGGTTTCGCTTTGTCGTGCCGCCACCAGCTGCTGCAGCGCGCGTCCCTGCTGCTCCAGTCGCAGCGAGCGGCGCACGTTGGCCTGCTGTTGCTGGTAGCCGGCGCGCACGATCAGCCCGGACAGTAGCAGCAGGCAGGCCAGCAGCAGCAGGCTCTGCGGCAGCAGCCGTTGTAGCACCGCGTCGCCGGGGCGCTCGTTGTCCCATTCCAGCAGGGCCAGGGTCTGGCCCAGGCTGTTTTCCAGCGGCAAGGCCGCGCTGTGTTGCGGGGTGGCGGAGAAGTTCAGCGACAGCCGGCGCAGCGAGTTGCTGGCTGCCATCTCCTGCAGCAGGCGCTGGTCCAGCGCGCGCGCGAACAGCAGGTAGCGCGCCCGGCCGTCGGTCGAGCTGCCGGACTCCAGCGCGATGCGCTGGATCGCCACCAGATAGATGGTGGTCTGCGGCTGGCCGGTCAGGCTGTTGCCGTGCTGCTGGCGCAGCAGCAGGCTGGGGCCGGTACTGGCCTGTTGCGGGTCGTAGCGGTCGGCCTGGCGCAGCAGGTTTTGCCACTGCCGTGGTTCCAGCTGCAGCAGCCGTTGCGGCTGCGGGCTGATCATGCCGCGATCCAGCGCATACAGCACGCCGGCGGCGGGGTCGATCAGCAGGGCGATGTCGACGTCCTGGTTCTGGTACAGCGAGCCGGTCAGGTTGGTCGCAAGCCAGGTGCCGTCCATTTGCGGTGCCTGGCTCTGGCGGTACATCTCGTCCCACACCGCGTAGTCGTTGAGCGCCTTGCCCAGCGTCTTGCGCTGGCGCAGCAGCTCCTGTTCCAGGGACTTGCGGGTGAGGGCGGCAACTTCCTCGTCGACCTTGTCGGCGGCGTTATTGGCCAGCTGCCACAGCCCGGCCAGGCCAACCAGCAGGATCACGCCCAGCAGCAGGCCGGGGCGCAGGCGGAATGTCATCGGAAATGGACGCATGTCTCGGTGGTATCGGTCGCGGCGCGGGCAGGGCGGGGTGCCGTGTCATCGCCGCTTCATGTTGCGGTCAATAAAGTGTCATGTTGTTCTGTCACGCTGGACAGCGATTTCACATTGACGTTGTTCAGGGAGTGTATCCAATGAAAAGCATGCCTTTGCCCCTGCTGGCCATCCTGCTGGCGGGGCCGGTCTTCGCCGCCGGCCCATCCCCGTTTCCGACTCTGGACGGCAAGCCGCCGCTGGTGGTGGCGCACCGCGGCGCGTCCGGCTACCTGCCGGACCATACCCTGGAAGGATACGCGAAGGCGATCGAGCTGGGCGCCGATTATATCGAACCGGATCTGGTCAGCACCAAGGACGGCGTGCTGATCGCGCGTCACGAGCCTAACCTGAAGGACACCACCGACGTCGCCCGCCATCCGGAATTTGCCGAACGCAAGCGCACGCTGAAGGTGGACGGCGCGGAGGAAGAGGGCTGGTTTGCCAGCGATTTCACCCTCGCCGAGATCAAGACCCTGCGCGCGGTGCAGCCGCGTGCCGACCGCAGCAAGGCGTTTGACGGCCAGTTCTCGATCCCGACCTTCGACGAGGTGCTGGCGTTGCGCGCACAGAAATCGCAGGAGACCGGCCGCGAGATCGGCGTCTATCCGGAAACCAAGCACCCGACCTGGCACCAGCAGCAGGGCCTGGCGCTGGAAAAACCGCTGGTGGCGTTGCTGACCAAGTACCGTCTGAACCGCAAGGCGGCGCCGGTGTTCATCCAGTCGTTCGAGGCGGCCAACCTCAAGACCTTGCGCAAGCTGACCCCGAACAAGCTGGTGTACCTGCTGGACGCCAACGACGTGCGCCCGGACGGCAGCATCGACACGATCCGCCCCTATGACCACGTGGTGACCGGCGACGCGCGCACCTACGCCGACATGCTGACCCCGGCCGGGCTGAAGGAAGTCCGCACCTTCGCCGACGGCATCGGCCCGTGGAAGCCGTACCTGATCAGCTGGCAGGCGATGACCGACAAGGCCGGCAAGGCGATGGACGTCAACGGCGACAAGGTGATCGACCAGCGCGACATGACGCTGCTGGAGCCGAACAGCGTGATCCGCGACGCGCACAAGCTGGGGCTGCTGGTGCATCCCTACACCTTCCGCAACGAGGCCAAGCACCTTGCGGCCAACTTCACGGACAATCCGTCGGAAGAGTACCGCCTGTTCTTTGCCGCCGGCGTCGACGGTGTGTTCACCGACTACACCGACACCGCGCTGGCTACCCGCCGCCTGATGCAGCAAGGCCAGTAAGTACCGCACCGGCAACAAAAAGGGCCGCCCGAAGGGGCGGCCCTTTTCATTCCGGGGTGCCGCTTCAGACGCGGTACACCGACACTTCCTTTTCCATGCCCAGCGACAGCTGTTGCAGGCGGTTGGCCAGCTCGGTGACGTGGCCGGCGGCGGCGGAGTTCTCCTCCGCCATCTGGGCCACGGTTTCCACCTGCTGCGAGATACTGTTGGCGGCGCTGCCCTGTTCGCGGATGGCGCTGCTGATCTCGCCGACCAGATGCCGGCTCTGGCCGGCGACATCGGAAATCGACTGCATGGTGGTGCGCGCCTTGGCCGCCTCGTCGACGCCGTTCTCCACATTGTGCACCGCGCCCTGCATGCGCTCGGCGGCGCTGCCGGACACGGTCTGGATTGCGTTGATGATCTGTGCGATTTCCTGTGTCGACAGCGAGGTACGTTCGGCCAGCTTGCGCACCTCGTCGGCAACCACGGCAAAGCCGCGACCCATCTCGCCGGCACGGGCAGCCTCGATCGCCGCGTTCAGCGCCAGCAGGTTGGTCTGGTCGGCGACATCCTTGATCACGCTGACCACGGTGGCGATTTCACGGGTGCGGTCAACCAGCTGCTCCATCTCGGTCGAGGCACTGCCGACGGCGCCGGCGATGCTCTCGATCGACTGCGTGGTATCGCCGATCACCTGTTCGCCCTGCTGTGCACGCTCGCCGGTATCCTGCGCCAGGCTATTGGCCTCGTGCGCACGGTCGGCGACATGGTTGATGCTGACGGTGATTTGCTCCAGTGCCGCGGCCATGGTGGCGGCGGATTCGCTCTGCGCGGTGGAGCCGGCGGCGACCTGTTTGGCGGAGCCGGCCAGCTCGGTGGCCGATTGCGAAACGTCGCGCGCGGCGGTGATCATGGTGCGCAGGCTGCTCTGCAGCTTGGCGATCAGCTGGTTGAAGGCGCCCAGCATCTGAGCGATCTCGTCCTTGCCCTGCACCTCGCAGCGGGTGCTGAAATCCAGCGTTTCGGCCAGATGCTGGATGCTTTGCTGTGCACGGCTGACACTGCCTACTACCTGGCGGTAGGTGCGCCAGCCGCTGAGACAGAGCAGCAGGATGGCGACTGCGGCCACCGTGGCGGTGATCAGCCTGGCTTGCTGGTTGACTTCGATGGCCTGTTGCTCGGCGCTGTCGGACAGCTGCTGGTTGAACTGGGTGTGTTGCTTGGAGATGCCGTTGATGCGCATGAAGATCACCCGCGCGCTATTGGCCATCTGTTGCGCTTCTTCTTTGCGGTTCTCGCGCGAGGCGGCCAGGATCGGCGCGTAGACGCGGTCCAGCTCGGCCAGACCCTCCTTCAGCTTGCTGTGGTAGTCGCGGTCCTGCTCGTTGACGATCATCGGCGCGTACTTTTCCAGCGCGGCGGCGGCGTGCTGGCTGTGTTCGACGAAGGAGCGTTCGATCTCGCTCATCTTGCCATCGTCATTGCTGAGGATGTGCGCCAGCAGGGCGTTGCGCTGCTCCAGCAGTGCGCTGTCGAAGGTGGCCAGCGTCTTGATGCTGGGGAGGACATTGTCGCTGATGTTTTCCAGCTCGCCATAGACGCGGTTGAGCTGCAGAAAGGTGGTCAGCACCAGGATCAGCAGACCGCCGATAGCCAGGCCGATCAGCATGAGGAGTCGTTGCGATATTTTCATGAATTATTTCCGCAGGGTAGAGTTATTGCTCAAGTCTAACGGAAAGATAATATCAAAAAAAATTATGTCATCGGCAAACTACATGCCAGAACTGCGGGACCGGCAAGGGAGCAGGTGTGCGGCCAGGGTTGGCCGCAGCGGGGGAGCAGGGGCAGGCTGCCCGGCGTGGCACCGGGCGGAGAAACGGGCGGCTCAGTGGCCGGCGGGATGAACGGGGGCCATGCCGCTTTCCACCTTCACCTCCACGGTGACCTTGCCGGCCTTTTCAAACTGCAGCTGCAGCGGGAAATGTTCGCCGCTGGCGGCCTGTTTCGGTACTTCCAGCAGCATGATATGCAGGCCGCCGGGCGCCAGCGTGACGGTGCCGCCGGCCGGCAGCGCGATGCCGCCGACGACTTCGCGCATGCGCATCACGCCATTGTCGTTGAGGTGCTGGTGCAGCTCGGCGCGCGCCGCCTGAGGCGTGCTGGCTGCCAGCAGGCGGTCGGCGCCGCCGCTGTTGCTGATGCTCATGAACACCGCCGCGGTCGGGCTGGCCGCCGGCATCGCGCGGCTGTAGGGATGGCCGATCTTCAACGCGCCGACGCTGTAGTCGTGGGCAAAGGCAGGCAGGCTCAACAAGGCGGCAAAGGCGGCAATGGCGGCAATGGCAAGTTTTTTCATGATTTTCGCGGTAAGTTTTCAGTGACGACGAGCATAGCATGCCGCCCTGGCCGGCCACTGCGGCATAATGTCGCAGCCGCGAGGGCCTGCGGTGGCCTGGCCAATGTCATGCTGCGGTTTCACCCGTCCCGGTGGCTGGCTACAATGCCTGTCCGTGCTATCGCCCGTCGTGGCGGCAGCGGCATGTGGCCTTATTTCCAGATACCAGATAGAAGAGCGATGTTCAAGACCCTGTATTTGCAGTTCCTGTTTGGCGGGCTGGTGAGCCTGCTGGTGATCACCAACCCCCTGTCCAAGATTCCGCTGTTCGTGTCGCTGACCCAGGGCATGAGCGAGTTGCGTCGCGCGCACCAGGCGCGCATGGCCTGCGTCTACGCCGCTGCGATCATGCTGGTGTGCCTGCTGGCCGGCAACCTGATCCTGGCCGCGTTCGGCATTTCCTTCGGCGCGCTGCGTATCGCCGGCGGCTTCGTGGTGGCGGTGCTGGGCTACCGCATGCTGTTCCTGTCACAGGATCCGGGCATGGCGCCGAAGACCAACCGCCGCGAGGACTATTCCTTCTTCCCGCTGGCGATGCCGGGCATCAGTGGCCCCGGTACCATCGCGGTGGTGATCGGCATCGCCACCGAGATTGCCGAACTGCACAGCCGCACCGAGAAGCTGCTCGCCTTCGGCATGACCATGCTCGCCATCGTCGGCACCGCGCTGGTGGTCTGGCTGGTGCTGCGCTCGTCGACGCTGATCGCGGCACGCATGGGCCGTGCCGGCACCGAGGTGCTGGGCCGGCTGATGGGCTTTCTGCTGATCTGCGTCGGGGTGCAGTTCATCGGCTCCGGCATCCGCACCTTCATGGCCGGCTCGTAAGCGGCCGGCGGCAAGGTTGGCCGCAAGATCGTTCAAGCCCCCGCCGTGGCGACTGTGCCAGAATGGAGCCGTCCCCTGCCGAGTCGCCACCATGTCCGCCGTTCCTGCCGAATACGCCCGCTACTTCCGCGCCGACGACATCGCGCCGCTGGAGTGTCTGGACGCGTTCTATACCCGGAAGGTGTTCACCCCGCACTTCCACGAGGAGTACGTGGTCAACGCGCTGACGCAGGGCGCGCAGTCCTATCGCTACCACGGCAGCTCGCACGTCGCCGGCGTCGGCGCGCTGGTGCTGATCAATCCCGGCGAGGTGCATACCGGCGAATCGGCCGACGCCGCCGGCTGGGGCTATCGTGGCTTCTATCCGTCGGCGACGCTGATCCGCGGCCTCGCCAGCCAGCTGGCCGGACGTCCGGTGGAGCCGTTCTTCCGCCAGACGGTGATCTACGATGTCGATCTGGCGCGGCGGCTGGCGCTGCTGCAGCCTTTGCTGGCGCAGTGCCACGACCGGCTGCAGCGCGAGAGCGCGCTGTACGCGGTGTTTGCCGACGTGCTACAGCGGCACATGGGGGTGCGCGAACAGCTGGCGGCGCGCGACCAGTCGCGGCTGCAGCAGGTGCGCGCGCTGCTGGCCGACCGCCTCGCCGACAACCTGTCGCTGCAGCCGCTGGCTGACAGCGTCGGGCTGTCGCCGTGGCATCTCAACCGCAGCTTCCGCGCCGAATTCGGCCTGCCACCGGTGGCGTGGCGTAACCAGCTGCGCGTGGCGCGTGCGCGCCAGCTGCTGGCGCAGGGCGTGGTGCCCGGCCAGGTGGCGGCGCAGCTGGGCTTTGCCGACCAGCCGCACCTGACGCGGGCCTTCCGCGCCGCGCTGGGGGTGACGCCGGCGGCCTACCAGCGCGCGGTACGCCGCTAGCCGGCGCAAGATCGTTCAAGACCCGAGGCCGGCGGCAATCTATGCTGCGGCCAACCTTTTACTGTGGAGCAAGCATGTCACCACGATTTACCCCGCTTTGGGCCGGTGCCCGCGATTCGCTGCCGATGCTGGTCGGCGCCGCGCCGTTCGGCGTCATCTTCGGCACGCTGGCGATCGCCACCGGTATTCCGGCATGGGCGACGCTGGCGCTGTCGGCGCTGGTGTTCGCCGGTTCGTCGCAGTTCGTCGCCGTCAGCCTGATCGGCAGCGGCGCGGCGCTGCCGGTGATCTGGCTGACCACCTTTGTCGTCAACCTGCGCCACGCGCTGTACAGCGCCACCCTGCTGCCCTACGCCCGCCACCTGCCGGCGCGCTGGCGCTGGTCGCTGGCGTTCTGGCTCACCGACGAGACCTTCGCCGTGGTCGAGCACCGGCTGCGACAGCAGCACGACGAGTCCGACGGCGCCTGGTACTGGCTGGGCTCGTCGCTGGCGATGTACGGCAACTGGCAGCTGTGGACTGTTATCGGCGTGCTGCTGGGGCAGAGCGTGCCGGGCCTGGCCGATCTGGGGCTGGATTTTGCGATGGTGGCCACCTTCGCCGCCATCGTCGCGCCGCAGCTGAAAAAGCGGCCGGTGCTGGTGGCGGCACTGCTGGCCGGCGTGGTGGCGCTGCTGGCGCGTGACCTGCCGTTCAAGCTGGGGCTGATGCTGGCAGCGTTGGCCGGGGTGGCCGGCGGCGTGCTGGCCGAGCGGCTGGCGACGAGCGGCAAGCCTGAAATGAAGGAGACAACATGAACCTGCACCTGCTGCTGACCATTGCCGGCATGGTTGTGGTCACCTACGGCATCCGGCTGAGTTTTCTGGTGTTCGGCCACCGGCTGAGCTTCCCTGCCTGGCTGTCGCGCGCACTGCACTACGTGCCGGCGGCGGTGCTGACCGCGCTGATCGTGCCGATGGCGCTGGCGCCGCAGGGCGCCATTGACCTGTCGCCGGGCAATGCCTACCTGCCCGGCACCCTCGCCGCGGCGGCGGTGGCGTTTTTCAGCCGCCACACGCTGGCGGCGATCGTCAGCGGTTTCGTGGTGTACGGTCTGTGGCGCTGGCTGCTGTGAGGGGGGCGGCCTGCGGGTCGTGAGGCTCGCACGGCGGTTGCAGCGACTGCGCCGCCGCCACCAGCTGCGGCCACAGCCGCTCGGCGTCGGCGTTGTTAAAGTCGGCGTGCTTGCGTTTGATCACGCCGTGGTCGGACAGCTCGATGCTCAGATCGGCCTGCACCCCGGCCTGCTTCAGGCAGCCCTGCACGCAGCGCAGCGGACAGCCGTCCAGCGCCAGGATGCGGCGGCCGCTGCGCGCCAGCCGCAGCAGCGTCGGCACCTGACCGCCGACGCCGGCGATGCAGGACATCTCGGCATGGCCGGCGCGGGTAAGGCGCAGCGCGAAGTGGTTGGCCAGTTGTGCGGCGCTGGAGCAGCCGGAACAGGCGTAGACCAGGGGCAGCGTGGGATCGGGTTTCATGGCGTCCAGCCTAGCGCGCCGGCGACGCGCGCGCCATCGGCCGCATGGTCTAGGCCGCTTGGCCGGCTTGCGGCCAACCTTGTGCCGCTTAGCGGCGCTGCAGCTTGCCGATACCCATCAGCATGCCCAGACCGATGGCCAGCGACACGGTGGCGGTGCCGCCGTAGGACATGAAGGGCAGCGGCACGCCGACCACCGGCAGGATGCCGGCGACCATGCCCATGTTGACGAACACGTAGACGAAGAACGACAGCGTGATGGCGCCGGCCAGCAGGCGGCCGTACAGCGTCGGCGCGCGCGCGGTGATCAGCAGGCAGCGGCTGATGATGCCGAGGTATAGCGCCAGCAGCAGCAGGTTGCCGACGAGACCGAACTCCTCGGAGTACACCGCGAAGATGAAGTCGGTGGTGCGCTCCGGGATGTAGTCGAGGTGGGTCTGGCTACCCGCCAGCCAGCCCTTGCCCCACACCCCGCCGGAGCCGATGGCGATCATCGACTGGATGATGTGGTAGCCATCGCCCAGCGGGTCCTGCATCGGGTCGATCAGGGTCAGCACGCGCTTGCGCTGGTAGTCGTGCATCAGGTTCCACACCACCGGCAGGCTGGCAAGAAAGGCGACGGCGCCACCGATGATGATCTTCCACGGCAGCCCGGCAAAGAACAGCGCAAAGAAACCGGCTCCCATCACCAGCGTGGCGGTACCGAGGTCGGGCTGTTTCAGGATCAGCAGGCCGGGAATCACGATCAGGATCGCCGCCACCACGTAGTGGCGCCAGTTGAGGGTGGTTTCGTATTTCTGGAAGTACCACGCCAGCATCATCGGCACCGCGATCTTCATGATTTCCGATGGCTGGATGCGGCCGATGCCGACGTTCAGCCAGCGGGTAGAGCCGTTGACGGTGATGCCGGCCACTTCGACGCCGACCAGCAGCAACACGCCGGCGACATACAGCGGCAGCGCCATGTGCATCACCGTCTGCGGGCTCAGCCGTGCCAGCAGCCACATGACGAGCAGCGACAGCGCGGTGTAGACCAGCTTGTTGTCGATCTTGGCCCAGCTCTGGTTGGAGGCGGAAAACAGCGCGATCATGCTCAGCACGAACACGCCGGCGAGCAGCGCCAGCAGCCAGCCGTCCAGCGGGTCCATGATGGCGTGGGCGATGCGCTTAGCGAGCGACACTTGCATCTTGCTTTCCTGTTGCCGAAGGCGGGAAGGTTTCCAGCTGACCGCGGATGTCGTCGGACAGCTTGCCGGTCAGGTAGTAGTCGAACAGCGCGCGCGCGATCGGCGCGGCGGCGGTGGCGCCGAAGCCGGCGTTTTCCACGATCACGGCCACCGCGATCTTCGGCTGCTCCACCGGGGCGAAGGCGATGAACCAGGAGTGGTCGCGGTGCTGTTCGGCCAGCGCGCCGGCGTTGTACTTGGCGCCCTGCTTGATCTGCACCACCTGCGCGGTGCCGGTCTTGCCGGCCATCGAGTACTGCAGGCCCTGGCCCAGCCGCCAGCCGGTGCCGCCCGGCTGCATCACCGCCTGCATGCCCTTCTTGATGTAGTCGTAGTGCTGCTGCTTGAACGGAAGCTGCTTGTACGGCGCCGCCTCGATCAGGCGCGTCTTGCCGTTGAGCGCGTCGGTGACCTTCTGCACCAAGTGCGGATGGAAGGCACGGCCGTCATTGGCCAGGATCGCGGTGGCATTGGCCATCTGCAGCGGAGTGTAGGTGTTGAAGCCCTGGCCGATGCCGATGCTGACTACGTCGGCCGGCAGCCAGCGGCGGTGTTCGTCGCGGAAGCGCTTGCCGGCAAAGCGGCGTGCCTTCCACTCCTTGGTCGGCAGCACGCCGATCGCCTCGCCGTCGAGGTCGATGCCGGTCTTGCTGCCGAGGCCGAACTGCGCCAGCAGCGGGTGGATGCGGTCGATGCCCATGTCCCAGGCCAGCTTGTAGAAGAAGGTGTCGCTGGAGACCGCGATGGCGCGGGCCAGGTTGGCGGAGCCGTTGCCGCGCGGGTTGGAATCGCGGAACTGGTGGCTGGAGCCGGGCAGGGTGAAGTAGCCCGGGGCAGGGCGGACCTCGTTCGGGCCGATGGCGCCGGATTCCAGCGCCGCCATGCCCATGAAGGGTTTGAAGGTGGAGCCGGGCGGGTACATGCCGCGGATGGCGCGGTTGATCAGCGGCCGTTGCCAGTCGTCGTTCAGGCTCTGCCAGCTCTGGCTGTCGATGCCGTCGATGAACAGGTTGGGGTCGAAGCTGGGTTTGGACAGCAGCGCCAGCACGCCGCCGCTGCGCGGGTCGATGGCGACCAGCGCGCCGCGGCGATTGCCGAACAGCTTGTCGGCGACATCCTGCAGGTGGATGTCCAGCGCCAGCTGCAGCGTGTTGCCGTGTACCGGGGCGGTACGGCGCAGCGAACGCACCGCGCGGCCGGCGGAGTCGGTCTCGATCTCCTCAAAGCCGTTCTGGCCGTGCAGCTCGTTCTCGTACACCGCTTCCAGCCCCAGCTTGCCGATATGGGTGGCGCCGCGGTAGTTGGCGGCTTTTTCCTCGGCGACGAGGCGGTCCTTGTCGCGCGGGCCGATGCGGCCGATGTAGCCGAGCACGTGGCTGGTCAGCTCCTTGTACGGGTAGTCGCGGTACAACCGCGCCTTGACCTCGACGCCGGGGAAGCGCCACAGGTTGGCCGCAACCTTGGCGGCCTCGGTATCGTCCATCTTCAGCCGCAGCGGCACCGGTTCGAAGTCCTTCGATTCCGACAGGAATTTCTGGAAGCGTTTCAGGTCGCGCGGCGTGATCGGCACCACCTCGCCCAGCGCCTTGATGGTGGCGTCGAGGTTGTCGATCTTGTCCGGTGTCAGTTCCAGGGTGTAGGACGCGTAGTTGCGCGCCAGCTCGATGCCATTGCGGTCGACGATCAGGCCGCGGTTGGGCTGCACAGGCACCAGCGAGATGCTGTTGTTCTGGGCGAGGGTGGTGAAGTGCTCGTACTGGAACACCTGCAGCCAGACAAAGCGGGCCACCAGCAGCAACAGCATCAGCACCATGAACAGGTAGGCGGCCAGCAGCCGCCAGTACAGTTGGCGCTCTTCGGTGTGCGGGTCTTTCAGGCGTGCGGCTTGCTTCATGGCGCTCAGTGCCGCTCTCTACGGTAGGGCAGCAGCATCAGTTTGGTCAGCAGCGGCCACAGCAGCGCACCGATCAGCGCCGGCAGGAAGTAGCCGAGACCTGGCAGGGTGGCGCCTAGGCTCCAGCGCGCGATGGCCATCAGCAGCTGCATCAGCAGCATCAGCACCAGGATCACCAGCGCCTGCTGGCCGAGGTTGAACATCACCAGCTGCTGCTGGCGCAACAGGATCAGGTAGGCGCCGACGGAGTAGGCCAGCGCATGCTGGCCGAACATGCTGGTCGACACCACGTCGGCCAGGAGGCCGATGCCGAAGGCCATGCCGATGCCGATGCGCCGCGGCTGGTTCAGGCTCCAGTACAGGATCAGCAGCGCGACGAAGTCGGGCAGCCAGCGGTTGGAGCCTTGCGGCAAGGGCAGTAGCTCCAGCATCAGGGCGATAACAAAGGTCAGCGTGATGAAGCGGCGCTTGACCGGCTTGAGCAATTCTTGCGGGCGGTCGTAGTTCATGACGGTCGGGACTGACGGCAATGGCGCAGCTGGGCACGGCCGCTGCCGGGGTGGGGGGCATCACGCATCATGGCGATTTCTTGTCGGACTTGCTGGCGGCGGCCGGTGGGGCCGGGATGGCGGCCAGCGGCGGGTGCCGGTTGGGCATGATCACCACGAAGCGGCTGGACTGCACGCCGGCGATCGCCTCGCTGCGCACGCGGGCAAAGGCGGCACCGCCAAGACGGTCGATCTGTTTGACCCGTGCCACCGGAATGCCCTGTAGGTAGACGCCGTCGATGCCGGAGGTGACCAGCAGGTCATTCTCGCGGATGTCGGTGCTGATCGGCAGGTAGCGCACTTCCACGCCGCCGCCAAAACCGTACAGCAGTGCGCGATGGCCGGTGCGCTCGATCATCACCGGTACGGTGAAGTTGCGGTTGATCACCTGGGTGACCTCGGCGCTCAGCGGCTGCACGCGGGTCACCTGGCCGATGAGGCCGTTCTCGTCGATCACCGCCTGACCGCTGGCGATACCGCTGTCGCTGCCCTTGTCGATGATCAGGCGATAGGAAAACGGATCGCGGCCGGTGTACAGCACCTCGGCCACCACGCCGGCATACGAGGGCTGGGCCGCCAGCGCATTGACCCGGCGCAGCTGCTGCAGCTCCTTCTCCAGCGCCGACATGCGCATCAGGTGCGAGGACTGGACCAGGTCGCGTTCGCGCAGCGCGTCGTTCTCGTGCTTCAGCGCCGCTTGCGCGGTGAAGTAGTCGCCGGCCTGCATGGCGAGGTTGAGCGGCACGTTGGCCGCACGCTGTAGCGGATACAGCACCACGGAAACGGCGTCGCGCGCCTTTTCCATCAGGCCGTACTGACTGTCGCCGACCAGCAGCGCCAGCGAGGCGAGCACGCACAGGAGCAGGCGGCTGCCGGGCTGCAGGCCCTGGTTGGCAAAGCTGGGGGTGTTGGCAAAGTTCATGCAGCACCACGTCACCTCTTGCGAGGTGACGTCTGGTCAGGAAATCAGGGAACGCTGGTGAAAATGGTGCCGACCTTGTCCATTTTTTCCAGCGACTTGCCGGAGCCGCGCACCACGCAGGTCAGTGGTTCTTCGGCGATGAACACCGGCAGGCCGGTTTCTTCGGCCAGCAGGCGGTCGATGTCCTTCAGCAGCGCGCCGCCGCCGGTCAGCACCATGCCCTTGTCGGCGATGTCGGCGCCCAGCTCCGGCGGGGTCTGTTCCAGTGCGATCTTCACCGCGGACACGATCTGGTTCAGCGGTTCGGTCAGCGCCTCCAGGATCTCGTTACTGGACACGGTGAAGGCGCGCGGGATGCCTTCGGCCAGGTTGCGGCCCTTGACTTCCATTTCCTTCACTTCGGCACCGGGGAAGGCGGAGCCGATGGTCTTCTTGATTTCCTCGGCGGTGGCTTCGCCGATCAGCATGCCGTAGTTGCGACGGATGTAGTTGATGATGGATTCGTCGAACTTGTCGCCGCCGACGCGTACCGAATTGGAGTACACCACGCCGCCCAGCGAGATCACGCCGACCTCGGTGGTGCCGCCGCCGATGTCGACCACCATCGAGCCGGTCGGCTCTTCCACCGGCAGGCCGGCGCCGATGGCCGCGGCCATGGTTTCCTCGATCAGCTCGACGCGGCGGGCACCGGCGGCCAGCGCCGAGTCCTTGATCGCGCGGCGCTCGACCTGGGTCGAGCCGCACGGCACGCAGATCACGATGCGCGGGCTGGCGGCGAAGAAGCGGTTCGGGGTGACCTTCTTGATGAACTGCTTGAGCATCTGCTCGGTCACGGTGAAGTCGGCGATCACGCCGTCCTTCATCGGGCGGATGGCCTGGATGCTGCCCGGGGTGCGGCCCAGCATCTTCTTGGCTTCGAGGCCGACGGCCAGGATGGACTTCTTGTTGCTGGGAATGTCGCTGTGAATGGCAACCACCGACGGCTCGTCCAGCACGATGCCCTTGTTGCGCATGTAGATCAGGGTGTTGGCAGTACCGAGGTCGATAGCCAGGTCGTTGGAAAAGTATCCGGTGAGCGAGCGGAGCATGGGGGCGGTCCTGAAATGTTTTTTGAACGTTGCCTTATCGAAAACGGCGGCACGCGTAATTAAATCGTGTTTGGGACAGGGCGGACAGGTAAAGATTCACTGCCCGTAGCGGTCTCGTTTGCCAAGCAGGTCTGGCCCCTTGGTTCTTGGGCTAATGTAACCAATTATGATACCCTACAACGCTTGAAATATTAAAGATTTTGACGAGGACGCCATGTCGTTGAGCCATCAGGATGTTGCACGTATTGCGCGCCTGTCCCGCATCGCGGTAACAGACGCCGAAATCGACGCGGTAAACCGCCAGTTGAACAGTATTCTCGGCCTGATCGAGCAGATGCAGGCGGTCGATACCGACGGCATCGAGCCGATGGCGCACCCGCAGGATGTCAGCCTGCGCCTGCGCGAAGACGTCGTCACCGAGCCGAACCGGCGCGAGGCATGCCAGGCGGTGGCGCCGCAGGTGGAAAAAGGCCTGTTCCTGGTGCCGAAAGTCATCGAATAAGCCGCTGCGGCCAACCTTTGCCGTATCTGCCCTGCCGCCGAGGCGGGCCTTCTCTACGGAAGCTCTCTACACGATGATTCACGCTACGCTAAAACAATTGTCGCAACAGCTGGCCGACAAGCAGGTTTCTGCCGTCGAGCTGGCTACCGAGTACCTGCAGCGCATCGACGCGCTCAACCCGCAACTGAACGCCTTCATCACCGTCGACCGCGACAAGACCCTGCTCGAAGCCGCCGCCGCCGATGCGCGCCGCGCCGCCGGCCAGGCCGGGCTGTTGACCGGTGCGCCGATCGCGCACAAGGACATCTTCTGCCAGCAGGGCTGGAAGACCAGCTGCGGCTCGAAGATGCTGGACAACTTCATCTCGCCGTACAACGCACACGTGATCGAGCAGTGCCAGGCCGCCGGCCTGGTGACGCTGGGCCGCGCCAATATGGACGAGTTCGCGATGGGCTCGTCCAACGAGAACAGTTTCTACGGCGCGGTGAAGAACCCGTGGGACCTGAACGCCATCCCGGGCGGCTCCTCCGGCGGTTCCGCTGCTGCCGTGGCCGCGCGCCTGGCGCCGGTGGCCACCGCCACCGATACCGGCGGCTCCATCCGCCAGCCGGCCAGCCACTGCGGCGTGACCGGCATCAAGCCGACCTACGGCGTGGTGTCTCGCTTCGGTATGGTCGCCTACGCCAGCTCGCTGGATCAGGGCGGGGTGATGGCGCAGACCGCCGAAGACTGCGCACTGATGCTGAACGTGATCGCCGGCTTCGACGAGCGCGATTCCACCAGCCTGGAGCGCGCCAAGGAAGACTACAGTCGCGACTTGGCGCAGCCGCTGGCCGGCCTGCGTGTCGGCCTGCCGCGCGAATACTTTGCCGAGGGTCTGGCCGCCGACGTTGGCCGCATCATCGACAACGCCGTGAGCGAGCTGAAGAAGCTGGGCGCCGAGGTGGTGGAAGTGAGTCTGCCCAACACCCAGCTGTCGATCCCGGCCTACTACGTGATCGCGCCGGCCGAAGCCTCCGCCAACCTGTCGCGCTTCGACGGCGTGCGCTACGGCCACCGCGCCAGCGAGTACAAGGACCTGGTGGACATGTACGAGAAGTCGCGCGCCGAAGGCTTCGGCAGCGAGGTGAAGCGCCGCATCATGGTCGGCACTTATGTGCTGAGTCACGGCTACTACGACGCCTACTACATCAAGGCGCAGAAGATCCGCCGCCTGATCGCCGACGACTTCAAGGCCGCGTTCGCCGGCTGCGACGTGATCCTGGGGCCGGTGGCGCCGACCGCCGCCTTCAACCTGGGCGAGAAGTCCGGCGACCCGGTGCAGATGTACCTGTCGGACATCTACACGCTGTCGGTGAACCTCGCCGGCCTGCCGGCGATGAGCGTGCCGGCCGGCTTCAGCGACAACGGCCGCCCGGTGGGGCTGCAGATCATCGGCAACTATTTTGCCGAGGCCAAGATGCTGAACGTGGCACACCAGTTCCAGCAGGTCACCGACTGGCACAGCAAGGCTCCGGCACTGTAATTACGCGATCAACAAAGGTTGGCCGCACTCTGCGGCCAAGCTTTAAAACAAGAAGGATTTTCCAAACATGAAATGGGAAGTCGTTATCGGTCTTGAGGTGCACGTGCAGCTCAACACCGTATCCAAGATTTTCTCCGGCGCCAGCACCGCTTTCGGCGCCGAACCGAACACCCAGGCCTCGCTGGTGGAGCTGGCGCTGCCGGGCGTGCTGCCGGTGCTGAACAAGGCGGTGGTGGACAAGGCCATTCGTCTGGGTCTGGCGCTGGACGCCACCATCAACCAGAAGAACGTGTTCGCGCGCAAAAACTACTTCTATCCCGACCTGCCCAAGGGCTACCAGATCAGCCAGATGGAGCTGCCCATCGTCGAGCACGGCAAGCTGAATATTCTGGTCGGCGACGAGGAAAAAACCGTTCGCGTCACCCGCGCGCATATGGAAGAGGATGCCGGCAAGTCGCTGCACGAAGACTTCCACGGCATGACCGGCATCGACCTCAACCGTGCCGGCACCCCGCTCTTGGAAGTGGTGTCCGAGCCGGACATGCGCTCGGCGGAAGAGGCGGTCGCCTACGCCAAGGCATTGCACACGCTGGTGACCTGGCTGGGCATCTGCGACGGCAACATGCAGGAAGGCAGCTTCCGCGTCGATGCCAACGTGTCGGTGCGCCCGTTCGGCCAGGCCGAATTCGGCACCCGCCGCGAGGTGAAAAACCTGAACTCCTTCCGCTTCCTGGAGCAGGCGATCAAGTACGAGGCGCAGTGGCAGATCGAAACCATCGAGGACGGTGGCAAGGTGCAGCAGGCGACGGTGCTGTTCGACCCGGATTCCGGCGAGACGCGCATGATGCGCAGCAAGGAAGACGCGCACGACTACCGCTACTTCCCGGACCCGGACCTGCTGCCGGTGCGCATCAGCGACGAGCAGATCGTGCGCGTGCGCAGCGAGATGCCGGAACTGCCGGCGCAGATGAAGACACGCTTCGTCGACGCCTTCGGCGTCACCCCGTACGACGCGGCGGTGCTGACCGGCAGCCGCGCGCTGGCCGGCTATTTCGAGGCGGTGGCGACCGCTTCCGGCCAGGGCAAGCTGGCCGCCAACTGGCTGATCGGCGACGTTGCCGCGCGTCTCAACCGCGAAGGCAAGGATGTTGCCGAGCTGCCGATCGATGCCGAGCGCTTGTCCGGCCTGCTGGTGCGCATTGCCGACGGTACTTTGTCCAACAAGCTGGCCAAGCAGGTATTTGATGCGATGTGGGACAGCGGCTTGTCTGCTGATGTCATCATCGAGCGCGACGGCCTGAAGCAGGTGTCCGACGTCGGTGCCATCGAGAAGATGGTGGACGAGGTGCTGGCCGCCAACCCGAAAGCGGTGGAAGAATTCCGCGCCGGCAAGGAAAAGGCGCTCAACGCGCTGGCCGGACAGGTGATGAAGGCGTCCAAGGGCAAGGCCAACCCGGCGCAGGTGCAGGAAATCCTGAAGCAGAAACTGGCTTAAGGTCGCCGTTGCGGCGGCTGTCCTGTGATTTTCGCAGGGCGGCCGCCGTTTTTCGTTTTGTGGTACGCCATTGTCAATGGCATGACTTGACACTCCGCCTGCAGATGATGCTGTAAGCCGCTGATTTCTCTTGTTTTCCCTCCGCTTTGTCCTGCCCTAAGTCTTTGTCGCGAAAGGCGAAATGCCGCAAATCGATATTGACCGGCCGATGTCGTTTCCCTATAGTGGCGGAAAGTGGGGTAATGTGGGTAATTGTGGAGAATCGGCGCAATAATTTCAGGTGATGTGACAAAAAAATGATCGGCGGCGTAAGTCTTGTCTCTCTCGACAGCAAGGGGCGTCTGGCCATTCCGGCCAAGCACCGGGAGACACTGTTGTCCGCGTTCGGTCATCGCCTGGTCATCACGCTGGAGTCGTCCGAGCACCTGCTGTTGTACCCCGAAGCCAACTGGAAGCCGGTGGAAGAGCGCTTGCTGAAGCTGCCGGCCTCCAATCCTGCCCTGAAGCGCTACCAGCGCCTGATGCTTGGCCACGCCGACCTGCTGGAAATGGATGCCGCCGGCCGCATCCTGCTGCCGGCTCGCCTGCGCGAGCTGGTCAAGCTGGACAAGGACGTGGCGCTGGTGGGCATGGGTAACCGATTTGAATTGTGGGATGCCGCCCAGTGGGACGCGCAGACCGATGCTGCGCTGGCGCTTGATCCGGCCGAACTGGCGCAGCACCTTGGAGATTTCACACTTTGACCGACGCAGTTTTTGTTCACCGCACGGTGCTGCTCGACGAAGCCGTAGAGGCGCTCGCCATCCGCAAGGATGGCGTTTACGTTGATTGCACCTTCGGGCGCGGCGGCCACAGTCGCTTGATTTTGTCGCAGCTGGGCCCGAACGGCCGGCTGATCGCCTTCGACAAGGACCCGGAGGCGATTGCGGTCGCCACCGCCCTTGCGGCCAGCGATGCCCGCTTTACCATCGTGCACAACGGCTTTGCCGCCTTTGCCGCCGAGCTGGACGCGCTGGGCGTGGGCCAGGTCGACGGCGTGCTGATGGACCTGGGGATTTCGTCCCCGCAAATTGACGACGGACGCCGCGGTTTCAGCTTCCGTTTTGACGCGCCGCTGGACATGCGCATGGACACCACCCGCGGCCAGACAGCCGCACAGTGGCTGGCCACGGCAGACGAGGCGGATATTGCAGAGGTTATCAAGACTTATGGTGAAGAGCGGTTTGCTCGCAAGATCGCAGCAGCCATTGTTGCGCACAGGGCTGAACGGCCCCTCGAAACGACGCGTGAGCTCGCTGTGCTCGTTGGGAAAAACGTCCGTACTCGCGAACAGGGTCAGGACCCCGCGACGCGTACCTTCCAGGCGATCCGGATCTACATCAACCGCGAGCTGGACGAACTGAAGGAAATCCTGCCGCAGACGGTGGCAAGGTTGGCCGCGGGCGGACGCCTGGCGGTGATCAGCTTCCATTCGCTGGAAGACCGCATCGTGAAGAATTTCATCCGCGATGCCAGCACCACCGACAAGCTGCCGTCGTGGGTGCCGGTGCGCGCCTGCGATATTCCCGAGGCGGCGATCAAGCCGGTGGGCAAGGCCATCCGCTGCAGCGAGGCGGAAGTGACCGCCAACCCGCGTGCGCGTAGCGCGATCATGCGCGTGGCCGAGCGCATCGGCGGGCAGTGGCAGGGTACAGCGTGAGCCTTAACAAGCTGAATGCAGTTTTGCTGCTGATGTTGATCCTGTGTGCGATGTCGGTAGTGAGCTCCACCCACGTGGCGCGCAAGCTGTACTACGAGCTGGAAAAAGAACAAAAGCTGGCACGCCAGCTGGATGTGGAGTACGGGCAGTTGACGCTGGAACAGAGCACCTGGGGCGCGCATGCGCTGATCGAGAAGACCGCCGCCGCGCGCTTGCAGATGCTGACGCCGAGCCAGCGCCAGGTGCACGTGATCACGCCTGAGGGTGTGCGATGAGCCGTGTGTACACGCCACGTTACCAGCAGAACCTGAAGCCGGCGATGCGACTGGCACCGGGACGGGTCGCCGTGGTGCTGTCCTTGCTGGGGGCGCTGCTGCTGGCCTTGCTGGCGCGGGCGATCTATCTGCAGGTGGTGCAGCAGGATTTCCTGCAGAACCAGGGCGATGCGCGCTTCCGCCGCTCGCTGCTGCTGGAGGCCAACCGCGGCGAGATTACCGACCGCAACGGCGAGCCGCTAGCGATCAGCACCCCGGTGCAGTCGATCTGGGCCAGCCCGGTGGACATGGATCTGCGCACGGTGCCGGCCGCCAAGCTGCAGCAGCTGGCACGGCTGCTGGAGATGCCGCTGGACGAAGTGATGCACAAGCTGTCGGACAACAAGCGCGAGTTTGTCTATCTCAAGCGCCAGATCAGTCCGGCGCTGGCGCAGCAGGTGATGGCGCTGGAGATTCCGGGGATCGCGAAGCAGCAGGAATTCCGCCGCTACTATCCGGCCGGCGAGATGCTGGCGCACGTGGTCGGTTTTACCGGCGTGGACGGCAAGGGGCAGGAAGGTTTCGAGCTGACGCGCGAGAAGATGCTCGCCGGCAGGCACGGCAGCCGCACGGTGCTGAAAGACCGCCGCGGCCACATCGTGGAAGACTTGGCGGTGATCGAGCCGCCGCGTGACGGCCAGACGCTGCAGCTGTCGATCGACAAGCGCATTCAGTACCTCGCCTACCGCGAGCTGAAGGCGGCGATGGACGTGAACAAGGCAAAAGCCGGCGGCGTGGTGGTGCTGGATGCCCGTACCGGCGAGGTGCTGGCACTGGCCAACACCCCGTCGTACAACCCGAACAACCGTGCGGTGCTGGAGCCGGAAATGCGGCGCAACCGCGCGGTGGTGGACATGTTCGAGCCCGGCTCGACCATGAAGCCGTTCCCGATCGCGATGGCGCTAGATGCCGGCAAGGTGACGCCGGACACGGTGTTCGACACCCAGACCTACCGTATCGGTCCGGCCACGGTGCGCGACACGCACCCGAAGCCAGCGATGACGGTGACGCAGATCATCCAGAAATCGTCGAACGTGGGTGCCTCGAAGATGGCGGCGATGTTCTCGCCGGAGGATATGTGGACGTTTTACCGGCAGGCCGGCTTCGGGCAAAGCCCGCAGACGGGCTTCCCGGGTGAAAGCGCCGGCCGCCTGCGCGACTGGCAGAACTGGCGCCCGATCGAGCAGGCCACCATGTCGTTCGGTTATGGCGTCTCGGTCAGCCTGTTGCAGCTGGCGCGTGCGTACACGGTGTTTACCAACGGGGGCGCGCTGCTGCCGGTGTCGTTTACCCGTCTCGCCTCGCCGCTGCCAGGCAAGGGCCTGATCAAGCCTGAATCTGCGAAAAAAATGCGGGACATGATGGTGTCGGTGACGGAAGAAGGCGGTACCGCGGTGCGTGCCCAAGTGCTGGGCTACCGCGTCGGCGGCAAGTCCGGGACCGCGCGCAAGCTGGTCGGTGGCGCCTATGCGGCCAACAAGCATATTGGTTTATTTGTCGGTTTTGCGCCGGCGACTGCGCCACGTTTGATCGTGGCCATCATGATCGATGAGCCGGGCGCCGGTTCCTACTACGGTGGTGCGGTGGCCGGGCCGGCGTTCTCCAACATCATGGCCGGCAGTTTGCGGATTATGGGGGTCGAGCCGGATGCTCCCTCCAACAATACATTGATTCCGGAACACCAGATTTCGGAAGTGCGGGAAGAAACATGAAAACAAGCCTGATCGACTTGCCTGACTGGGACCCTGCCGTGTTGCAGGGTTTGGGCGTCGCGATTTCCCGCGTCGAGGCGGACAGCCGCCGCGTGTTCCCCGGCGACGTATTTCTCGCCTGCCGCGGCGAGTACAGCGACGGCCGCGACTTCATCGCTGCCGCGCTGGAAAAGGGCGCCGCCGCAGTGCTGTGGGACGACGCCGACGGTTTCCAGTGGAATCCGGCGTGGCAGGTACCCAATCTGGCGGTGCCGCATCTGCGCGAGCGTGCCGGCATCGTCGCCGCCCACGTCTACGGCTACCCCAGCCGCGACATGGCGGTGATCGGCATCACCGGTACCAACGGCAAGACCTCGATCTCGCACTGGCTGGCGCAGGCCTACGCGCTCTTGGGCGAGAAGGCGGCGCTGATCGGCACCGTCGGCAACGGCTTTTACGGCGAACTGACCGAAACCACCCACACCACCCCCGATCCGATCACCGTGCAGCAGAAGCTGGCGGAATACCGCCGCCAGGGCGCCAGCGTGGTGAGCATGGAGGTGTCCAGCCACGGCCTCGACCAGTTCCGCGTCAACGGCGTGGCCTTCCGCAGCGCGGTGTTCACCAACCTGACCCGCGACCACCTGGACTACCACGGCAGCATGGCCGAGTACGGCGCGTCCAAGGCCAAGCTGTTCCACTGGGAAGGCCTGCAGCACGCGGTGATCAATGCCGACGATGACTTCGGCCGCACCCTGGCTGCCGGCATCGACGCCAGCAAGACCCGCGTGATCACCTACGGCCTGGAGCAGGGCGACGTGCGCCCGCTGAGCCTTGCGGCCAACCTTGACGGTCTGCAGCTGACCGTGACCACGCCGTGGGGCGAGGCAGAGATCAAGAGTCCGCTGCTGGGCCGTTTCAATGCGGCCAACATGCTGGCCTGCCTCGCGGTGCTGTGCGCCAACGGCGTGGCGCTGGACGACGCTGCGCGCGTGCTGGGCAAGATCCAGCCGGCCCGCGGCCGCATGCAGCGCATCGGCAGCAGCCTGGAGCCGCTGGTGGTGGTCGACTACGCGCACACCCCGGACGCGCTGGACAAGGCACTGGCGACCCTGGCCGAGATCCGCCCCGCCGGCGGCAAGCTGTTCTGCGTGTTCGGTTGTGGCGGCAATCGCGACAAGGGCAAGCGTCCAATCATGGGCGGGATCGCCGAGCGCATCGCCGACGTGGCGGTAGTGACCAGCGACAACCCGCGCAACGAAGAGCCACAGGCCATCATCGACGACATCCTGGCCGGCATGCAGGCGCCGGGTCATGTCGAAGTCGATCGTGCCGCCGCCATTCACTGGGCGGTGTTGCAGGCGCGCGTCGGCGACGTGGTGCTGATCGCCGGCAAGGGTCACGAGGAGTACCAGGACATCGCCGGCGTGAAGCAGCCGTTCTCCGACTTCCGCGTTGCCGAAGACGCGCTGACCGCCTGGGGAGCCAAACATGCTGCAGCTGAGTGAAGCCGCCCGCATCCTGTCCGGCGAGCTGGCCGGCAGCGATGCCGTGTTCAAGCGCGTGGTCACCGACAGCCGCGCGGTGCAGGACGGCGACCTGTTCGTGGCGCTGAAGGGCGACAACTTCGACGCGCACGACTTCGTAGCCGACGTGCTGGCCAAGGGTGCCTTCGCGCTGGTGCGTCGTGATTTCGCGGCGGCTGGCGGCAGCGTGATCCGCGTCGACGACCCGCGCCTGGCGCTGGGCACCCTGGCCGCCGCCTGGTGCGCGCGTCTGGACGTGAAGCGCGTCGGCATCACCGGCTCCAACGGCAAGACCACGGTCAAGGAAATGGTGGCTGCCATCCTGCGTGCCCATGCTGGCGACGACGCCGTGCACGCCACCGCCGGCAACTTCAACAACGACATCGGTCTGCCGCTGACGCTGCTGGCGCTGGCCGCCGCACACCGCTACGCGGTGATCGAGATGGGCATGAACCATTTCGGCGAGATCCGCTACCTGACCGGCCTCGCGCGGCCGCAGGTGGCATTGGTCAATAACGCCATGCGCGCGCATCTGGGCGGCGGCTTCGACAGCACCGCCGACATCGCCCGCGCCAAGAGCGAGATCTTCGAAGGCCTTACCCCTGAAGGCGTGGCCATCATCAACGCCGACGACGCGCAGCAGCCGGTCTTCGCCGCTGCCGCCGGAGCGCATCGCCAGCTGAGCTTTGGCCTGAATGCTGCGGCCAACGTCAGCGCCCGCGACATCGCCGCCAGCGCTAGCGGTAGCCGCTTTGTGCTGGTCTGCCCGCAGGGCGAGCAGGCGATCGAGCTGCCGGCCGCCGGCGAACACAATGTGCGCAACGCGCTGGCCGCCGCCGCGGTGGCGCTGGCGCTGGATGTGCCGCTGGCCGCCATCGCCGCCGGCCTCGCCGCCTTTGCCGGCGTGAAGGGCCGTCTGCAGCTGAAGCAGGCCGCCTGCGGCGCCTGCGTGATCGACGACACCTACAACGCCAATCCGGACTCGATGAAGGCCGGTATCGACGTGTTGGCCGCCTATCCGGCGCCACGCGTGTTCGTGATGGGGCAGATCGGCGAGCTGGGTGACACCGCGCCGGCACTGCACGCCGAGGTCGGCGCCCACGCCCGCGCGAGCGGCATCGAGGCGCTGCTGTGCCTGGGCGAACTGGCGCGCAATGCCGCCACCGCCTATGGCACCGGTGCCGAGTATTTCGACGGCATCGACGCGCTGCTGGCGCGGCTGGATGTCGTGCTCACCCCGGCCAGCACGGTGCTGGTCAAGGGGTCGCGCTTCATGCGCATGGAACGGGTCGTTGCGCACCTGCAAACATCACAACAAGAAAACGGGAAGGGCTGAACGTGCTGCTGTTACTGGCTGAATTGCTGAAGGACCACATCCGGGCTTTCAACGTCCTCAATTACGTCACGCTGCGTGCGGTGATGGCGGCGCTGACCTCGCTGGGGATCTCGCTGTGGCTGGGACCGTGGGTGATCGCCAAGCTGACCGAGCTCAAGGTTGGCCAGGCGGTGCGCAGCGACGGCCCGCAGACCCATCTGGTGAAGACCGGCACCCCGACCATGGGCGGTACGCTGATCCTGCTGGCGATGAGCGTCACCACGCTGCTGTGGGCCGACCTGTCCAACCAGTACGTGTGGCTGCTGCTGGCGGTGACGCTGGGCACCGGCGCGCTGGGTTTCTACGACGACTGGCGCAAGGTGGTGTACAAGGACCCGAACGGGGTGTCCGCCCGCTTCAAGATGGCGTGGCAATCGACCATCGCCATCGCGGCCGGCGTGTTCCTGATTACCACCGCCAAGCTGCCGGCTTCCACCGAATTCATCATCCCGTTCTTCAAGAACATCATCTATCCGCTGGGCGGCATCGGTTTCTGCGTGCTGACCTATTTCGTGATTGTCGGTACCTCCAACTCGGTCAACCTCACCGACGGCCTGGACGGCCTCGCCGCGCTGCCGGTAGTGATGGTGGCCGCCGGCCTGTCCATCTTCGCCTACGTCGCCGGCCACGCGGTGTTCTCCAAATACCTGGGCATGCCTTTCGTGCCCGGTGCGCACGAGGTGGTGGTGTTCTGCGCCGCCATCTGCGGCGCCTGCCTCGGCTTCTTGTGGTTCAACGCCTACCCGGCGCAGGTATTCATGGGTGACGTCGGCGCGCTGGCGCTGGGCGCCGCGCTGGGCACCGTGGCGGTGATCGTGCGCCAGGAAATCGTGCTCTTGATCATGGGCGGCCTGTTCGTGGTCGAGGCGCTGTCGGTGATGATCCAGGTGGCGTCGTTCAAGCTCACCGGCAAGCGCGTGTTCCGCATGGCGCCGCTGCATCACCACTACGAACTCAAAGGCTGGAAGGAGACCCAGGTCGTGGTCCGCTTCTGGATCATCACCATGATGCTGGTGCTGGCAGGTCTTGCCACGCTGAAACTGCGTTAAGGAAAGCGACCATGGATCTGGCTAAGCGTCACGTCATCGTTATCGGCCTGGGCGACACCGGCGTTTCCGCCGCGCGCTGGCTGCTGGCGCACGGTGCGCACGTCACCATCGCCGATAGTCGCGATCAGCCGGCCAATGCGGCCAACGTTGCGGCCGAGCTGGGCGTGTCGCTGCGCCTGGGGGCCTTCGCCGATGCCACCTTCGCCGACGCCGACATGCTGATGGTCAGCCCCGGCGTGAGCTGCCGCAGCCCGGCCATCGCCGACTTCGCCCGTCGTGGCGGCGAGGTGGTGGGTGACGTGGAATTGTGGGCGCGCGCCATTGCCGGCAGCGGCGCCAAGGTCATCGCCATTACCGGTTCCAACGGCAAGAGCACCGTCACCAGCCTGGTCGGTCACCTGTGCGAGGCCGCCGGACTGGATACGGTTGTCTGCGGCAATATTGGCTTGCCGGTGCTGACCGCGCTGGCCGAGCGCGAAGCCGCCGGCAAGCATCCTGACGTGTGGGTGGTCGAGCTGTCCAGCTTCCAGCTGGAAACCACCACCAGTCTGTGCGCTGATGCCGCCACGGTGCTGAACATTTCCGAAGACCATCTCGACCGTTACCACGACCTGCTCGATTACGCGCACAGCAAGACCGCCATCTTCAACGGCGACGGCGTGCAGGTGTTGAACCGCGACGACGTTTTCTGCCGCGCGATGGCGCGCGCCGGGCGTCGCATCGCGTGGTTCTCGCTGCGCGAGCAGGCCGATTACGCGCTGCAGCAGACGGATGGCTGTTATCGGCTGGCCATCGCCGGACAGCCGGTGTTCGACTGCGCCGACATGCCGCTGCAGGGCCTGCACAACGCGGCTAACGCGCTGGCGGCGCTGGCGCTGTGCGAGGCGATCGGCCTTGCGCGCGAACAGCTGCTGCCGGCACTGAAAACCTTCCGTGGCCTCGCGCACCGCGTCGAGTTCGTCGCCGAATTCGGCGGCGTGATGTACATCGACGACTCCAAGGGTACCAACGTCGGCGCCACCGAGGCGGCGCTGAACGGCATGACCCGCAAGGTGGTGCTGATCGCCGGCGGCGACGGCAAGGGCCAGGATTTCGCGCCGCTGGCGCCGGCCTGTGCCCGCATCGCCCGCGCGGTGGTGCTGATCGGTCGCGACGCACCGGCCATCCGCGCCGCACTGGCCGGCAGCGGCGTGCCGCTCACCGATTGCGCCACGCTGGAGGAGGCGACCCGCGTCGCCGCCGCACAGGCGCAAAGCGGCGACGTGGTGCTGCTGTCGCCGGCCTGCGCCAGCCTGGACATGTTCAAGAATTACGCGCATCGCGCCCAGGTGTTCATCGACAGCGTCGCGCAACTGCAAGCGGAGCAACCGTCGTGATGAACGCCGCACGCAGCCACTATTCCCACGGCAGCGCCATCACCGTCATGGACGAGGCGCTGATGTGGGCGATTGCGCTGTTGCTGTCGATCAGCCTGGTGATGGTGTTCTCGGCATCGATTGCCTATGCCGAGGCCGATCCGGCCACCAACAGCCGCTACTTCTACCTGTTCCGCCACATGATCTTCATGACCATTGGCCTGGTTGGCGCCTACATCACCTTCCAGATACCGACCAGCATGTGGCAGCAGTACGCGGGCAAGTTCTTCCTGCTGGCCGGCTTCCTGCTGATCCTGGTGCTGATCCCGGGCATCGGCAAGGTGGTGAACGGCTCGCGGCGCTGGATCAACCTGCTGGTGCTGAACCTGCAGCCGTCGGAAGTGATGAAGCTGGCGGCGGTGATCTACGCCGCCGACTACACCGTGCGCAAGGCGGCCAAGCTGCACAGTTTCAGCCAGGGCTTCCTGCCCATCCTGATGGCGATCGTGGTGGTGGCCTTCCTGCTGCTGGCGGAGCCGGACTTCGGCGCGCTGATGGTGGTGATGAGCATCACCATGGGCATCGTGTTTCTGGGCGGCATCAACCTGCGCATCTTTGCCGGTCTGGCCGCGATGGCGGTGGTGGCGATCGTGCTGCTGATCGTGACCTCGCCGTACCGCGTGAAGCGGGTGCTGGGTTTCCTCGATCCGTGGGAAGACCCGTACGGCAAGGGCTACCAGCTGTCGCACTCGCTGATCGCCATCGGCCGTGGTGAGTGGCTGGGGGTCGGCCTCGGCGGCAGCATCGAGAAGCTGTTCTACCTGCCGGAGGCGCACACCGACTTCATCATGGCGGTGATCTCGGAGGAATTCGGCTTCATCGGCATCTGCGTGGTGCTGGGGCTGTACGCGTGGATCGTGCGCCGAGCCTTCCATATCGGTACCGAGGCGAAGAAGCTGGAACGCTACTATCCGTCGCTGGTGGCGCAGGGCATCGGCATCTGGCTGGGCATCCAGACCTTCTTCAATGTCGGCGTGAACATGGGGCTATTACCGACCAAGGGCCTGACCCTGCCGCTGATGTCCTTCGGCGGCTCGGCCATGCTGTGCAACCTCGCGTCGCTGGCGGTGCTGCTGCGAGTGGATTATGAAAACCGACGCCTCATGCGCGGCTTCAAGGTTTAAGGTCGCGCATCAGGCTGCCGCAAGGCAGCAAGCCGCGCAGCGGCGTAGCCGGCGGGTTGTCCGAGGCGCGTAGCGGCGAAGGAAAAATTGACGCCTCATGCGAGGTTTCAAGATTTAAAGAATCACGTTGCGGCCAACGTTGGCCGCAACGGCAATGAATAACCGGCAGGGCCGGAGCAAGAGAAAGCAAGAGATGACAAAACGCACGGTGATGGTAATGGCGGCAGGCACGGGTGGACACATCGTCCCCGGCATCGCCGTTGCCCGCGAGCTGCAACGGCGCGGCTGGCAAGTGCTGTGGATCGGCACCGAGCGTGGCATGGAAAACAAGCTGGTGCCGCCGACCGGCATCCCGCTGATCCGGCTGGCGTTCCACGGCGTGCGCGGCAAGGGTTTGTTCGGTTCGTTCAAGGGTGTGCTGCAGCTGGGCGCCGCCTTCGTGCGCAGCCTGAAGCTGATGTTCGAACACCGCCCGGACGTGATCCTGGGCATGGGCGGCTACGTGTGCCTGCCGACCGGTCTCGCCGGCGCGCTGCTGTGGAAGCCGCTGGTGATGGTCAACGCCGACGCCGGCCTGCTGCTGAGCAACAAGGCGCTGCTGCCGTTTGCCGACCATCTGGCCTGCGGCTTCGACGGCGAGGCCGCGCGCCTGAACAAGGCGGTGGTTACCGGCAACCCGGTGCGCGCCGAGATCGAGCAGATGACACCGCCGGCCGAGCGTTTTGCCGGTCGTACTGGCCCGCTGCGCGTGCTGGTGGTGGGCGGCAGCCTGGGCGCCAAGGTGCTGAACGATACCCTGCCGCAGGCGCTGGCGCTGCTGCCGGCCGAGGCACGGCCGCTGCTCACGCACCAGACCGGCGACAAGAACTTCGACGCGGTGCAGCAGGCGTACGCCGCCGCCGGCCTCAAGGTTGGCCGCGACGTGACGCTGCTGCCCTTCATCGACAATATGGCCGCTCTGCTGGCCGACTGCGACGTGATCCTGTGCCGTGCCGGCGCGATCACCGTCAGCGAACTGTGCGCCGCCGGTGTGCCCAGCATCCTGGTGCCGCTGGTGGTGTCTACCACCTCGCACCAGCGCGACAACGCGGCGTGGATGGCGGCCCATGGCGCGGCCATCCACCTGCCGCAACAAGACATGAATCCGCAGCAACTGGCTGAGCTGTTGGGCGGTCTCACCCGTCCGCAGCTGCTGCAGATGGCCGAGCAGGCGCGAACGCTGGCCAAGCCGGCCGCGGCAGCCCGGGTGGCCGACCTGTGCCAGGCGCTGGCGGATAACGAATAGAACAGGGGCCCGACGGGACCCGAGCAAGAGAAGACACCATGAAACATCGCGTCAAACACATACACTTTGTCGGCATCGGCGGCGTCGGCATGTGCGGCATCGCCGAGGTGCTGCTGAACCTGGGCTATACCGTGTCCGGTTCCGACATGGCCGACAACGCCGCGACCAAGCGCCTGACCGAGCAGGGCGCGCGCATCTTCTTTGGTCACGACGCCACCTACATCAAGGGCGCCGACGTGGTGGTGACCTCTACCGCGGTGAAGGCCGACAACCCGGAAGTGCAGGAAGCACAGGCCAATCACGTGCCGGTGATTCCGCGCGCGATGATGCTGGCCGAGCTGATGCGCTTCAAGCAGGGCATCGCCATCGCCGGCACCCACGGCAAGACCACCACCACCAGCCTGACCGCGTCGGTGCTGGGTGCGGCCAACCTTGACCCGACCTTCGTGATCGGCGGCAAGCTGACCGCGGCCGGCACCAATGCCCGCCTGGGCAGTGGCGAGTACCTGGTGGCCGAGGCCGACGAGTCGGACGCCTCCTTCCTGTATCTGCAGCCGGTGATGTCGGTGGTGACCAATATCGACGCCGACCACATGGACACCTACGACCACAGCTTCGACAAGCTGAAGCAGGCCTTCGTCGACTTCATCCACCACCTGCCGTTCTACGGCCGCGCGGTGCTGTGCGTCGACGACGAGCACGTACGCAGTATCGTGCCGCAACTGAAAAAACCGGTGACCACCTACGGCCTGGACGACAGCGCCGATGTCTACGCCGAGAACGTGGTTGCCGACGCCGGTCGCATGCACTTCGACGTGGTGGTCAAGGCCGAGGGTCTGCGCTTCCCGGTGACGCTGAACATGCCGGGCCGCCACAACGTGTTGAACGCGCTGGCGGCCACCGCCATCGGCCTGGAGTGCGGCGCCGAGGTGGAGGCGATCCAGCGCGGTCTCGCCGAGTTTGCCGGTGTCGGCCGCCGCTTCCAGCGCTACGGCGAGCTGCCGGCCAGGGATGGCGGCAGCTACACCCTGATCGACGACTACGGCCACCATCCGGTGGAAATGGCGGCGACGCTGGCTGCGGTGCGCGGCGCCTTCCCGGACAAGCGGCTGGTGCTGGCCTTCCAGCCGCACCGCTACAGCCGTACCCGCGACCTGTTCGAGGACTTCGTCAAGGTATTGAACGGCGTCGACTGCCTGCTGCTGGCCGAGGTGTACGCCGCCGGCGAGGCGCCGATCGTGGCCGCCGACGGCCGCGCGCTGGCCCGTGCCGTGCGTGTGGGCGGCAAGGTGGAGCCGGTATTCGTCGAGCAGATCGCCGACATGCAGCAGACCATCAGCGACATGGTGCGCGACGGCGACGTGGTGATCACCATGGGCGCCGGTTCCATCGGCGGCATCCCGGCCAAGCTGGTCGCGGCGAGCAAGGCATAACCCAGGACAAGGTTGGCCGCGTGCGGCTCACGCGGCAGCAAGGAAACATGATGAAGCAATTTGGCAAGGTGGCAGTGGTGATGGGCGGCAGCTCCGCCGAACGCGAAGTGTCGCTGATGAGCGGCAACGGCGTGCTGGCCGCGCTGCAGAGCAAGGGCGTGGACGCGCACAAGTTCGACCCGTCAGAGAAGCCGTTGTCGGCGCTGCAGACGGAAGGTTTTGCCCGCGTGTTCAACATCCTGCACGGCCCGTTCGGCGAGGACGGCACGCTGCAGGGCGCGCTGGAGAGCATGGCCATTCCCTATACCGGCTGCGGCGTGATGGCGTCGGCGATCTGCATGGACAAGTGGCGCACCAAGCTGCTGTGGAAGGGCGCCGGCCTGCCGATCCCGGACTTCGAGCTGCTGAACGATGACAGCGACTTCGACGCCATCGAGGCCCGCCTCGGCCTGCCGATCTTCGTCAAGCCGTCCACCGAGGGCTCCAGCATCGGCGTGACCAAGGTGAAGGAACACGGTGGCCTGAAGGCGGCGTACGAAGAGGCGCGTCAGTACGACGAGATCGTGATTGCCGAGCAGTTCATCGGCGGCGGCGAGTACACCTGCGCGGTGATCGACGGCAAGGCCTATCCGACCATCAAGATCGAGCCGGCCACCGAGTACTACGACTACCAGGCCAAGTATTTCCGCGACGACACCGTGTATCGCTGCCCGTCCGGCCTTGCGGCCAACGTCGAGCAGCGTGCGCGCGAGCTGGCGCTGCAGGCTTTCCGCGTGCTGGGTTGCCGCGGCTGGGCGCGCATCGACTTCCTGATGGACGAACAAGGTGGCATTTATTTGCTTGAGGCCAATACCAACCCGGGCATGACCAGTCATAGTCTGGTGCCGATGGCGGCGCGGGCCGAGGGCTTGTCCTACGAGGATCTGTGCGTACAGGTGCTGGCGGCAGCTCATGTGGGATAACCATGCGGTATTGCGCGCGCTGGCGAACATGTTGTTGCTGGCCGCGCTGCTGATGTTGCTGTACAGCGCCGGGGTGTGGCTGACGCATTCGCCGCTGTTTCCGGTCAAGCGTATCGCGATCGGCGGCCAGTTCGTGAAGGTGACACCGGTGCAGTTGAAGTACATCGCGAAGCACGAGCTGTCCGGCACCTTCTTCACGCTGGACATCAGCAAGACGCGTGCGGCGTTCGAGAAGCTGCCGTGGGTGCGCGAGGCGCAGGTGAGACGGACGTGGCCGGACAGCCTGCAGATCACCATCGCGGAACACGTCGCGGTGGCGCGCTGGGGAGAAAACGGGCTGATCAGCAAGGAAGGCCGCTGGTTCGATGCGGCCAGCGACCAGCCGTTGCCGGTGCTGTTCGGGCCGGCGGGCAGTGAGAAGGAAATGGTACAGGCCCTGCACACGTTCGGGTCGGTACTGGGGCAGGCCAGGCTGAAAGTGCGGCAATTGTGGTTGAGCGAGCGCCGCGCCTGGAAGATGGAACTGGATAACGGGGTAATGCTGGAGCTGGGACGTGGCCCGGTGAAGGAACGCCTGGCGCGCTTTGTCGAATACTGGCCGCGCAGCCTGGCCAACATGCCGTATCGCATCGAGTACATCGACCTGCGTTACCCCAATGGATTTGCCGTGAAGATGCCGGATTACAAGGCGGCAAGCACGGCAACAGCAAACAAGCTTTGAGTGTTGGAGCGACAGGTGAGCAAACCTAAAGAAAGCAAGAACATGCTGGTCGGCCTGGATATCGGGACCTCGAAGATCGTCGCGATCGTCGCCGAGGTGCTGGAAGAAGGCCAGATCAACATCATCGGCATGGGCCAGGTGCCGTCGCGCGGCTTGAAGCGCGGCATGGTGGTCAACATCGAGTCCACGGTGCAGGCGATCCAGCGCGCGCTGGAGGAGGCCGAGCTGATGGCCGACTGCAAGATACACCAGGTGTTTACCGGCATCGCCGGCAGCCACATCAAGAGCGTCAACTCGCACGGCATGGTGGCGATCAAGGACCGCGAGGTGACCGCGATGGACATCGAGCGCGTGATCGAAACCGCGCGCGCGGTGACCATTCCGCCGGATCACCAGGTGCTGCACATCCTGACCCAGGAGTACAGCATCGACGGCCAGGAGGGCGTGCGCGAGCCGCTGGGCATGAGCGGCGTGCGGCTGGAGGCCAAGGTGCACATCGTCACCGGCGCGGTATCCGCGGCGCAGAACGTGGCCAAGTGCGTGCGCCGCTGCGGGCTGGAAGTGTCCGACCTGGTGCTGCAGCCGATGGCGTCGGCGATGGCGGTGCTGTCCGAGGACGAGAAGGAACTGGGTGTCTGCCTGATCGACATCGGCGGTGGCACCACCGACATCGCGGTGTACACCAACGGCGCGATCCGCCATACCGCGGTGATCCCGATTGCCGGTGACCAGATCACCAACGACATCGCGATGGCACTGCGCACCCCGACCAAGGAAGCGGAAGACATCAAGATCCAGCACGGCGTGGCGCTGGTGTCGCTGGCCGACGCCTCGCAGATGATCGAGGTGCCGGGCGTGGGCGAGCGCGGCCCGCGCCAGATGTCGCGCGCCACGCTGGCCGAAGTGATCGAGCCGCGGGTGGAAGAACTGTTCCAGCTGGTGCAGCAGGAGCTGCGCCGCAGCGGTTTCGAGGAAGTATTGTCGTCCGGCATGGTCATTACCGGCGGCGCCAGCCTGATGCCGGGCATGGTCGAGCTGGCCGAGGAAGTGTTCCACATGCCGGTGCGTATCGGCGTGCCGAAGTACGTCGGCGGTCTGTCGGAAGTGGTGAAGAATCCACGCTTCTCGACCGGCGTCGGCCTGTTGCAGTACGGCAAGGATCAGATGAATCCGCGCGTGCACCACAAGGTGGACGATGGCGGCGTAGGACAGATGTTTCAAAAAATGAAAGCCTGGTTTGCCGGAAATTTCTGAGCATGACCAGGGTCTCGGGTTCGCTCATCTTTTAACAGGAGAGAAAAAATGAGCATGGTATTCGAAGTAATGCAGGAAACCGCCTCCGAGGCGGTGATCAAGGTGATCGGTGTCGGCGGTGGCGGCTGCAACGCCATCGACAACATGATCGACAATCTGGTGAACGGCGTGGAATTCATCTGCGCCAACACCGACGCCCAGGCGCTGAAGCGCAACAAGGCCGCGCAGAAGCTGCAGCTGGGTAACAACCTGACCCGCGGTCTGGGTGCCGGTGCGAATCCGGAGGTTGGCCGCAGCGCCGCGCTGGAAGACCGCGAACGCATCGCCGAGATGCTGCGCGGTGCCAACATGGTGTTCGTGACCGCCGGCATGGGCGGCGGTACCGGTACCGGCGCCGCGCCGGTGGTGGCGGAAGTGGCCAAGGAAATGGGCATCCTCACCGTCGGTGTGGTGACGCGCCCGTTCGATCACGAAGGCAAGCGCATGCGCGTCGCCAACGACGGCATCGAGCTGCTGAAGAAGCACGTCGACTCGCTGATCGTGATCCCGAACGAGAAGCTGATGGACGTGCTGGGTGACGACGTGTCGATGCGCGACGCCTTCCGTGCCGCTGACGACGTGCTCAAGGGTGCGGTTGCCGGGATCTCGGAAGTGATTACCTGCCCGGGCCTGATCAACGTCGACTTTGCCGACGTGCGTGCGGTAATGGGCGAGATGGGTCTGGCGATGATGGGGTCGGCGTTTGCCTCCGGCATCGACCGCGCCCGCGTCGCCGCCGAACAGGCCGTGGCCAGCCCGCTGCTGGACAACATCACGCTGGAAGGCGCGCGTGGCGTACTGGTGAACATTTCCACCGCGCCGGGTTGCCTGAAGATGAGCGAATACCGCGAAATCATGTCCATCATCCGCCAGTACGCCGACGACGATGCGCAAGTGAAGTTCGGTACCGCCGAGGTGGAAGACATGCCGGAAGACACCATCCGCGTGACCCTAATCGCCACCGGCCTCGGCCAGAAGCCGCAGACCAGCCGCGACGAGCGTCCGGAATACATCAAGATCGTGAAGACCGGCACCGACAATCTCGCGATGGATGTGGACTACGACATTCCGCCGGTGATCCGCAATAACCGTCGTCGTGCCACGGGCCCGGCCGACTTCTCCGATCCGTCGGTGAGCGAGTCGTTCGACATCCCGGCCTTCCTGCGCAAGCAGGCGGACTGATAGCGCAGACCTATAGTCGGCATCCGGTCAATCAATAAAGCACTAGCGCGAGCTGTGCTAGAATCGGTGTTACTGTAACGGCCTGAAAGCACGTGATGATTTTGCAGCGCACCTTGAAAAAAGCGATCAGCGCGACCGGCGTTGGCCTGCATTCGGGGGAAAGGGTGAAACTGACCCTGAACCCGGCGGCACCCGATACCGGCATCGTGTTTCGCCGTACCGACCTGCCCGAGCCGGTCAGTGTCAAAGTGCATCCTTCGCTGGTGAACGATACGCGCCTCTCCTCGACGCTGGTCTCCGAGACCGGCGTGCGTATCGGCACCATCGAACACCTGATGTCCGCCTTTGCCGGGCTAGGCATCGATAACCTGCTGATCGACGTCACCGCGGCGGAGATGCCCATCATGGATGGCTCCGCCGCGCCGTTCATTTTCCTGCTGCAAAGCGCCGGCATCGTCGACCAGGACAAGCCCAAGCGCTTCATCCGCGTCAAGCGGGTGGTCGAGGTGGTGGAAGGCGACAAGTGGGTGCGGCTGGCGCCGCACGACGGCTTCAGTGTCGAGCTGTCGATCGAGTTCAACCATCCGGCGTTCAACCGCGCGCCGCAGACGGTGCACATCGATTTCGCCAACCGTTCCTACATCGACGAGATCAGCCGCGCGCGCACCTTCGGCTTCATGCACGAGGTCGAGTACATGCGCAGCCACGGCCTCGGTCGCGGTGGCAACCTGAACAACGCCATCGTGATCGACGACGAGTACGTACTCAACCCGGAGGGGCTGCGCTTCCCGGACGAGTTCGTGCGCCACAAGATTCTGGATGCCATCGGCGACCTGTACATCGTCGGTCATCCGCTGATTGCCGCCTTCAGCGGCCACAAGTCTGGCCACGCGCTCAACAACAAGCTGCTGCGCGTGCTGCTGGAGACGCCGGACGCGTGGGAGTTCGTCAGCTTCGGCGACGAGCACGACGTGCCGTCCAGCTTCCACCGCCTGCCCGACGTGGCCTGAAGGTTGGCCGCATGAAAAAACCGCGCTGCGAGTGATCGCCGCGCGGTTTTGCGTTGGAGTGTGTCCGTCCTAGCGCGGCGCGCTCATCGCCTCGCCGAGGCGTACCGGTTTGGTCGGTAGCCAGGCCGGATTGAAGGTCATGCTGTGCTGCGGGAACAGCAGCACCACGGTGGAGCCGAGCAGGAAGCGGCCCATCTCCTCGCCTTTTCTCAGACGGATATTCTGGCCTTCATAAGTCCACTCGGTGACCTCGCCGCGGCGCGGCGGGTTGACCACGCCGTGCCAGGTGGTGGCCATGCTGCCGACCACGGTGGCGCCGACCAGGGTCAGCACCATAGGGCCGAACGCGGTGTCGAACACGCACACCACGCGCTCGTTGCGCGCGAACAGGCCGGGCACGCCGCGCGCGGTGGTCGGGTTGACCGAGAACAGCGCACCAGGTACGTAGATCATGCGCCGTAGCGTGCCGTCGCACGGCATGTGGATGCGGTGGTAGTCGCGCGGGCTGAGGTAGATAGTGGCGAACTGGCCATTGGCGAACTGCGCGGCCAGCGCGGCGTCGCCACCCAGCAGCGCGGTGGTGGAGTAGTGGTGGCCCTTGGCCTGGAAGATCTGGTCGTCTTCGATGCGGCCGAACTGGCTGATGGCGCCATCCACCGGGCAGGTCAGCACCGCGTCCGCTTGCGGGCGCACACCGTCGCGCAGCGCGCGGGTGAAGAAGGCGTTGAAGGTGTCGTAGCTGGCGATGTCCGGATTGGCGGCTTCTGCCATATTGACCTGATAACGGCGCACGAACCAGCGGATCAGCCGCGTGGTGCGCTCGCCGCCACGGGCATTGGCGACCCGGCCGGCAAAGGCGGTCAGCGCCTGCTTGGGTAGCAGGTATTGCGGCAATACGGCAAGACGATCGGACACGATGACACCCTAATTCGAAAAACAGCGGCAGATTATACCGGTGCCACCGTCGCTGTCGGGAAAAACCGTGTCGGCTGGCCGCGTGTCACTCGGTCAGCGTCAGCTCCGCCGGTTTGCGTTCCCGGCTGATCACCACCACCGCCGCCAGGATCAGCGCGCCGCCGGCCAGCTGCGACAGGGTGATGGCCTCGCCCAGAAAGACCGCCGCCAGCAGCACGGTCACCACCGGTTCCACCGTCGACAGCAGCGAGGCCTGGGTGGCGTCGGTCTTTTCCAGTCCGGCGAGAAACAGCGCGATGGCGAGAACGGTGGAAATCAGCGCGATCAGTGCGATGGCCAGTACGCCGTTGCCGCTCGCGGGCAGCTGCAGTCCCTGCAGGCTGACCACCACGCCATTGCACACCGCCGCCGACAGCGTCACCACGCAGGCCGAGGTGAGCGGATGGCCACGCTCGCGCAGACGGCTACCGGCCAGGATGTATAGCGCGTAGATCAGCGCCGCCCCCAGCCCCAGCAGCAGGCCGTGCAGCGAGGTCGACCACTCCAGTCCGATGGTGACCGTCAGCCCGCCCAGTGCCAGCAGCAGTGCCAGCAGGCGGCGCCGGGTCAGCGGCTCGCCAAGCAGGCTGGAGAGCAGGATCACGATCACCGGGAACAGGTACAGCAGCAGCGCCACGGTGCCGGCCGACGCGTAGTGCAGCGCATTGAAATAGCAGGCCGACATGCCGGCGTAGCCGACCGCACCCATCGCGATCAGGGTCAGCAGGCTGCGACCGCGCGGCCACGGCAGCCTCTGCCATAGCACCCACGGCAGCAACAGCAACCCGGCAACCAGGAAGCGCAGGAACAGCAGGCTGCCGGTGCTGACGCCATCGGCATAGGCTTGCTTGGCAAAGATCGCCATTGCGCCGAAGGCCACTGCAGAAAGCAGGATCTGGGCGGGGCCGAGCAGCTTGTGGCCGGCTGACAGGGTGGGGGCTGAGGCGGTCATGGCGGTATTAGTCTTTGCGGGGTTTGGCGTCCGGCTTGTTGAGGTTGGTCAGCAGCGCGTCGCTGCTGCGTGGCGCCGGACCGTCCGGGCACAGGTTTTTCAGCATGGTCTGGCGGAAAGCATCGCCAAAGCTGGCTTTCTGCCACTTGGCACGGGTCGATTCGATCCAGCGCTTGCCCGCCGCGTCGGCAAAACCGTAGCTGCGCAGGCTGCGCTGGTCGCAGTGTACGCCTTCGCGGCTGATGTTCTCTGCACCCTTGCTGCTCAGCTGGCGCAGGGTGAAGCGGGTGACGCCGTCGCTGCCGATCTGGATCGAGCCGGCGTCGATGAACACGCGCTGTTTGACCTCGCCGGGCATCTCGATCTCGCGCCAGTCGAAGCTGGCCGGATACTCGGGCAGCGGCACGCTGGCTTCCTGCCACGGGGCTTCTTCCTCGTACCAGTTCTGCTTGTTGTGGACCGGGCGGTCTTTACCCAGGGCGCCGGCCAGTGCAAGGTTGGCCGCAAGGGCGATGAGAAGGGCAGGGGCAAGGTATTTCACGATCATGGGTTCCTGTTGGGAGTGAGGCGCATGGTCTGGCGACGGCGACCGCTTTCACGGCCGCCCAGTCCCCAGCTGACTTCGGTAAAGCTTAACTCGCCGCGCGCATTCAGCGTCAGCACCGACGAGGCGCGGGTGCCGTAGTCGCGACCGTTGATGAACACCGGCGACAGCATTTTTTCCATGGCCAGGCCGACGCCGGTATTGGGCAATTGTTCCACCGGTGCCGGGGTCGGGTCGCTGAGCCAGCGCAGGATGTCGTTCTCCACCGGCGGTCGCGCCTGTTGCTGCAGCTTTGTGCGCAGCTGTTCACACTTGAACCAGCGGCTGTTCATGTCGGCATTGGACAGCACGTGGATGCCCGGCGGCACGCGGTTGAGCATGCCGCTGCGGCTGTTGAAGTGCAACAGGTTGCGGATCTCGCCGAACAGCAGGTTGAACGGCGCGAACTGGCCGTGCTCGGCCTTGAGCCAGGCGGCGAACTCCAGCGCCGACTCGTTGCCGCTGACGAAGCGCTTGACCAGCTCGCCGCGCGAGCGCGCCGCGGGGCGGGTGCGGCCTTCGCGGATGTGGGTGACGGCGGCAAAGCGACCGCGCACGTCGATCGCCAGCCAGCTGCCGCCGGCCTGCAGGTCGCGCCCGCCGAGCACGTCCGGGTGCTCCGGGCGCCAGAAATCCAGCGCCGCAGTGGGGCGGGCGTAGTACTCGTCACGGTTGGCCGCCACCAGCAGCGGCCCGCAGGCGGCGGTCTGGTAGGCGAGGGCGATCACACACATATAATGGTATTGCGCACTTGGGCAATCAGCCGGCGCACCTTAAAATGGACCGCTTCATTGTAACGTGTAATGGCAGGGGATAGTTTTCATGCAGCCAGATCTTCACCTCGACCTGTCCGGTCTCAATTGTCCGCTGCCGATCCTGCGCGCGAAAAAGGCGCTGGCCGGGCTGACTAGCGGGCAGGTGCTGTCCGCCATCGCCACCGACCCCGGTGCGCCCAAGGATTTCGAGGCCTTTTGTCGCCAGACCGGCAACGTATTGCTGGAGTCCTCCACCGGCGAGGATGGCCGCTTCCTGCTGGTTATCCGCCGCAAATAAGACACCACCGGCGTCGCCACGGCGGCGCCCGCTTTTTATTCCAGAAAGGTTTTGCCATGCAACTGACTCTTACCCGCCCCGACGACTGGCACCTGCACATCCGTGATGGCGAGGCGCTGGCGGCGGTGCTGCCGGATACCTGTCGCCAGATGGGCCGCGCCATCATCATGCCGAACCTGAAGCCGCCGGTGACCACCGTGGCGCAGGCCGCCGCCTACCGTGAGCGCATCCTGGCCGCGCGTCCGGCCGGCAGCAACTTCGAGCCGCTGATGACGCTGTACCTGACCGAAACCACCACCGCGGATGAAGTGCGCAAGGCCAGGGAAAGCGGTTTTGTGCACGGCATCAAACTGTACCCGGCCGGCGCCACCACCAACTCCGACGCCGGCGTGCGCGACGTGAACAACGCGATGGCGGCGCTGGAAGCGATGGCCGAAGTCGGCATGCCGCTACTGGTGCACGGCGAAGTGACCGACCCTGCCGTGGACGTGTTCGACCGCGAGGCAGTGTTCATCGACACCGTGTTCGAGCCGCTGATGGCGCGCTTGCCGCAACTGCGCGTGGTGTTCGAGCACATCACCACGCAACAGGCGGCGGAGTACGTCGCCGGCGCTGCGGCCAACGTTGCCGCCACCATCACCGCCCATCACCTGCTGATGAACCGCAACGCGCTGTTCACCGGCGGCATCCGTCCGCACCACTACTGCCTGCCGGTGCTCAAGCGCGAACGGCACCGCGAGGCGCTGCTCAAGGCGGCGACCAGCGGCAGCGACAAGTTCTTCCTCGGCACCGACAGCGCGCCGCACGCGCGCCACACCAAGGAAAACGCCTGCGGCTGCGCCGGCATGTACACCGCCAATGCCGCGATCGAGCTGTATGCCGAGGCGTTCGAGGCGGCCGGCGCGCTGGACAAGCTGGAGGCGTTCGCCAGCTTCAACGGCCCGGCGTTCTACGGTCTGCCGCGTAACGGCGACACCATCACCCTGGTGAAGGAAAGCTGGCAGGTGCCGGCGGAAATCGTCTACGGCAACGACACGCTGGTGCCGCTGCGCGCCGGCGAGCATGTGCATTGGAAATGCCTGGCATGAGTATGACTCATGCCTTGGCATAAATTTGGTGCAATTGTTCTAGTTGCGTGAAAAAAATGCCACGCTTTTTGTTTGTCTTGGTGGCTAATTCGTGTTTTTGTGCTTGTGACGCACTTTATGGCTGGGCATAATTGCCCCGCCTTTGCGTGTTGTATCCATATCGTGCGGAGGGCCAGCCTTGGGTTGGCCCTCGTCGTTTCAAGGAGAGCAGGAGAATATGAAAAAAACCATGACAATCAGTGTGTTGGCAGCGTCCGTTGCCCTGGGCCTGGGCGTATCCGGCGCCGCGTTTGCCGCCAAGGTACCGGCCGGCACGCCGCTGGCGGCCAAGCAGGAAATCGTGCGCAACAACGGTTCCGAGGCGGAATCGCTGGATCCGGCCATCGCCGAATCGGTGGGTGCCAACAACCTCGTCCGCGACCTGTTCGAAGGCCTGACCGCCACCGACAACGAAGGCAAGGTCGTGCCGGGTGTGGCCGAATCCTGGAAGCAGAAAGATCCGACCACCTGGGTATTCACCCTGCGCAAGAACGCGAAGTGGTCGGATGGCAGCACCGTGACCGCCGATGATTTTGTCTATGGTATTCGTCGTTTCCTTGATCCGAAGACTGCCTCCACCTACGCCACCACCTACGGCGCTTTCCTGCTCAACGGCGTGGAAGCTGCCGAAGGCAAGAAGCCGGTCGCCGATGTCGGCGTCAAGGCGCTGGACAAGTTCACCCTCGAAATCAAGACCCCGTACCCGGTGGCCTTCCTGCCGGAAGTGGTGTCCAACGGCCAGCTGGGCCCGGTACCGAAAGCGGCCGTCGACAAGTTTGGCAAGGACTGGGTCAAGCCGGGCAATATGGTCAGCAACGGCGCCTTCGTGCTGAAGGAGTGGCAGGTTAACAGCAAGGTGGTGCTGGCCAAGAACCCGCAGTACTGGGACAACAAGAACGTGCAGCTGACCCGCGTCACCTACCTGCCGATCGAAGACGGTTTTGCCGACGTGAAGATGTTCCTGTCCGGCGAGAACGACTGGGTGTACCAGCTGCCGCCAGGCACCTACGAGAAGTACAAGGCCGAGCTGCCGAAAGACATCCGCAACGCGCCGATGCTGGGCCTGCGTTACTACGGCCTGAACCACAAGGACCCGGTGATGAAGGACGTGCGCGTGCGCAAGGCGCTGAGCATGGTCATCGACCGTGACATCCTCGCCACCAAGATCACCGCCGACGGCCAGGTACCGGCCTACAGCGCCATCGTGCGCGGCACCAGCGGCGCCGACGTGACCAGCTACGACTGGGCCAAGTGGCCGATGGCGCAGCGCGTGGCCGAAGCCAAGAAGCTGCTGGCCGCCGCCGGCGTGAAGCCGGGCAGCAAGATCAAGTTCAGCTACAACACCAGTGAATACCACAAGAAGATGGCGATCTTCGCGGCCTCGGAGTGGAAGAGCAAGCTGGGTCTCAATACCGAGCTGGAAAACATGGAGTTCAAGGTACTGCTGAAGAAGCGCCATGACGGCGACTACCAGATCGGCCGCAACGGCTGGGTAGCCGACTACAACGACGCCAGCACCTTCCTGACCCTGGTGCAGTGCGGCTCCGAGCAGAACGACAACTTCAACTGCAATCCGAAGGCCGAAGCGCTGATCAAGCAGGGCAACCTGGCGCAGAACCCGGCCCAGCGCAAGCAGCTGCTGACCCAGGCCACCAAGATGATCATGGACGACTACCCGATGATCCCGCTCTTGCAGTACACCGTACCGCGCCTGGTGAAATCCTACGTCGGCGGCTACACCACCAGGAATCCGATGGACCGCTACCGCAGCAAGGACCTGTACATCATCAAGCACTAAGCTGAGCTGATGGCAGTCTGACGGGGCTTGCCCCTGATGTGCGCAGACCGGGTGTGCTCCGTGACGGAGCCACCCGGTCTGGTTTGAAGCGATGGCGATTGCTGCACTGCCGCGATCCGCGGCGCTGCTGCCGCTTGCCCACCCGCATTGCTGCAATGCAAAGCGCTATCTGTCCCTGGAGTACTCCCATGTGGTCTTACGCTTTACGACGCGTGCTGATGACGATCCCCACGTTGCTGCTCGTCATCACCGTCTGTTACCTGATGCTGCACGCCACCCCCGGTGGCCCGTTTGACACCGAACGCAAGGTTTCCGCGGCGGTGATGGCCAACCTGCAGGCCAAGTACCATCTGGACCTGCCGCTGTGGCAACAATACCTGCTCTACCTCAAGAGCCTGCTGCAAGGCGATCTCGGGGCCTCTTTCCGCTACGCCGACTGGAGCGTCAACGAGCTGGTGGGCAATGCGCTGCCGGTGTCGCTGGCCATCGGCGGCGGCTCCCTGCTAATTTCGGTGTTTATCGGTGTGGCGCTGGGCATCGTCGCCGCGCTGCGCCAGAACAGCCTGATCGACTACTTCGTGATGCTGGTCGGCAACCTCGGCAGCGCCTTCCCCTCGTTCGTGATCGGCCCGGTGCTGATCCTGCTGTTCGCCATCTGGCTGAGCGTGCTGCCAGCCGGCGGCTGGAACGACTTCGACCCGCGCTACATGGTGCTGCCGATCGCACTGCTGACCTTCATCAACGTGTCCACCATCGGCCGCGTGATGCGCGGCAGCCTGATTGAGGTGCTGAACAGCAACTTCATCCGCACCGCGCGCGCCAAGGGCCTGCCTCTGCGGACCATCGTGTTCCGCCACGCGCTGAAACCGGCGCTGATGCCGGTGGTGTCGGTGCTCGGCCCGCTGGCGATCTCGTCGATCACCTCGGCGGTGGTCACCGAGTCGGTGTTTTCCCTGCCGGGGCTGGGCAAGCTGATCATCAACGGCGCCTCCAACCGCGACTACACGCTGGTGCTGGGGCTGGTGGTACTGGTGACCGTGTTCGCGGTGATTCTCAATCTGCTGGTTGACCTCGCCTACGCGTATCTCGACCCGAAAATCCGCTACTGAGCGAGGGCTTGCACATGCTGTTCAGAAGTAAACAAAAGGCCATGGCCGAGGCCATGGCGGCCAACCTGAGCATGGCCGCGGTCGAAGGCCGCAGCCCGTGGGCCGATGCCCGCGAACGCTTCCTGCGTAACAAGGCGGCCGTGGTCAGCCTGATCCTGCTGGTGCTGGTGGTGCTGGCCTGTGTTTTCGGGCCGATGCTGCTGCCGCACAGCTACGAGGACACCGACTGGGATGCGATGGCGATGGCGCCGACCTGGCACAACCTGCACCTGTTCGGCACCGACGACCTCGGCCGCGACCTCTTGGTGCGCACCCTGATCGGCGGCCGCATCTCGCTGATGGTCGGCCTGTTGGCCACCATCGCCTCGGTCACCATCGGCATCGTGTGGGGCGCCACCGCCGGCTTCCTCGGCGGCAAGGTCGACACCGTGATGATGCGTATCGTCGACATGATGTACGCGGTGCCCTACCTGCTGATCGCCATCCTGATGGTGACCCTGCTCGGTCGCGAGTTCTACCTGGTGGTGCTCACCATCACCGTGTTCTCGTGGATGGACATGGCGCGCGTGGTGCGCGGCCAGACGCTGTCGGTGAAGTCGAAGGAGTTCGTCGAGGCGGCGCGCGCCATCGGCGTGTCCACCGGCAGCATCATCTTCCGCCACGTGGTACCCAACCTGCTGGGCATCGTGGTGATCTACACCACGGTGACGGTGCCGGGCGTGATCCTTACCGAATCGGTGCTGTCCTTCCTCGGCCTTGGCGTGCAGGAGCCGATGACCAGCTGGGGCGTACTGATCGAAGACGGCACCGGGGTGATGGAAACCACACCGTGGATGCTGCTGTTCCCTGCGGCCATGCTGTCGCTCACCCTGTACTGCGCCAACTATATCGGCGACGGCATGCGTGACGCGCTGGACCCGAAAGACCGATAAGAGGAGAACGGCATGAGCCTGTTACAAGTAAACAATCTCGGCGTGCAGTTCCAGACCCCCGACGGTCTGGTCAGCGCCGTCAACGGCGTCAGCTTCGAGCTGCAGGCCGGACAGACCCTGGGCATCGTCGGCGAATCCGGCTCCGGCAAGAGCCAGAGCGTGCTGGCGATGATGGGGCTGCTTGCCAAAAACGGCAAAGCCACGGGCGAAGCGCTGTACAACGGCCAGAACCTGCTGACCATGAGCCCGAAACAGCTCAACGGCATCCGCGGTGACCGCGTGTCGATGATCTTCCAGGACCCGATGACCTCGCTGAACCCCTACCTGACGGTGGAGCGGCAGATGACCGAGGTGCTGGAGCTGCACAAGGGCATGACCCGGCGCGAGGCGAAAAAGCGCGCGATCAGCCTGCTGGAAGCGGTGCGCATCCCCGAGGCCGCGCGCCGTATCGACATGTACCCGCACGAGTTCTCCGGCGGCATGCGCCAGCGCGTGATGATCGCGATGGCGCTGCTGTGCGAGCCGGAAGTGCTGATCGCCGACGAGCCGACCACCGCGCTGGACGTGACGGTGCAGGCGCAGATTCTCAGCCTGCTGAAAGACCTGCAGCGCGACTTCGGCACCGCCATCGTGATGATCACCCACGACCTGGGTGTGGTGGCCGGCCTGTGCGAAAAGGTGATGGTGATGTACGGCGGCCGCGTGATGGAATACGGCAGCGCCAACGACATCTTCTACCAGCCCTCGCACCCGTACACCATCGGCCTGCTTGGCGCGCTGCCGCGGCTGGACCACGACGGCAGCGAGCTGGTCAGCATCCCCGGCAATCCGCCGAACATGGCCAACATGCCCAAGGGCTGCCCGTTCTCCGAACGCTGCACCCACGTCAGCGAGCTGTGCGTCGGCACGCTGCCGCCACTGGCCGCCTCTGCGGCCAACCCTGCCGTGCTGCGCGCCTGTCACAAGGCGCCGGCCGAGCTGAAACCGTCCGTCGAGGTAGTGGCCCATGTCTGACAAGAAACTGATTCTCTCGGTGCGCGACGTCAAGGTGCACTTCAAGGTCAAGGGCGGCAACGACTGGCCGTGGACGCCGAAGAAAACGCTGAAGGCGGTCGATGGCGTCAGCTTCGACCTGTACGAAGGCGAGACGCTGGGCGTGGTCGGCGAGTCCGGCTGCGGCAAGTCGACGCTGGCGCGCTCCATCCTCAACCTGATCCCGGCCACCGCCGGCGAGATCGTGTGGATGGGCCGTGATCTGCGGCAGGGCACGGAGAAGGACTGGCTGGCGGTGCGCCGCGACATCCAGATGATCTTCCAGGACCCGCTGGCCTCGCTCAATCCGCGCATGACCATCGCCCAGATCATCGGCGAGCCGCTGCGCGTGCACCGCCCGGAGCTGTCGTCCGACGAGGTGATGAAGCGCGTGCGCGCGATGATGGTCAAGGTCGGCCTGCGCGAGCAGATGATCAACCGCTACCCGCACGAGTTCTCCGGCGGCCAGTGCCAGCGCATCGGCATCGCCCGCGCGCTGATCCTGGAGCCGAAACTGATCATCTGCGACGAGCCGGTGTCGGCGCTGGATGTGTCCATCCAGGCGCAGATCATCAACCTGCTGAAGGAGTTGCAGCGCGAGATGGGCCTGGCGCTGATCTTCATCGCCCACGACCTGGCGGTGGTGAAGCACATCTCCGACCGCATCCTGGTGATGTACCTCGGCCGCGAGATGGAGCTGGCGGAGAAGCACGCGCTGTACGACCTGCCATCGCACCCGTACACCCGCGCACTGCTGTCGGCGATCCCGATTCCGGACCCGAAACTGGAGCGCAGCAAGCAGATCCAGATCCTGCAGGGCGACCTGCCCAGCCCGATCAACCCGCCGTCCGGCTGCGTGTTCCGTACCCGCTGCCCGCTGGCGGAGGCGCAGTGCGCCGGCGAACGCCCGGCATTGCGCCGCCTGAGCGCCGACACCCAGTCGTCCTGCCTGCTGGCCTGAGGCAAGGTTGGCCGCAAGCCTGCGGCCAACCTTGTCGACACCGCCCTGTCACCGCGCAAACGGTGGCAGGGCTTTTTCATGGCTGACGCGCAGGCCGGGCTGCGCTGCTTACGGTGGCGGGCGGGCCTGTCCTGTGCAGCAGGCGGCAAGGTTGGCCGCAAGGCCTGCCGGTGGTGCCACTATCCGGCGCGGTCGTGACCGGGCGGGCACCGCCAGCGTTATCACGCTGCGCACTGCGGCCAACCTTGCTGCGTGTGTACTGACCGCCCGCGCCGGCGCGGCACCATGAAAAACGCCGCCGTGACCGAGGTCACGGCGGCGTGGTGAGGGCGTTTGCTACGGATCAGCTCAGCTGGCCATGGCACTGCTTGTAGCGCTTGCCGCTGCCGCACGGGCAGGCGTCGTTGCGGCCGACGCGCAGACCCTGCGCCGCCAGCGCGGCGGCGGAGAACGGGTTGTCGTCGCCGGAGACCGCGGACGGCAGCTCGTCGTGGTGCAGCTCCATGCCGGACACCTGATGCGGGGCAACCGCCTCGACGTCGGCTTCGCTGCGCACCTGCACCGTCATCAGCACGCCGACCACGCTGCGCTTGATGCGGTCCAGCATACCTGCGAACAGCTCGAACGCCTCGCGCTTATACTCCTGCTTCGGGTTCTTCTGCGCGTAGCCGCGCAGGTGGATGCCCTGACGCAGGTGGTCCATGGCAGCGAGGTGTTCGCGCCAGTTGTTGTCCAGCATCTGCAGCACCAGACCGTGCTCGAACTGGCGCATCGCCTCTTCGCCGGCCTGCTCGACCTTGTCCTGGTAGGCGGCCGCAGCCAGCTCCAGGATGCGTTGCTTGATGTCCGGAATGTCCAGCGTCGGCTGTTCCTGGATCCACTGCGCCACCGGCGCGGCGAGCAGGAATTCGCTTTCCAGTGCCTTTTCCAGGCCCGGCAGGTCCCACTGTTCTTCCAGCGATTCCGGCGGCAGGTGCTGGTCGACGAGGTCGGACAGTACGTCGTCGCGCATGTTGGCGACGATGGCGGACACGTCCTGGTCTTCCAGGATTTCGTTGCGCTGCTGGTAGATCACCTTGCGCTGGTCGTTGGCGACGTCGTCGTACTCCAGCAGTTGCTTGCGGATGTCGAAGTTGCGGCCTTCCACCTTGCGCTGTGCGTTCTCGATGGAGCGGGTCACCCAGGTGTGCTCGATCGCCTCGCCGTCCGGCATCTTCAGCTTGTCCATGATCATCGCCACGCGCTCGCCGGCGAAGATGCGCAGCAGCGGGTCTTCCAGCGACAGGTAGAAGCGGCTGGAGCCGGGGTCGCCCTGGCGGCCGGCACGGCCGCGCAGCTGGTTGTCGATACGGCGCGATTCGTGGCGTTCGGTGCCGATGATGTGCAAACCGCCGGCGGCCAGCACCTGTTCGTGGCGCTGTTTCCAGTCGGCGCGGATGGCGTCGATGCGCGCGGCCTTGTCGGCGTCGGACAGCGACTCGTCGGCTTCCACGGCCTTGATTTCCGGTTCCGGATTGCCGCCGAGCACGATGTCGGTACCGCGGCCGGCCATGTTGGTGGCGACGGTGATCACGCCGGGGCGGCCGGCCTGCACAATGATGTCGGCTTCACGCGCGTGTTCCTTGGCGTTCAGCACGTTGTGGGTGAGGCCGGCGTCGCTAAGCAGCTTGGCAACGATTTCCGAGTTTTCGATGCTGGTGGTGCCGACCAGCACCGGCTGGCCGCGCTGCTGGCAGTCGCGGATGTCGGCGAGGATGGCCGCGTACTTTTCGCGGCTGGAGCGGTAGATCTTGTCCTGGCTGTCGATACGCACCATCGGGCGGTTGGTCGGGATCACCACCGTCTCCAGGCCGTAGATGCTCTGGAATTCGAAGGCCTCGGTGTCGGCGGTACCGGTCATGCCGGACAGCTTGCCGTACAGGCGGAAGTAGTTCTGGAAGGTGATCGAGGCCAGCGTCTGGTTCTCGCGGTTGATCTGCACGCCTTCCTTGGCTTCCACCGCCTGGTGCAGGCCGTCGGACCAGCGGCGGCCGGACATCAGGCGGCCGGTGAATTCGTCGACGATGATCACCTCGCCGTCCTGCACCACGTAGTGCTGGTCGCGCATGAACAGCGCGTGCGCCTTCAGCGCGGCGCCCAGGTGGTGCATCAGCGAGATGTTGGCCGCCGAGTACAGGCTGTCGCCCTCCTGCAGCAGGCCCATCTCGGCCATGATCTGTTCCGCGCGCTCGTGGCCTGCTTCGGACAAGAGCACGCTGTGCGCCTTCTCGTCGACCCAGTAGTCGCCGTCGCCGTCTTCGGTTTCCTGCTTCTGCAGGCGCGGCGGCACCTGGTTGATCAGCTGGTACATGGCGACGTTGTCATCGGCCGGGCCGGAGATGATCAGCGGTGTGCGCGCCTCGTCGATCAGGATGGAGTCCACCTCGTCGACCACGGCGAAGTTGAGCTTGCGCTGCACCTTCTCGCCCAGCGAGAACACCATGTTGTCGCGCAGGTAGTCGAAGCCGAATTCGTTGTTGGTGCCGTAGGTGATGTCGCTGCCGTAGGCGGCCTTCTTGGCGTCGTGCGGCATCTGGCTGAGGTTGACGCCGACCGACAGGCCGAGGAAGTTGTACAGCTTGGCCATGATGCCGGCGTCGCGGCTGGCCAGGTAGTCGTTGACGGTGATCACGTGCACGCCGTTACCGGACAGCGCATTCAGGTACACCGGCAGGGTGCCGACCAGGGTCTTGCCCTCGCCGGTACGCATCTCGGCGATCTTGCCCTGGTGCAGCACCATGCCGCCGATCAGCTGCACGTCGAAGTGGCGCATGTTCAGCACGCGGCGCGACGCTTCGCGGCAGACGGCGAACGCCTCCGGCAGCAGCGCGTCCAGCGTTTCGCCCTTGGCATGACGCTCCCGGAATTCGGTGGTCTTGGCCGCCAGCGCTGCGTCGGACAGCGCGGTCATGGTGCTTTCCATGGCGTTGATGCGCGCCACAACCTGTCGGTATTCCTTCAGCAGGCGTTCGTTGCGGCTGCCGAATACTTTCTTAAGGAGCGTCGAAATCATTGTCTGAACATCCAGCGGCCAGCGGGCCGAAAAAAATGGCTTAAAGTGTAGCACACGAACAAGCGGGATAGATGGGGCCGATTCTGAGCGGAATCAAGATGCATGGCGATGAATTGCCGGCCCTTGCGGCCAACCTTGCGCCCGCTGCGGATGACGGGGCGGGCGGGGCGGTTTGGCGCTAAACTGCGCTTATCCCTTTTGTCCGATCCGATCATGAGCAGCCTGCACCTCACCGCCTTCAGCCGCCGCGACAAGCAGCTGGCCGACCTGACCGCCGCCGCCCACGCCATCCTGGCGCTGGACCGCGCGTTCAAGCGCCTGTTGCCGGGGCAGCTCGGCCAGTTCTGCCAGGTGGCCTGCGTACGCGACGGCGAGCTGGTGGTCTACGCGCACAACAGCACCGTGGCCGCACGCCTGAAGCTGCTCGGCAACAGCCTGCTGGCGCCGCTGCAGCGCCAGGGCCACCCGCTGCGCACCCTGCGCGTCAAGGTGCTGCCGACGCCGCCCAAGCTGCGCAAGCCGAAATCCTTTTCCCTGTCCGAGGCCGGCGTCAGCGCCTTCGACGACGCCGCGCGCCAGATCCGCAACCCGGTGGTGCGCGAGGCGATGCTGGCCCTGCTGGCCCACCACAAATCACGCTGACGAAGCATGCCTTGTGCATGATCTGGCGGCGGGTGTGGTATTCCTGAGCGATTGCCGCCCCGCCACGGCGGGCAAGCTGGCGGAGGCCGGTGCCGCCGTTTATGCTGCGGTGCAGATGCCGACAGAGCATCGTCAACCGGACATTACCCAGATCATGACAACCCTCACCAGCCACCCGTTGCGACGGGTGCTCAACGACGAAGCCCACGCTCGTCCCCCGATCGCCATTCCGTCGCCGGCGCGACTGACCACGCTGACCCTGCTGTTCGACGACGACGACACCGCGCAGCGCGCCGCCTTCGTCGACCTGTTCCGCCGCCTCGGCCTGCCGCTGCCCGACCCGCGCGGCGCACACCATACCGGCATCGCCGGCGACCTCACCGTGCGCTGGGCGCTGCATACCGAATTCGTACGCTACACCTTCGTATTGTCCGGCGACTGCGTCGACCCGTTCGAACGCACCGCGCTGGACCGGCTGCCGAAGGACTGGCTGGCCAGCCTGCCCGGCGAGCTGATGGTGGCGATCCATGCCGTGCTGCTGCCAGCGTCGCAGGAGGCGCCGGCCAGCGAGATCTCGCAACGCTGGTTCGGCGGCTACGACCTGATCGGCGCCGAGATCGGCGACGGCAACGGCGTCGCCTACACCGACCTGCGCCTGCACCCGGACGCGCGCCTGAGCGACGGCTTCAGCCGCTACGTGGTGATCGACCGCGACATGGGACCGTCGCAGTCCGGCCGCATGCTGCAGCGCCTGTTTGAGATCGAGACCTACCGTCTGCTGGCGCTGCTGGCGTTGCCGGAGGCGAAGCGGCAGGCGCCGGAGCTGAGCCGCCTCGGCACCCAGCTGCGCAGCGTCACCCAGCGAATGGCGGAGCAGAGCGACACCGACGCGCTGCTGTTGGACGAGCTGACCGATCTGGCGGCACAGGGCGAACAGCTGATTGCCGAGAGCCAGTACCGCTTCGCCGCCGCGCGCGCCTACTACAAGCTGGTGGAGCGGCGCATCACCGAGCTGCGCGAGAGCCGGCTGTCCGGGCTGCAGCCGTTCCGCGAATTCATGGAGCGGCGGCTGGTGCCGGCGATGGAAACCTGCGACACCGCGGCCAAGCGCCAGGAGCGGCTGATGGCACGGCTGCAGCGCAGCACCGCCTTGCTGCGCACGCGGGTGGAAGTGATGCACGAGGCGCAGAACCGCGCGCTCTTGGCGAGCATGAACAAGCGCGCCGCGCTGCAGCTGCGGCTGCAGGAGACGGTGGAAGGGCTGTCGGTCGGCGTGCTGACCTACTACGCGATCGGCCTGCTGTCCTATCTGTTCAAGGCCGGCAAGGCGCTGGGCGCGCCGATCAATGCCGAGCTGGCCACCGGGCTGTCGGTGCCGCTGGTGGCGCTGGCGGTGTGGTGGGGCATGCGGCGGCTGAAGCGCACCGTGCTGCATTGAGTCACTCCAGGCCGCAAGGTTGGCCGCAATGCAAACCGGCCCGACAGCGTGTGCTGTCGGGCCGGTTTGTTTATCGGGGGCGGGGCGATCAGAACGCGACGCTGACCCCGGCGTAGGCACCGTCGGCGATGCTGCGGTCGCGCTGGCTGTCGTTGCGCTTGACCTCGAACACGCGGTAGCCGGCCTCGACGCCGACCAGCTTCAGCGGGCTCCAGCGCAGGCCGACCATGCTGTCGCTCACCGATTTCACGCTGCCGCTGGCAGCCGACGACGGCGCGTAGAAGCCCTGTGCGAACAGCTCGGTGCTGGCCGGCAGGTCGATGGTCAGGCGGCCGCCGACCATGGCGGCGCTGGCGTAGCCGTCCGACTCCAGGTAGGCGAGCTTGCCGCCCAGATCCAGGCGCATCAGCGCCGGCACCGGCAGGCCGAACATCACGCCGATGGCGCTGGCCTGTGGCTTGTCGCCCTGCGGCACGTCCTTGCGCGCCACGATGTGGTCGAGGCTGATGCCGGGGCCGAGGCCGGTCGGCATGCGGGTGAGGAAGTCGTAGTCGCTGCCGCGGGCGAGGGTGGTATCGCCGGCAACGGCGGACAGTGGCAGGCAGGCGGCCAGCGCCAGCAGGACGGGTTTCAGCATGATGTTCTCCGGAAAAAGGGGAGCGATGTTACGCCTGTCCGGCGCCACCTTCCAGCTCGGTGACGCGTTGCAGCAGGCTGGCGACGGTCTGCTCCAGCGCGCTGACGCGCTCGGCGAGGCTGTCGTCGCCGCTGGCGGGCGCGGTGGTGGCGGCGGGCTGTGTCATCGGATGCAGGGTATGCACCCAGCGCGCCTCGCGCTCGCCCGGCTGGCGTGCCAGCTTCAGCACCAGCGGCGGGTACTTGTCGGCCAGCGCATTCAGCGCGGTCTCCACCTCCTCGACACTGCCAAAGCTGTACAGGCGGCCGGCGCGGGTGCGCAGCTCGGCGGCAGTCTGCGCGCCGCGCAGCATCAGCAGCGCCAGTGCGGCCAACCTTGCACCGTCGATGTTCCACGCGTAGTTGAGGCGGTGCTCGTACTTGGCGACGCGGCTGCCGGCCGGCAGGCGCTCGTTGATCAGCTTGGCGGCAAGCAGGCTGTCCAGCGTGGCACTGAGATCGGCCTCGCTCAGCTGCATCACCGGCTCGCGGCTGGTCAGCTGGTTGCAGGCGGACAGCAGCGCGTTGAGGGTCAGCGGATAGCTGTCCGGGGTCAGCGCCTGTTTCTCGATCAGCGCGCCGAGGACGCGTACCGCGTGCGGCTCCAGTGTCAGGGTGTCCATTTTGTTCTCCTTTTGACGATGGCTGCGGCCATCATCGCATCTTATGGCGGCGCTGCGGCAGTCTTGACAGCCCGCGGCGCATTGCGCACCCTTGCCGCCCGATAGCCTGTTTGTGGAGTGCGCCTGATGCAACGTGTTGATTTGTTACTGGTCGAGCTGGGCCTGGCGCCATCGCGCACCGCGGCGCAGGCGCTGATCGCCGCCGGGCGGGTCAGCGTCGACGAGGGCGGCCAGTTGCGCGACATCGGCAAGGCCAGCCAGAAACTGCCGGCCGACAGCCGCTTCGTGATCGTGCCGGACGAGGCCGACCGCTACGTGTCGCGCGGCGGGCTGAAGATGGCCGGCGCGCTGGCGCAGGCCGGCTTGCGGATAGACGGCTGGACGGCGCTGGATGTCGGACAGTCTACCGGCGGCTTTTCCGATTGCCTGCTGCAGGCCGGCGCGCGGCGGGTGGTGGGGGTCGACGTCGGCCACGACCAGCTGGCGCCAAGGTTGGCCGCCGATCCGCGCATCGTCGCCTTCGAGGGCATCAACGCCCGCGCGCTGGACCACGCGGCGCTGCTGGCCGCCAACGACGGTGCGCCGTTCGACCTGATGGTGTGCGACGTATCGTTCATCTCGCTGGCGCTGGTGTACCCGTCGGCGCTGCCGCTGATCCGGCCGGGCGGCTACCTGCTGAGCCTGGTCAAGCCGCAGTTCGAGGTTGGCCGCGAGGGGCTGGGCCATGGCGGCATCGTGCGCGACGCGCAGCTGTACGCCGGGGTGGAGCAGAAGATCAGCGCGCTGGTGGCCGAGCTGGGCTTCCAGCGCCTGGACTGGTTCGACAGCCCGATCAAGGGCGGCGACGGCAACCGCGAGTTCTTCATCTTCGCGCAGCGCCATCCCGCCTGAGTGCTCAGCCTATGCTCGGCAACGGGTTGTCGTCGTCTTCCGGATTGCGCACCACCAGCAGCGGCAGCGTGGTCTTGCGCATGATGTCCTCGGCGAAGCTACCCATCAGCAGGTGACGCCAGCCGCGGTGGCCGTGGGTGCCAATCACCAGCAGGTCGCTGGCGACCTGGGTGGCGCAGTCGACCAGCGTCTGCGACATGCTGCTGCCGCCTTCCGGCGCTTCCAGCAGGAAGCAGTCAACCTGGCCCACGCCCATTTGTCGCGCGTAGTCGGCGGCCTCGTCGAGGATGGCCTGGCCGCGACCGCGTGCCTCCGCCAGCAGCGCGCCGCTGTCGAGCAGACCGACGCTCTCGATGGCGAAATCGTGCAGCGACACTACATGCACCAGGGACAGGCGGGCCTTGCCGGCGGCGGCAAGACGAACCGCCTCGATCAGGGCCGGGCGGGCGTTATGGCTGCCGTCGAGGGCAACCGTCAGATGCTGGTACATGCATTTCTCCTTTAGCGGTTGAGGGCGTTCCGGTTGTGGCGGCCATGCCGTCCACCTTGATGTATTTGGCATGAATGGTGCACCGGATGGCGGGCTGTAGCAAGGCTGTTCCTCATGCCATTTATAGGTGTTTTCACGGATAGGTTGGCCTGCGATTGCAGATTAGAATTATGTCATTATCAGAGGAGGATATGCCGTGTTCGCCTGGTTCGCTGTCTCTGCATTATTGGTATTTGCTGCCCTGTACTGGTTGTTCTTCGTCAAGCCGGCGCAACAACGAGCCAGCGCCAAGGCCGCGGCCCGTGTCGACACGGCACGCCGGGCGGTACACGCGCAGACGCAGCCGCTGCAGCAGGATGTCCACCTCACCGGTCCTGCCTACGGTGCGCTGCTGCGCATGGCACACGGCGACCGGCAGAAGGTCGAATTCTGGATCATTGAGGTGCAACGCCAGATGCCCAGCCTGTCGCGCAGTGACGCCATCGAGTTGCTGGCCGAGCGCACCGCGGCGCCGATGGCCGCCACCGCCTAAGCGCACTCCCGTCTTGCCCCGAACAGGCCACGGCATTGCCGTGGCCTGTGCCGTTTTGGACCGGCTTCAGGCCAGTACCGACAGGTAGCGACGCTCCCACGGTGTGATCTCGCCGTGAAAATGCTGCAATTCCACTTCCTTCACCGCAGCGTAGGCCAGGCTGAACGCCTCGCCAAACAGGCGGCCGACGCTGTCGGCGCCCTGCATCGCCGCCAGCGCCGCGTCCAGCGTATTGGGCAGCAACTCGCAGTCGGCCTGCTTGAACACGTTGCCCTGCGCCGGCGCGCTAGGCTGCAGGCCGTCCTCGATGCCGAGCAGGCCGGCGCCGAGGCTGGCCGCCAGCGACAGGTAGGGGTTGGCGTCGCAGCCGGGCAGGCGGTTTTCCACCCGCCGCGCCTCCGGGCCGCCCTGCGGGATGCGCAGCCCGACCGAGCGGTTATCCAGCCCCCACGACACGTTGACCGGTGCCGCCAGCCCCTTAACGAAGCGGCGGTAGGAGTTGGGGCTGGGGCAGAACAGCGGCATCAGCTTGGGCAGATGGGCCTGCAGACCAGCGATGAAGTGGTGGAACAGCGCGCTCTCGTTGCCGTGGCGGTCGCTGAACACGTTGTTGCCGTCGCGGTCGACCAGGCTCTGGTGCAGGTGCATCGAGCTACCGGGCTGGCCGGCCAGCGGTTTGGCCATGCACACCACGTTCAGGCCGTGGCGATTGCCGGTTTCCTTGAGCAGGGTCTTGAACAAAAAGGTCTGGTCGGCCAGTGCCAGCGCGTCGCCGTGCTTGAGATTGATCTCGAACTGGCTGGGGCCCATCTCGTGTACCCAGGTATCGGTGGCGATGCCAAGCTGTTCGCAACCGCGGTAGACGTCGTCGAAAAACGCCTCCAGATCGTTGAGGGTGGTAAAGCTGAACGAGTCGAAGCCGACCTCGCACCGGCCGCTGCGCAGTGCTGGCGCCTGGAACGGTTGCGCCGGGTCAGGGTTGGCCGCAAAGATGTAGAACTCCAGCTCCGGTGCCACGATGGGCTGCAACCCGCGTGCGGCGTAGCCGGCCAGCACCCGCTTCAGCGCCGAGCGCGGCGCGAAGGGGGTCAGTTCGCCATCCAGATCGACACAGTCGCACAGCACCAGCGCGCGCGGCGTCGCGGCCCATGGCACCGGGCGCAGTGTGGCCAGGTCCGGGCGCAGCGTGGCGTCGGGGTCGTTTTCGCCGTAGAAGTGGTAGTCGGGGAATTCGCCGACGCAGCTCTGGATCGCCACCGCGCGCGCGATGCGCAGCGTCTGGCCGCCGATGAAGGCCTCACGCGGCAGCGTCTTGCCACGGGCAAAACCGCTGACATCGGCAAAACACAGTTCCACATCACGACAGCCGCGCTCGCGCAGCCACTGGCTCTGTTCGGTATTGGGGACGACGGGGTACATGCACGACTCCTGAACGGGATGGCGGGGCGCAAGCGCGGTGCCAACGGGCCAGACGATTATGCCTGTGCGGTAATGCGGGGCAAGCATTTCGTTCCGCATGGCGGGACTGTATTTCAAAAAATTGAAATACCCCACCATCGGCCGCCAAAAGCGGAATTTATCCTGTGAAGTTGTCCACAGCGCCTTGCTTTCACTGTAGCAGCACGCCGGCTGTGCTCCGCAGCTGGCGGCCGCCGCGACGCAGGGGCAAGTGCTTGGCGGCAAAGCGCTTCCCGACGAGTGGCGGGCGCCCGATGAGCCGGTTTCGTGCCGGCGGCGACCAGCCGGTGCGGCAGGCGCGGTCTTGTGCACAAGTTATCCACAGCAGGCTGTGGGTGAGTCGCGCTGCCGGCCGTGGTGGTGAACAAGGAACGGCGGACAAGGAACGGCGGACAAGACAATGCGCCGCGGGCAGGACTGCCGGCGGCGCATCGGAGGGTGAAACTGGTGCGGTCTTACTGGCGGATCTGGCCGTCGCCGAGCACGATCCACTTCTGGCTGGTGAGGCCGTGCAAGCCGACCGGGCCGCGGGCGTGGATCTTGTCGGTGGAGATGCCGATCTCGGCGCCGAGGCCGTACTCGAAGCCATCGGCAAAGCGGGTGCTGGCGTTGACCATCACGCTGGCGGAATCCACCTCGCGCAGGAAGCGGCGCGCGCGGCCGTAGTCATCGGTGACGATGGCGTCGGTGTGGTGGCTGCCGTAGTGGTTGATGTGCTCGATGGCGTCGTCGATGCCGCCGACCACCTTGATTGCCAGCACCGGTGCCAGGTACTCGGTTTCCCAGTCGGCCTCGGTCGCCGCGATCACCTTGTCGCCGAGGATGCCCTGGGTGCGCTCGCAGCCGCGCAGCTCGACGCCTTTTTCCCAGTACGCTGCGGCCAACCTTGGCAGGATGAACTCGGCAAACGCGGTGTGCACCAGCAGCGTTTCCATGGTGTTGCAGGTGCCGTAGCGGTGGGTCTTGGCGTTCAGCGCGATGTTGAAGGCTTTTTCCGGGTTGGCGGTGTCGTCGATGTAGACGTGGCAGTTGCCGTCCAGGTGCTTGATCACCGGCACGCGCGCCTCGCGGCTGATGCGCTCGATCAGGCCCTTGCCGCCGCGCGGCACGATCACGTCGACGAACTCGCTCATGGTGATCAGCTCGCCCACCGCGGCGCGGTCGGTGGTTTCCAGCACCTGCACCGCATGCAGCGGCAGGTCTGCCACGCGCAGGCCCTCGTGCACGCAGGCGGCGATCGCCTGGTTGCTGTGGAAGGCTTCGGAGCCGCCGCGCAGGATCACCGCGTTGCCGGATTTCAGGCACAGGCCGGCGGCGTCGGCGGTCACGTTCGGCCGCGCCTCGTAGATGATGCCGACCACGCCCAGCGGCACGCGCATCTTGCCCAGCTGGATGCCGGACGGACGGTAGGTGAAGTCGTCCATCTCGCCGACCGGGTCCGGCAGTGCGGCGATCTGGCGCAGGCCCTCGGCCATGCCGCGCACGGTTTTTTCAGACAGCGTCAGGCGGTCGATCAGCGCTTCTTCCAGTCCGTTCTGGCGCGCGTTTTCCAGATCCACCATGTTGGCCGCAACCAGCCGTTCCAGATCGCGCTCGATGGCGTCGGCGATGGCCAGCAGTGCCTTGTTCTTCTGGTTGGTGTCGGCGCGGGCGACGGCGCGGCTGGCCTTGCGCGCGGCCTGGCCGACGACGTTCATGTAGTGTTTGATGTCCATGGCTTTGTCCTGTCCTGCGGGCGTTTTCCTAGCGTTACAGCGTAACGCATCTGCCCCGCTTTCGGCCAGTGTCGCGCACAGCCAAGCGCCGCCGCGGCGAGCGGGTGCCGGAGCGGGAAGCGGCGCCGGCTCGGCATTTCCGCAACGTCCCGTTTCGCGGCCACCGCCGGCAGCGGGCGCGCGCATTGACCTTGTCCGGTAAAGGGCTTAATTTGTCTGACAAGCAACCGCTTGGTTGCTTGACGCCAGACCGCGCGCCAGACGCGGCAGACACAAGAGAGACCCGACATGACCTCGTACCACGACTTCCATCGCCGCTCCATCGACGATCCGGCCGGCTTCTGGGCGGAGCAGGCGCAACGCATCCACTGGCACAAGCCCTTCGACCAAGCGCTGCGCTACGACGAACCGCCGTTCCGCGACTGGTTCGCCGGCGGCGAGACCAACCTGTGCTACAACGCCGTCGACCGCCACCTGGCCGCGCGCGGCGAGCAGGCGGCGCTGGCCTATGTGTCCAGCGAGACCGGCATCGAGACCAGCTACAGCTACCGCGAGCTGCACGCCGAAGTCGCGCGCTTCGCCGCCATCCTGCAGGCGCAGGGCGTGGAAAAGGGCGACCGGGTGCTGATCTACATGCCGATGATCCCGGAGGCGATCTTCGCGATGCTGGCCACGGTGCGCCTGGGCGCCATCCACTCGGTGGTGTTCGGCGGCTTCGCCTCCGCCAGCCTCGCCACCCGCATCGAGGACGCCACGCCCAAGGTGATGGTGACGGCCGACGCTGGCATGCGCGGCGGCAAGGTGATCGCCTACAAGCCGCTGGTGGACGAGGCGCTGGCGCTGGCCGGCAGCAGCGCGCCGGGCAAGGTGATCGTGGTCAATCGTGGTCTGGCCGAGGCGCCGATGATGAAGCCGGGGCGCGACCTCGACTACGCCGCGCTGCGCGAAGCACATCTGGAAGAGCGCGCCGACGTGACGTGGGTGGAATCCAACCACCCGAGCTACATCCTGTACACCTCCGGTACCACCGGCAAACCGAAGGGCGTGCAGCGCGACACCGGCGGCTACGCGGTGGCGCTGGCGGCGAGCATGGACTACATCTACGGCGGCAAGCCGGGCGAGTGCTACTTCTCCACTTCCGACATCGGCTGGGTGGTCGGCCACTCCTACATCGTGTACGGCCCGCTGCTGAACGGCATGACCACGCTGGTGTACGAGGGCCTGCCGATCCGCCCCGACGCCGGCATCTGGTGGCAGCTGGTGGAAAAGTACAAGGTCACGGTGATGTTCTCGGCGCCGACCGCCATCCGCGTGCTGAAGAAGCAGGACCCGGCCTGGCTGCACAAGTACGACCTCTCCAGCCTGCGCGCGCTGTTCCTCGCCGGCGAGCCGCTGGACGAGCCGACCGCCACCTGGATCGCCGGTGAACTGGACATCCCGGTGCTGGACAACTACTGGCAGACCGAGACCGGCTGGCCGATGCTGACGCTGTGCAACGGCGTGGAGCCCAAGCCGGTGAAATACGGCAGCCCCGGCCTGCCGGTGTACGGTTTCAACGTGAAACTGTTCAACGAGGCCACCGGCGAGGAGGTCGGCCCCGGTGAGAAGGGCGTGATCGGCGTGATCCCGCCGCTGCCGCCGGGCTGCATGAGCACCATCTGGCAGCAGGACCAGCGCTTTGTCGATACCTACTTCAGCCTGTTTCCGGACAAGCTGGTGTACTCCAGCTTCGACTGGGGCATCAAGGATCAGGACGGCTACTTCACCATCCTCGGCCGCACCGACGACGTGATCAACGTCGCCGGCCATCGCCTCGGCACCCGCGAGATCGAGGAGGCGGTCAGCAGCCACAGCGCCATTGCCGAGGTGGCGGTGGTGGGGGTGGAAGACAGCCTGAAAGGCCAGGTGCCGAAGGCGTTCGCGGTGGTGAAGAACCCGGCGCTGCTGGACGATCCGGCGCAGCGTGCGGCGCTGGAAAAAGAGGTCATCGCCCAGGTGGCGGCGCAACTGGGCGCGATCGCCAACCCGGCGCGGGTGTACTTCGTCAACCAGCTGCCCAAGACCCGTTCCGGCAAGGTGCTGCGCCGCTCCATCCAGGCACTGGCCGAAGGGCGTGACCCGGGCGACCTGACCACGCTGGACGATCCGGCCGGCATCGAGCAGATCCGGCAGAGCATCGCCCAGGCCTGAGCCGGCAGAGCGGCGCGCCGCGACGGATGGCCACGCCGGCCGCCGTCGCGGTTTTTTGTTGCCCGGCGCCGGCCGTTTCTGCGCCTGCGGCCAACGTTGGCCGCACAACGGCGGCAAAACAGCGGATAATCGTTGCCCGATTCCCATTTTCCAGATTGCCGCCATGTCCGACGACACCATCCGCCTTTCCAAACGCATGACCGAACTCGGCCTGTGCTCCCGCCGCGAGGCCGACGAATTCATCGAGCAGGGGCTGGTGAAGGTCGATGGCGTGGTGGTCGACGTGCTCGGCAGCCGCGTGCGTCCGGAGCAGCGCATCGAGCTGGAAGCGCGCGCGCTGAACGAGCAGGCCGAGCGCGTCACCCTGCTGCTGCACAAGCCGGTCGGCTACGTCAGCGGCGCGGCGGAGGTGTCCGGCGAGCGCCCGGCGTGGCAGCTGATCAAGGCCGACACCCTGTCGCCGAACGACCGCTCCGGTTATACCTTCCTGCGCAAGCACCAGCTGCACCTGGCCGCCGCCGGACGGCTGGACGTCGACGCCTCCGGCCTGCTGGTGCTGACCCAGGACGGCCGTGTGGCGCGCAAGCTGCTGTCCGGCGACTGCGAGCAGGAACTGCTGGTGTGGATAGACCGGCCGCTGGACGACGCCGGCCTCGCCGCGCTGAAGGCCGGCGTCAACAGCGACGGCGACCGCCTCACCGCACTGCGCGTCAGCCGCCAGAGCGACAGCCAGCTGTGCTTCGTGCTGCGCGACATGCAGCGCCGCCACATCCAGCGCATGTGCGCCGCGGTCGGGCTGCAGGTGAAGGCGGTGCGCCGCATCCGCATCGGCCGCGTGCGGCTGGGCGATCTGCAGCAGGGGCAGTGGCGCTACCTGGGCGAAAACGAGAAATTCTGACGCGGCGCCGCTTGCCGGCTGCATGACAAAACCCCCTGCCGTGACAGGGGGTTTTTGCTGTGCGCTTCGCGGCGGCACGCGCCGGAAGGCCCCAAGGTTGGCCGCAACGCCGCTGCGGCCAACCTTGGGCGCGATCAGGCTCAGTCCTTGCGCGCCAGGCGGTCTTCCTCGAACACGGCGAAGGTCTTCTTCGCCGGTTCCACCACTTCCCAGATGCCCTCGAAGCCTTCCGGGATCACGAAGTGCTGGCCGGCGACGATCTCGACCATGCCGCCGTTGTCGTCGTGCATGCGCACGCGGCCTTCCAGCAGGGTACAGAACTCGCACTCGGTGTACTTCACCCGCCACGCGCCGACGCCACCGGACCACAGGCCGGCGTGGAACTGGCCGGTCGGGTCGCTGTAGTGCATCTCGACGGTCTGCTGGCACTCGCCGGCCAGGCGACGCTCCTGCGGCGCGGAAAACGAATCCGGGGTGATGTCCTGCTGATGGAACAGGACGATATCTTTGGCGCTGGACATGGCACGCTCCTTTGTAGTCTTATTTTCTACAACGTGTTGATTATGTTTGACACTTTGGCACAGCCGCGCCGTGGCGGCAAGCCACGGCGCCTGATTGTGATCAAATTTTCCGGGCGGCTCAGCGCCAGTCGCCGCGCAATTCCGTCACCGTCCGCTGCAGCGCGGCAGCGCTGACCTCGTTCGCCGCCAGCGGCGGCGCTGCCTTCAGCGCGATGCGCGACCAGAAGCGGCGCGGCCAGCTGAGCATCGCCTTGCCGTAGCGGCGCGAGAAGAAGCTGCCCCACATGCCGCACAGCGCCATCGGCACCACCGGCACCGGCGTGCGCGCCACGATCTCCTCGATGCCGAGCTTGAACAGGTTGATCTCGCCATCGTAGGTGATCTTGCCCTCCGGGAAGATGCACACCACCTCGCCCTCGGCCAGCGCCGCCGCCACTTCGTCGAAGGCGCGCGCCTTGGCCTGCGGGTCTTCCTTCGCCGGCGCGATCGGGATCGCGCGTGCGGTACGGAACACGAAGCCGAGCAGCGGGGTGTTGAAGATGTGGTGATCCATCACGAAGCGGATCGGGCGGCGCACCGCGCCGGCGAGGATCAGCGCGTCCATGAAGCTGACGTGGTTGCAGACCAGCACGCAGGGGCCGTGCTCCGGAATCTGTTCCAGCCCCTGATGACGCACGCGGTACAGGGTGTGGGTCAGCAGCCAGATCACGAAGCGCATCAGGAATTCCGGCAGCAGGCTGTAGATGTAGGCGGCCACCACCAGGTTCAGCAGCGCCGCGATCAGCAGCACCGTCGGGATGCCGACGCCGTTCGCCGCCAGCACCGCGGCAAAGGCCGCCGACCCCACCATGAACAGCGAGTTGAGGATGTTGTTGGCGGCAATGGCGCGCGAGCGGAATTCCGGTGCCGAGCGCGACTGCACCAGCGCGTACAGCGGCACGATGTAGAAGCCGCCGAATACGCCGATCAGCGCGAAGTCGGCCATCAGCCGCCAGTTGCCGGCGCCGGCGACGAAGGCCAGCCAGTTAAGCGTGGCGGCCGGGTGCGGCGGGGTGGCGAAGTACAGGTCGATGCCGAACAGGCACAGCCCCAGCGAGCCGAAGGGCACCAGCCCCAGCTCCACCTTGCGGCCAGACAGCTTCTCGCACAGCATCGAGCCGATGCCGACGCCGAGCGAAAACAGCGTCATCAGCAGCGTGTACACGGTGGCGTCGCCGCCCAGCACCTCGGACGCGTAGGTCGGCAGCTTGGACAGGTAGATGGCGCCGAGGAACCAGAACCAGGAGATGCCCAAGAGGCTCAGCCACACCGGCCGGCTCTGTCTGGCCTGCCTGATGATCTGCCAGGTCTGGCGCGCCATGTTCCAGTCTATCGGCAGCGCGGCGGCGGTCGGCGGCGCCGGCGGCATCGCCCGCGCCGCGGCCAGGCCCGCCAGCGCGCAGCCCAGGAGCGCCAGCACGATGCTGATGCGGCTGTCGTCGGCCGCCACCAGCACGGTGCCGGCCACCTGGCCGAGGATGATGGACACGAAGGTGCCCATCTCGATCAGGCCGTTGCCGCCCACCAGCTCGCCGGGGCGCAGGTACTGTGGCAGCACGCTGAATTTCAGCGGCCCGAACAGCGTGGAGTGTATGCCCATTAAAAAAATGGTGGACATCAGGATCACACCGTTGTTGCGCCAGAAGCCCAGCGCCGCCAGCAGCATGATGGCGATCTCCATCTGCTTCACCAGCCGCGCGATGGCGGCCTTGTCGTACTTCTCGCACAGCTGGCCGGCGGTGGCGGAGAACAAAAAGAAGGGCAGGATGAACAGCGCCGCCGCCAGCTGGATCATCAGCTCCGGCGCCAGCCCCAGCATCTGCATGCCGTGGAAGTTGATCAGCACGATCACCGCGTTTTTCAGCAGGTTGTCGTTGAAGGCGCCGAAAAACTGGGTGACGAACAGCGGCAGGAAGCGCCGGGTGCGGAACAGGTCGAACTGGTTGGGGTGGTGCGACATGGTGCGGCGGGTCTCGGGTGGGCGATGGCTGCATGGTAAGGCAGCGTGTGCGTTGCGGCCAACCTTTGCCGCCGCGCGCACCCGCTGCTTAACGCGCTATCGCCCCATTGAGATCCGCTGCAGCAGATCGTGAACAGGCGCTTACAGTGCCGGCGCGGGGAAGGCGATGTCCGGCGTGCGCCCCGCGATCAGGTCGGCCAGCAGCCGGCCGGAGCCGCAGGCCATGGTCCAGCCCAGCGTGCCGTGGCCGGTGTTCAGCCACAGGCCGCGGTAGCGACTGGCGCCGATGAAGGGCACGCTGGACGGCGTCACCGGCCGCAGCCCGCACCAGAACTGCGGCGGCGCGCTGTCGCGCAGCTCGGGGAACAGCTGGCGCGTGCGGCGCAGCAGCGCATCGCAGCGCACCGGGTTGAGCGCAAGGTCGAAGCCGGCGAATTCGGCGGTGCCGGCGATGCGCAGCCGCTGCCCCAGGCGCGAGAACACCAGTTTGTACTGGTCGTCGGTCAGGCTGGTCACCGGCGCGACGCTGTCTTCCGGCAGCGTCAGCGTCGCGGAGTAGCCCTTGGCCGGAATGACCGGCAAGGACAGCCCCAGCGGGCGCAACAGCTGCGGGCTGTAGCTGCCCAGCGCCAGCACGAAGGCGTCGGCGGTGATGCGCTCGCCGCTGTCGGTGTGCGCGGCAACGACGCGGTCGCCGTCGCGCTCCAGGCGGCGGATGACGGTATCGAGGCGGAAGCTGACGCCAGCGCGGCGGCAGAATGCTGCCAGCTGGCTGCTGAAGCGCTGGGCGTCGCCGGATTCGTCCTCGGCGGAGAAATCGCCGCCCACCAGCCGGCCGCGCGCGCTGGCCAGCGCCGGCTCGATCGCCACGCACTCGTCCGCCGTCAGCGGGCGCCTGTCGCAGCCGTAGTCGCGCATGATGGCGGCGGCGTGCAGCGCCTGTTCGAATTCCTTCGCGTCGGTGTACAGGTGCAGGATGCCGCGCTGCAGCTGGTCGTAGTGCAGGCCGCCCTGCGGTGCCAGTTCGGCGCGCAGCGCCTGCAGGCAGCTGCGGCTGTACTGCGCCAGCGTGGTGATTGGGCCGATATTGGCGCGGGTGCGCCGCGCACGGCACTCCAGCAGGAAGCGCCAGCTCCAGCGCCACAACGCCGGATCGGCACGCAGGCGCAGCAGCAGCGGCGCGTCCTCCTGTCCCAGCCATTGCCAGATCTTGCGCGGCGTGGCCGGGTTGGCCCATGGCTCGGCGTGCGACACCGCGATCTGGCCGCCGTTGGCGAAGCTGGTTTCCTGCGCGGCGGCGCTCTGGCGGTCGATGACGGTGACCTCGTGCCCGGCGCGGGACAGGTACCAGGCACTGGCGACGCCGACCACGCCGGCACCGAGGACGACGATCTTCATGAACGTTCCGGAGTGTAGAGGTGAAGAAAAGCCCGGCAAACGGGCCGGGCTATGGTAACGGGGCTGTGGGTTTGCGGCCAGCGCAAGGTTGGCCGCAAGGGTTCAATCCATCAGTTGGCGGTAGAGATAGACCAGCACCCGCGCCAGCTCCTCGGCGGTTTGCTCCTGGCCGGTATTGCCGCCGTGGCCGCCGCCGCTGGTTTCGAGGAACAACACCTGGTGGCCGAAGGACTGCATGCGCGCCACCATCTTGCGCGCGTGCGCCGGGTGCACGCGGTCGTCCTTGCTGCTGGTGGTGAACAGCGCCAGCGGGTAGCGCGCGTCGGCGCGGACGTGGTGATAGGGCGAGTACGCCGCCAGCGCCGCGCGCTCGTCCTCGTCCTGCGGGTCGCCGTATTCGTCGATCCAGCTGGCGCCGGCCAACAGCTCGGTGTAGCGCAGCATGTCCAGGAGCGGCACCTCGCACACCACCGCGTTGAACAGCTCCGGCCGTTGCACCATGCAGGCGCCGACCAGCAGGCCGCCATTGCTGCCGCCCTCGATACCTAGGCGCCGCGCGCTGGTGATGCCGCGCGCGATCAGGTCTTCCGCCACCGCGATGAAATCGTCGAAGCTGACCTGGCGGTTGATGCCCTGCGCCGCCTGGTGCCAGGCGGGGCCGAACTCGCCGCCGCCGCGGATGTTGGCGACCACGAACACGCCGCCCTTTTCCAGCCACTGCGGGCCGAAGTTGTCCATGTAGTAGGGCATCATCGGCACTTCGAAGCCGCCGTAGCCGTACAGCAGCGTCGGCGCGCTGCCGTCACGGGCGAGGCCGCCGCGATGGACGATGAAGTAGGGGATCTCGGTGCCGTCGCCGGCGGTCGCGTGCAGCTGCTCGGCAACAAAGCCGGTCGCGTCGAAGGCCAGCGGTTGCGCACGCAGCACCTCCGGCTCACCGCCTGCCAGCAGGTCCAGCCGGTACAGCGCGGCCGGGGTCAGGAAATCGCTGTAGCTGTAGTACAAGAGGTCGCTCTGCCACGGCTGGTCGGCGAACTCGATCACGCCGCCGGTGGGCAGCGGGTTGGCGTGCGGCAGCCAGTCCGCGCCTTGCCGGCGTAGCGTCACGAGGCGGCTCTTCACGTTGTCGATGACGATGATGGCCAACAGGTGCAGCGTCGCCTCCACCATCTCCACCGATTGCCGCGCGCCGGGCACGAACAGCGGCTGGATGCGGCCAAGCTTGCCGCTGGCCGCGTCGCAGGCTACTGCCAGCAGGCTGCCGGCGGCGTAGCTCTGCCCGGCAACCTCCCAGTCCTCGGCCAGTTTCACGATCAGGTCGCCGTGGCTGTAGGCCTCGATCTCGGCGCGCGGCGGCAGCGGCAGCGCGGTCAGCGCAAGGTTGGCCGCAACGTGGTGGTAGGTCTTGCTGTAGAAGCTGTCGGAGGCCTCGATCATGTCGAACGGCGTGCCGTCGGCGTCAAGAAAACGCCACGCCGCCGCCATCATCGCCTCGTCGTCCAGCTGCAGCAGGCAGCGCGCCTCATCCCAGCTCTGGCCGCGCTCAAGCAGCCACACCTCGCGCGGATAGCCGGCGCGGGTCAGTTGCGACTCCTCCCACGCCGGGCACACGAACACGCTGTTGAGGTCGCGCCACGCGATGTGGTTCTTGCCGTAGGGGAAGCTGAAGCCGCCGGCGACGAAGGCCTGTGCCTCGACGTCGTACTCGCGGCTGACGGTGGCGTCGGAGCCGCCCGGCGTCAGGCTCAGCATCACGCGCGCCGGCTGTTCGGTGTAGTGCGCCACGCCGTCCAGATACCAGTCCACCTCCTCGGTGGCTGCCAGCGCGTCGATGTCCAGCACCGTCTGCCACTCCTGCGAGTTGGCGCGGTAGGCGTCCAGCGTGCAGCGGCGGTAGATGCCGCGCGGATGCTCGCCGTCCTGGTGGAAGTTGTACAGCCAGCCGTCGTACTCGGCGAAGAACGGAATCTGTCGCGTATCGCGCAGGTTGGCGAGGATGGACTGCTGCAGCCCGGCAAAGCGCGGGTCGCTGTCGAGCAGGGCACGGGTGGCGTCGTTCTGGCGCTCAACCCATTCCAGCGCGGCGGCGTCGTCGAGGCTTTCCAGCCACTGGAAGTCATCGGAAGTGTGATCGGTCATGTCGGGACAGGCAAAGGTTGGCCGCAAGGGCAGCGATGGCGGGATTGTGCGGCAGAAGGGGACGGCGGTCACGCGGGATGTAGGGGAGTGTAGTTGTCAGTTGGTTTGTATTTTAGTATGACTATGGTCAACGTGAGGATTGGCTATTTTGTGCAGGTAGCGGAATCTTGTTTATTGGTTGCCGCGACTAGCCCCAGATGCGATATCCCCATTACCGAGACTAAGTAGCCATTGACCGCTTCCTTTGCAAGGGGCTGCGTTATCTGCTGAGGGGGGCTGCGACTCAGCCTGAACCTAGGAAACTGAGTTGGTTTCAGCCATCGCTAATGAGCTTAGCCCTACTGTGTAATTCCCACCTTCCTCTTGTTTTAGAGCCAAAAGGTCGTATGTTTTTACCATGTCTAGCAAACCGGAGTGTCCGTAGGTTGCAGGTGAAAAACTGGGGTCGGTACGTTTGAGATATAAGCCTAAGGCTCCTAGATGCACATAACCTTCAGATGTGTTGCTGGCAAGCAGTGCGACGGCATCAACAATTAATTTCGGTCGTCGTTTCACTGCGACTGGCTTTGATTGCTCGACCTTTGGTTGAGCCGCTTTGGCTGTAGCAGGCTCTGGGTGTGAATCCGGAGTTGGTACCCACTCATAAAACTGGTCACTAGCATTACGTAATGCTTCAGGTGTTTTTGCCTCGCCAACGATGCAAACCGTAGCTCCTCGTTCTCTAAGCTTTCTGCAGAGATAGGCAAAATCCGAATCACTAGTCACGAGGCAGAACTTATCAGCTCGATGATCGAACATTGCTTCAAGAGCATCTAAGGCCAAGGCAATGTCTGCTGTGTTCTTTCCCGCCGCATATTGATATTGCAGGCATGGCGTAAAAGCTTGACGGACAAGTGCCTCCTGCCATGTTTTAGCAAGCGTACTGTGGTTGCCGTAACCTCGACGAAGAACAACGCGTCCAAATTGGGCAACTACTAGTAGTGCGAATTCAAGAATCTCTGGCGTGGTGTTATCGCAATCAACAAGTACAGCAACACGTGACTCTGTAGTGGGGATGGGGATATTCATAGTTTGGATATCTAGAAAATGAGCTGATGGAATGATAATGGCAAATTCGGTTCGGCTCATTACCCCAAAGCAGACATCCCGATAGTTTGGTTGTAAGAAATAGAAAACGGTCGCTTCTGGCTGATTGCCGTCTTGCTATTCCAACGAGATGTGAGTTTGTCTTAGTTGATGTGTTGCCGTTGTCTGGCCGATAGCTCCCCAATCATGCCTGCTCCTCGCTGACCGCAGCCACCTCAACCATACACCTTCCAGAAAAACGCCAGCGTCAGCACGCTGCCCAGTGCCACCACCACGCGCTTGAGCCAGACGGCCGGCAGGCGGCGGGCGAGGCGGGCGCCGGCCACGCCGCCGGCGATGGTGCCGGCCAGCATTACGAGGGCGACCGGCCAGTCGACGATGCCGGCGACGATGAAGGTCACTACCGCCACGCCGGAGATCACCACCGACAGCCAGGTTTTCAGCGCGTTCATGCGCGTCAGCGTGTCCAGTGCGAACAGGCTGTACAGCGCCAGCATCATGATGCCCATGCCGCCGCCGAAGAAGCCGCCGTAGATGCTGACCACGAACTGCCCGACCAGCAGCGCGGCGGTGCTGCGGCCAACGTTGGCCGCATGGGCGCCCATCCAGCGGGTGAGGGTGGCACTGAAGGCGAACATGGCGGTGGCGAGCAGGATCAGCCACGGGATCAGCACGTCGAACAGTCGTGGCGACACCACCGTCACCAGATAAGCGCCCACCAGCCCGCCGGCGAGGCTGGCGCCGCTCATGCCGGCAAACTGGCGCTGGCCGGAGAGCTCGTGGCGGAAGGTGAGGCTGCTGGCGACGTAGCCCGGCCATTGCGATACCGAGCTGGTGGCGTTGGCGACGATGGGTGGCAGGCCGGCGGCGACCAGCGCCGGGAAGGTGATCAGCGTGCCGCCGCCGGCGACCGCGTTGAGCGTACCGGCGGCAAACGCCGCCGCAAACAGCGCCAGCGCGAGGGTGAGCGTCATGCCGCCAGCACGCCGGCGAACACGGCGACGAGGCGGTCGATGTCGGCGCGGCCGATCTGCCAGTGGGTGACCAGGCGCATCAGGCCGTGCTCGGGGCCGTTGGCCTTGATGCCGGCATCAAGCAGCGCCGCCATCAGCTTGCCGCTGTCCAGCGTGTCCGGCAGGCGGAACCACACCATGTTGATGTGCACGTCGTCCAGATTGACGTCGATGCCGGGCAGCGCGGCCAGCTGCTCCGCCAGATAGCGCGCGTTGGCGTGGTCTTCCGGCAGGCGCTCCACCATCTCGGTCAGCGCCAGGATGCCGGGCGCGGCCAGCACGCCGGCCTGACGCAGGCCGCCGCCGAGCAGCTTGCGATTCTTGCGGGCGCGGGCGATGAAGGCCGCCGGGCCGGCGAGGATGGAGCCGACCGGCGCGGCCAGGCCTTTGGACAGGCAGCACATCACCGTGTCGCTGTAGCGGGTGATGTCGCGCACGTCGCAGCCCAGGTGCACGGCGGCGTTGAACACGCGCGCGCCGTCCAGATGCACCGGCACGCCGTGCTGCTGAGCGACGTCCCACACCGCCGCCATGTCGGCCAGCGGAATCACCCGGCCGTTGCTGTGTGCGTTCTCGACGCAGATCAGGCCGGTACGCGGCCAGTGGATGTCGTCGCCGACACGGATGCGCTTTTTCACCTCGTCGGCGCGCAGCACGCCGTCGGCGCTGGCGATGGTGCGCAGCTGCACGCCGGCGATCACCGCGGCGCCGCCGGTTTCGTGCCACACGATATGGCAGTCGTCGCCGAGGATGACTTCGTCGCCGCGCTGGCAGTGGGTGTACAGCGCCAGCTGGTTGCCGAAGTTGCCGGACGGCACGAACAGCGCGGCTTCCTTGCCGAGGATGCTTGCGGCCAACGTTTCCAGCTCGCGCACGGTGGGGTCGTCGCCGTAGACGTCGTCGCCGACCACGGCGTCGAACATGGCCTGGCGCATGGCGAGGGTGGGCTGGGTTACGGTGTCGCTGCGGACGTCAAGCACGGACATGGCGGGCTCCAATGACACACGGCAGCCGTGGGGCTGCCGTGTCGGGGTTGATCGGCAATGACACGATTGTGCCAGCCGTCATCGAGCCTGTAGAGGCCTATTTCGGATCAGTGTGTTCCGCGCGGGGTCAGCGAACGTGGTAGGCGGCCTTGATGGCGTCGGCCTGTTGCCGGGCGGCCGCCAGCGCGCTGCCGGGCATGCTGATGTCGGCGCCGCAGCTGCAGCGCAGCGGCTGGTCGGGGGCCATGCTGGCCAGATGCTGGCGGGTCTGGTGGCTGCACTGCGGGCAGGCAATCACCACCGTGGCCTTGTAGTGCTTGTCCAGATCGATGTCAAAACGCGGCAACTTCATGCGCAATCTCCCGGTTGTCGGCGCCGCCCGCAGGACGCGGGTGGCAGAATTTTCATGGTAGATCAACGGTTTGTGTTGGCAAGGACGGATTGCGCCGGCAGGAGGCGCCTTGGCAGCAGGGGGGCGTTTTCGGTATGCTTGGCCGTTTTTTCCTGATGAATGTCGAGCGAAGATGAGTGCCGATCTGGAACGCCGCTTTGGCGGTATTGCCCGTTTGTATGGTGACGCGGCCTTGCAGCGTTTTGCTGCGGCCAGGGTGTGCGTGATCGGCGTCGGCGGCGTCGGCTCGTGGGCGGTGGAGGCGCTGGCGCGCAGCGGCATCGGCCAGCTGACGCTGATCGACCTCGACAATATCGCCGAGTCCAACACCAACCGCCAGCTGCCGGCGCTGGATCCGTACTACGGCATGGCCAAGGTGACCGCGCTGGCCGAGCGCGTGCGCGCCATCAACCCGGCCTGCGTGGTGACCGAGGTGGAAGACTTCGTCACCGAGGACAATCTGGAAGCGCTGCTGGGGCAGGGCTACGACTACATCATCGACTGCATCGACAGCCTGAAGATCAAGACCGCGATCGTGGCCTGGTGCGTGCGACGGCGGCAGAAGTTCGTGGTTTCCGGCGGCGCCGGCGGCCAGATGGATCCGTCGCGCATCGCGCTGGCCGATCTGTCGCAGGTGACGGAAGACCCGCTGCTGTCCAAGCTGCGCTACAACCTGCGCCGCCACCATGGTTTCACGCGGGAGCCGGGCAAGAAGCTGGGCGTGCCGTGCGTGTACTCGACCGAGCCGCTGGTGTATCCGCAGGCGGCGGCCTGCGACATGGACGAGGCGCGTGGGCCTCAGGGGCTGTCCTGCGCGGGCTTTGGCGCCAGCATGGTGGTGACGGCCAGCTTCGGCCTGTTTGCCGCGTCGCAGGTGCTGAACCAGCTGGCGCGCGCGGCCAAACGCTAGTCGCGCGGCAGCTGGTATTTGTCGCGGTAGAAGCGGTAGATACGCTCGTATTCGCCGCTGCTTTTCAGCTGCAGCAGCGCGGCGTCGAAGTCCTGGCGCAGGCGCTCGCTACGGAAGCCGACATGGCGCGGCGAGCTGGGGAACAGCGCGTAGCTGACGACCGCCTGGCTGCGGTTGTTGAGGTCGCGCTGCGTCGGGTTGGCGTGGAAGATCAGCTCGTCGGCGATCACCACGTCGACGCGGTGATTGAACAGCATCCTGTTCTGGATGTCCTGCTCACCCTGCTCGATATAGTTGGGTGCGCGTTCCACCGCGCGGCGGAAGTCGTCGCCGAGCAGGCGGCGCGCGTTCTGGAACGCCACCACCCGGTACTGTGACAGCTGCGACAGCTGCGTCAGTACGATGCCGCTGCCCTGCAGCACGATGGCGCGGTTGCGGTAGTGCAACAGCGGCTGCGAATAGAAGATCCCCTCCAGCGCGCCCGGCACCAGCGCGAGCATCGCGTCCACCCGGCCGCTGCCCAGCATCGCCAGCCCGCGTGCCTGCGGCAGCTGCACCACCAGTGGCTGGTGGCCGGCCTGCCGCAAGGTTGCCAGCGCCAGCGTCGCCTCCAGCCCGCTCATGCCCCCCGCCTCGACATACGGCGGTTTGGCGAGGCCGACGGCCAGCCGCACGATGTCGGCATGGGCGCCGGCCGCGAACAGGCAGCAGATCAGGAGCAGGCGCAACATGCGGGACCGTTCTGTCATTGGCGGGGCGTAGTCTCCAGACTAGATCAAAAGCAAAATGACAGCTAACTGACCGTTACATCTTGAAGCGTGCCAGCGACAGGTTGAGCAGGCGCGCGGTCTGCTCCAGGCTGCCGGCTTCATCCGACAGCTGCTGGCTGGTCTGTCCCTGCTGCGTGCTTTGCTGGTCCAGCTGCTGCATGGCGTGGTGCATCTGCTGCAGGTCGCTGCGGATGGACTGCTGTTCGCTGACGATCTGGCCGAAGCGGCTTTCCAGCGACGCCAGCACCTGCCGCGTCTGTTCCAGCGCCTGTTCCATTGCGGTCGAGTTGCCGGACAGGGTGGCGGCCTCGTCGGCCTGGTGGGTGATGATGCCGGCGGTGTCGTGGATGGTGTTCAGCAGCTTGGCGACAAAGCTGTCGGTCTCCGACAGCGTGTTCTGTGTCTGGCCGGCCAGCTTGCGCACCTCGTCGGCGACCACGGCAAAGCCGCGCCCGGCCTCGCCGGCGCGCGCCGCCTCGATTGCCGCATTCAGCGCCAGCAGGTTGGTCTGCTCCGAGATGCCGGCGATGCGCTGCAGGATCTGGGTGATGTGCTGCACGTCGCTGGACAGCGCGTCAAAGCGCTGCGCCAGCTCGCGGTTGGCGGCGACGTGGCTTTGCATGTCCTGCGCCATCACCCCGACCTGGCTGCGCGACTGCTGCAGCTGCTGCTGTACCGACTCCAGGTGCTGCTGTACCTCGTCGATGGTGTGGCGGCTGTTTTCCGCCAGGCCGTGGATGCGCTCGCTGCGCTGTGCCAGCTGGCTCAGCTGCTCGCGGCTGCTGCTGCTGGAGCTTTGCGTGTCGTGCGCGTTCTGGCGCACGTTCTCGGCGCTGTGGAAGGTGTCGCGCGCGTGGCTGGCGACGTCGAGCAGGGTGTCGCGGAAACGCTGGCACAGCAGGTTGAAGCTGTTCGCGATCTGTGCGATCTCGTCGCGGCCCTGCGGGTGCAGCGGGGCGTTCAGCTGGCACTCCTCGGCGTGCAGCGCGATGTGGCTGGAGATGCGCAGGATGGCGCGCGATACCAGGCCGGACAGCCACCACGCGACCAGGGTGCCGAGTAGCAGGCTCAGGCCGCCGATGAGCAGGGTTTCCTCCAGCACGCGCTGGCGCGAGGCCAGGGCGTCGCTGAGCAGGATGTCGGCGGCGATCACCACCTGCTGGCCGCCTATGGTCTGCGGGATGAAGATCGAGCGGAAGGTGCCGTACTTGTCGGTGTATTCGTCGAATTCGATGCTGTTCTGCCGGAAGCTGCGCTTCAGGCCTTCGCTGGGCTCGTACTCTTCCAGATGGTGGCCGAAGGAGTTCTCTTTCAGCTCCTTCTCGCCGGCGCCGTCGGCCAGATAGACGATCTTGCCGTCCTTTTGCCACAACAGGTACAGGTACACCACATTGAACTGTTTGGCATAGGCGTCCAGCTTGCGGGCGTTGCTGACCATCTGCGCCTGGCTGATGCTGCCGGGGCTGAACATGCTGGCGAGGAACTGGTCGCCGAGCAGGGCCGGTACCGCTCGTGCGCTGGCGTTGAGGCGGGTGTCGATCAACGCCATCGCCTGTTCGCTGCTGCGCAGGTAGGTGTGAGTGCAAAATGCCAGCACCGTGACGATGTTCAGGAGCAGGAACAGGCAGGCCAGCTTGGTGCGCAGGCTGATGTCGTGCAGCAGTTTCATGGGGTCGCCATCCTTGTTTCGCAGGGGGAAGATGCGGTGTGCGGTAGTATTTTTTCATGACTTATGCACCAGAGACGCGATATTGCCACTTTTCTGATTTGTCACAACAATTTTTGAATTAAATGACATTGTTAATGTTGTCTGAAAATGACGGTCGCGCTTGCCGCCGGACGGCGCCGCTGCCTGCGGCCAACATATCCGGCTCTGGCCCGCTCTGGTAATCTTGCGGCCATTGCGTTTTCCTTTGCAGATAGCCCGCTCATGAACTCCCGAAAGATCCGTCTTTATCTGGCCTCCGGCAGCCCGCGCCGCCGCGAGATCCTCGAACAACTTGGTTTCCAGCTGGAGCGCGTGCACGCCGACATCGACGAGACGGTGCAGCCGGGCGAGGATGCCGCCAGTTACACCCAGCGCCTGGCCGTGGAGAAGGCGGCCGCAGGCTGGAGCGTGGCGATGGCGCTGGGGCTGCCGTCGCGGCCGCTGCTGTCGGCCGATACCACCGTGGTGCTGGATGGCGAGATCTTCGGCAAGCCGACCGATGCCGACGACGCCTTCCGCATGCTGCGCGCCTTTTCCGGACGTACCCACCAGGTGCTGACCAGCGTGGCGATCCGCGAGGGCGAACGCACCGAGATCGCCACCAGCTGCACCGACGTCACCTTCAAGCTGCTGACTGACGCCGAGATCGAGCGCTATCTCGATACCGGCGAGCCGTTCGACAAGGCCGGCGCCTACGGCATCCAGGGCAAGGCCTCGGTGTTCGTGCAGCACATCGCCGGCAGCTTCACCGGCGTCGTCGGTTTACCCGTCTTTGAAACCGCGCAACTGCTGGCGGCCTTTGACATCACCCTGCCCTGAGCGCGAGAGGCCACCATGCTGCAACAACCGATTCCCCTGCCACGCGACCTGCCGCGTCCGAAAGAGCAGATCCTGGTCAACATTACGCCGCAGGAAACCCGCGTCGCGGTGCTGGAAGACGCCATCGTGCAGGAGCTGCACATCGAGCGTTCCGCCAGCCGCGGCATCGTCGGCAACATTTATCTCGGCCAGGTCAAGCGCGTGCTGCCGGGCATGCAGAGCGCCTTCATCGAGATCGGCTTCGAGCGCGCCGCCTTCCTGCACATCGCCGACGTGCTGGAACAGCGCCAGCACCCGAGCGAGCCGCAGCGCATCGAGAAGATGCTGTTCGAGGGCCAGACCGTGCTGGTGCAGGTGATCAAGGACCCGATCGGCACCAAGGGCGCGCGGCTGTCCACGCAGATCAGCCTCGCCGGCCGTTTCCTCGTGCACCTGCCGCAGGAAGAGCACATCGGCATCTCGCAGAAGATCGAGGTCGAGGCCGAGCGCCTGTCGCTGAAGGCGCGGCTGGAAAAGCTGCTGCCGGACGGCAGCCCGCGCGGCTACATCATCCGCACCAGCGCCGAGACGGCGACCGACGAGGAGCTGCGTGCCGACGTCGAGTACCTGTCCAAGCTGTGGGCCGACATCCGTTACAAGTCGCAGCATCTGCCGGCCAAGAGCCTGCTGTACGATGATCTGCCGCTGGCGGTGCGCGTGCTGCGCGACATGGTCAGCGACCACACCGAAAAGGTGATCGTCGACTCCACCGAGAACTACGGCAAGATGGTCGAGTTTGCGGAGAACTACGTGCAGTCGGCGGTGGACAAGATCGAGCGCTACAGCGGCGAGCGGCCGCTGTTCGAGCTGCACGGCATCGAGACCGAGATCGAGAAGGCGCTGTCGCGCCGCGTCAACCTGAAGTTCGGCGGCTACCTGATCATCGACCAGACCGAGGCGATGACCACCATCGACGTCAACACCGGCGGCTTTGTCGGCAACCGCAACTTCGACGAAACCATCTACAAGACCAACCTGGAGGCGACGCTGGCGCTGGCGCGCCAGCTGCGGCTGCGCAACCTCGGCGGCATCATCATCGTCGACTTTATCGACATGGATAACGCCGAACACCGCGAGGCGGTGCTGGCCGAGCTGGCCAAGGCGCTGGCGCGCGACCGCACCCGCGTGACGCTGAACGGCTTCACCAGCCTGGGGCTGGTGGAGGTGACGCGCAAGCGCACGCGCGAGAGCCTGGCGCACGTGCTGTGCGAGCCGTGTCCGGTGTGTCAGGGTCGCGGCGAGATCAAGACCGCGCAGACGGTGTGTTACGAGATCCAGCGCGAGATCGTGCGCGAGACGCGCCGCTTCGAGGCCAAGGGCTTCCGCATCCTGGCGTCGCAGAGCGTGATCGACATGCTGCTGGACGAGGAATCGCAGAGCCTGGCGATGCTGATCGACTTCATCGGCAAGCCGATCTCGCTGTCGGTGGAGGCCACCTACAGCCAGGAGCAGTTCGACGTGGTGTTGCTGTAAGTGGTGCTGTTGTAAAGCACAAGGCTGCCGCCACCTTGGACGGGGCGGCAGCAACAGAAAGGCAGTAGAAATGAGCGAAGCAAACCGCGATCCCTTGTGGCTCGCCATCCTGCAGGAAACCGAACAGGCGGTGCGTGACGAACCGCTGCTGGCCAGCTTTCTGCACATGACCGTATTGCGGCACGGCACGCTGGAAGACGTGCTGGCCTTCCACCTGTCCAGCAAGCTGGCCAGCCCGGTGATGGACGCCCGCGCGCTGCTGGAGCTGTTCCGCGAGGCGCTGGCCGCCGATCCGCAGATCAGCCGCGCGATGCGCGCCGACATCAGCGCCTGCTACGACCGCGATCCGGCCTGCGACCGCTATTCCACGCCGCTCTTGTACTTCAAGGGCTTCCATGCGCTGCAGAGCCAGCGCATCACCCACTGGCTGTGGCAGCAGGACAGAAAGACACTGGCGTATTTCCTGCAAAACCGCATCTCCGAGGTAATGAGCGCCGACATCCACCCGGCGGCGCGCATCGGCGAGGGCGTGATGCTGGATCACGGCACCGGCGTGGTGGTCGGCGAGACCGCGGTGATCGGCAACAACGTGTCCATCCTGCACGGCGTGACGCTGGGTGGCTCCGGCAAGGAGCGCGGCGACCGTCACCCGAAAATCGGCGACGGCGTGATGATTGGTGCCGGTGCCGCCATCCTCGGCAACATCCGTGTCGGCGAGTGTGCCAAGGTCGGCGCCGGCAGCGTGGTGCTGGACGACGTGCCGGCGCACACCACGGTGGCCGGTGTGCCGGCCAAGGTGGTGGCGCAGCTGGGGCCGGGGACACCGGCGCTGGACATGGACCAGCGCGTGTAAGCGCACCGCGTCATCACCCCGAACGGCAAGCCACGCGGCTTGCCGTTTTTGTTGTCTGGCGCCGGCTGCCGGCGCCTGTGCCGCAAGGTTGGCCGCACGGCGCTGGCTATTTTTTTGGCATGAATGGTGAAAAATGCCGCGTAGCGGGCAACGTAAATGACAGTGGCGAATTGAATCGGGTGCTTTCGTGCGTGGTCGCGGCTGTGTAAAATCGGCCGCGGTGTCCCGTCCCGATATTGCCTGACGGTCACTTTCCGCAAGGGAACCCTTCCCATGAATGTACGCGTTGTAGACTACCGTGCCGCCGATGCGGCCGAGCAATTCACCCGCAGCCTGCACGAAACCGGCTTCGGCGTGCTGGTCAACCACCCCATCCCGCAGCAGCTGGTCGAGACCATCTATCGCGACTGGCTGGCCTTCTTCGACAGCGAGCAGAAGCACGATTACGCGTTCTCGGTCGAGAAACAGGACGGCTACTTCTCCACCGCGATCTCGGAAACCGCCAAGGGCGCGACACAGAAGGACATCAAGGAATACTTCCACGTCTATCCGTGGGGGCGCATCCCGGCGCCGCTCCAGGCCGACGCCATGCGCTACTACGATACTGCCAACGCGCTGGCGGCCGAGCTGCTGGGCTGGGTCGAGCAGTACACGCCGGCAGACATTGCGGCCAACTACAGCGAGCCGCTGTCCGGCATGATCCAGGGCAGCAACAAGACTCTACTGCGCGTGCTGCGCTACCCGCCGCTGAGCGGCCAGGAGCCGGCCGGCTCGCTGCGCGCCGCTGCCCACGGCGACATCAACCTGCTCACCATCCTGCCCGCCGCCAACGAGCCGGGGTTGCAGGTGCAGGACATGGACGGCAACTGGATCGACGTGCCGTGCGACTTCGGCATGCTGATCATCAACATCGGCGACATGCTGCAGGAAGCGTCGCAGGGCTACTACCCGTCCACCCAACACCGCGTGGTGAACCCCACCGGTGAGGGCGCCAGCAAGAGCCGCGTGTCGCTACCGCTGTTCTTGCACCCGCGCGACGAGGTGGTGCTGTCGGCGCGCTACAGCGCCGGTGCCTACCTCGACGAGCGCCTGCGCGAGCTGGGCGTGAAGCAGTAATCCGCTGGCGGCCAAGGTTGGCCGCAGACGATGGGCAAGCCGGAGGGCAGATCGCGAGGTCTGCTCTTTTATACTTCACAGCTATCGTTTGGCTAAAAACATTCAATTTTAGCTATTGAGTGTAGGTGGCTATCATCAGCATGTGATTCATAGCCCGCCAGCCGGAGGCCACCATGCTCAAGACCGTCACCTTCGCCCTCTGCCACTTCAGCGTGGCGTTCTCGGTCGCCTGGCTGCTGACCGGCAGCCTCGGCATCGCCAGCCTGCTGGCCCTGGTGGAGCCGCTGGTGAACACCGTCGCCTACTACTTTCACGAGAAGGTGTGGGACGGCATCCGCGCGCGGCGGCAGGAGGCGCCGGAGCGTGCCAGCGCCGGCCGGCACGGCTTTTTTCACGCCCATTGAGCGTGCCGGCGGCGACAAGGTTGGCCGCAATGCGTTGCGGCCAACCTTGTGCGGGCGGGTGCTGGTGTAGAATCGGCGTTTTGCGCGTCACCTCGAAGCCTGCCCCATGAATAACGATCTGCTCGCCGGACTCAATCCCGAACAACTCTCCGCCGTCACCTGGCCCGCCAAGAGCGCGCTGGTGCTGGCCGGCGCCGGCAGCGGCAAGACGCGGGTGCTGACCACGCGCATCGCCTGGCTGCTGCAGACCGGACAGGCCAGTCCGGCCGGCATTCTGGCGGTGACCTTCACCAACAAGGCGGCACGCGAGATGCAGACGCGGCTGGCGGCGATGATCCCGGTCAATGTGCGCAGCATGTGGATCGGCACCTTCCACGGCCTGTGCAACCGCTTCCTGCGCGTGCACTACCGCGATGCCGGCCTGCCGCAGACCTTCCAGATTCTCGACTCCGGCGACCAGTCGTCGGCGATCAAGCGCCTGCTGAAGAGCCTCGACATCTCCGACGAGAAATTCCCGCCCAAGCAGGTGCAGCAGTTCATCAACAGCCAGAAAGAGTCCGGCGTGCGCGCCGGCGAGCTGTCGGCGCACGACCCGTACACCCGCAAGCTGATCGAGCTGTACGCCGCCTACGACGCGCAGTGCCAGCGCGAGGGCGTGGTCGATTTCGCCGAACTGTTGCTGCGCAGCTACGAGGTGCTCAGCCGCAATGCCGCGCTGTCCGAGCACTATCGCAACCGTTTCCGCTTCGTGCTGGTCGACGAGTTCCAGGACACCAACCGCCTGCAGTACGCGTGGCTGAAGCTGCTGGCCGGCCAGGACAACGCGCTGTTCGCGGTCGGCGACGACGACCAGTCGATCTACGCCTTCCGCGGCGCCGAGGTCGGCAATATGCGCGCGCTGCTGTCCGACTACGGCGTCAGCGGTCCGATCCGGCTGGAGCAGAACTACCGCTCGGCCGGCACGATCCTGGACGCGGCCAACGCGCTGATCGAGCGCAACGACGGTCGCCTCGGCAAGAGCCTGTGGACCGACGCCGGCCCCGGCGACAAGATCCGCCTGTACGAGGCCTACTCCGACGGCGAGGAGGCGCAGTTCATCGTCGACGAGGTCAAGGCACTGGCGCGCGACGGCTGGAATCTCGCCGACATGGCGGTGCTGTACCGCTCCAACGCGCAGTCGCGCATCCTCGAACACGTGCTGGTGCAGAGCGGCGTCGCCTACCGCATCTACGGCGGGCTGCGCTTCTTCGAGCGGCAGGAGATCAAGCACGCGCTGGCCTATCTGCGTCTGGTGGCCAACCCCGAGGACGACAACGCGCTGCTGCGCGTGATCAACGTGCCGGCGCGCGGCATCGGCGCGCGCAGCGTGGAAAACCTGCAGACCGCCAGCCGCGAGCAGGGCGTCAGCCTGTGGCAGGCGCTGTGCGGCGCCGGCGGCGGCCGCACCGCCGGCAAGCTGGCCGAGTTCGTGCGCCTGATCGACAGCCTGCGCCAGCGCTGCGAGGCGCTGAGCCTGGCGGAGACTATCAGCCTGATCATCGACGCTTCCGGCCTGCGCGCGATGTACGAGGCCGACAAGAAAGACGGCGAGGAGCGCCTCGCCAACCTCGACGAACTGGTCAACGCCGCGCTGGGCTTTATGCCGCAGGAGCCGGCGATGGCGGTGATCGAATTCCTGACCCAGGCCAGCCTGGAAGCGGGCGACCACCAGGCCGACGCCGGCGCCGACGCGCTACAGCTGATGACGGTGCACGCGGCCAAGGGGCTGGAGTTCGACGCGGTGTTCGTCGGCGGGCTGGAGGAGGGCTTGTTCCCGCACGAGAACAGCATGAACGACGGCAAGGGGCTGGAGGAGGAGCGGCGGCTGATGTACGTGGCGATGACGCGCGCGCGCAAGCGCCTGTACCTGTCCTGCGCGCAAAGCCGCATGCTGCACGGCCAGAGCCGCTACCCGATCCGCTCGCGTTTTGTCGACGAGCTGCCGGCCGAGCTGTTGCAGACCTTGTCTGCTACCGTGAAAAAGACGGCCGCGCCGGCGCGCGACGGCTACGCGCAGGGCCGCATCGCGGCGGCGCCGCTTGCGGCCAACCTTGGCGGCTGGAAGATGGGGCAGGGCCTGCACCACACCAAGTTCGGCGACGGCGTGGTGATCAATGCCGAGGGCGCCGGCGACGACGTGCGCCTGCAGATCAATTTTGCCGAGCACGGCATCAAGTGGCTGGATTTGCGCTACGCCAAAGACAAACTCAGCGTCCAGTAAGCGCGATCCGCCACGGCGGAAAAGGGGAATTCAGAGCATGAGCGAGCAGCCGATCCACACTTCGACCTTCAACGCCATCACCAGCGTGCAGAAAAGCCGGCATCACAAGGAATATAACAATCCTTACGCCAAGAAGCAGTTCCTGATCGTCGACAGCGTGCCGGAGATGCAGCGCGCGCTGGCGATGACACTGGCCTCGTTCGGCGCCGAGAGGGTGGAGTACGCCGGCAAGGCCAGCGACGCGCTGGTGAAGCTAATGCGCTACGACTTCGACGTGGTGCTGTGCGATTTCGACCTCGGCAACGGCAACGATGGCCTGTACCTGCTGGAGGAGGCGAAGGAGCGCAACCTGCTGAAGCAGTCCTGCGTGTTCATGATCGTCAGCGGCGAACGGCGCGCGGCCAAGGTGATCTCCGCCGCCGAGCTGGTGCCGGACGACTACCTGCTCAAGCCCTTCACCGGCGAGGTGCTGGCCGAGCGCCTGGAGCGCGCGATGCGCCGCCGCGACGCCTTCCGCTTCGTCGACGAGGCGCTGATGAACCACGAGTACCTGGCCGCCATCGACGCCTGCAACAAGAAGATCGCCGAGCGCAGCGAGTTCACCCTCGACTTCATGAAGCTGAAGGGCAGCCTGAGTCTGAAGATCGGCGACTACGACAGCGCGCGCGCGCTGTACCAGCAGGTGCTGAAGATACGCGAGCTGCCGTGGGCGCAGCTGGGGATGGCCAAGTCGCTGGCTGCGCTGAAGCAGGTGGAGCCGGCGCTGGCGATGTTCCACCACATCGTGATGGAAAACGAGCACGTGATGGAGGCCTACGACTGGCTGGCGCGGCTGTACCAGGACAACCACGAGCTGGCGCAGGCGCAGCAGGTACTCAAGCGCGCCACCGAGCTGGCGCCGGCGACGGTGCGCCGCCACAAGGCGCTGGCCGAGGTGGCGCTGCAAAACGGCGACCTGGCGCAGGCGAAGGACGCCTACGGCACCACGCTGGAATTGTCCAAGGCCAGCTGGCACCGCACCCCGGTGCTGTACGCGACGCTGGCGCGCACGCAGCTGGCCTGCGGCGAGAAGGGCGAGGCGATAAAGACGCTGGCCTCGCTGCGCCGCGACTACAAGTACAAGCCGGAAGGCGAGTGGATGGCCGACGTGCTCGACAGCCAGATCCAGCAGCACAGCGGCAACAAGGCACAAGCGGAAAGACTGCTGCAGTCCGCCGCCGAGCGCCTGCCGCAGCTGGACAAGCTGTCGGCCGAGGACAAGATGGAATTCGCGCGCAGCTGCTACGCGCAGGGGCAGAAGGCGATGGGCGACGATGTCGCCGGCCAACTGATCCGCAACAACCACGACAACGAGCAGCTGCTGCAGCGGCTGTCGACGATGTTCGACCAGCTGGGCATGGCCGACGCCGGCGCCGACCTGATCATGCACAACGTGCAGGGCATGGTCGACCTCAACAACAAGGCGGTGCGCGAGGCGCAGGCCGGCGAGCACGACAAGGCGATCGCCATGTTCCGGCAGGCGCTGGAAGAAATGCCGGACAGCATCCAGCTGATGCTGAACCTGGTCAACGCGGTCATCGCCCAGGTGCACCTCAAGGGCTGGCATGAAAGCCACGTGCGCCAGGCCTACGACTACCTGCAGAAGGTGCGGCAGATAGCGCCGACCAACAACAAGCTGCAGAAGCTGATGCAGGCGTGGCGGCTGCTGATCGAGAAGCACGACAAGCGGGAGTTCCTGCTCTGAACGCGCCGTGGGCCAGGGTTGGCCGCAGCGTGCAGCTGCTGCTGTTGTTGCTGGGCTGGCTGGCGCTGGTGTTCAGCAGCGGCTTCCTGGCGTTGGAGGCCAGCCGTGCCGACGCCGAGCAGGCGCTGCAGCGGCAGGCGCAGCAGCAGTCCGCACTGCTGACGCGCGACCTCTTGCTGCTGCACCAGTACCTGCTGGAGCTGGTGCAGCAGTTCGCCGACACGCCCGGCGAGCGTATCCCGTCGTGGCAGGCGGGCATGGTGCTGCAGCGCTTTCCGGCGCTGGAGCGGGTGGCGCTGCTGCGCGACAGCGAGGACGGCCTGCTGGTGACACAGGTGGTGCCGCTGCGCCTGGGGGCCGGCGTGGTGCCGTGGCAGGATCTGGCGCGGCAGCCGGCGGTGGCGGCCAACCTTGGCCGCTTGCGCCAGGGCCAGCCGCAGGTGCAGATGCTGCAAGGCGAGGGCGAGCAGGCGCAGCTACTGAGCATCTACCCGCTGGCCGCCAGCGACCGGCGTTTCATCGCGCTGTGGTTGCGGCCGCAGCGCTGGTTGCCGCCGCTGGCGGAGCCGGATATCGACCGTGCGCTGCAGCTGATGGGCGATGCGCATCCGGCGGTGGCTTGGCCGGCGATGCTGCAGGTGCGCGAGGTGGTGATCGTCGGCGAGCAGCGCTACTGGCTCGGCCTGCAGCGGCCACTACGCGCCAGCGATTTCCGCATTTCGCTGTGGCTGCCGCTGTTGCTGGTGTGGCTGCTGCTCTTGGGCCTGCTGCTGGTCGGCGCGGTGTTCCGCTGGCGGCTGGCGCGCGGCCTTCCCCTCGCCGACAGCTGAACGCGGCGCGGTTTTGCAGTACAATCGGGCCATCATTTTCCGGGGTCATACCATGTACCAGTCCGAATTCACCCAATTCATGAACGATTTCCTGGCGAAAAACCCGCAGGTAGACAGCGAACGCCGCGAGCTGCGCCTGACCTGGTGGGATCGCAAGCTGGATCTGGAGGACCTGCGCCGCTGGAACGCGTCCAAGGTGCCGCAGAAGCCGTACGTGTACCAGCCGGACTGAGAACTGCGCCCGCCGTATCGCCGACCAACGCCCGCAAGGGCGTTGTGCTTTTCTGGAGTAAAGCATGACCCGCACGACCATCGCCGTTGACGACCAGCTTGCCGCCTACCTGCTGCAGATCGGTGTCACCGAGCACCCGGTGCAGACCGCGCTGCGCGAGTTCACCGCCACCCACCGCATGGCCAAGATGCAGATTTCGCCGGAGCAGGGACAGTTCCTCGCCTGGCTGGTTAAGCTGCTCGGCGTGCGCCGCTACCTGGAGATCGGCGTGTTCACCGGCTACAGCGCGCTGACCGTGGCGCTGGCCATGGGTGAGCAGGGCCGCACCGTGGCCTGCGACATGAGCGTCGAATTCACCACCATCGCCCGCGACTACTGGCGCCAGGCCGGGGTCGAGGACAGCATAGCGCTCTACGTGCAGCCGGCGGTGCAGACCCTGCAGATGCTGCTGGACGACGGCCAGGGCGGCAGCTTCGACCTCGCCTTCATCGACGCCGACAAGACCAGCTACCCGCAGTACTATGAAGCCTGCCTGCAGCTGGTGCGCCCCGGCGGCGTGATCGCGGTCGACAATATTTTCCTGAGCGGTCGTGTGGTCAGTCCCAAGCCGGGTGACCCGCCGGCAGTACGGGCGATGCAGGCCTTCAATGCCAGCCTGAAACACGACCCGCGGGTGGTGATGTCGGTGCTGCCGATCGGCGACGGCATGACCCTGCTGACCCGCCGCTGATGCCGGCGCCGCGGAACCGATGCCGTGCCGCGGCGGTCTGTCATTACCCGATTGTCCGGCGGCCCGCCGTGCCGGCCGCCCCCTCTAGCCACAGGAATGCCCGATGCTGCAGCGACGCCCGCGCCGAATGATGAACCAGATGAACGTCGTGCCCTATATCGACGTGATGCTGGTGCTGCTGGTGATCTTCATGGTGACGGCGCCGATGTTCACCCCCGGCGTGATCGAGGTGCCCAGCGTCACCCGCGCGGCACAGGTGGACAGCACGCCGCTGGAAATCAGCATCGAGGCCGATGGTCGCTACCTGCTGGGCGAGGGCGGCAAGCGCGAGCCTGCGGCCAACCTTGACGTGCTGATCGCCGAGGTCAAGGCACGGCTGCGCGACAACCGCCCGGTGGTGGTTACCGCGCACCGCGATCTCAAGTACAGCGAGGTGGTGAAGGTGGCCGACCGCCTGCACCAGGCCGGCATCACCCGCGTCGCGCTGACGGTACGGCAGGGCAACTGATGCCGCCACGGACTAGCACCATCGGTTACGGCGCATGGGGCCTGTCGCTGCTGCTGCATCTGGCGCTGCTGCTGCCGCTGTGGTGGCTGTACGCGCCGGCGCCGGTGTACACGCCGCCGCCGCTGGCGGTGGAGCTGTGGGCCGGCGGCGCACCGAGTGCGCCGACCCCTGCGCCGAAAGTGCGTGCCGCGCCCCCGGCCGCGCCGGTGGCACAGGCCGCTACCCCGCTGCTGGCCGATGCCGATATCAAGCTGAAGGCCAGCCGCCCGCTGCCGCAGCCCAAGGCGCCGCCGCCCCCCGTAGCCGCGGAAAAACCGCAACCCAAGCCGAAACCGGCAGAAAAAGTGCCGGAGAAGGTGCCGGAGAAGATGCAGCCCAAGGCCGCCGCCAAAGCGGTGCCTGCGCCGGCCAAGGCCAGCGTGCCCACCACCAAGCCGGCCAGCAAGGCGAGCGTCAAGCCGGCGCCAGGCGCGGACAACGACCTGCTGGCGGAACTGGACCTGCCGCCCGGTCCCGGCAACGCCAAACAGAGCCAGCGCGGTGGTCAGGGCGGCGTCGCCGGCGGCAGCAGCAATGGCGTGGCCGACGCCAAGGCGCTGTACGCGCAGACGCTGAGCAACCGCGTGCGCCCCTATGTGGTCATCCCCGACGGGCTGAAAGGCAATCCGGAGGTGGTGCTGCAGATCGAGATCCTGCCGTCGCTGGAAGTGCGCCAGATCCGCCTGCTGCGCAGCAGCGGCAACCCGCAGTACGATGAGGCGGTGCAAGCCGCCGTGCGCGAGATGCGCCGTTTCCCGCCGCTGCCCAAGGGCGCGGCGTTTGCCGACTACCGGCGCGTGACCATGTCTTTCCGTCCTAAGGAGTAATGCCTTGTCCGCCACCGTCTCCGGCTTCTGGCCGCGCCTGTTTGCCCTGTTACTGCTGAGCATGACCGCTGCGGCCAACCTTGCCCATGCCGACCTCAGCGTGGAAGTGATCGGTGGCGGCAGCAACCGCTACCCGGTGGCGATCGTGCCGCTGCAGGGCGAGAGCCTGCTGCCGGAGGCGATCACCGCGACGGTGAAGAGCGATCTGGCGATGACCGGCGCCTTCAGCCTGCTGGATACGGCCGCCGGCGACGCGCTGCCGGCGCCGGCGCAGCTGAACGCCGCGGCGTGGCAGCAGCGCGGCGCGCGCGCGGTGGTGTACGGCAAGCTGGTCAGCCTCGGGGGCGGACGGGTGCGGCTGACGTTCTGGGCCGATACCGTCAGCCCGCGCGAACAGAAACTGAGCGCGGAATTCGACCTGGCGCCGGAGCAGCTGCGCGATATGGCGCACCGCATGGCGGACATGGTGTACGAGGCGCTGCTGGGCGAGAAGAGCCTGTTCTCCAGCCGCATCGCCTTCATCACTCAGAGCGGCAAGGAATACCGGCTGCAGATCGCCGACATGGATGGCCGTCGCGCACAGACGGTGCTGCGCTCGCGCCAGCCCATCATGTCGCCGGCGTGGAGCCCGGACGGCACGCGCCTGGCCTACGTCTCCTTCGAGCTGCAAAAGCCGGTGATCTACGTGCAGGACCTGGTCAGCGGCCAGCGCCGCGTGCTGGCCAACTTCCGCGGCAGCAACTCGGCGCCGGTGTGGAGCCCAGATGGGCGGCGGCTGGCCATCGTGCTGACCACCAGCGGCAATTCGCAGGTGTACCTGATCAATGCCGACGGCGGCGGCCTGCAGCGCTTTTCCTATAGCGACGCCATCGACACCGAGCCGGCGTTCAGCCCGGATGGCCGCCAGATCGTGTTCGTATCCGACCGCAGCGGCAGCCCGCAGCTGTACGTGCAGGCGCTGGACGGCGGCCGCAACGCGCGCCGTGTCACCTTCGAGGGGAACTATAACGTGTCGCCGACGTTCTCTCCCGATGGGCGCCAGATCGCCTACGTCCGCCGCGAAGGCGGCCGCTTCAAGGTGATGCTGCTCGATCTGGCCAGCGGCGACAACCGCCTGATCAGCAACAGCGCCTTCGACGAATCGCCAAGCTTCGCCCCCAACGGCAAGATGGTGCTCTACGCCAGCGAGGAGGGCGGCCGCAGCGTGCTGTACGCCGCCGCCACCGCCTATCCCGGCCGCGTGCGGCTGGGCACCCTCGGCGGCCAAGTGCAGGACCCGGCCTGGGGACCATTCAATCCTTGATGGGCGCCCGCTGCTGCGTGCATCATGGCGCCAGTTAATCCATTCCATCCGAGGCAGGAGAGCAATATGAAAAAATCGCCATTTATCGTCGCCATCGCGGCGGCGCTCTTGGCCGCGTGTGCCAGCACCCCGGCACCAGTCGTCAGCAACCCGCCGGCCGCCACCGTGCCGAGCGCACCGAGCGTGGCCACCGTCGATGTCACCGGTAGCGAGCCTGCGCTGCAGGGCGGCCGTGTCAGCGCTGCACAGCTGGCGGCCGCAGTGAAGGCGGCGCCGGATCAGCGCACGGCCCAGGCACTGCTCAACGGCCACAGCGTGTACTTCGACTTCGACCAGTCCGTGGTCAAGGACGACCAGCGCGGCGTGGTGGAAGGCAATGCCGCCTTCCTCAACCGCTTCAGCAGCAAGGTGCTGGTGCAGGGCAATACCGACGCCCGCGGCAGCCGCGAGTACAACCTGGCGCTGGGCCAGCGCCGCGCCGAAAGCGTGAAGCAGTCGCTGGAAGTGCTGGGCGTGAAGCCGGCACAGATCGAGGCGGTCAGCTTCGGCAAGGAAAAACCGCGCGCCGAGGGTGACAGCGAGGCGGCCAACGCCGAGAACCGCCGCGCCGATTTCGTCTACCCGCAATAATGTGTTGACCGCCAGCGGGATGGCGCCACGCCGTCCCGCGCGGTATTTCAGGATGCCACCATGAGCTTGCCCCGCCTGTTGCCCGTCGCCGCCCTCAGCCTGCTGCTGGGTGCCTGCGCCACCACCAGCGATATCGAACAGACCCGCCGCGAGCTGGACGCCGCCAAGCAGCAGACCAGCGCGCGCCTGACCGAGGTCGAGGCGCGCCTGTCCAACGAGCGGCTGCTGGATCTGGTCAAGGAAGTGGCCTCCCTGCGCAGCGAAATGGCGGCCTTGCGCGGCCAGAACGAGATGCTGCAGCATCAGCAGGGCGAAACGCTGAAGCGGCAGAACGACCTCTACGCCGACCTCGATCTGCGCCTGGGCAAACTGGAGCAGGCGGCCAGCAGCCCGGCGGTGAGCGGCGAGGCGGACGCTGCCGCGACCCCGGCGGCACCACCGGTCAGCCAGGCGCAGGACGCGCTGAACAAGGCGCTGGCGACGCTGCGCAACCGCGAGTTTGCCCGCGCGGTGCCGGAGCTGAAGGCGGTGATGGACAAGTTTCCGGCCAACAGCGAGGCGCAGGAAGCCAGCTACTGGCTGGGCGTGGCGCACACCTACCTGAAGCAGTACGACGCCGCCATCGACATCCACCGCCGCTTTGCCGAGCAGTATCCGGCGCACGTGCGGGCGCCGGAGGCGCTGCGGCTGATGGCGGAAAACCAGATCGAGCTGCAGCAGAAGGACCAGGCCAAGGTCACCCTGCGCAAGCTGATCAAGCAGTACCCGAACAGCGCGGCGGCGACCAAGGCGCGCGAGCGGCTGGCAAAACTGTAAATCGGTCGCTTGGTCGGCCCCCGAAAACGTCAAAAGCGGCCGCCGGCCGCTTTTTTTGTGGCGCCAGTGCGGGCGCCAGCTGCAAGTCAGCTCGGCAAGCCCTTGCCGAATCAGGTAAAATCGCGTTTTTCCCCTCCTTGATGGAACCCGCCTCCATGATCGAAGTTGGCATCGTGATGGGTAGCAACAGCGACTGGGAAGTCATGCAGAACGCCGCGCGCGTGCTGAAGGACTTCGGTGTCGCGTTCGAAACCCGCGTCGTCTCCGCACACCGCACTCCCGACCTGCTGTTCCAGTACGCCGAAGAAGCCGAAGCGCGTGGTCTTACGGCCATCATCGCTGGCGCCGGCGGTGCCGCGCACCTGCCGGGCATGCTGGCCGCCAAGACCCACGTTCCGGTGCTGGGTGTGCCGGTGCCGTCCAAATACCTGCGCGGCGAAGATTCGCTACTGTCCATCGTGCAGATGCCCAAGGGCATCCCGGTGGCCACCTTCGCCATCGGCGAAGCCGGTGCCGCCAATGCCGCGCTGTTCGCGGTGGCGCAACTGGCCACCACCCGTCCGGAGCTGGCCGACAAGCTGAAGGCCTTCCGCAAGCAACAGGAACAGACCGTGCTGGCGATGAGCCTGCCGGAGGTGGACTGACATGGCGGCGATCCTGCCCCCGGCGATGCTGGGCATACTCGGCGGCGGCCAGCTCGGCCGCATGTTCGTCACCGCAGCCAAGCGCATGGGCTACCGCGTCACCGTGCTGGACCCGGACGCGAACGCGCCGGCCGCCGACTTTGCCGACGTGCACCTGTGCGCGCCGTTCAATGACGCCGCCGCGTTGCAAACGTTGGCCGCAAGCTGCGCCGCGGTGACCACCGAATTCGAGAACGTCAACGCCGACGCGATGCGCCAGCTGGCGAAGAGCACCCGCGTGTCGCCGTCCGGCGACTGCGTGGCCATCGCCCAGGACCGCATCGCCGAGAAGAGCTGGGTGCGCAAGGCCGGCCTGCCGACCGCGCCGTATCTGGCGATCGAGAGCGTCGCCGACATCCAGGTCGAACTGGAACCCTACCTGCCGGGCATCCTCAAGACCGCGCGTCTCGGTTACGACGGCAAGGGCCAGGTGCGCGTGAAAACCGCGGACGAAGCCCGCGCCGCCTACGCCGATCTCGGCGGCCAGGCCTGTGTGCTGGAAAAGATGCTGGACCTGAAACTGGAAGTGTCCGCCATCGTCACCCGCACCAGCAGTGCGCAGGTGGCGGTGTTCCCGGTGTCGGAAAACATCCACAAGGATGGCATCCTCGACGAATCCATCGTTCCGGCGCGCATCGCGCCGGAACTGGCCGCGCGCGTGCAGCAGTACGCGGTGAAGCTGGCCGAGGCGCTGGACTACATCGGCGTGCTGGCGGTGGAATTCTTCGTGCTGGGCGACGACAGCCTGGTGGTCAACGAGATCGCTCCGCGCCCGCACAACTCCGGCCACTACACCATCGACGCCTGCGTCACCGACCAGTACCAGCAGCAGGTGCGCGCCATGTGCGGCCTGTTGCCGGGCAAGACCGACCTGCTGTCGCCGGTGGTGATGGTCAACCTGCTGGGCGACGTGTGGCGCGAGGATGGCGGCGAGCCGCTGTGGGACGTGCTGATGGAAGCTCCGAACGCGCACCTGCACCTGTACGGCAAGAAAGAGGCGCGTGCCGGCCGCAAGATGGGGCACTTCACCGTGCTCGCGGCCAACGTTGACGACGCGCTGGACCAGGCGCGCGCGCTGAAGGATACCTTGTAAGAATCCAGGCGACGCCCACAAGGCGTCGCCGTTTGCTTTGTGAAGGAAGTTTCATGACCCAACTGACCAGCCTGAAGAAAATCTATTCCGGCAAGGTGCGCGATCTGTACGAGATCGACGACAAGCGCATGCTGATGATCGCCTCCGACCGCCTGTCGGCGTTCGACGTGATCCTGGACGACCCGATCCCGGGCAAGGGCCAGATCCTGACCGCCATCTCCAACTTCTGGTTCGACACCCTGAAGGACGTGGTGCCCAACCACCTGACCGGCGACAAGCCGGAAGACGTGGTATCGGCGGAAGACCTGCCGCTGGTGGCCGGCCGCGGCGTGGTGGCCAAGCGCCTGAAGCCGGTGATGATCGAAGCCGTGGTGCGCGGCTACCTGGCCGGCTCTGGCTGGAAGGAATACCAGAAGTCCGGCACCGTGTGCGGCATCGCGCTGCCTGCCGGCCTGAAGGAATCCAGCAAGCTGCCGGAACCGATCTTCACCCCGTCCACCAAGGCGGCGGTGGGCGACCATGACGAGAACATCACCTACGCGCAGTGCGAGGCCATCGTCGGCGCCGAGCTGGCGGCCAAGGTGCGCGACACCGCCATCCTGCTGTACAAGACTGCTGCCGAGTTCGCGGCCCGCCGCGGCATCATCATCTGCGACACCAAGTTCGAGTTCGGCCTGGACGAGGACGGCACCCTGGTGCTGATGGACGAGGCGCTGACGCCGGATTCCAGCCGTTTCTGGCCGGCGGACAGCTACGCCGAAGGCAGCACCCCGCCGTCCTTCGACAAGCAGTTCGTGCGCGACTGGCTGGAGGCCTCCGGCTGGAACAAGCAGGCGCCGGCCCCGGCCGTGCCGCTGGACGTGCGCGAGAAGACCGCCGCCAAGTACCGCGAAGCGCTGGAGCGCCTGACCGGCCAGGCCTGATCCCGGTCGCTTGCCGCCTGACGCCCGTACCCCGGTACGGGCGTTTGTCTATGCCAGCTGCGCCACGGATGCGGGGTGACGCCGGCAATGGCATACTGACGCACTTTCGGCGGCCTGCGGCCAACCTTGTCCCCCCATTTCTAGCGTTTTCCGGAGTACTGACATGCCAACCACCCAGCCATCGCTCAGCACCGCGCGTCTGCACCTGTTGCCGGCGGAGAGTGCGTGGGCGCGTGCCATGCTGGATTATCAGGTGCGCAACCGCGAGCACTTCGCACCCTGGGATCCGATCCCGGGCGGGATGTTCTACACCGAGCTGTTCTGGGCGATGCGCATGCGCCAGCGCGAGATGGACTGGAAGGACAGCCGCGGCGCGTTTTTCCTGGTGATGCCGGAGAAGGAAGCCGGCCGCGTGATCGGCACCGTCAGCCTGTCCAATATCAACCGCGGCGTGTTCCAGGGCTGCCACCTGGGCTACAACATCGACCACGCGCACCAGGGGCAGGGACTGATGCGAGAGGCGGTGGAGGCGGTGATCGCCTTTGCCTTCGGTACGCTGCGCCTGCACCGGGTGCAGGCCAACTACCAGCCTGAGAACGAGCGCAGCGCTGGTCTGCTGAAGCGGCTGGGCTTCCAGATCGAGGGTCACGCGCGCGACTACCTGTTCCTCAACGGTGCCTGGCGCGACCACGTGCTGACCTCGCTGATCAACCGCAACTACGACCTCTCGCCGCTGCAGGCCTGAGCCGCGGCATGAAACTTCCCCCTCTCTGCCCTGTCCAGCTGACGCCGCCGTCAGCCGGACGGCGGACACCCTGACCCGGCGAAAGGAGAGCCATGACTTTGGATCCGGTAGTACTGTTTTTCCTGCTGGGGCTGTTCGCGGCCCTGGCGCGTTCCGACCTGAAATTGCCGCCGGCGCTGTACGAGACGCTGTCGGTATTCCTGCTGCTGGCCATCGGCCTGAAGGGCGGCGTGGCGCTGGCGAAGACCGGCAGCCCGCAGGTCTTGCTGCAGGTGCTGCTGGTGATCCTGCTGGGCACGCTGCTGACGCTGCTGGCTTTCGCCGTCCTGCGCTGGCGCCTGAGCCGTGTCGATGCGGCGGCTACTGCCGCCCACTACGGCTCGGTCAGCGTGGTGACCTTCGCGGTCGCCGCCAGCTTCCTCGCGCGGCAGGGCATCGAGGCCGAGCCGCAGCTGACGCTGTTCCTGGCGGTGATGGAGATGCCGGCGCTGGTGGTCGGCGTGCTGCTGGCGCGCCTGGGCGACCGGCAACAGCTGCGCTGGGGGCAGCTGGCGCACGAGGTCTTCCTCGGCAAGAGCATGGTGCTGCTGCTGGGCGGGCTGGTGATCGGCTGGCTGGCCGGGCCCAAGGGCATCGTCAGCCTGTCGCCGCTGTATATCGACCTGTTCAAGCCGGTGCTGTCGCTGTTCCTGCTGGAAATGGGTCTGCTGACCGCGGCCAAGCTCGGTAGCCTGCGCCGTCAGGGCAGCTTCGTGGTGCTGTTCGGGCTGCTGGTGCCGCTCGGCTTTGCCTGCATCGGCCTTGGCAGCGCCTACGCGATGGGGCTGTCGGCGGGCGGGGCGCTGCTGCTGGCGACCCTGTGCGCCTCGTCATCCTATATCGCCGCCCCGGCCGCGATGCGTATCGCGGTGCCGGAGGCCAACCCGGCGCTGTCGCTGGCGGCCAGCCTGGGGGTGACTTTCCCGTTCAACCTGCTGCTCGGTATCCCGACGTACTGGATGCTGACACAATGGCTGTATGCCTGAGGAGCGAGCCATGACCTTTCATGCCAAGAAACTGTTGACCATCGTGACCGAGGCGGTGCTGGAAGCGCCGCTGGTGAAGGTGCTGCAGCAGCTCGGCGCCCACGGCTATACCGTCAGCGATGCCCGCGGCGGTGGTAGCCATGGCGTGCAGGGCGGCGGCTGGTCGTTCGAGGGCAATATCCGCGTCGACGTGGTGTGCGACGCGGCGGTGGCCGAGGCGATCGCCGCGCACTGCCAGCAGGCCTACCTGCCGCACTACGGCCTGATCCTCTACGTGTCCGATGTCGGCGTGCTGCGTGCCGACAAGTTCTGATTCCCGCTTGCAGGGTGTGCGATGAAGCCTTTCCAGCTGACGGCCAGCGATGGCCACGTGATCCACGGCGTGTCGTGGGCGACGCAACAGACGCCGCGCGGCGTGCTGGTGATCGCCCACGGCCTGAGCGAGCACGCCGAGCGCTACGACGTGCTGGCCGGGCGGCTGGCCGCCGCCGGTTACCAGGTCTACGCGCACAACCATCGCGGCCACGGCCGCGAGGCGGCGGTGCCGGGCTGGTTCGCCGCGCACGACGGCTGGTCGCTGGTGGTCGACGACCTGCGCGAGGTGGTCGATCACGCCGCGGCGGAGCATCCGCAGACGCCGCTGGTGCTGTACGGCCACAGCATGGGCAGCTTCGTGGCGCGCGCCTTTTTCCTGCGCTACGGCCAGCGCCTGTCCGGCATGGTGCTGTCCGCCACCGGCTATCGCCAGCGGATGCTGGCGCGGCTGATGCGCGGCGTGGCAAGGTTGGCCGCAAGGTTGGGCGGTGCCGATCGCCCCAGCCAGCTGATGACGACGCTGGTATTCGGCAGTTTCAATCTCGGCTTCATGCCGACGCGCACCACGCTGGACTGGCTGTCGCGCGACACGGCGCAGGTGGACGCCTTTCTCGCCGATCCGCTGTGCGGCCAGTTTCCGACGCCGCAGCTGTGGATAGACCTGTTCGGCGGCATCATCGCGCTGGAGCAGGGCGAGGCCGCCGCGCGCGGCCTGCACGACTGCCCGGTGTGGCTGCAGGCCGGCAGCCGCGACCCGGTCAGCCTCGGCAAGTTCGGCCTCGGCCAGCTGGCGCGGCGCTACCGCAAGGCCGGGCTGCGCGACGTGACGGTGACGGTGTATCCGGGCGCCCGCCACGAGATGCACCACGAGACCAACCGCGCCGAGTTCGAGGCCGACCTGCTGGCCTGGCTTAACCGCGTCTGCCGTTCAACCAAATAGCACCAGTCCCCAGACCAGCAGCAGGTTGACGAGGCCCAGCAGCTGCGCAGCGCTGCCCATGTCCTTGGCGCGCTTGGCCAGCGGGTGGCGTTCCAGCGAGGTGTGGTCCACCGCCGCCTCGATCGCGGAATTGAACAGCTCGATGATCAGCGTGGCGATGGAGCTGGCCACCAGCAACGCTCGCGCCAGCGGGGAGGCGTTGACCACGAACAGCGCCAGCGGTATCAGCAGCAGCGCCAGCAGCGACAGCTGGCGGAAGGCGTCCTCGTGGCGGTAGGCGGCGCGCAGGCCGTCCAGCGAGTAGCCGAAGGCGTTCAGCAGGCGGCGTACGCCGGTTTTGCCCTTGAACGGGCTTTCTTGATGCGGTGTCATCCGTTTCCTGTTTCGGTAATGCTGTCCGGCGCCACGCGCCAGTTCAGCCGTGCGGCCAGCGCGGGGTTCAGCCACGCGCGGCCCTGTCCATCGATCAGCAGCCAGCCGGCCACGCCCAGCGCGCGCGCATGGCGTGCGGCCAACCCTGGCCCATCCAGATACAGCGGTTTGCTGGCGACATCGGAACGCAGTCCGGCGTCGCTTGCCGGCGCGATCAGCACCGTCGCCGACTGCAACTTGCAGTCGCTGTTGCCGTCGCGCGGGTCGATCAGATGGCAATGGCGGCGACCGTCGCGCAGCACGTAGCGCTGGTAGTCGCCGGAGGTGCCGATCGCCTCGCCGTCGTGCAGCGGCAGCGTCGCCATCGCCTCGTTGCGGCGCGGGTGGCGGATGCCGACCTGCCACGGTGTGCCGTCAGCTTTCTGCCCCAGCGCGATGATATTGCCGCCAATATTAAGCAAGGCTGAACGGATGCCGGCGGCCTGCAATTGCCGGCGCGCGCGATCCAGCGCCCAGCCCTTGGCCATGCCGCCGACGTCGACCTGCACCGTGGTCTTGGCGCTGCGCACCTCGCCGTCGGCGCTGATGTTGAGGTCGCGCAGCCGCGGCCGGCTCGCCACCAGCGCCTGCAGCGCCGCCATGTCGACGGCCGTACTGACCGGCGTGTCCTGGTGGAAACCCCACAGCGCCACCAGCCGGCCGATGGCCGGCGAGAACAGTCCGTCGCTGCGCGCCTCCAGCGCCTGGCCGCTGCGCAGCAGTGCCAGCAGCTCCGGCGACGGCCGGTACGGCTGGCCGGCGGCGAGGGCGCGGTTCAGGCGGCCGGCGTCGCTGTCCGGCTGCCACGGGTGCAGCAGCCGGTGCAGGCGGTCCAGCTCGGCCAGCACTGCCGCGGCGGCCTGTTGCGCCTGCTGCGGCGTGGCGGCGTTGAGCTTCAGTTCGACGCGGGTGCCGAACACGTAGCTTTCCTGCTGCCACGGCGGCGGCGCTTCGCTGCAGGCGGTGAGGCCGGATGCGACAAGGGCGGCCAGTGCCGCCCTTGTGCCGCGAAAGGTTGGCCGCATCAGCGCCGTTCCGTCACCGCGCGCTCCAGCGCATCGATGAACAGGCCGGCGACGTCGATGTCGCTGTGGTTCATGATTTCACGGAAACATGTCGGGCTGGTGACGTTGACCTCGGTCAGGTAGTTGCCGATCACGTCCAGCCCGGCCAGCAGGATGCCGCGCCGTTTCAGTTCCGGCGCCAGACCCTCGGCGATCTCGCGGTCGCGCGCGCTCAGCGGCCGCACTTCGCCACGGCCGCCGGCGGCAAGGTTGCCGCGGTTGTCGCCGCCCTGCGGGATGCGCGCCAGGCAGTAGTCGACCGGCACGCCGTCGATCACCAGGATGCGCTTGTCGCCGTCACGGATTTCCGGGATGTAGCGCTGCGCCATGATGGTGCGCTTGCCCTGCTCGGACAGGGTTTCGATGATCACGTTCAGGTTCGGGTCGTCCGGCCGCGCGCGGAAGATGCTGCTGCCACCCATGCCGTCCAGCGGCTTGAGAATGGCGTCCTGGTGCTGGCGCACGAAGGCCAGGATACGCGACGGCTGCGAGGTGACCAGCGTCGGCGCGGTGAAGTCGGCGAAGTTGAGGATGGCCAGCTTCTCGTTGAAGTCGCGCAGCGCCTGGCCCTTGTTGAACACGCGTGCGCCCTCGGCCTCGGCCAGCGTCAGCAGCTGGGTGGCGTACAGGTATTCGAGGTCGAACGGCGGGTCCTTGCGCATCACCACCGCGCTGAACGCGTTCAGCGGCAGGCGCTGGCCGTCGCTGGCACGGAACCAGTCCTTGCCGTCCTTGCCGGTGAGGCTGACGCTGACGACGTCGGCCTGGATGCGGCCGCCCTCGACGGCGATGTCGCGCGCCTCGCAGAAGTAGATCGCGTGCTGGCGTGCCGCCGCCGCTTCCATCATCGCGAAGGTGCTGTCCTTCTTGATCTTGAAGCCGGCCAGCGGGTCGGCAATGAACAGGATTTTCATACGGGCCTCACTCGGCGTCGGGGTCGGTGTCTTCCAGCTCCAGCGCGGCGGCCAGCATCGCCAGTCGCGCGATCACGCCGTAGGCGTAGAAGCGGTTGGGGGCGTCGTTCGGCGCCGCCTTGTGGTCGGGCAGGCAGTGCTCTTCGAACGACAGCGGCACGAACTGCATGCCCGGGGCGTTGAGGTTCTCGTCGACGCCGCGCCCGGTGTGCACGCGGTAGAAGCCGCCGATCACGTAGCGGTCCATCATGTATACCACCGGCTCGGCGACGCCGTCGTTGACGCATTCGAAGGTGTACACGCCTTCCTGTACGATGACCTCGGACACTTCCAGGCCTTCCTTCACCACCGCCATCTTGTTGCGTGCCTTGCGGTTGAGGCCGCGCACCTCGTCGCCGCTCTTCACGCTCATGATGCCCATGCCGTAGGTGCCGGCGTCGGCCTTCACGATCACGTAGGGCTCGTGGCTGATGCCGTACTCGCGGTACTTGACGCGGATCTTGTCCAGCATCTGGTCCACCAGCTCGGCAAGCGTGTCCTCGCCCTGGCGCGACTGGAAGTCGAGGCCCTTGGCGGCGAAGAAGTAGGGGTTGATCAGCCACGGGTCGATCGACAGCATCTGCGCGAAGTCGGCGACCACCTTGTCGTAGGCGGCAAAGTGGTTGGTCTTGCGTCGCACCGCCCAGCCGGCGTGCAGCGGCGGCAGCAGGTTCTGTTCGATGCCCTTGAGCAGGTCGGGCAGGCCGGCGGACAGGTCGTTGTTGAGCAGCACGATGCAGGGGCTGAAGCCGTCGGCCAGCACCACGCGGTTGCCGCGCCGCTCCAGCGGCTCGACGGTGATGATCTCGCCATTGGCGGCAGTCAGCTGCGTCGGTTCGGTGATTTCCGGGTTCAGCGAGCCCAGGCGCACCGTCAGTCCGGCCTGCCGGAAGATGTGCACCAGCGCGGCCACGTTCTGCAGGTAGTAGGTGTTGCGGGTGTGGTTTTCCGGGATCAGCAGGATGCTTTTGGCTTCCGGGCAGGCTCGCTCCACCGCGCTTTGCGCCGCCTGGACCGCCAGCGGCAGGAAGTCCGGGTTCAGGTTGTTGAAGCCGCCGGGAAAGAGGTTCATGTCCACCGGCGCCAGCTTGAAGCCGCTGTTGCGCAGGTCCACCGAGCCGTAGAACGGGGCGGCGTGGTTGTTCCACTGCTTGCGGAACCAGTGCTCGATGTGCGGCTGTGCCGCCAGGATGCGGCTCTCCAGTTCCAGCAGTGGTCCGGTGAGTGCCGTGGTCAGGTGCGGTACAGTCATGAATCCCTCTCTTGCCCGTCAATCGATGAGTGTCAGTTTAACTGCAGGATGGTGGGGTCGAAACCGGGCTTATTCAAGTCGGAATGCAAACAGGCCGGCAAGCGCCGTCGTCTGCGGTGCTTGCCGGCCTGCCATCGCGCCGCTGGATCGAGCTCAGCGCGGGCGGCTTACAGCGGCCACGGTTCGTTATAGGCCTGCTCGTACAGCGCGCGCAGTTTTTCCCAGTCGAAGAAGTGGTTCTGCGGGCCGTGGCTGGTGACCTTGATCGCGCCGATGACGTTGGCGAGGCGGCCGGTGGTTTTCCAGTCCAGCCCCTGGCGGATGCCGTACAGCAGGCCGGCGCGGAAGGCGTCGCCGCAGCCCATCGGATCGATGGGCTTGATCGGCATCTGCACCCGTGGAATCAGGTGGATGGTGTCGTCGGCGTAGATCTCGGCACCCTTGGAGCCGCGGGTCACGATCAGCGCCTCGACCTTGCCGGCCAGCACTTCCACCGGCAGGCCGGCGCGCTCGCGCATCAGCTCGCTCTCGTAGTCGTTGATGGCGACGTAGGTCGCCAGCTCCACGATCTCGTTCAGCTCCGCGCGCGACAACAGCGGCAGCTCCTGGCCGGGGTCGAAGATGAACGGGATACCGGCCGCGTGCAGCTCGCGGGTGTGTTGCAGGAAGGCGGCGTGGCCGCCGGGCGAGACAATCGCCACCTCGACGCGCTCGGGCACGTCGGCGATGTGGTTGACGGTGGCGTGGTCCATCGCGCCGGGGTGGAAGGCCATCAGCTGGTTGCCGTCCTTGTCTGCGATGCCGAAGCACTGCGAGGTGTACTGGCCGCGGATGGTGCGGATGAAGCGGTCGTCGACGCCGGCACGCTTCAGGTGCTGGCGGTAGGGCTCGAAGTCCTCGCCCACCGCGCCCATCACCAGCGGCGTCTCGCCGAGCAGGCACAGGCTGTAGGCGATGTTGCCGGCCGGGCCGCCGAACTCGCGGCGCATGGTCGGCACCTTGAAGGTGGTCGAGATCTTGTGCAGCTGATCGGGCAGAATATGGTTGTCGAAGCGGTCTTCGAAGTGGAACAGCGTGTCGTAGGCAAGCGCCCCGCAGACGAGAATGGACATGGCTCGCGCGTCAACTGGTGAGGAATCGACCATTCTATCACGAAGCCGCTGCCGCACCGCGCTGAACTGTGGCGTACTGGCGGTGATCTAACGCTATCTGGCGCATTACTACGGAATAAACAGAATGTCTGTAACTCGCATGATTTCGCGCCGCCTGCTGCTGGGCGGCCTGTTGCTGGCGCCGCTGGGCGCGGTGGCCGGCGGCCTGCTGGACAGCGCGGTGCTGACCGGGCTGAACGGCCAGCCGGCCAGCTTTACCCGCTACCAGGGCAAGACCACGGTGGTGAACTTCTGGGCTACCTGGTGCGCGCCGTGCCGCAAGGAGATGCCGCTGTTGTCGGCGCTGGCGCCAAGGTTGGCCGCACGGCAGGTGCGCTTCGTCGGCATCGCGCTGGACCAGCCGGGCGAGGTGGCGGCCTACCTGAAGCAGCTGCCGGTCAGCTATCCGGTGCTGATGAGCGACGGCGAGGGCATCGCGCTGATGCGCGCGCTGGGCAACCGCAGCGGCGGGCTGCCGTTTACCGTGGTGCTGGATGAGCAGGGCCGGCCGCTGGCGCGCATCGCCGGCCTGGTGAGCGAGGCGGAACTGATGAAGGCGCTGCCGCTGCGCTGACGGCGTTGCGGCCAACCTTGGGGCGGGAGACAGGGATGGCGCCGATGCGGCGGGGGCGCTGGGCCGGATCATCGCTCGTTCAGATCATCGCTTGCTTAGATCATCACTTCGGCGGCGCTCTTCGCCGCCGCCGCCGCGGTAGCCGGCGCATCCAGCAGCAGGCGCACCTGCTGCTGCAATTCGTCGCGCAGCTGCTGCAGCTGGCTCACGGTGTGCTCGTCGGCGTCCTGCAGCTCGAACTGGCGCCAGGTCAGCACCCGCTCGTTGAGGGTGTACAGCTGCTGGTGCAGCTGGCCGATGCGGCGGTACAGCGGGTGCTGGCCGAAGTAGGCGCTGCCGGCACCGTGATACCAGTTGTCGAAGTCGCGGTAGCTGTTGCCGTGCTCCTGCGGCGGCAGCTCGCGCGCGCCTTGCTGCAGGCAGTCGATCAGGCGGTTGCTGGCCTGGCGGTGCGCCAGCTCCAGGTTGAACAGCCGGGTGTCGTCGCCGGTCCAGCGCCGCTTGCTGGCCAGCTGCCACGCGGCAGCGCCCTGCCATTGCTGCGCCCAGCCCGGCAGCGCGTCCGCCGGCATCGGCCGCGCGATGCCGAAACCCTGCGCGTGGTCGCAGCCGATGTGCAGCAGCAGGCTGCCGTGCTCGATGCTCTCCACGCCCTCGGCCACCACCGAGCGGTTGAACGCCTCCGACAGCCCGATGATGCCCTGCACGATGGCGAGGTCGTCGCCGTCCTCGTGCATGTCGCGGATGAAGGACTGGTCGATCTTCAGCTTGCCGGCCGGCAGGCGTTTCAGGTATAGCAGCGAGGAGTAGCCGGTGCCGAAGTCGTCGAGCGAGAATTCCACCCCCAGCGCACGGCAGGTGGCCATCAGCGCGCCGACGCGGGTGATGTCCTGCAGCGCGGTGCTTTCCAGCACCTCGATCTCCAGCATCCCGGCCGGCAGTGCCGGGTATTCCGCCAGCAGCGTTGCCAGCCGTTCGGCGAAGTTGTCCTGCTGCAGGTGGTGGGCGGAGATGTTGACGCTGACCGGCAGCGTCATGCCCTGCGCCTGCCAGGCCTGCATCTGCGCCAGCGCGCTGCGGATCACCCATTCGCCGAGCGCGATATCCAGCGCGCTGCCTTCGGCGTCGGCCAGGAAGTGGGCCGGGGTCAGCAGGCCCTGTTCCGGGTGCTGCCAGCGCATCAGCGCCTCGGCGCCGACCACGCTGCCGTCGCGCATATTGACCTTGGGCTGGTAGAACAGGCACAGCTCGCCCTGCTGCAGCGCCTGCGCCAGCCGCCCCAGCCCTTCCTGGCGGAAACGGCTCTGGCGGTCGTGCTCGGCGTCGAAGATCTGGTAGCCGTTGCGGCCTTTTTCCTTGGCCTGGTACATCGCCTGGTCGGCGTGGCGCAGCAGGGTGTCCGGGTCCTGCTCGTCCTGCGGGTACAGCGTGACGCCGATGCTGGCCGAGATCTCGATGCGGATGTCGCCCAGCTGCACCGGCTGGGCAACGGTGTCCAGCACCCGCTGCAGGCTGTGGCGGCAGGTCTGCAGGTCGGGCAGGCCGGACAGCAGCAGCACGAACTCGTCGCCGCCGAGGCGCGCCAGGGTGTCGCTGCCCTGCAGCGTGTGCTGCAGCCGCTCGGCGACCTGTACCAGCAGGCGGTCGCCGACCTCGTGGCCGTGGCGGTCGTTGACCGCCTTGAAGCCGTCCAGATCCATGAAGCAGATCGCCAGCCAGTGGCCGCTGCGCTGCGCCTGGGCGATGGCCTCCCGCATGCGCTCGGCCAGCAGCACGCGGTTGGGCAGGTGGGTGAGCGGGTCGTGGTGCGCCATCTGCGCCAGGCGGCTTTCCTGCGCCTTCATCACCGTGATGTCGGCGAATACCGCGATGTAGTGGCGCACATTGCCGGACTGGTCGTGGATAACCGACACCGACAGCAGCAGCGGCGCCACCTCGCCATTCTTGCGCCGGTTCCAGATCTCGCCCTGCCAGTGGCCGCTGCTTTGCAGCTTGTCGCGCATCGCGAGGTAGAACGCCGGATCGTGGCGTGTCGACTGCAGCCTGCGCGGGGTATGGCCGATCAGCTCGTCGCGCTCGTAGCCGGTGATGCTGCAGCAGGCGCGGTTGACGTCCAGCAGCCGGCCGCGGGCATCGGCAATGATGATGCCGTCGAGGGAGTGCTTGAACACGCCGGCCAGCAGCCGCAGCCGTTCTTCGGCACGGCTCTGCTCGGTGATGTCGTTCCAGGCGCCGATGATGCCGGCGATGTCGCCGTGGTCGTCGTAGAACACGTCCTTGGACAGGATCACCTCGCGCCGCTGCTGGTGCCGGCTGACGATGCTGGCCTGGTAGTCGAGGTGCGGCTGGCCGGCCAGCAGCGCGCTGTCGTGCAGGCAGTGCACGGTGGCGATGTCGGCCGGCCACAGCTCGGCCGGGGTCTTGCCGAGGATGTCGCCCTGAGCGTAGCCGGTGGCGCGGGTGAAGGCGGGATTGCAGCCAAGGAAACGCCCCTGCGCGTCCTTGTAGAACATCGGGATCGGGATCGCCATCAGCAGCATGTCGGCAAAGCGCTGGCTCTTCGCCCAGTGCTCGTCGGCGGACTGCACCGCCGCCGCCATGCGGTTGAAGGCGGCGCCGAGGCGGCCGATCTCGTCGTGGCGGCTTTCCGGCGCCCGTGTCAGCAGATGGCCTTGCCCCAGCGCCTCGGCGGCCTGCGCCAGGTATTGCAGGCGCCGGCTCAGCCACAGCGTGACCCAGATCATCCAGCCGGTGGCGAGGATGATGCCGGCGACGATCAGCGGTCCGGTGCGCTGCGCGAGGCCAGCCAGCAGGCGGCCGGTTTCGCTCTGGTGCAGGCCGGCCTGGATCTGGCCCTGGCTGATGTTGAAGCGCAGGTCGAGTATGTCGTCGGCGCTGTCCTGCAGCGAACGGTCCGCCTGCGGCTGCACGCCGTCGGCGAGGCCGGCGCGCGCCAGCTCCTTGCCGCTGGAGTCGCGGATGATCAGGTAGGCGATGTCGCCGCCGTGGGTCAGCTCGCCGGCGATCTCTTGCAGGGTGATGAAATCGCGCTCCAGCAGCGGCGCGATCAGTGCCGCTTGCAGCTCGCTGTGCAGGCTGCGGCTGCGCAGCTCTGCCTGCTCCTGCGCCATGTCCTGCAGCACGCGCGCGCTTTGCCAGGCGATGCCGGCAAAGACCAGCAGCTGGATCAGCAGCAGCACCGGGATGATGGCCCATTTCAGCGAACGGGGACGCAGCGGCAGGCGCATTATCGCAGCAGCCCTTTCAGGTCGCGGACGTAAGGATCCAGCGCGCGCATGTCCTGCGCACTGACCGGTCGCAGGCCGCCGTGGTTGAGGTCGCGGCTGAAGGCGCGACCCTGCAGCGTGTCATTGGCAAAGGTCTGCAGCTGTTGCTGCAAGCGCGCCAGTTGCACGCTGCCGAGGCGCTGGTGGCCGAGGTAGAGCTGCGGCGTGGTGTGCGGCAGCCGGGCCAGGATGCGGATCTTGCCGTCGATGTCGCCGCCGAACTGGTGCAGTGCTGTGACCGAAACGATGGCGGCGGCCGACTCGCCGCCCAGCAGTGCGGCCAGCGAATTGGCGTGGCTGCCGGTCGGGTGGATGGTGATGTCGCGGCCGGGGCGAAAACCAGCCTGCTGCAGGTAGCGCTGTGCCGCCAGGGTCAGGTTGGCGAGGCGGTCGCTGGTCGATACCGTCTGGCCGCGCAGCTGCGCCAGCTCGCGGATGCCGTCAAGGCGGGTGACCAGCAGCGGCTCCAGATCGGTCAACGGTCGCGCCAGCGGCCGGTAGCCCTGTTCCAGCTGGGCCAGGCGGCCGAAATAGGGCGAGGTGGCGATGATGTCGTAGCGTCCCTGGCGCGTGCGCTCCAGGAAAGACTGGTAGTCGGCGGCGCTTTCCAGCGTCACCGCTTGTTGCAGGCTGCGTTCCAGCTCGGCACGCAGCGGTTCGTACAGCGTGGCCAGCTTGCGGGCCGACATATAGGGCACCACGCCCAGCACCAGCGCGGCGTGGGCGCTGGTCAGCAGGCACAGCCACAGCAGGGCGGTGGTCAGCAGGTTCTTGGCCATTCGTCCAGTCTCGGTGGCATCGGGTTGGCGTGGCACGGCAGCATTAAGGACACGGGAACAAGTGATGACATTGGTATTTAATTGCGCAATTGCCCCTGTCATGATGAAGCAAATACGCAGCGGGTGCAAAAAAGGGAACTGATCTAGCGCAAACGCGGTGCGGAATCTATCGAAATGTCGCGTTGCCGCAAAATACCGAAATCATGATGTGTTGCGGCCAACCCTGGTGCAAGGTTGGCCGCAATGGGGGGAGGGCGGTGCCGGCTACGCGGCGCTGCCCGGTGCTCAGATGCGCGACGCCAGTTGCGCGCCCTGGTCGATGGCGCGCTTGGCATCCAGCTCGGCCGCGACGTCGGCACCGCCGATCAGGTGCACCGTCTTGCCGGCGTCGATCAGTGGCTGCTGCAGTTCGCGCAGCGGATCCTGTCCGGCGCAGATCACGATGGTGTCGACCTCCAGCACCTGCGCCTCGCCCTTGATGGTCACGTGCAGGCCGGCATCGTCGATCCTGTCGTAGCCGACGCCGGCGATCATCTGCACCTTCTTCATCTGCAGGCTGGCACGGTGGATCCAGCCGGTGGTCTTGCCCAGTCCGTCGCCGACCTTGCTGCTCTTGCGCTGCAGCAGGTAAATCTGGCGCGGGCTGGGGTGCGGCTGCGGCCCCTGCGGCGCGAGGCCTCCGGCGTGTGCCAGTGCCATGTCCACGCCCCACTCGCGCATGAAGGCGGCGGCATCCAGCGAGCTGGACTGGCCCTCATGGCTGAGGAATTCGGCGGTGTCGAAGCCGATGCCGCCGGCACCGATGATCGCCACCCTGCGGCCAACCGGTTTGCCGTGCTTGAGCACGTCGAGGTAGCTCAGCACCTTCGGGTGCTCAATGCCGGGGATGGCTGGCAGGCGCGGCGCGATGCCGGTGGCGAGGATCACCTCGTCAAAGTCCTGCAGATCATCCGCCGTCACGCGGGTGTTCAGGCGCAGCGTGACGCCGGTCAGCTCGATGCGGCGCGCGAAGTAGCGCAGCGTCTCGTAAAACTCTTCCTTGCCCGGAATGCGCTTGGCGACGTTGAACTGGCCGCCGATCTCGCTGGCGGCATCGAACAGCGTCACCGCGTGGCCGCGTTCGGCGGCGATGGTGGCGAACGCCATGCCGGCCGGGCCGGCGCCGACCACCGCCAGTTTTTTCGGCGTGGCGGTTTTCACGTAGTTGAGTTCGGTCTCGCGGCAGGCGCGCGGGTTGACGAGGCAGGAGGTCAGCTTGCCCTGGAAAATGTGGTCGAGACAGGCCTGGTTGCAACCGATGCAGGTGTTGATCTCGTCGCTGCGACCCTGTGCGGCCTTGAGCACGAATTCCGGGTCGGCCAGGAACGGGCGCGCCATCGACACCATGTCGGCACAGCCGCCGGCGAGGATGTCTTCCGCCACCTCGGGGGTGTTGATGCGGTTGGTGGTGATCAGCGGGATGCCCACCTTGCCCATCAGTTTCTTGGTCACCCAGGCGAAGCCGCCGCGCGGCACGCTGGTGGCGATGGTCGGTACCCGCGCCTCGTGCCAGCCGATGCCGGTGTTGATCAGGGTGGCGCCAGCCTTTTCCACTTCCTGCGCCAGCTGCACCACCTCGTCCCAGCTGCTGCCGTCGTTGACGAGGTCCAGCATCGACAGCCGGTAGATGATGATGAATTCGGCGCCGACCGCGGCCCGTACCGCGCGCAGCACCTCCAGCGCGAAGCGGATGCGGTTGTCGAAGCTGCCGCCCCAATCGTCGGTGCGCTTGTTGGTGTGGCGTACGATGAACTGGTTGATCAAATAGCCTTCCGAGCCCATTACCTCCACGCCGTCGTAGCCGGCGTCCTGCGCCAGTTTGGCGCAGCGGGCGAAATCGGCGATGGTGCGGCGGATGTCGTCTTCCGACATTTCGCGCGGGCGGTAGAAGTTGATCGGCGCGCAGATCGGCGACGCCGATACCAGGTTTTCCTGATAGCTGTAGCGGCCGGTGTGCAGGATCTGCAGCGCGATCTTGCCGCCGGCGGCGTGCACCGCGTCGGTGACGACGCGGTGCTGCGGCACCTCGTGTGCATCCGCCAGCATCGAGGCGCCTTCGGCGACACGGCCTTCCTCGTTGGGGCCGACGCCGCCGGTGACGATCAGGGCGACGCCGCCGCGCGCGCGCTCGGTGTAGAACGCTGCCATCTTCTCGAAGCCCTGCGGCGCTTCTTCCAGTCCGGTGTGCATCGAGCCCATCAGCACGCGGTTTTTCAGCGTGGTGAAGCCCAGATCCAGTGGTGCCAGCAGGTGCGGATAAGCCGTCATGGTGTTGCCCTCGTGTGGGTTGCGGCCTTGCCGCCAGGGTTGGCCGCAAGGCAAGTTGTTGATTATTGGTTATGTGTCAGCCTTGCTGGCGAAGATACTTACTGATCAGTAAGTTGTCAAACCCGTCGGGCGGCGACGGGCCGGGACGGGGTGTGCCGCGGCACGGGCGCGGTGAGTGGCAGCGGCGGGGCTGCGCCTTTTGCTGGCGAAAACGGGGGCGGCTGGCGGATAATACGGCACTCGTAAAGACCGTACGATTTGCAGGGTTGTTGCTGTCGCCACAGCCGGCGCGGCGGTCGCCACATTCAGAAACATAGGTACAGCATGACTAATTTGCCCCAATGCCCGCAGTGCGGCTCGGAATTCACCTACCAGGACGGCGCGATGTTCGTCTGCCCAGAGTGCGCGCATGAGTGGTCCGCCGATGCCGCGGCCACGGAAGAGGCCGAGCCGCAGCGCGTGGTACGCGATGCCAACGGCAATGTGCTGCAGGACGGCGATTCGGTCACCGTGATCAAGGACCTGAAGGTCAAGGGCTCGTCCTTGGTGGTCAAGGTCGGCACCAAGGTGAAGAGCATCCGCCTGGTCGACGGCGATCACGACATCGACTGCAAGATCGACGGCATCGGCGCGATGCAGCTGAAGTCGGAATTCGTCAAGAAAGCCTGATCTGCCGCGCCGCAGACGCTGCGGCAGGGGCGGACACGAGAGAGGGGATGCGATGTGCCAAGTAGCACAGAGGCCGGCGGCTGACTGCCACGGCAGCGCGGCGCGGCCGGTCGGCCGGCGCCAGTTCGTGAAACTGGCGGCCATGGGCGGCGCTGCGGCGCTGCTGGGCAGCTTTTTGCCGCGCACGGCGCACGCTGCCGGCGGCACCGAGGCATTGCTGCTGTCGTGCATGGACTACCGGCTGGTCGACGACACCGAGCGCTTCATGGCCGGCAAGGGCATGAAGGACAAGTACGATCACATCGTGCTGGCCGGCGCCTCGCTCGGCGCGGTGACCGACAAGTTCCCGGCGTGGAATACCGCATTCTGGGAGCACCTCGACGTCGCCATCAGCCTGCACCACATCCACAAGGTGATGCTGCTCGACCACCGCGACTGCGGCGCCTACAAGGTGGTGCTGGGCGAGGACTTCGGCCAGGCCCCGGACAAGGAAACCCGCGTCCACGCGGAGACGCTGATGTCGCTGCGCAAGGCGATCCTGCAAAAGCATCCGCAGTTGCAGGTGGAGAGCTATCTGATGGCGCTGGACGGCAGCGTGCAGCAGATCGTGCCCCGCGCCTGATCCCGCCTCACTCCGTCACCGCCGCCCGGCCCTGCCTCGCGGCGGTTTTTCTTTGCGGCCAACGTTGGCCGCACGCGCGACGGGAAATAGACGGGCAATAAAAAACGCCGCTGGGCTCCAGCGGCGTTGTCTTGCTGATCCGGCTGCGATCAGGCTTCTTCCTTGCCTTCCGGCGGCGCGATCTGCTCGGCGTAGCCGCATTCCTTCTGCGGGCACACCTTCTCGGTGCCGCGGCGCTTGGTGGTCTTGATGGTCAGGATCGGCCAGTGGCACTGCGGGCACGGTTCCGCTACCGGCGGGTTCCAGGTCGCGTACTTGCACTTCGGATAGGTATTGCAGCTGTAGAACAGCTTGCCGTAGCGGCTCTTGCGCTCGATCAGGCTGCCGGTCTTGCACTCCGGGCACTGTACGCCAGTGTCGCGCGGCTTTTCCAGCGGCTCGATGTGCTTGCACTTCGGATAGTTGGCGCAGCCGATGAACTTGCCGTAGCGGCCCTTCTTGATGTGCAGCTCGCCGCCGCATTCCGGGCAGGTGCGGTCTTCGATGATGGTCGGCGCCTCGGCCTCGGCGGCGGCCTGTTCCGCGGTTTCACCGACGTTGCGGGTGTAGTCGCAGTCCGGGTAGCCGGTACAGGCGATGAAGCGGCCGCGCTTGCCGAACTTGATCGACAGCGGCTTGCTGCATTTCGGACAGGCTTCGTCCAGGCTTTCGGTAGTGACCTCGGCGCGGCTGATGCCTTCCTTCTCCACGATCTGCTTGTGGAAGCCCTTCCAGAAGCTGTCCATCACCGGCACCCACTGGCGCGTGCCGCTGGCGATCTCGTCAAGCTGGTTTTCCAGCTTGGCGGTGAAGTTGTAGTCCACGTACTGGGCGAAGTGCTCGGTCAGGAACTTGTTGACGATGTCGCCGGTGTCGGTCGGGTAGAAGCGCTTCTTGTCCAGGATCACGTACTCGCGATCCTTCAGCGTCGAGATGATGCTGGCGTAGGTGGACGGGCGGCCGATGCCGAATTCTTCCAGCGATTTCACCAGCGAGGCCTCGGAGAAGCGCGGCGGTGGCTGGGTGAAGTGCTGCTCGCCGTACAGCTTGTCCACCGGCAGCGCGTCGCCTTCGGTCAGCAGCGGCAGCTTGGCGTTTTCCTCGTCCTCGGCGTCGTCCACGTCTTCCTCGTACACCGACAGGAAGCCGGCAAACACCAGTACCTGGCCGCTGGCGCGGAAGATGCCCTCGCCGACGGTGATGTCCACGCTGGTGGTGTCGAACTTGGCCGGTGCCATCTGGCAGGCCAGCGTCCGTTTCCAGATCATGTCGTAGAGCTTGAACTGGTCGGAGGTCAGGAACGGCTTCATCGCCTCCGGCGTGCGTAGGATGGAGGTTGGCCGCACCGCCTCGTGCGCCTCTTGCGCGTTCTTGGACTTGTTCTTGTAGGCGATCGGGTTCTTCGGCAGGTGTTCGGCGTCGAAGCGCTCGCCGATGTAGCCGCGGATCTCCTCGACCGCCTCATTGGCCAGCGCCACCGAGTCGGTACGCATATAGGTGATCAGGCCGACGGTACCCTGGCCGATGTCCACGCCTTCGTACAGCTGCTGCGCGGTGCGCATCGCGCGGTCGGTGGTCATGCCCAGCTTGCGTACTGCTTCCTGCTGCAGCGTCGAGGTGGTGAACGGCGCGGCCGGGCTGCGCGATTTCTTTTTCTTCTCGATGCTGCTGACTACCGCGTCGTGGCCCTGCAGGCGTGCCAGCACGGAAGCCTGTTCCGCTTCGTTCGGCAGCGCGAACTGGTCGAGCTTGTTGCCGGCCAGCGTGGTCAGCTTGGCGCTGAACTTGGTGCGGCCCTTGTGGCTGTCGAGGTGTACCGACCAGTATTCCTGTTCGACGAAGGCCTTGATCTCGTTCTCGCGCTCGCAGATCAGGCGCAGCGCCGGGCTTTGCACGCGGCCGGCGGATAGGCCGCGGCGGATCTTCTTCCACAGCAGCGGCGACAGGTTGAAGCCGACCAGGTAGTCCAGCGCGCGGCGCGCCTGCTGCGCGTCGACCAGGTCCTGCGCGATGGCGCGCGGGTTGGCGATGGCGTCCAGCACCGCGTTCTTGGTGATCTCGTGGAACACCACGCGCTGCGCGGTCTTGTCCTTGAGCAGTTTTTTCTTGTTGAGGATTTCGACCAGGTGCCAGGAAATGGCCTCGCCTTCGCGGTCCGGGTCAGTCGCCAGATAGACGTGGTCCACCTCGCCCACTGCCTTGACGATGGCATCAACGTGCTTGCTGTTGCGCGCCACCACCTGGTATTTCATCGCGAAGTCTTTTTCCGGATCGACGGCGCCGTTCTTCGGCACCAGGTCGCGGACGTGACCGTAGGAGGCGAGGACTTCGAAGTCCGGACCCAGGTATTTTTTCAGCGTTTTCGCCTTGGACGGCGATTCGACAATCAGCAGGTTTGAGGGCATAACGGTCTGTTTTCGGTAGTGCGCCGGGGGGCACGACAATATTGTGTATTCATCAAACAAAACAAGAGCGCAAGGTTTGCGCTCTTGATCGGGCGTTTTTCCGCTGCGGCCAACCTTTGAGGTCCGCAGCCGGGGCTTACTGCATCGTGGGTTCGCCGTGCAGTGCGCACAGCAAGTCTTCGCCTAGCAGGATCGGCAGTTCCGCGCCTTGTGCCCACAGCACCATCAGTGCGGCCAGCTTGGCGGTGGGCAGGCTGATCTCGTCGTCCGGCATCGCCAGCAGGCGGTCGATCAGCATTTCGCGCTGCGCCGGTGACAGCGCGCCGTTGGCTTCCAGGAACAGGATCAGGCCGCGGATCTCGCCGCTGAGGCGGTCGTTTTCTTCCGCACTGAAGCAGCGGAAACCGCTGCCGTCGTCGGCGCCGTCGTAGCTGCCGTCATTGAGCTGGTTCAGGCCGTCCAGCCAGTCCAGCGCATCGCTGATTTCCTCGTTTTCAAAGCCGGCCGCCGCCAGCTGGCGACCGAGGTCGTCACGTTCCGGGCAGGCTGCAGGGTCGTTGAATTCTTCGAGAAGATAGGCGAGAACATCAAACATCGTTATTTAATCATCGGGTTAGGTGGGACGGCTTGGCGCCGGTGATCGGCGCTGGTAGCGCCCGCCGTCCAGACTTTCGATGTGTCCGGCCAGCTCAAGCTCAAGAAGCATCGCGTAAAGCTCCCCTGCCGTCAACTTGAGTCGTGCCGCCAGGGTGTCGCTGTCGACCGGGTCGTAGCCGATGGCGGCCAGCAACGGGTGTGCGTCGGCATCGCTGGCGGCGGGCGTGGCCGTGGCCTTGGCGGCGGGGGCCGCAGGCAGGCGGCCGATCTCGTCCAGCACGTCGTCGGCGCTCTCCACCAGCCGGGCGCCGTCCCGGATCAGGCGGTGGCAGCCGCGCGCCTGCGGGTTGTGGATGGAGCCGGGGATGGCCATCACGTCGCGGCCGGCTTCCAGCGCCAGTCGCGCGGTGATCAGCGAGCCGCTCTGCGGCGCGGCCTCGACCACCAGGCAGCCGCGGGCGAGGCCGGCGATGATGCGGTTGCGCTGCGGGAAGTGGCCGCCCAGGGGTGGGGTGCCGAGCGCGAACTCGGACAGGATCAGGCCGTGGCCGGCGATGCGGTGCGCCAGCTCGCGGTTGCGCGCCGGATAGACGCGGTCGATGCCGGTGCCGATCACGGCGATGGTGCTGGCCGCCTCGTGCAGCGCGCCCTCGTGCGCGGCGGCGTCGATGCCGCCGGCCAGGCCGCTGACGATGCTATAGCCGTGTGCGGCCAATCTTCGGGCAAAGTCGCGGGCATTGTCCGCGCCCTGCGGCGTGGCGTGGCGGCTGCCGACCACCGCCAGCATCGGCTGCGCGAGCAGGGCGCGTCGGCCGCGGGCGAACAGTAGCGGCGGGGCGCTGCCGGCCTCGGCCAGCTGGCACGGGTAGTCGTCGTCGTTGAGCGTCAGCAGGTGGCAGTCTGTGCCCTCTGCCCATTGCAGCGCCGCCTCGGCGGCGCGGGCGCCGTCACCGGCGTCCAGTGCCGCCAGCGTCTTGCTGTCGAGGAGGTCGCGGAGCTGGCCGTGGCCGGCACGGCAGGCGTGGCCGGCATCGCCGAAGCGCTGCAGCAGCTGCAGGAAGCGTTGCGGGCCGATGCCGGGGGTCAGCGCCAGCGTGGCCCAGTCGAGCAGGGATTGCGGGGTCACGGTTGCGCGATGCGGTCCTTGATCATGATCGGTTGGGTGGCGTCCAGCACCAGCGCGTAGGACGCCTTGTTGAACACGCGGAACACGATCAGGCGGCCGACTTTCTCGCTGGGCAGGGTGACCTGCTGCTTCTTGTCGACGCTGATCTGGCGCGGTGCGCGGTAGACGCCGAACACGTGGCCGACCTCGACGCCGTCACGCGCGCCGCGGTTGATCAGCACGTTGAACTGCTGGCCGATCTCGTTGACACCGGCGTAGCTGGTGACGATGCGGCCTTCCAGCTCCGGCGGCGGCTCGTGCGGGGTGTAGTTGAGCAGCGGTGCGGGCAGGCTCTTCAGCAGGTGGTCGCCGACCAGCACTTCTTCCGCGATCTTGCGCACGCTGAGGGTGGACACCTCGTCCAGCTTGTCAACCATCAGGTCGCCGCCGTAGGTGGCCTCGTGGCCGAGCACCTCGCCGCTGTCCGGATCGGTGATGGTGCGCCCCAGGCGGTAGGCCTGCCACAGGCCGCCGGCATCCAGCCCCTGGCTGTAGGCGCGGTCGGTGGTGGACAGGATCACGCGGTTGTCGGGGCCGGCGATGATCTTGGGCGATTGCAGGTAGCTGGCCTCGTCCTCGATCAGCAGCGGGCGCTTGAGGAAGGGGTCGATGATCTTGGCCGGGATGGTGGGAATGGCGCTGTCCAGCTGCTCGGCGCGCACCTGCGGCGACAGCTTGACCACGCGCAGCGCGCTGCGGTCCAGGCGCAGGCGCGGCTTGCCGTCGACCATCTCCAGGTACAGCACGTTGCCGGGGTAGATCCAGTGCGGGTTTTTCACCTCGTCGCGGTTCATGTTCCACAGCTGCGGCCATTTCCACGGCGCGGTCAGGTAGCGACCGGAGATATCCCACAGCGTGTCGCCGCGCTTGACCACGTAGCGTTGCGGCGCATCCGGCCGCAGTTGCAGGGTGTCGGCAAATGCGGCGGTGGACAGGCCCAGCGCGAGGATGAGCGGTATAATAGGTTTAAACATTGATGAATGACCCCACCTGACCGGCACTGGCTCAGTAATTTATAGTGAAACCGGATGCTGGCAACATTATCGTTGCCTGTCACGGCATCCTACAACTGGAATAACGGTTTGATTATGGCACTGCTCAACATTCTGCATTATCCCGACCCGCGCCTGCACAAGGTTGCGCAACCGGTAACCAGCTTCGACAGCGCGCTGCAGCAGCAGATCGACAATATGTTCGAGACCATGTACGAGGCCAAGGGCATCGGCCTCGCGGCGACGCAGGTGGACTTCCACCAGCGCCTGATCGTGATCGATATCTCCGAGGACCGCAACGAGCCGCGCGTGTTCATCAACCCGGAGTTCCTGCAAAAGGACGGCGAGACGGTGTACGAGGAAGGCTGCCTGTCGGTGCCCGGCATCTACGACAAGGTGACCCGCGCCGAGCACGTCAAGGTGCGTGCGCAGGACGCGAAGGGGGCGTTCTTCGAGCTGGAGACCGGCGGCCTGCTGGCGATCTGCCTGCAGCACGAGGTGGACCACCTCGACGGCAAGGTGTTCGTCGAATACCTGTCCGACCTGAAGCAGAACCGCATCCGCACCAAGCTGAAAAAGCGCGAGAAGCACACCCTGTAAGCGTGCGGCCAACGTTGGCCGCAGTCCGATGCGGGGCACGCCAGTCGTGCCCCGTCGCATTTGAGGATTCCCGATGAAACTGATTTTTGCCGGCACCCCGGTATTCGCCGCCGCCGCCTTGCAGGCGCTGATTGACGCCGGCCACGACATCGCGCTGGTACTGACGCAGCCGGATCGCCCGGCCGGGCGCGGCATGAAGCTGAAGCCCAGCCCGGTGAAGGAGCTGGCGCTCAAGCACGGCCTGCGCGTGGAGCAGCCGCTGACGCTGAAGACGCCGGACGCGCAGGCGCTGGTGGCCGAGGTGCAGGCCGAAGCGATGGTGGTGGCCGCCTACGGCCTGCTGTTGCCCAAGGCGGTGCTGGACATGCCGGCGCGCGGTTGCCTGAACATCCACGCCTCGCTGCTGCCGCGCTGGCGCGGTGCGGCGCCGATCCAGCGCGCCATCCTCGCCGGTGACGCGGAAACCGGCATCACCATCATGCAGATGGACGTCGGCCTCGATACCGGCGACATGCTGAGCATCCACCCGCTGCCGATTGCCGCCGACGACTCCGCCGCCAGCCTGCACGACAAGCTGGCCGCACTCGGTGCCGAGGCCATCGTCGGTACCCTGGCGCGGCTGGATGCCTGTGTGGCCCGAAAACAGCCGGAAGAGGGCGTCACCTACGCCGCCAAGCTGAGCAAGGAAGAAGCGCGCATCGACTGGATGCAGCCGGCGGCCGACATCGCCCGCGCCATCCGCGCCTACAACCCGGCGCCGGGCGCGCACACGCTCTTGGGCGGCGAGGCGCTGAAGCTGTGGCAGGCGCACGCCGTCGCCGGCACGGCGCCGGCCGGTGAAGTGCTGCGTGCCGACGCCGACGGCGTGGTGGTCGGCACAGGTAGCGGTCTGCTGGTGCTGACCCAGCTGCAGGCCGCCGGCGGCAAAAGGTTGGCCGCACGCGACTTTGTCGCCGGGCGCGGCGCGCTGGCGGGAACCCTGCTCGGGGCTTGATATTCCAATGCCGATGGCCCCATATCGGGAACATGGGCTTGTAAAAAGGAGGACGCGATGGGCTTTAACTGGCTGAAAACCACCATCCTGATGGCGGCGATCGTGGCGCTGTTCGGGATGATAGGCGGCATGATCGGGGGCCAGAGCGGCATGCTGCTGGCGCTCTTGTTCGGCGGCGCGATGAACGTGTTTGCCTACTGGAACTCCGACAAAATGGTGTTGCGCATGTACAACGCGCAGGAGGTCGACGCCCGCACCGCGCCGGAGCTGTACAACATGGTGGCCGAGCTGGCGCAGCGCGCGCAGATGCCGATGCCGCGGGTGTACGTGATCCACGAGGAGCAGCCGAACGCGTTCGCCACCGGCCGTAATCCGGAGCACGCTGCGGTGGCGGCCACCACTGGCATCATGCGCATGCTGGACTACCGCGAGCTGCGCGGCGTGATGGCGCACGAGCTGGCCCACGTCAGGCACCGCGACACGCTGATCTCCACCATCAGCGCCACCATGGCCGGTGCCATCTCGGCGCTGGCCAACTTCGCGATGTTCTTCGGCGGTCGCGACGAGGAAGGGCGCCCGGCCAACCCGATCGCCAGCATCGCGGTGGCGCTGCTGGCACCGTTGGCGGCCAGCCTGATCCAGATGGCGATCTCTCGCGCACGCGAATTCGAGGCCGACCGTGGCGGCGCCGAAATCAGTGGCGATCCGCTGGCGCTGGCCAGCGCGCTGCAGAAGATCGAGTACTACGCGCAGGGCCGCATCATGCCGGCGGCCGAGGCGCATCCGGAAACGGCGCAGATGATGATCATCAACCCACTGTCCGGTGGCGGCCTCGGCAGCCTGTTCCGCACCCACCCGCACACCGAGGAGCGCATTGCCCGCCTCAATCAGATAGCGCGCAACGGTCGCTGACCGGTATCATTGCACCATTATTTAAAACGGCCACCGTTCCCTGTGCGAACGGTGGCCGGTTTCATTGGAAAGAACCAGACTGACATGCATCGAATCCAGGAGTTGGCCGCGGGCATCATCGCGCGTGTAGAAGAAGGGCGTACCCTGACCGAGGCGCTGGGCAATATCCAGCGCAGCGAGACCCTGACGCCCGGCGAGCGCGGCGCGCTGCAGGACATCGCTTACGGCAGCCTGCGCAATCTCGGCCAGTTGCGCTTCATCCTGCGGGCACTGGTGCCCAAGCCGCTGCCGGCGGTGGATGTCGAGCGCCTGCTGCTGGTGGCGCTGTACCAGCTGATCCACACCCGCGCCGCGCCGTACGCGGTGGTCGACCAGGCGGTGACGCTGGCGCAGGACCTGGCCGCCGGCCGCCTCAAGGGCCTGGTTAACGGCGTGCTGCGCAACTTCCTGCGCAACAAGGATCAGCTGCTGGCCGATGCCCAGGCCGACAACGAGGCGCGCTACAACCACCCACGCTGGTGGGTGCAGAAGGTGCGCGCCGCCTATCCGACGCGCTGGACCGACATCCTGGAAAAGAGCAACCGCCATCCGCCGATGACGCTGCGCATCAACCGCCGTCACGGCACCGCCGCCGCCTACGTCGAGACGCTGCAGGCGTCCGGTCGCGGCGCCAAGGCGCTCGGCGACTACGCGGTGAAGCTGGATGCACCGTGCAATGTGCGCGACCTGCCGGGTTTTGCCGAAGGCCGCGTGTCGGTGCAGGACTTCGGCGCGCAACAGGCGGCGCTGCGGCTGGAGGTCGCCGATGGCATGCGGGTGCTGGACGCCTGCGCCGCCCCCGGCGGCAAGAGCGGTCATTTGCTGGAGTTGGCCGACATTCAGCTCACCGCGCTGGACATCGACGCGACACGGCTGGAACGGGTGGCCGAGAACCTGGCGCGCCTGCAGCTGACGGCCACGTTGGCCGCAGCCGATGCCGCCAAGCCGGACAGCTGGTGGGACGGCGTGCCGTTCGACCGCATCCTCGCCGACGTGCCGTGCTCGGCCAGTGGCGTGGTGCGCCGCAATCCTGACATCAAGTGGCTGCGCCGGCCGGAAGACTTCGCCGCGCTGGGGCAGCAACAGGCGGCGATGGTGGACGCGCTGTGGCCGCTGCTGGCCCGCGGCGGCAAGCTGCTGTACGCCACCTGCTCGATCATGCCGGAAGAGAACCAGCAACAGCTGGACGCCTTCCTGCAGCGTCATCCGGATGCACGCCTGGCCGGCTCCGAACAACTCTTGCCTTCGGCAGACCATGACGGCTTCTATTACGCGCTGCTGGAAAAAGCTTAAGCAACGGCTGTTGCTGCTCGCCAGCCTGCTGCTGCTGATGCAGGCCGGGCTGTGCCACGCCGCCGACGGTATCGTGGCGCAGCGACTGCAGCTGGAGGCGCAGGACGGCGCACTCAGCGTGGCCAGCCGTTACCGCATCACGCTGCCCGCGCAACTGCAGCAGGCGCTGCAGCAGGGCGTGCCGCTGACCTTCCGCCTGACCTTCGAGCTGACGCGGCCGCGCAGCTCGGCTTACTGGCTGCAGCTGTCGCGCTGGTTCGAGCCGACCGCCAGCCTCAGCTTCAAACTGAGCTACTACGGGCTCACCGGCCGCTACCGTGTCACCATCGGCGGCCTGTCCAAGAACTACGCCTCGCTCGACGAGGCGCTGGCCGCGGTCGGCAGCATCGCCGGCTGGAAGGTGATGGACATCGCCGACTGGTCGCCGGTGGAACAGCAACAGCTGCGCGGCCGGCTGCGGCTGGCGCTGGACCTCGGCCAGCTGCCGCGCCCGTTCCAGCTGAACGCGCTGGGCGCCGATGACTGGGCGATGGATTCCGGCTGGAACGGCATCGCCCCGTCGGGAGGCAACTGATGCGCTATCCCGTCATCGCCACCGCCTTCGGCTTCGTGCTGCTGTACCTGCTGGCGATTTCCACCGGCAACACCTCCAAGCTGGCCGAGTACTACTGGTGGGTGTTCGGCCTCAACGCTTTCGGCCTGGCCGGCCTGCTGGCGGTGGTGGCGCGGCAGATGCTGCGTCTGCGCCGGCGGGTGAAGAGCCGCGAGTTCGGCGCCAAGCTGACGCAGAAGCTGGTGGTGATGTTCACCCTGATCGCGCTGCTGCCGGGCATGCTGGTGTTCACCGTCTCCGCACAGTTCCTGACGCGCAGTATCGAAAGCTGGTTCAACGTCGAGGTGGAAAACGCGCTCGACCGCGGGCTGGAGCTGGGGCGCAACGCGCTCGGCTTCGTGCTGTCCGATCTGGGCCGCAAGTCGCGGCTGGTGGCGCGCGACATCGCCGACTACGGCGAGCACAGCCTCAACAGCCAGCTGCTGCGCATGCGCGAGCAGCTGGGGGTGCAGGAAATCGCGGTGTACAGCCAGCAGGGGCGCCTGCTGAGCTTTGCCGGGCCGGACGACGTGCGCTACCTGCCGAGGGCGCCGGACCCGGACGTGTTGCGCAGCCTGCGCCAGCGCAAGAGCCACGAGATCATCGACAGCGCGCCCGACGGCACGCTGGAGCTGAAGGTGCTGCTGTCCTACCGCAGCTACGCCAACGACCAGACCCAGATCATCCAGATCATCCAGCCGGCGCCGGTGGACATTGCCCGCGACGCCGAGCTGATCGAGGACGCGCGTGCCGAGTACCGGCAGCTGGTGCTGTCGCGTGACGGCCTGAAAACCTTCTACATGCTGACGTTGGCGCTGGTGTTCCTGCTGGCGCTGACTGCGGCGCTGGCGTTCGCGCTGTTCATCTCCGAGCGCCTGTCGGCGCCGCTGTCGGAGCTGGCCGCCGGTACCCGCGCGGTGGCGCAGGGCGACTTTTCCAAGCGCCATCCGGTGTACCGCAAGGACGAGCTGGGCATCCTGACCACCATGTTCAACCGCATGACGCAGCAGCTGGACGAGGCGCGACTGACCGCCGACGAGAGCCGGCGCCAGCTGGAGTCCGGCAAGCTGTACCTGGAGAGTATCCTCGCCAACCTGTCGACCGGGGTGATCGCCTTCGACTACAACTGGCAGCTGCGCGCGGCCAACACCAGTGCCTCGCGCATTCTCGGCGTCGACTTCGGCGAGTTGTCCGGCCACGAGCTGCAGGTGTGGCCGGTGCTGCGCCCGGAGCTGTCGCCGCTGGTGGAGACCATCCTGCGCGAGGCGGCGACCACCAATCCGCACGACTGGCAGCAGCAGATCGACTACCTCGGCGCACAGGGGCCGCGCCAGCTGGTGGCGCGCGGTGCCATCCTGCCGGAACAGCCGGCCACCGGCTACGTGGTGGTGTTCGACGATATTACCGAGCTGGGGCGCGCGCAGCGCGATGCGGCTTGGGGCGAGGTGGCGAAACGGCTGGCGCACGAGATCCGCAACCCGCTGACGCCGATCCAGTTGTCGGCGGAACGGCTGGCGATGAAGCTGGCCGACAAGCTGCAGCCGTCGGATGCCGAAATGCTGAAGCGCGCCACCGATACCATCATCAAACAGGTGACCGCGCTGAAGGGAATGGTCGACGCTTTCCGCGATTACGCGCGGGCGCCGAAGATCAAACTGGTCAAACTGGAGCTGAATACGCTGCTGCGCGAGGTGCTGGTGCTGTACGAAAGTAACCCCGCACTGAAGGTGGATTTAAGCCTGCAACCCTTGCCAGTCATGGGGGATGCGGCTTTGCTGCGCCAGGTGCTGCACAATCTTTTGCAGAACGCACAAGATGCAATCCTTGACGCTGACATCCCGATGATTCAAATTAGCACCCGACTAGAAGGAAGGAACGTGCTCGTCTGCGTAGAGGACAACGGTGTTGGCTTCAGTCCGGACATCCTTCCCCGTGCGTTTGAGCCTTATGTAACCAACAAGGCCAAGGGGACAGGATTGGGGCTGGCCGTGGTGAAAAAGATAGTGGAGGAACACCATGGACAGATCACCCTTGCCAATGCACAGAGCGGCGGTGCGCGCATCCTTCTCACCCTGCCCTTGCTGGAGGCTTAATGCGAAGCAGCGATATTCTGATTGTTGATGACGAGATCGGTATCCGGGAGCTTCTCTCGGAGATTTTGCAGGACGAAGGCTATACCGTCGCGCTGGCTGAAAATGCCGAAGTGGCTCGTCAATTGCGCAACCAGACCCGACCGGCGCTGGTGCTGCTGGATATCTGGATGCCGGATTGCGACGGCGTCACCCTGCTCAAGGAGTGGGCCAAATCCGGACAACTGAACATGCCGGTGGTGATGATGTCCGGTCACGCCAGCATCGACACCGCCGTCGAGGCCACGCGTATCGGCGCGTTCGATTTCCTCGAAAAACCGATCGCCCTGCAGAAACTGCTGACCACGGTGCAGCGCGCGCTGAAATACGGCGACATGCAGGCCAATACCTCGCTCAACCTCGACAAGATGGGCAAGAGCGAAACCGTGCAGGAGCTGAAGAAGCAGCTGGAGCGGGTATCGAAACTGAAGTCGCCGGTGCTGCTGACCGGTGAGTCCGGCGCCGGCTTCGAGCTGGTGGCGCGCTTTTTCCACCAGGGCAATACGCCGTGGGTGACCCCGGCCAAGGTGGAGCAGCTGGCCGATGCGCCGCTGGAATTGCTGCAGAAGGCCAATAACGGCGTGCTGTTCCTGCCGGAAATCGGGCAGTACAGCCGCCGCACGCAGCAGGGTTTGTTGTTCCTGCTGTCCAAGCTGGACCGTTTCAACGTGCGGCTGATCTGTTCCTGCAGCCGTCCGCTGCAGGAGCTGCTGGTCGATCCGGAGTGTGACAACCGCATGCTGACCGCGCTGTCCAGCGTGATCGTGCCGATCCCGGCGCTGCGCGAGCACCCGGAAGACATCACCTCGATCGCCGAGCAGATCCTGCACGAGCTGGTGGAGTCGAAGCAGGTACCCAGCCGCAAGCTGACCACGGCGGCGCTGAACGCGTTGCGCCAGTACGACTGGCCGGGCAACCTGGAGCAGCTGCGCAGCATCATCAAGAGCCTGGCGCTGACCGCCGAATCCGGCGAGCTGGACGCGCCGGAAGTGAACAAGGTGCTGGCACAGTTCCGCCACGACAAGCCGGCGGAAGAAACCGGTTTCGACTTCAGCCTGCCGCTGCGCGAACTGCGCGAGCAGCTGGAACGGCGCTACTTCGAGTACCACATCGTGCTGGAAAACGGCAATATGAGCCGGGTGGCGCAAAAGGTCGGCCTGGAGCGCACCCACCTCTACCGCAAGCTGAAGCAGCTGGGCGTCAAGTTCAGCCGCAAGGGTGTGGAAGAATAAAACCTGAATCAAGATCAAGGGAGATGGCCGCGTTTGCGGCCATTTTTGCATCATGACGCAAGAACTGAACGACGCAGCCCTGCTGCGCTACAGCCGGCACATCCTGCTGCCGGAAATCGACATCGAGGGCCAGCAACGCCTGCTGGCCGCACGGGTGCTGGTGGTCGGCGCCGGTGGTCTCGGCGCGCCGGCGCTGCTGTACCTGGCCAGCGCCGGTGTTGGCCAGCTGACGCTGGTCGACGACGACACCGTGGAGCTGACCAACCTGCAGCGGCAGATCATCCACGACATGGGCACGCTGGGGCAGCGCAAGGTGGAATCGGCGGCGGCAAGGTTGGCCGTCATCAATCCGGACGTGCAGTTGCGGCTGCTGGCCGAGCGCCTGGCCGGTGAGCGGCTGGTGACGGAAGTGGCGGCACACGACCTGGTGCTGGACTGCTCCGACAACTTCGCCACCCGCCACGCAATCAACCGCGCCTGCGTGGCGGCCGGGGTGCCGCTGGTGTCCGGCGCCGCGGTGCGCTTTAGCGGGCAGCTGGCGGTGTACGACACCCGCGACGACGCATCGCCGTGCTATCACTGCCTGTTCCCGGACGAGGGCGAGGCCAGCGACGGGCCGTGCGCCACCTTCGGCGTGCTGGCGCCGCTGGTCGGCGTGATCGGCAGCCTGCAGGCGGTGGAGGCGATCAAGCTGCTGGCCGGGCGCCGTCCGGCGCTGGGACAGCTGACGCTGTACGACGCGCTGGACGGCAGCTTCCGTCAGCTGAAGGTGCCGCGCGATCCGGATTGCCCGGTGTGCGGCCAACGTTGCCACTGACGGCAGCATGAAAAAAGCCGTTGCCATCCTTCGATGGCAACGGCTTTTTTGCGGCCTGTGTGATCAGGCCTTCAGGTTCTGCTCGATCAGCTGGTGCAGTTCGGCAAAGTCCGGCTCGCCGACATAGCGCTTGATGATGTTGCCCTGCTTGTCGATCAGCACCGAGGTCGGGGTCAGCTGTACCTCGCCGAAGGCCTTGGCGATGCTGCCGCTGCTGTCCAGCGTCACGAAGAAGGGCAGCGCGGTGTCCTTGACGTAGGTCTGCACGTAATTGGGCGGATCATAGCTCATCGCCACGGCCACGGTTTCGTATCCCTGCGGGGCGTACTTCTCATGGGTGGTGCGTAGTTTCGGCATCTCGGCCATGCAGCCGCTGCAGCTGGTGGCCCAGAAATTGACCAGCACCACCTTGCCCTTCAGGCTGTCGGTGCTGGCGGTCTGGCCCGACAGGTTGGTGTAGTGGACTTGCGGCGCCTGCGGCTTGTTGAACAGCGCGAGGTAGGCGACAACGGCGAGTACGGCGATGCCGGCCAGTGCCAGTATCCATTTTTTCATGACTGAGTCTGTCCTGTTGCGAAGACGGTAAGGATCAGGCTTGGTGTTGCAGCCCGGTCAGAAGTTCCCGCAGTTTACCCTCGATCGCCACCGCCTTGTTCTGCTTGCCGTCAAATGCGACGAAGGTGACGTCGGCCTCGGCCACCACCGTGTCGCTACCGGCCAGCTTCACGCACTGGTGGATGACCGCGCTGCGGTTGCCGACCGACTTGACCGCGGTCTCGATCGCCAGCTGGTCGTTCATGGTCGCCGGGTAGCGGTAGTCGATGTTGATATTGACCACGATCAGCGCGATGCCGGAGCTGAGGAAGGCGGGCAGGTCGGCGCGCTCCTCGAAGAAGGTCCAGCGCGCTTCCTCCAGGAATTCCAGATAGCGCGCATTGTTGACGTGGCCGTACAGGTCGAGGTGGTAGCCGCGAACCTTGATGCCGGTGCTGTGAGTCATGATTTCCCCTTCGTGTGGAAAAGCCGTTGCCGGCAAGGTGGCGTCAGTTTGTTGTTGCCGTGCCGGCGCTGAGCCGCCGGCACCGGGGTTTACTGACTACCGAGATCGAACGGCTGGAACGCCTCGCGTTCCAGCGGGCTGCTGACCAGATCGGTCAGCACCGGGTGGATGTCGATGTCGAACCAGTCCATGAACAGCGCCGCGCTGAGCGCCGGCGGCCACAGCGTGTCGTCCTCGCACCAGTCGGCCAGCTCGGCGCTGAATAGCGCGTGGTAGTGCTCGGCGAGGAAATCGGCGGGGTCGACGTCGTCGACGTGCGGGATCAGCAGCGCGTTGCCGTTGCGGCGCAGTTCGTCCAGTGCCACGGTCGGCGCGCCGGGCAGGCTGCCCAGCCAGTCGGCGAACGGTTGGCGTGGTTTCAGAATGACGACACTGCGGTTGACTTCAAACATGGTGGATCCTGTATCAATTGGCGGAGAGCTGGTTGGCGGTGGTGAAGCTCCATTTGCGCACCACCTCCAGACTGCGGAATTCTGCGGCCAACGTTGGCGGGAATGGGGCGTAGGGGGCGGCCATGCGCACGATGTCCTGCGCGGCCTGATCCAGCACCGGCTGGCCGGAGCTGCGCAGCAGGCGCACTTCCTGCAGCGCGCCGTCGGCGCGGATCACCACCGCCAGCTCCAGGCTGCCGTAAAGGTTCTGCGCCCGCGCTTCTGCCGGGTAGTTGCGTTTGCCGATGCGTTCGATCTTCAGGCGCCAGTCTTCGACGTAGCGCGCCCAGCTGACCCCGGTGGCGTTGACGCCGAATATCGCCCTGGCCTTGTCCTGCGCCTCGCCGCCGGCGGCATTGGCGCTGCTGCCCAGCTGCCGCGCCTGGCTCAGCCAGTCCTGCGCGCTGCGCGGCGCAGGCTCTGGGCTTGGCGGTGGTGTGGTGTAGCCGGACTGGGCACGGCTGAGCACGGGGGCGGACTCGGCCTTGGGGGCGGCCGGCGCCGGCGTGGCCCTGGTGCTGGCGGCGGCCGTGGCAGCGGCGAGCGTTGCCGGAGCAGGTTTGACTGCCGGGGCGGCGCTGCCGGCCTCGCTGTCGTGCTGTGCCAGCTGCGTGGCCAGTGGCGGTGGGGCGCTGGCCGGCGGGGTCGCCAGCAGCGTGACTTGCAGCGCCGCCGGCTGCCAGGACGGAATGCGGGGCAGGCCGTGCCGGCCGAGGGCGAGCAGCAGCAGGAGATGCAGCGCCAGCGACACCAGGATCGCGGCATGAAACAGCGATTTGTCCGGTGGCGCTGGCGTAGGTGTGAAACGTGTCATGGTGAGCGTGCGGTTACACTTTGCGGCAGTGTATCACGCGCGTCGCGGCCTCAGCTTTCCAGCAGGCTGCGCAGCATCCAGGCTGTCTTTTCATGCACTTGCAGGCGCTGGGTCAGCAGGTCTGCGGTCGGCTCGTCGCTGGCAGGCTCGGCGACCGGGAACAGCGAACGTGCGGTGCGGCAGACCGTCTCGTGCGCCTGCACCAGCTCGCGGATCATGTCCTGTGCCTTGGGCACGCCCTGGCTTTCGGCGATCGAGGTCAGGCGCGCGTAGTCGCCGTAGCTGCCGGGGGCGATGTGGCCAAGAGCACGGATGCGCTCGGCGATCTGGTCGACGGCCAGCGCCAGCTCGTTGTACTGCTGTTCGAACATCAGATGCAGGGTCTGGAACATCGGGCCGGTGACGTTCCAGTGGAAGTAGTGGGTCTTCAGATACAGGGTGTAGGTGTCGGCCAGCAGTTTCGACAGACCTTCGGCAATACGGGTACGATCCTGTTCGCTGATTCCAATATCCATGGTGATCTCCTGTTTTTATGGGTGTCGTTGCAGTATACGTCCGATTTACAATGGCCTTTTTGAGGTGGGGCAGGCCATGAACCCCTGGTTAACTTCGCAGCCGGACGGTATCCGGCTGACCCTGCACCTGCAGCCCGGCGCACGCAAGACGGCGTTGGCCGGCGAACACGGCGACGCGCTGAAGATCAGGTTGGCCGCACCGCCGGTGGAGGGCAAGGCCAATGCCGCGCTGCTGTTGTGGCTGGCGCAGGCACTGGCGGTGTCCAAGTCGTCGGTGACGCTGCTCAGCGGCGAGCGCAACCGTCACAAGATCGTCGCCATCCGCGGCATCGATGCCGCCACGGCGCTGGCGCGCCTGCAGTCCTTAATGCAGTCGTGAATTGGGGTCGACGGTCTTGTCCACGCGCTGGTACTCGCCTTCGATGATGTCGCCGCCGGCGCTGCCGTCCGCGGTGGGCGGTGGCGACGGCGGTGCCATGTTTGCCAGTGTCGGGCCGCGCCACGGCAACATCAGCAGCAGGGCCAGCACGTCGCTGATCAGGCCGGGAATGGCGAACAGCAGGCCGGCCAGCATGACACGCAGCGGCCACAGCAGGGCGAGCAGCGACACCTGGCCCTGCTTGAGCACCGAGCCGATGGTCAGCAGGCTGGCCAGCTTGCTGTTGCGCATCATCGACACGCCGAGCAGCAGGGTGAACAGCAGCCAGGCGATGGTCCAGCCGCCGCCGATGGCGTCGGCCAGCGTGATCAGCGAGAAGATCTCGGCAAACGGGTATAGCAACAATACGATCAGAAACGCACGCATAAAACAGGTATCCAGATGGAAGTGATCATGGTGCTGTGCAATGTGCCGGATGCGGCACTGGCACAACAAATAGCGGAGACGCTGGTCGGCGAGCAACTCGCCGCCTGCGTCAATATCATGGCGCCGTGCCGTTCAGTGTATCGCTGGCAGGGCAAGCTGGAAAACGCCAGCGAGGTGCCGTTGCAGATCAAGACCACCGCGGCGGCCTATCCGGCGCTGCAGGCGCGCTTGCTGCAGCTGCATCCCTACGAGGTGCCGGAGATCGTCGCGCTGCCGCTGGCGGCCGGGCTGCCGGCCTATTTGACATGGGTGGCTGCGGAAGTTCTTTCAAGCCCTTGACGCAAAAATTGTTTTTGCGCGTCTTTTGCTACGGAATATTGGCGGACAGCAAAAATTTCAAATTATTGATCAAGAAGATCTTGACGCAAAAAACCGGCTTCGGTATAGTTTCGGTCTCTCGGGGGTCGTTAGCTCAGTTGGTAGAGCAGCGGACTTTTAATCCGTTTGTCGCAGGTTCGAATCCCGCACGACCCACCACCGAGACCCTGATGGGTCGTTAGCTCAGTTGGTAGAGCAGCGGACTTTTAATCCGTTTGTCGCAGGTTCGAATCCCGCACGACCCACCATCAGGACCCTCACGGGGGTCGTTAGCTCAGTTGGTAGAGCAGCGGACTTTTAATCCGTTTGTCGCAGGTTCGAATCCCGCACGACCCACCACAGATACAGACAAAAAGCCCGGTCATCAGACCGGGCTTTTTGTTTTTCCACCGTACGCTTGCCGGCAAGCGTATTCCTGCTGTCTCCCTCTTTGCCTGGCTGCTGTCACGGGCTGCGTCATCGATCAGGCCGGCTGGCTGTCGACCTGGCACTGCCACAGTCTGGCCAGCGCCGGCAGGTGGCGTGCCTCGACCGTCATTTGCGCCGGGCTGGCGATGCGGCTGGCCGTCGGCACCATATTGGCGTCGCGGCCGAAGCGGACTGTCAGTGGCGTGGTGATGTCGTCGCCGTGCTGCACCACGATGGCGGTGTCGCCCTGTTCCAGCTTGACGAAGCTGCCTGGCGGATACAGGCCGATCTCCTTGATCAGGCAATCGGTCAGCCTGGCGTCGGCCAGGGTGTCGCGTTGCTTGAACAGCTGCACCATCGCGCTCTTGGGCAGTTGCGGGCGGCGATAGTGGCGCGGGTGCAGCCGGGCCATGGCGACATCGGCGACATGCAGCAGGTGGGCGCCGGGGCTGATCTTGTTGCGGGGCAGCCCGAACGGGTAGCCCTTGCCATTCCACTGTTCATGGTGTTCCAGAATCGCCAGATGCCAGATCTCGTCAGCGATGCCGGCTTCGCGCAGCATGGCGGAGCTGGCCAGCGGGTGCAGGCGCAGCTGTTTTGTCTGCAACGTGGACAGCGCCTCGGCCTGGTGGCTGAGTTGCTGTTGCAGGCTGACCATCGCGATATTCATCGTCAGCGCGGCGCAGACCAGCGATTCGCCTTCAGCTTCCGTCAGCTCCAGCCGCTGCGCCAGCCGCGCCACCAGCAGCGCGACATGGACGGAATGGGCGTGGGCATAGTGGGGATAGGGTAGCAGCAGGCCGGCAGCCAGCGTCGCCGCCGGGGCATGGTCGGCCAGCCGGCGCAGGCTGCCGGCCAGCGCGCGCAGCTGTTGCTCGCTGTCGTCGTGGTCGAGCAGGCGCTCGGTCAGCCACTGTAGCCGGGCGTAGGCCCACGGCAGCGCCAGGAACGGATCCTCTTCGTGCCGGGCCGGGCAGGCGGGGGCCGGGTCGTGGTAATGGCTGCGGGCGATTTCTTGCAGGGCTTGCTTTTCGGCCGGCGTCAGCCAGAACTCCAAGTCGCTGCTCTGGGACAGGCGATTGCGAACGTAGAGTGAATCGGGCAGATAGTGCAGCATGACAACGGCTCCGGGGATGTGCTGGATCCGGCGCGGGTCCCGTACCTGCGGTGGCCGGCGGATGCTGGCTGCATCGGTGCTCGGGCCGGATCGTGTGGTGTCTGCGATTATGCCAGAAGCGCAAGTGGCGGCCAGCGGACATGGCGGCTTTCGCCGCCGCGCTCAGGGTGTGCCGTCGCCGTAAAAGGCAAAGCCGTTCTTGCCGGCATGCTTGGCCTGGTACATCGCCTGGTCGGCGGCGTTGAGCAGGGTGTTGGCGCTGCTGTCGTGGCGGCCGTCGTAGAGGGCGATGCCGATGCTGCTGGACAGGCTGACCGCCACGCCGGCGATGCTGTCGATGGCGGCGATCTGCTGCAGCAGCTTGCCGGCCACCAGTGCGCAGTCTTGCTGCGGCTGCACCAGGTTTTCCAGGATGACGGTGAACTCGTCGCCGGCCAGGCGGGCGGCGCTATCGGTTTCGCGCACCGCGCCGCGCAGTTCGCGGGCGAAGCGCTGCAGCGCCATGTCGCCGAAGTCGTGGCCGTGGTGGTCGTTCAGCGCCTTGAAGCCGTCGAGGTCGAGAAACAGCAGCGCCATGCTCTTGCCGCTGCGCCGGCTGCGTGCCATCGCCTCGCGCAGGTGCTGCATCAGTGCGCGGCGGTTGGGCAGCCCGGTCAGCGAGTCGTGGTAGGCCTCGAACTGCAGCTGGTCCTGCAGCTGCTTGCGCTCGGTGATGTCCACGCCCAGCACGTAGAAGCCCTGCTGCTGCCGCTGCGGGTTGTAGTGCGGGATCAGGGTGACATGCACCCAGATCTTGCCGTGCAGGCTGGGCATTTGCACCTCGTATTCGCTCTGTTCGCCGCGCAGCACCTTGTCGAAGTGCGGTTTTGCCACCGCGTACACCGCATCGTCGAGCACGTCGGCGACCTTGCTGCCGGTGATGGCCTCCGCCTTCCAGCCGAACCATTTTTCGTAGCCGAGGTTGACGAAGCGGTAGCGCAGTCCGGTATCGATATAGGCGATGATGGCCGGCACATTGTCGGTGATCATCCTGATGCGGGCGCGGCTGTCGAGGATTTCGGCCTCGTCGGCCTTGCGCTGCGAGATGTCGTGCAGGAAGGCATTGATCAGGGTCCGCCCCTGGCTGTGGATCGCGCTCAGCGTCAGCTCGATCGGGAAGGGGCTGCCGTCCTTGCGACAGGCGCTGACCTCGACGCGCTGTCCCATCATGCGCGGCTCGCCGGTGCGCACGAAGCGGCCGAGGCCGGCGTGGTGGGCGGCGCGCAGTGGCGGCGGGATGATCAGCTCGGCCAGGTTGTGGCCGATGGCCTCCTGGCGCGACCAGCCGAAGGTGGTCTCCGCGGCGTGGTTCCAGCTGACGACCTGGCCTTGCTCGTCGATCTCGATGAAGGCGTCGGTGGTGTTTTCCAGCGTGGCGTGAAAATGCTCCTTCTCGGCCAGCAGCGCGCTTTCGTAGGCGGTGCGCTGCACGATTTCCTGCTGCAGCTGCGTCAGCGCGGTTTCCAGCTCCAGCGTGCGCTGCTGCACGCGCTGCTCCAGTTCGGCTTGCAGTTGTTGCAGCGCCTGCGCGGCCTCCAGTCCCCAGAAATACTGTTCGACCATGTGCGCCAGGTCCTGCAGCGTTTGCCGTTCGCTGTCGCTGAGCTGTCTTGTCTTGCTGTCGATCAGGCACAGGGTGCCCAGCGCGTAGCCGTCGCTGGAGAAGATCGGCTGTCCGGCGTAGAACACGATGTGTGGCGCCGCCTGTACCAGCGGGTTGTCGGCAAAGCGCGGATCGAGGCGTGCATCGCTCACCAGCAGCGCTTGTTGCTGCAGGATGGCGTGGCCACAGAAGGAGATGTCGCGCGATGTCTCGCTCGCGTCCAGTCCGGCGCGCGACTTGAACCACTGCCGCTGCGCGTCGACCAGCGAGACCAGCGCGGTATCGACCCCGAAGACGCGTTGCGCCAGCCGGGTGATGCGGTCCAGCTCGGCGGCGGGGGGCGTGTCCAGCACGCACAGGCGCTGCAGGGCAGCCAGGCGGTCGGACTCGTTTGCGGGCAGTTGGGGCGTGTGCATAGTCGGATCTGGTGGCGATCGGTAGATTTCGGGATGCTTCCATCCTTTTTAGGCTGTCGGCATCATTTTTGCCGACAAGACCGTTCTGGCCAGACAAAATCATACGTCAGGGCCGGGCCGGCGTAAGGCCATTTTGCCAATTAAGCGCGCGGCGCGACGGAAAAAAACTGCGGCCAACCCTGATCGTCGCAAGGTTGGCCGCAGCGGACGCGGAATCAGACCGATTTTTTCGGGAACAGCAGCGAGGCGATCACCGAGCCTGCAATCACCACGAACACCACGCCCAGCGACACCGCCACCGGGATGTGCAGGAACTTCAGCATCAGCAGCTTCACGCCGATGAACGACAGCACGATCGCCAGACCGTAGCGCAGCAGGTGGAAACGGTCCGCCACGTCCGCCAGCAGGAAGAACATCGCGCGCAGGCCGAGGATGGCGAAGATGTTGGAGGTCAGCACGATGAACGGGTCCATGGTCACCGCGAAGATGGCCGGGATGCTGTCCACCGCGAACACCACGTCCGACAGCTCCACCATCACCAGCACCAGGAACATCGGCGTGGCGTAGCGCAGGCCGTTCTTCATCACGAAGAAGGCTTCGCCGTGGTAGTCCGTCGTCATGCGAATGTGCTGGCGCAGGAAGCGCAGCAGCGCGTTATTGGACAGGTCTTCCTTTTCCTCCTTTTCCGGCAGCATCATTTTCAGGCCGGTAAACAGCAGGAAGGCGCCGAATACGTACAGGATCCAGCTGAATTCCTTCACCAGCGCCGCACCCAGGAACACCATCACCGTGCGCAGCACGATGGCGCCGAACACGCCGTACAGCAGCACGCGGCGCTGGTACTCCACCGGCACCTTGAAGAAGCCGAAGATCAGCAGGAACACGAAGATGTTGTCGACGGCTAGCGATTTTTCGATCACGTAGCCGGTGAAGTACTCCAGCGTTTTCTGGTTGGCGATGGCGGGACCGTAGGCCGGATCATTGGCCAGATACCACCACAGCCAGCCACCGAAGCTGCAGGCGACGCCGACCCAGATCGCCGACCAGATGCCGGCTTCCTTGATCGACACCTTGTGGGAGCCGCTCTGCTTCAGCGCCAGCATGTCGACGGCGATCATGAGCAGCACGGCCACGAAAAAGACTGCGTAAAAGAAAGGCGATCCGATCGAGGGGAGGGCCTGTTCCATGGTGTTGATGACTCCTTGTGTGTAGAAAATGTCAGGCACGCGTTAGCCCCGCGCGTCATGCGGCGGACGGGGGTGCGGCCATTTGTTGTGGATGCGGACGGCGGGCTTGCCCAGCCGTTTCGCGTCGGTTTGACCGCGCGGGCGAGGGCGCGGTTCCGTCGCGAACGCGGCTTGGCGGGAAATGCGGGGCGGAGAAAGGAACGGCTGGCGCAGGGTTGGCCGCAACGCTTGCGGCCAACCTTGATCCGCGATCAGGCGGCCAGCTTGCGCGCGGCCTCGGCCAGGCGGCGGCCCTGGGCGATGGCGAGCTGCTTCTCGTCCTCGCTCAGCGCCACGCTGTTGTCGTGGCCGGCGACATGGCTGGCGCCGTAGGGCGTGCCGCCGGTGCGGGTGTGGCTCAGCGCCTGCTCGGTGAACGGCAGGCCGAGCAGCAGCATGCCGTGGTGCAGCAGCGGGATCATCATCGACAGCAGCGTCGACTCCTGGCCGCCGTGCTGGGTGCTGCTGCTGGTGAACACGCAGGCCGGCTTGCCGGCGAGCGTGCCCTGCATCCACTCCGGCGCGGTGCCGTCGAGGAAGTACTTTATCGCCGCCGCCATGTTGCCGAAGCGGGTCGGGCTGCCCAGCGCCAGGCCGGCGCAGTCCTGCAGGTCCTGTTTCTCGACATAGGGCGCGCCGCTGTCCGGCACTGCCGGCGAGGTGGCCTCGCACACGGTGGAGACCTTGGGCACGGTGCGCAGGCGCGCGCGGCAGCCGTCCACGCTGTCGATGCCGCGGGCGATCATGCGGGCCAGCTCGCGGGTGGCGCCGTGCTGGCTGTAGTACAAGACCAGAATGTCGTGCATGAGGATTCCTATGGGTTAACATTGGCGGATTGCTGGATTCTAGCGTGTTTGATCGGATGATCGTGTCGTTTGCCTCTCTCCCCCTTCTCGGTTTTGCCCGTTTCGTCGCCGCGCGGCTGGCGCAGCAGCGCGTGCTGCAGGTGGCCGGCAGCCTGACCTTCACCACCTTGCTGGCGCTGGTGCCGCTGCTGACCATCGCGCTGACGGTGATGTCGGCGTTCCCGGTGTTCGGCGACTACAGCACCCGCTTCAAGGTGATGCTGCTGTCGACGCTGGTGCCGGAATTCGCCGGCAAGGTGATTACCGTCTACATGCGCCAGTTCGCCGACAACGCCGAAAAGCTCACCGCCGCCGGTATCGTGATGCTGGGCGTCACCTCGCTGATGCTGATGGCCACGGTGGAGCGCACCTTCAACAGCATCTGGGGCGTGCGCCGCGCGCGGCCGTGGCTGCAGCAGAGCATGGTGTACTGGACGGTACTGACGCTGGGGCCGCTGGCGCTGGGCGGCGGCCTGCTCGGCTGGCGCGTGCTGTTCAAGTACACCCACATCGAGCGCTACTCCACGCTGCTGGACGAGGCGCTACAGTTCGGCGGTGGTCTGTTGCTGACCACGCTGATGCTGGCGCTGCTGTTCCGCATCGTCCCCAACCGCTATGTGCCGCGCCGCCACGCGCTGCTCGGCGCGCTGTGTACCGCGCTGATGCTGGAAGTCACCAAGCTGATCTTCGGCTTCTACATTGGCGAGATCGCCAGCTACCAGCTGGTGTACGGCGCCTTCGCCAGCCTGCCGGTGCTGCTGTTGTGGTTGTTCTGCCTGTGGCTGGTGGTGCTGACCGGCGCGGTGCTGACCGCGTCGCTGTCGTACTGGGAGGGGCGCGCCTGGCAGCGGCGCAACGAGTCACGGCGCCGTTTCCTCGACGCGGTGGAGCTGCTGGTGTTGCTGGACGAGGCGCAGGGCGAAGGCCGCGCGCTGCGGCCGGAGGCGCTGCGGCAGCAGGTACTGGTCGGCTACGACGAGCTGGGCCACGTGCTGGACCGTCTCGCCGCCGCCGGCTACGTGCAGTGCGGCCAGCGCGAGACCTGGGTGCTGACCCGGCGCGCGGAGGCGATCGCACTGGCCGACCTGTTCCGCCTGTTCGTGTACCGGCCGGAATTGCGCGAGTGCGACGACGACATCGCCGCCGGACTGGCCGAGGTGTTTCAGCCGATGATGGGCGAGCTGGAAGCGATCTCGGTGGCCGATTTCGCGCGCCGCGTCGGGCGGAAGTAGGCCGTGTTGTCGTAGAACGCCGCGTCGCGGTTGGCGTCCCACCAGCCGGGGATACCCAGCAGCGGCAGCGGCAGCAGTTCGCGCGGGCTGGCGGCAAAGTCGTCGTCGCCTGTCAGCCGTGCCGCCAGCATCCGGTCCAGAATGTCCACCTGTTCCGCGCCATCCAGCCGGAAAAATCCTTCTTCCACCGGCAGTAGCAGCGCCTTGCCGCACCAGCCGATGTGCATCGCCAGCCCCTGTTCCAGCAGCGCGTGGCCGATGACATGGGCACCGATGCGGGTACCCCACGCCGCGCGCTGCTCGACAAACAGCGTCCGCCACTGCATGTCGTGCAGCGCCAGCGCCAGCGCCGGGTCGCAGTAGGGCACGACAACGCCACTCTCGTCCAGCAGCGTGCCGGCGTCGCGGCGCGGGCCGCGGCGGAATTCGTCGCCGTTGATGGCCGCCACCTGCCTTGCATTCATCGCCAGCTTGCTGCGCGGCCAGCTCAGCCAGCACAGCGCGTTGAACCAGTCGTGCCAGTTGTCGCCGCGCGTCGGCACCTCGCCGGTGCTGCCGATGTGCATCTCGTAGTACAGCTCGGGGTCGGCGTCGCGCAGGAAGCGCTGCCGCGGCGGCAAGGGTTGGCCGCAGGCGCGCGCGTGTTCGATCAGGCGGTCGAAGTCGGCCTGTTGCGGCCAACCCTGGCTCGCGGCGGCGTCGCGCCAGCGCGCGATGGCGGCGTACAGCGGGTGTTCGGGCCAGGGGCCGAACACGGTCGGCAGGTGGGCAAGGGTGGTGCGGGCCTGCATGCCGGTTTACTGCGGCTGGCTGGCGTTGTGGCCGGCGTCGCTTGGCGCCTGCGGGCGGGTGAAGTGGTTGATGGCGGTGGCCAGCACGATGCCGAGGATGATCAGCAGGCCAAGGCGTTGCAGCAGGTTCATGGGAAAGCTTCCGTAATAAGCAAAACGCTACCGGTGGCGGTAGCGTTGGTGGTGAGATGGTATCCCCGACAGGAATCGAACCTGTAACTGCCATTTAAGGAGGGAATAATAATTCTAAATATTTATTTTGCCATATACTCTTACGGCGATCAAGTACATTTTACTATCGTAAATGTTCCAAATTTTTTTCAAATTCAGGCTTGATGACTCGAAAGAAGTACGGTGGACGGTATGTAATATTCCAATCTGTTTTTCTAGGGTATAAAAAATACCCTTGCTTCATCAGCAAAAGCAATCAAATTTTAATCAGCATTGACAATTCAAAAATCAAATATGATTAATTTTGTAGATGGCATTATGTTTCTGTGATAATTTAAAATAAAGTCAATGGGTGTCCTGTTAAAAACCGGGTGGTGCCGAATATAACGAAAAGAAAATGGCTAGTCGTGTGACTAGCCGTTTTCTTATGCAGTAGCTACATAGTTCAAGAATACAAAAACTTCATCTTTGCTGGAGAATTGTGCATCGATTCTATTTCCGTTATTGTACCGAACAATTATCTCGAACTTTCTGAAAGTGCCGTCACTGATCATGTCAGTGTTGTAGTTTTTGACAAAGTCCAGAGCCTCTTCAATATATTGAAATTGATTTTCTCCACCGTGAAGCGGGATTAATATGATTCTATCAATCTGTCGATCTAGGGTGTTTTTCAAGTCGTTGAGAAAACCAGTCAACAGGTTTGAATTTTGCTGAATAAGATTGCTCTTTAGGCTTGCTCGTTGATTTGCATTTAGGGCTTCTATTTGATTGATTGCCCCTTGAAAATGTAAGTCAGGTGTGGATTCGTCAAATTCAGTATTAATGCCCACTGATGCAAAAGCGGCAACCACGGTTTCATAGGGAAAGTACATCACCTTAAAACCTGATGACTGCATTTGTGTTAATGATCCAGCCGTGAATTCGCCAGCCAAAACAGTTCCTAAAAATGGCTGATCCCAATAGTGTTTCTCCGCAATTGGCAGGATGGCTCCTTGGATTTCTTGAGCCTTGTTTCGTGAATGTTTGGTATATCGCCTCCAAGCAGCTTCAATGAAAGCTAGTGGCCGACCTTTTTGTTGAGGTGTGCCCCCCTTTTCAATCACAAAATCAAGATCGTGATTGTTGCCAAACTTGTCTTTCCAAGTAACTTTCTTACCTGGTCTTGCTGCACCTCTTGTGCCTTTTTTGTCAAGGTACAACCCTCGTGCATTACAAAAATTCTGAAGTTGTGGAGCCATAATTTCTTCAAGCAAATCCCCAATAATTTGCCCGAACTTGTGTGCTGGTGAGTCTGCCATTTTTTACCCCTCTATCCAAAGGCGCCCCTCATGCAGAGGGACATCATGTTTTCTATTTTTCCATTTGACATTTCGATCGCGGATTTTTTCAAAGGTGTAGCTTTTGAATCCAGCATGAATTGCCAACTTCCCGAGCCATTCTTCAGCGGGGACATAAACACCATATGGTGCGGAGTCCCCAACGACAAAGCATAATCTTGATCCGTCCTTACACAATGGACGGAGCCGATGAAAAATCTGAGCAATATCTAAGAAGTAGGCGGCAATCATTGTGTGATATGTTTTTTTGCCACCTTTCGTTTTTCTTACTTCAGCAAGTTCATTGCACACCTCTGATATTTCATCTGAAATTGGTTTTAACAATTCCGACTCAAGGAACTTATTTAGATCAATGCGATCGGCAGCGGAGTGCTGTGAGCACGATCTAATAATATGCTTTCTTACTTTTTCATGAAGGTCACTCCAGCCTTTAATGTCCCCCCAGAAAGTCATTTCTAGGCGAGTGGCATCGGCATAGTCATAGTTATTTGGGTATGGTGGCGAAGTGACCACAAGGTCAATTGATTTTTCTGGAATTTCAGAGGCTAGTCTGGCATCTAGTTGAATTATTTTGGCTAGTGGCGAATACTCTTTCTTCGCATACTCAATATCTTGAACGATCTGATCTGCTTTGGCTGAAAGGGCATTAAACGGGTCTAAAACTTTTGCTTTTGTTTTGTTGGGGAGAATATATTGCCACTGGGCCGTGCCTGCATGACTGCATGCTCTTAGTATTGCAGTAATGGTCAGCCAGACAAGTTTATTGGTAGGGGTGTCCTTGTTTCTCTTGAGAAACTCACTTTTCAATGCAAATAGCTTGTTTAGCGAGTCGTCTGAATAACATTTCGCAAGAAGCTCAGATGTATTTGGCGGAAATTCTGATTGTCCTTCTTTTGATTTTTCAATGAGGAAATTAATTTCCTCAATATATTTCTTGGGGTCAATTTTGTGCCAAAGTAATTTGGCACTTGCAATTCTAGCCACAAAGGGGTGGCTTTCTAGCCCGTAGGATTCAACCCCGGCATGTTCCGCTGCAAGCAAGGTTGTGCCTGAGCCGGCAAAAGGATCTAACACGGTCAGCTTAGATCCGGTTTTTTCTTGCTCGATGATCGTTTTTGCCCATTCGGCAGAAAATCCGGCTGAATACCTAAACCACCTGTGAATGGGTAGTTTCATGTTGTCGGTGAATGTTCCTGACCTAGCTTCCTTGGCCACCTTCGTGGCTTTTGTAGATATCTTTTTGGCTACTGGTTTGACTTCGCCAAAGAGGTCGATTTCGTGTTCCATTAACATCTCACATTCAAATATTTCTTCCTGAGGAAGAAGTTATTTTTTGGGCAGAAACTTCTTCTGGAAGCTCTCCATCAATTCTTTCTTATAGGCATAGTTCTTCAAGTTCTCTACCAATGAGAGCATAGCTTAGGAAAGCGGCCTTCCTTCCTGAGCTTTTATTACTGTTTGGAAGGAATGCCTATCTCTTCAGCGAGTTGCTCCGGAAACATTAGCAACTTGCCTTTGGTTCTTTCGTTCAAATAATCAATAAGTTGCTGATCCACCATCTGTATATCACTTCTTGTCTAAGGCCTAGCACAAATGCTATAGTAGTAGGCTGGTCGTGTGTCCCTGTAGTTCAATGGATAGAACAGGTTCCTCCTAAGAATCAGATCCAGGTTCGATTCCTGGTGGGGACGCCACTGACTGACACGACAAACAAAAACAGGTAGCCATGTGCTACCTGTTGTCGTTTTCAGCCCACTGCTTACCCTTCTTCTTGATTCAAATTTGTTCCAAGACAGGCTTGGATTAGGGGTGATTTAAAGGGATTTGCAACGAATTGTTATTTTAAAAATCAATAGCTTAGCTTGTTTCTTGCTCCCTCCCGAATCGCTTGGGAGGGGGCTGTTATATCCATTTAACTACGGAGACGTAAAACGGGGTCAGGCGTCGCGGCGTACCGACAGTCGCGCCAGCTCCGCCAGCGCGGTCTTGTAGTCGCTGTCCGGCAGCGGGGCCAGCACCGCGATGGCGCGTTCGGCGGCTTTTTCCGCCTCGCCGCGCGCGTAGTCCAGCGCGCCGCAGGATTGTACCGCAGCCATCACGTCGCCGAAACGCTCGCGGCTGGCGGCTTCCAGCGCCTCGCGCACGGTGGTGGCGGCCTGTTCGCTGCCCTGGCGCATGGTGTAGATCAGCGGCAGGGTGACCTTGCCCTCGGCCAGGTCGTCGCCGACGCTCTTGCCGATGGTGCCGGCGTCGCCGCTGTAGTCCAGCACGTCGTCGATGATCTGGAACGCGGTGCCCAGGTGCATGCCGTAGTCGGCCAGCGCCTGTTCCTGCTCGGCGCTGGCGCCGGCCATGATGGCGCCGACGCGGGTGGCGGCCTCGAACAGCTTGGCGGTCTTGTACTGGATCACCAGCAGATACTGTTCTTCGGTCAGGCTGGTGTCGCCGATGTTCAGCAGCTGCAGCACCTCGCCCTCGGCGATGATGTTGGTGGCGCCGGCCATCACTTCCAGGATGCGCATATTGTTGCTGGCGACCATCATCTGGAAGGCGCGGGTGTACAGGAAGTCACCGACCAGCACGCTGGCGGCATTGCCGAACATGGCGTTGGCGGTCTGGCGGCCGCGGCGCATGTCGGATTCGTCGACCACGTCGTCGTGCAGCAGGGTAGCGGTGTGGATGAACTCCACCATCGCCGCCAGCTCGTGCAGGTACGGCTCGCCGTAACCCATGGCACGGCCGGCCATCAGCGTCAGCACCGGGCGCAGACGCTTGCCACCGGCAGAAATGATGTATTCCGCTACCTGGCGGATCAGGACGACGTCGGAATGCAGGCGCGTGCGGATGACCTGGTCGACAGCTTGCATATCGTCGGCGGTCAGCGTGCGAAACAGCGGAGTGGAGGACATTGCTACCGGTTCAAATGGTCGGGAAAACCGCGCGATATTAGCAGACAAGGCCGCTGTGTTGCCACGGCAAACACGTTTGCCACGCAGTGTCGACAAAAATATTGACATCTATCAGGCACTTGCGTATATTTTCGCGTTCTTCGCGCACACTGCGCGCAAGAAAGAATATTAGGAGCTATACGAATGTATGCGGTCGTAAAAACTGGCGGTAAACAGTACAAAGTTTCCGTTGGCGAAAAACTTAAAGTAGAACAGATACCTGCAGACGTCGACAGCCAGATCGTACTTGAAGAAGTGCTGATGATTGCTGACGGTGAGCAAGTTTCCGTAGGCGCGCCTCTGGTAGCGGGCGCAACTGTCAAGGCAACCGTGGTTGCTCATGGTCGTGGCGACAAGATCCGCATCTTCAAGATGCGTCGTCGTAAGCACTACCAGAAGCATCAGGGTCATCGTCAGAACTACACCGAAATCCGCATCGACGCGATTTCCAAGTAAGGGATAAATAGACATGGCACACAAAAAAGCAGGCGGTAGTTCCCGCAACGGTCGTGATTCCGAAGCCAAACGTCTGGGCACCAAAGCCTACGGCGGCGAGCTGATCCCGGCTGGTTCCATCATCATCCGTCAGCGTGGCACCCGTTTCCACGCTGGTGAAAACGTTGGCATGGGCAAGGATCACACCCTGTTCGCCAAGGTTGACGGCTACGTGAACTTCGCGGTTAAAGGCGCTGCCCAGCGCAAGACCGTTAGCGTTGTTCCGTACACTGGTGTTGACGCAGAGTAATTCTGTAGCCACCGGAAAAAGCCCTATCGCACGATAGGGCTTTTTTGTTTGTTTGATATCGCATTGGCCACACGAGGTGTGAGGCGCAAGGGGCTGCGGCCAACCTTGGGCGGACGGCGGACGTTTGCGCCTGACTCCTCGCAAGCATTTAGGAGAGTTTCATGAAATTTATCGACGAAGCCCGCATTGAAGTGCGCTCCGGCAAGGGCGGCAACGGTTGCTGCAGCTTCCGCCGTGAAAAATTCGTACCGCGCGGCGGCCCGGACGGCGGCGACGGCGGCCGTGGCGGCGACGTGATCGCGGTGGCGGATGAAAACATCAACACCCTGGTCGAATACCGCTTCGTGAAGAAGTACCTCGCCGTCAACGGCGAGAACGGCCGCGGCGCCGACTGCTACGGCAAGGGCGGCGACGACATCCGCCTGCGCCTGCCGGTCGGCACCCAGATCTTCGACGAGCACACCGGCCAGCAGATCGCCGACCTGACCTTCCACGGCCAGGAACTGGTGCTGGCCAAGGGCGGCAAGGGCGGCCTGGGCAACATCCACTTCAAGAGCTCGCTCAACCGCGCGCCGCGCCAGTTCACCCGCGGCGAAGAAGGCGAGATCTACAATCTGCGCCTGGAGCTGAAGGTACTGGCCGACGTCGGCCTCTTGGGCATGCCCAACGCCGGCAAGTCCACCTTCATCCGCGCGGTGTCCGCCGCCAAGCCGAAAGTGGCCGACTATCCGTTCACCACCCTGCACCCGAACCTGGGCGTGGTGCGCATGGATGACACCTCCAGCTTCGTCATCGCCGACATCCCCGGCCTGATCGAAGGCGCGGCGGAAGGCGCCGGCCTCGGCCACCGCTTCCTCAAGCACCTGTCGCGAACCGGCATTCTGCTGCACCTGGTCGACATCGCGCCGTTCGATCCGGACGTCGATCCGGTACGCGAGGCGCGCGCCATCGTCGAAGAGCTGCGCAAGTACGACGAAGCGCTGTACAACAAGCCGCGCTGGCTGGTGCTGAACAAGGTCGACATGTTGCCGGAAGAAGAGCGCGAGCTGACTATCTCTGCCTTCCTCGAAGCCTACGGCTGGCCGAAGGCACAGGCCGACGACCGCTTCGGTTTCGACATGAACGCGCCGCGCCACTTCGTGATCTCCGGCCTGACCGGCGAAGGCACCCGCGAGCTGGTATTCGCGATCAAGGAATACCTCGACGTGCTGCGCGCCGCCGAGAAGAAGGCACGCCTGGAAGCGGAAGAAGCCGAACGCGCCGCCAAGCTGGCCCGCGCTGCCGCGGCCGGTGCCGCACCGGTGGCGGTGATCCAGACGCTGGCGGATGAAGCGCCGGCTGCGGATGCTGACGCGGGCGCGGATAGCGCAGAGTAAGGTGTTTGCGGCCAGGGTTGGCCGCAGCAGAAAAACCCCGGCATGGCTGATAAGTCATGCCGGGGTTTGTTATTATGCGCATGGCAAAATAACGATAAAGGTGTCAACTGTGCTGGTTGAGTGTCCTGAGTGTGGAAAAGACAATAATCTTGATTCGAATTTCAAAATCAAATGTGGGTACTGCAAGCATCAGTTAGATGACAAGGCGTTCAAATCAAGACCGTTCAAGATAGGCTATGGTGGTGCGACGGTTGTGGCGAGTATCGCCGTTGGTGCTGCCATTGGCTTTGGTGGTGGAGAGTGGAATCAGAAAATCAGTATGCAAGATTACAAGGCACTGGAAACCTGTGTGCTTGCTGCTGGGCATAGCAATACCTATTTTTATGATCAACAAGTCGAGCGGTGTGTTTGTGCTTTTAATAACACCAAGCGACAACTTCCAGCCGAGCCGCAGGCAGATGAGTTTGTCAGTACTTTTAGGCGATCGCTGGTGCAGTGCCGCTCATAAGGAAAAAGGATGGCGGTGGCGCCATCCTCCAACGGGACTATTTATTTATCGTCATTTTCTGCAAGGCGGTCTTTCCAATCTTCTGGCCGCCCCTCTTCACCGCGGCTTTGATGGTAGGCGTCGTGTTCCGGATTGAGTTGATTGGCGCGGTTGTCCAAGTCTTTTTGCGAGCTCATGTGACGGTCCTTATTTGGTTTTTGGAGGGTTGTTATCACGCCCTGTGCCCGACGGAACGTCCTGTTTTTTGCTTGGCCAATTTTTCTGTGGCTGAGGTTGTGAGGGTGGGGTATGCGGCTTGGTGTTGGTGTTCATTGTTCAGGCTCCTAAGTCTGGTTGGCTGGATGACGTCATCCAGTAGTACCCAATTTACAGAGGTGTCTTGTGACAGTACGTGACAAAACAGCATGTGACGAAAATTGGCAGCGATTGATTGATCGCATGTCCGAGAGTGGTGGGGTAACTGAGTTTCTGAAGCAAATTGAAGATGCCGAAGATTTTGAAATACTGCTGCGCCAAAAGTACGGCGAGCGGGATGTTGATGCCCAACAAAAGTTGAATGACGTTCTACGCAAGAATAAACAACGATTTCAGGATGGCGAGCGGTTCCGAAATGCCACTTGTACACTGGCGGTGAAATTGCTTGATATTGATGCTGCCATGTCTCGTCAAGACCGTTACAAAGCGGATCCATTTCTGAGGCAAATGGCGGAGATATCACGAGAAATTGCTAAGCAAATTAAACATGGTAAGTCGGGCTTGTAGGCTGGCGCAGAGTTTGCAAAGCCCAACATTTACCGAAATTGGATGGTAAAGGTTGGCCGCAAGCCGTGTCGGCTTATGCCGCGCCAAACTGAACGGCCTACCTGCTTCGCGCACCCTGCCGCCATTGACGACACGGCCTGTCCGCTCCGACAATCCACGGCTGTTTAACGCCGCTGGATGCTTGTCTTGGATTCCCTTTCCGATTTTTTCCGCCCCGGGCTGAGCCCGGACGCGCTGCCGGCGCTGAACCGGTTGTCGGCGGCGTGGCCGTACCTGGCGGTGTTCGTCACCCTGTTTCGCGGGGGTGACGAGGAGGTGCTGATGCGGCTCCTGGTGCTGCGCGAGCTGGGCAGCCGCGCCGAGGCGCCGTACTGGACGCCGCAGGACATCGCGCAGCGCTTCGCCTATCTCAACGACACCAAGCTGAATACCATTCTCGGCCGCCTGCGCGAGGGCGAGTTGCTGGTCTACGACAGCGACGGCGGCCACTACGCGCTGTCCGACACCGCGCGCGTGGCGCTGTCGGCGCTGGCGACGCTGATCGATTTTGCCGGCGACGACGTCGAGCTCGGCTATCTCGCCAGCCAGGTGGCGGCGGGGCAGGCGGTGGGGCAGGTGTCGGACGAGGCGCTGCAGCATCTGCTGGCGCGCCTGAACGAGCTGCACGCCGAGTTTGCCGACGCGCTGGAGTCGCAGTCCGAATTCCGCATCCGCGCCGCGCAGCACCGGCTGGAGTCGGTGTGGCGCTGGGTGGCGAAATCCACCGACGTGGTGCGCGGCCTGACCTGCGACGAGCGGCTGAGCCTGACCACGCTGGGTCAGGCGCAGGCGATCGCGCTGGCGCAGAGCCGCATGCTGGCGCTGGCCGGCACCTTCGAGCGCCGGCTGGCGCAGCTGGCGGCGCAGCGCGTGCATCTGGGCAGCTCCGGGCTGACCTCCACCGACATCGCCGACTGGCTGCGCCATCAGGGCTTGGCCCGGCTGGCGGGGCTGGCCGACGGCGTGATCGCGGCCAACGTCGAGCCGGCGTTTCTGACCACGCCAGAGCTGGCCGATGTCGCCGAGTACGAGCTGCTCGGCCGCGAGCGCGCGCGCGAGCACGATCATGCGCTGCCGGCGGCGGCCAGCGCCGAAACCGCCGACGCGGTCGAGGCCGAGCGTCTGCTGGAGGCCGAGGCGCTGTACGACACGCTAGCGGCATTGCAGCTGGTGCCGGCGGGCGGCGTGCCGATTGCCGACGCGGTGCTGGCCGACAGCTATAACGAAACCGCCTACCGCCTGTCGCTGCTGTCGCTGTTGGGCGATCCGGAAAGCCGCAGCGACCGCGGCGTGATTGCCGCGCTGGCCAAGCTGCCGCTGGCGCTCAAGGGCGGTGATGCCGTGCTGGCGCTGGACCACCCGGAGGTGGCCAGCCTGTCCGACGCGCAGCTGACCGTGATCCCGACATCCCGAGACTCAACATCATGATGGAACACTCCCTCACCGTACTGGTGTCGCGCCTGCTGGCGCACCGCGTGATCCCGCGCAGCGACGCGCTGGCGCGCCGCGCGCTGCTGGACGACGCCTTCCGCGCCGAGCTGGACCAAAGGTTGGCCGCGGTCGGCCTGCGCCTGGTGGAAAACCCCTACGCCGAACACATCGCGGTGGCGCTGCTACCGGCGATGACCGAGCCGGTGTTCGGCTCGGGTGAAGCGTGGCTGAATAACAACCTGGGTCTGCCGCGCGACGGCGTGGCGCTGCTGGTGATCGTATGGGCGCTGATCATCCTGCCCAAGCGCGAACGCCAGATCAGCCGCGTCGAGGCCGGCCGCGAGGGCCAGCACGACATGTTCGGCGCGCAGAAACCGCTGGAAACCGGCGGCACGGTGTCGGTCGGCATCTCCGAGGACGCGCTGTACGCCGACTTTGGCAAGCAGCTGGGCGGCCGCACCCGCTTTGCGGCCAACCTGGGCCGCCTGGTCAACCTCGGCTTCCTCAACCGCCGCAACAAGTGGCTGGAAGAAGGCCCGATGCTGGACCTGATGATCGACTACAGCCAACTGGCGCCGCGCATCATCGAAGGCGCGCTGGCCGACGTGCTCGGCCGCCGCCAGGCCTTGCTGCAGCAGGCCAGCGAAACGACAACGTTGGCCGCAGAAACCGGCAACAGCCAAGTGGAGAACGCCTGATGTTCCAGATGAAATCGGTAGAAATGGTGCATTGGGACTTCTGGCAGCGGCTGACCGTGCCGCTGGACGCGCAGATCGTCACCATCATCGGCCCCAACGGCTCCGGCAAGACCACGCTGCTGGACGCGCTGCGCACCTTGCTGGCGATCAAGTGCTCCGGCAAGCGCGACTACAAGCGCTACGTGCGCAACAACCGCGAGCCGTTCGCCTTTCTCAAGGGCGTGGTCGCCAATCCGCGCCGCCTCAACGGCGGGCTGTACCCGACGCCGTTCTTCCCGCTGCTGAGCGAGGAAGTCACCCTGCTGTGCCGCATCAAGAAACAGGGCGGCGACTGGGTGCGCCACTACGCCATTGCCGAGGGCGACGTGGCGCTGGACAGCGCGGTGGCCGATCCGGCGCTGGCGTGGCTGGGGGTGCAGGAATACCGTCGCCGCCTGGAAGCGGCCGGCCTCACCGCCGCCGTCGGCGAAGTGCTGGCGCTGGAGCAGGGCGACACCGACAAGCTCACCGAATACACGCCCAAGCAGCTGCTGGATCTGGTGTTCCAGGTGTTCGGCGACAAGGACGTGCTCGACAACTACCAGCACGCGCGTGACGAACAGCGTGCCGCCGAGGCCGAGCTGAACGCGCTGTCGCAGCAGCAGGAAGCGCTGGAAGTGCGCGTCGAGGCGATGAAGACGCGCGCCAACCGCTATCTGGAATGGACCGGGTTGCACAAGCGCGTCACCCGCCTGCGCGACGAGGCCTTGCCGGTGCTGGGGCTGATCGACGGCCGCAGCGCCATCGCCCGACAATGGGGCGACTACCGCCGCGTGCAGCACGATTACCTGAACGTCAGCGCCGACCACCGTGCCACGCTGCAGCTGATGGCCACGCTGCGCCGTGCCGAGAGCGAGGCGCAGGCCGCCCGCGCCCAGGCCGACAGCGAGCGCCACCACGCGCAGCAGGCCTTCATGCACGCCCGTGACGCGCTGCGCGACGTGCAAAGCCAGCTCAAGGAACGCGACCGGCTGCAGGCGCTGGCCGGCCAGCAATACGGTGACGACGCCGCCACGCTGACGCAAAGGTTGGCCGCACTGCGCCATGATGCCGACACCCTGCGCGACAGCCTGCGCGCCGCCAAACGCGAGCGCGACGAGCACAGCGCCGAACTGGCGGCGCTGGAAAGCGGCAAGCCGCGCGCGCCGGACGACGTGCGCCACTTCCGCGCCGCGCTGGACGAGGCCGGCATCGCGCACAGCATGCTGTGCGACATCGTCGAGGTGACCGATGCCGCGTGGCAGGGCGCGGTCGAGGCGCTGCTCAAGCCCTACCGCCACGTGGTGCTGCTGGCCGACCCGGCCGACCGCCGCGCGGCCTGGCAGCTGGGCGAGAAACTGCGCTACCGCCACTTCGTGGTGCCGGATACCGCCAGCGCGCCGCGGGCGCGCAGCGGCAGCCTCTTGGAGGTGGTGCGTTTTGCCGAGCCGGCGCCGGAGTGGCTGTACCAGCAGATGAACCGCGTCAGCCGCGTCGCCGACGTGGCCGCCGGCAGCAAGGAAGACGGCGACTGGATCACGCCGGAAGGCTATTTCCGCGAACGTCGCGGCGCACGCCACATCGGCGTGCCGCAGCGCGACTTCGCCTTCGGCGAGGCGGCGCGCCAGTCGCGGCTGCTGGACCTGCGTGCCACGCTGACGGCGCTGAACCAGCGCATCATCGCCGGTGAAGAGCAACTGGTGGCCACCAGCCGCGACATCGCCGCGCTGGCCGACTACCTGTCGGGCATGGATTCCATCGCCCAGCTGGCCAGCCGCGCCGACGAATTCGCCGCGCTGGAGGCGCAGCTGGTCACGCTGCAGGCCAGCGTCGCCGAACACGGCGCCGCGCTGGCCGACGCCGACACCGCCTGCCGTGACGCCGAAAGCCGGCACAGCGACGCGCGGCTGGCGCACGACCGCGTCTGCCAGCGCGAACAGGACAGCCTGAACCGGCAGGCCGCTCGCCGGCTGGAAGCGGAACAGGCACGCCGCACCCTGCGCCGCCTGCTGGCCGAGTTGCGCGACAGCCAGAGCCGGCTGCCGGCCGCGGCGCAGGATGCCGCCTACGTCGCGCAGCTGACCGAGGAATTCGAAACCGCCGCCGACGTGCGCCACGAGATCCACTATCTGGAAGAAAAACTGGCCGCCGGCGACTGGGAGTGCGACGACGCGGTGCTGCAGCTGAAGGACAAGTTGCAGGAAGACCTGAACACGCTGGCGCGCGAATGCCAGCGCCGCCAGGCGGAGGTGGAGCGCGCCGCTGGCCTCACCAGCGACGCGCGCGAGGCCTATCTTGGCAAGCTGCGCGCCACGGTGCGCGCCTACGGCAGCAACATCAAGCGCCTGGGCGAGCTGGCCGGCATCGGTGTCGAGGTCGAGCTGCCGCTGCTGGCCAACGACGACACCGCGCTGGCGCAGGCCGGTCTCACGCTGAAGTTCAACTTCGACCAGAAGGGCATGATGGGCATGAACGACGGTGAGGCCTCCGGCGGCCAGCAGGTGATGAAATCGCTGATCCTGCTGATCGGGCTGATGATGGACGAGGCTAACCCGTCCGGTTTCGTGTTCATCGACGAGCCGTTCGCGCACCTGGACATCTTCAACATCGACCGCGTCGCCGGCTTCCTGAAAGCCACCGAGGCGCAGTACCTGATCACCACGCCCAACACCCACAACATCAACATCTTCGCGCCGTCCGGACTGACGCTGGCTACGCGCAAGAAACGCCCCGGCGAGCAGTGGGCGCCGGCGATCCTGCAGACGAGGAGACGGCTGGAGACGGAAAGCTGATGCTGAGCACCCCGGTACTGGTGACCGGGGTTTTTTGCGACCAGCCTTGTGCAGTTCGTCACGCCGCTTTTCATGACAGGCAGCATGGGGATAGCTTTAATGCCATAGACACTAACTGATTATGCAAATAGAATAGCACGCCTTGCCAACCCTAAGCATGATTCCATCCATGAAACAGCTCGCTCTCTTTGCCGCCCTCGCGGCGTGCCTGGCCGCTCCGGCGCAGGCGTTCAACCTCAACTCCGTGCTCAGCGCCGGTTCTGACCTGGTGAAGTCCGCCACCCTCAGCGATGGCGAGGTGAAGGCGATGGCCGCCGAGGCCAGCAAGTCGATGGACAAGCAGAACAAGGTCGCCGCCGCCGGCAGCGCCTACGGCACGCGCCTGAACAAGATCGTGAAAGGGCTGGGCAGTGAAGATGGCCTGCAGCTGAATTTCAAGGTGTACCAGAGCAAGGAAGTGAACGCCTTCGCGATGGCTGACGGCACCGTGCGCGTGTACAGCGGCCTGCTGGACAAGATGACCGACGACGAAGTGCGTTACGTGATCGGCCACGAGATCGGCCACGTGAAGCTGGGGCACAGCAAGAAGGCGATGCAGGTGGCCTACGCCGCGTCCGCGGCGCGCAAGGCGGCGGCCGGTAGCGGCAACAACCTCGCCGCCTCGCTGTCGGAGTCGGAACTGGGCGATTTCGCCGAGCAGATCGTGCACGCGCAGTTCTCGCAGTCGCAGGAAAGCGACGCCGACGCCTACGCGGTGGATTTCCTGAAGCGCCACAATTACAACCTGCAGGGCGCGCCGGCGGCACTGCGCAAGCTGGCTGCGCTGTTCGGCAACGAAGGCAGCGTGCTGGCCAGTCACCCGGCTCCGGGCGACCGTGCCGACAAGGTGGAAAAGCTGATCAAGTAAGCGTTGACCAGTCTGTATCACGCAAAACAGCCCGCCATTGGCGGGCTGTTTTGTTTTGGGGGGCTAGCCTGCTGTTCCGCGGCGGGCTCAGTGCCTGGCGGGTGTGGCGGTTGTCTGGTCGCGGGTAATAAATCCTTGTGCCAGCGAGTGGTAGAGCGGCGGGCTGATGGCACGCGACACCAGACTGGCGAGGAAGGCGGCGGCGATCAGGCTGATCACCATGGCGTGGCCGTCGATCATTTCCATCACGATCACGAACGAGGTGATCGGCGCCTGGGTGACGGCCGCCAGAAAGGCCGCCATGCACAGCGCGATCCAGGCGGCGGCATTGATATCGACCAGATTCAGGCTGGCCAGATCCTGTCCGAGGCCGGCGCCTACCGCCAGGCTGGGGGCAAAGATGCCGCCCGGAATGCCGGCGAAGTAGGAGAACAGGGTGGCCGCCATTTTTTCAAAGGCATACAGAAACGGCAGCGGGGCACTGCCGCTGAGCGCTTGCTGTGTCGGCAGGTAGCCACTGCCGTGGGCGGCTCCGGCGGAGAGCAGGCCCAGCACGGCGACCAGCAGGCCACACAGGCCGGCAAACAGGACCGGGTGCCGGCTTTTCAGCCAGCCCAGTTTGCCCGGCCATGGCTTGGCACCGAGCAGCATCAGGCGCGAGAAGATGCCGCCGCACAAGCCGGCGATGATGCCGCTGAGCAGGATGGGCAAGGCCAGGCGGCTGTCGACCACGGTGACGGCGAGGCGGCCGAAATAGGTGTAGTTGCCCTGTAGCGAGATCGAGATCACCCCGGCCAGAATGATGGCGGTCAGCAGTACGCCGTTGGTGCGCTCTTCGAACTTGCGTCCCAGCTCTTCGATGGCAAACACGATACCGGCCAGCGGGGTGTTGAAGGCGGCGGCGATGCCGGCGGCACCGCCGGCCAGGATCAGGTGCTGCGGCTGCACCGGGAAACGGCGCGGCAGCACATGGCGCACTGCGTACATCAGGCTGGCGCCAACCTGAACCGACGGTCCTTCGCGTCCGCTGGAAAAGCCGCAGCCCAGTGCTGCGGAACCGAGCAGGATTTTGCCGGCGGCGATGCGCCATGACACCAGAGAACGTTTGCCCGGCGCATCATCCGGTATGTGCAGTGCGGCGATGACCTGTGGAATGCCGCTGCCCTGCGCCCCCTTGAAGTAGCGCTGTGTCAGCCAGGCGATCAGCATGCCGCCGCCACTGGTCAGTAGCAGTGGTGACCACGGTGCCAGCTGGCGCAGGTGGTTGAAGCCGTCGATGGCGAGATCGACCATGTGGGCGAACATCACGATCATCAGTGCGGCAAGGGCTGCCGCCAGCCAGACCAGCATGCGGCCTCGCCAGATGCGCCAGTGAATTAGGCGGATCAGGCTTTTGCGGGTGCGCTGCAGATTGTGCATGTGCCGATATCTTCCGGGCAGTAGACGAAAAAGTGGGCGTGACATGACTGTCACGCCCTCTTTTCAATGCGGTATTTACTCAGCCGCTCCAGGCGAGTTCCTGAAAGGTAGCACAAAACAAGTTTTGTATAAAATCTTTTAGGAGCGTGCTTTTCGCCGAGGGAAAAATAGAGGCAGGTAACTGCGCGGTGCCTGCCAGCTACCCGTAGCGCCAGAACGACTCTTGCCGCCGCTATGGTGTGTGTTCATGACTTGCTGCCAAGCGCCAGCAGCGCGCCGACGTTGCGCGCGCAGCGCTCAAGGTTGGCCGCAGCGTGTTCCAGTGCCTGTTCCAGTGTGGTGATGCGGTCGACGCAGGCGAATACCGCGTCGATACCGTGCTGGTGTACCGCCTCGACGCCGTCGCCCAGGCTGCCGCCGATGGCGATCACCGGCAGGCCATGCTGCTTGGCGCGGCGTGCGACGCCGATCGGGGTCTTGCCGAAGATGCTCTGGCCGTCGAGGCGGCCTTCGCCGGTAATCACCAGATCAGCCCCTTCCAGTGCCGCGTCCAACCCGACGCTGTCGAGCACGATGTCGATGCCGCGGCGCAGCTGGCAGGGCAGGAAGGCCAGCGCCGCCGCGCCCATGCCGCCGGCGGCACCGGCGCCGGGTACCGTGGCGATGACCTGGCCGCAGTGCTGCTCCAGCTGGCGGCCGTAGTGCGCCAGCGCCTCGTCCAGTAGCGCCACCATTGCGGTGTCGGCGCCTTTTTGCGGGCCGAAGACGGTGGAGGCGCCGTGGACGCCGGTCAGCGGATTGTCGACGTCGCAGGCGATGTCGAAGCGGCACTCGGCCAGCCGCGGGTCCAGCGCACTGCTGTCGATGTGCGCCAGCTGCGCCAGCGCGGCGCCGCCGGGCGGCAAGGGTTGGCCGCCGGCATCCAGCCAGCGCACGCCGAGCGCGGCGAGCATGCCGGCGCCGCCGTCGTTGGTGGCGGAGCCGCCCAGCGCCAGGATGATGTGGCGCGCGCCGTGGTCCAGCGCGCCGCGGATCAGCTCGCCGGTGCCGTAGCTGGTGCTGGTGAGCGGATTGCGCTCGTCGCGCGGCACGTGCTCCAGGCCGCTGGCACTGGCCATCTCGATGACGGCGCTGTGGCCGTCGCCGAGCATGCCCCAGTTGGCGAACAGCGGCGTGTTCTGCGGGCCGGTGACGCGCTGGCGGATGCGCTGGCCACCGCTGGCGTCGAGCAGCGCGTCCAGCGTGCCCTCGCCGCCGTCGGCGACCGGCAGCCGCAGCAGCTCGGTGTGCGGCAGCTGCGATGCGAGGCCGCGGGCGATGAGGGTGGCGACTTCGCGTGCCGACAGGCTTTCCTTGAATGAATCCGGGGCGATCACGATTTTGCGCATGGTGGCGATGGGAGGCGAGTGGTGGAACGCCGATTCTATGCCATCGTTGCCGGCGGCGGCGAATGCTTGCCGGCATGACAAAACCAAGCACTTGCTCGATAATGCGGTTTTGCCACCGACCTCATCCTCCAGGAGCCTGCCGCGATGCGCACACTGACTTCCCTGCTCGGCAATTCACAACAACTCGACGGCGGCGCGATGTTCGGCAATGCGCCGCGCGCGGTGTGGGCCGGCTGGCTGGCGCCGGATGCGGCCAACCGCGTGCCGCTGGCCTGCCGCTGTCTGCTGGTGGAGGAGGACGACGGCCGCCGCATCCTGCTGGAGACCGGCATCGGTGCCTTTTTCGAGCCCAAGCTGCGCGAGCGCTACGGCGTGGTGGAGGCGGAGCATGTGCTGCTGGACGCGCTGGCGGCGCAGGGGCTGGGCGATGCCGACATCGATGTGGTGGTGCTGTCGCACCTGCACTTCGACCACGCCGGCGGCCTGCTGGCGGCGTGGGACGGCGGCCCGGCGCGGCTGCTGTTCCCCAACGCGCAGTTCGTGGTCGGGCGCGAGGCGTGGCAGCGGGCGTTGAATCCGCATCCGCGCGACCGGGCCTCCTTCGTGCCGGAGCTGATCGCGCTGCTGGAGGCCAGTGACCGGCTGGTGCTGGTCGACGAGGCGACGCCGGCCTGCCTGCCGCCGGACTGGCGCTTCCACATCTCCAACGGCCACACCCCCGGCATGCTGCTGGCGGAAATCCCGATGCCGGGCGGGCCGCTGCTGTTTGCCGCCGACCTGATTCCCGGCGCGGCGTGGGTGCACGTGCCGATCACCATGGGCTACGACCGCTTTCCCGAGCTCTTGATCGACGAGAAGCGTGCGCTGCTGCAAAGCCTGGCCGCAGCCGGCGGCCGCCTGTTCTTCACCCACGATCCGCAGCTGGCCTGCGGCGAGGTGCTGCTCGATAGCCGGACACAGCGTTTCAGCGTGGCGGCGACGCAGGCGACATTAAGCAGGCTCGCGATTTGACCTTGTCATTGTTTAACATAATCAACGACAGCGAAACGCATGGCTGAGGCAAAATAGGCCACAGCCCGGGCGCGCGATGCTGCGTTGCGGCATGTTGTTTTGTCCGGGTTTATTCTTTATGTAAGCTATTGAGACGGCAGGATTTTTCTCGTGGCGCGACGGCAGGTGACGACAGGCCCCGCACCGGTGACGGTGGCGGGGCCTTGTTTTTTATCGGTCTTGCGTGTTTAAAAAAATGCTCACCTTGAGGCGTGCTGGCTATAATGCCCCCACAACTACATGGGTGAGGTGCGGTCTGGCTCTGCAGGGTGCGGGGTCGCCGGATCATCATTCTGACCACACTACCAAGGATTAAGGAGACGGAAGTAATGCTCGTCGGGTTCGTCATACTTTATTTGGCTGTTACCGTCGGTATCGGCCTGTACGCATCAACGCGTGTTCACAATGCCAGAGACTTCGCTTCTGCCGGGGGCAGCATGCCGCTGCCGGTGGTGACCGCCATGGTGTTCGCCACCTGGTTCGGCTCCGAGGCGGTGCTGGGCATTCCTTCCACCTTTCTGCAGGAGGGCTTCGCCGGCATCGTCGAGGATCCGTTCGGCTCCTTCGGCTGCCTGATGATCGTCGGGGTGTTGCTGGCCAAGCGCCTGTACCGCATGAACCTGCTGACCATCGGCGACTTCTTCCGCAAGCGTTATGGTCCGGCGGTGGAGGCCATCATCAGTGTGGTGATCATCCTGTCCTATCTGGGCTGGATCGCGGCGCAGATGACGGCGCTGGGTGTGGTGTTCAACGTGCTGTCCGACGGCGCTATCACCACCACCCAGGGCACGCTGCTGGGCGCGGTGATCGTGCTGTTCTACACCCTGTGCGGCGGCATGCTGTCGGTGGCGTTTACCGATTTCCTGCAGATGTCGGTGATCGTCGGCGGCCTGATCTACCTGGTGTATCTGGTGTCCGGCATGGCCGGCGGCTTCGACGTGGTGGTGGCCAAGGCCGCCAGCGAGAACAAGCTGTCCTTCATCAACGATACCAGCCCCAAGGGCGTCGTCGCCTTCATCGGCGCCGCGCTGACCATGATGCTGGGCTCAATCCCGCAGCAGGACGTGTACCAGCGCGTGATGTCGGCCAAAAACGAAAAAGTGGCGATGCAGGGCTCCATCCTGGGGGCCTGCATGTACCTGACCTTCTGCATGCTGCCGATCTTCCTGATCAGCGCCGCCTCCCTCATCGACGCGAAAATGGTGGCGACCCAGCTGGGCATCGATCCGCAGATGGTGCTGCCGCGCCTGATCCTGGACAAGACGCCGCTGTTCGCGCAGATCATGTTCTTCGGCGCGCTGCTGTCGGCCATCATGTCCACCGCCTCCGGCACGCTGATGGCACCGTCGGTGACCTTCGTCGAGAACATCCTCAAGCACTTCGTACCCAAGATGAGCGACCGCCAGTTCATCAGGGCGATGCGGCTGTCCATCGTGGTGGCCGCGGTGTCCACCACCGCCTTTGCGCTGCTGTCGGATGCCAGCATCTACGAAATGGTGGGCAACGCCTACAAGGTGACGCTGGTGGCGGCGGTGGTGCCGCTGCTGGCCGGCCTGTTCTGGAAGCGTGCCTCGACCAGCGGTGCCCTGCTGTCCATGCTGTTGGGTGCCAGCAGCTGGATCGCGCTGGAAATCAGCTACACCGACGACGCCTTCTGGCCGCCGCAGCTGGCCGGCCTGCTGATGAGCCTGCTGGGCATGGTGCTGGGCAGCCTGCTGTCGCCACGCGCAGAACTCGATACCGAATTGCAGCCGGTGATGGCTGACTGAAAGACTCCTGGGGAAGGGGACCTGGCCGGGACATCTGTCCCGGTTTTTTTTCGTGAACAATTTGTTGCGATGCGTCACCTTGCCAGCCGTCCGTGGCTCATGGCATGGTGGCAGGCTATGACGAAACCATCCCTCTCGCCGCGGCTGGCCTATCTGCTGCTGACGCTGACCGCGCTGTTCTGGTCCGGCAACTTCGTGCTGGCGCGCGCGATGCACGCCAGCGTGGCGCCGATGACGCTCTCCTTTGCGCGCTGGAGCATCGCGCTGTGCCTGCTGCTGCCGTTTGGCGCCGCGCCGGCGTGGCGCCAGCGCGCGTTGTGGCTGCCGCACTGGCGCCGGCTGCTGCTGCTGGGCCTGCTGGGCGTCACCGGCTTCAATTCGCTGGTGTACTGGGGGCTGCAGTACACCGCCGCCACCAACGGCGTGTTGCTCAACTCCTTCATCCCCATCCTGATCGTGCTGTTCGGCGCGCTGTTCTTCGGCGTGGCCATCGCCCGCCGCCAGGCGCTGGCGGTGGCGATCTCCTTTGCCGGCGTGCTGCTGGTGGTGGCGCACGGCGACTGGCAAAGGTTGGCCGCACTCGACATCAACCGCGGCGACGCGGTGGTGTTCCTGGCGATGGTGGCGTGGGCGCTGTACACGCTGCTGCTGCGCGGCATGCCGCCAGCGCTGGACCGCATCGGCCTCTTGACGCTGCAGGTGTCGATCGGCCTTGTCGGCATCGCGCCGCTGTTCGTCTGGGAGCTGGCCGGCGGCCGCCACACGGCGCTGAACGTCGCCACGCTGGCCACCTTCGCCTACGTCGGCACCCTGCCGTCGGTGGCCGCCTACTATTTCTACAATCTCGGTGTCACGCGCGTCGGCGCGGCGCGGGCCGGCATGTTCATCCACCTGATGCCGATGTTCGGTGCGCTGCTGTCCATGCTGTTCCTCGGCGAGGCGCTGCAGCTGTACCACCTGGCCGGCATCACGCTGATCCTGGCCGGCGTCACACTGGCGACACGCAGCCACGGCTGAACACCACAAGCGAAGGAGAGCACCATGAGCGAACAGGACAAACAGGCCGGCCTCGCCCGGCGCACGCAGGTGATGGGCGAGGCCTTCGCCAGCCGCGCGATGAGCCAGCTTGATGGCTTCAACCGCCCGTTGCAGGACTGGCTCAACGAGCACGCCTGGGGCAGCACCTGGCAGCGCGACGGGCTGGAGCTGAAAACGCGCAGCCTCCTGACCTGCGCGATGCTGGCGGCGCTGGGGCGCAGCAACGAGCTGAAAGGCCACGTGCGCGGCGCCATCAACAACGGCGCCAGCCTGGTGGAAATCCGCGAGACCCTGCTGCACAGCGCGGTGTATGCCGGTGCACCGGCGGCGGTGGAGGCGTTCCGCGCCGCGCGCGAGGTGCTGGACGAGCTGGGACTGTCGCTGCCGGAGCACGAGCAGGACGGTTGACGCGTAAAACCGGCATGCGGCCAACCTTGTTGCCAGCAGGGTTGAATTCTGCGGCACATGCCCCACACTTTGCTGATCACCCACCCTTCTTTCGAAAAGGAAGCACCCGATGGCAACCGTTACCCTGCGTGGCAATGCTGTAGACGTGGCCGGCACCCTGCCGGTCAAAGGCGACAAGGCTCCGGCGTTCAGCCTGACCAATGGCGATCTGGCCGATGTCGGCCTCGCCGCCTTCGCCGGCAAGAAGAAGATCCTCAATATCTTCCCGTCCATCGACACCCCGACCTGCGCCACCTCGGTGCGCAAGTTCAACGAGAAGGCCGCCAGCCGAGACGGCGTGGCGGTACTGTGCATCTCCGCCGACCTGCCGTTCGCGCAGAAGCGCTTCTGCGGCGCCGAAGGCATCGAGGGCGTTGCCAACCTGTCCACCTTCCGCAATCCGGCGTTTGCCGAAGCCTACGGCGTGAAGCTGGCTTCCGGCCCACTGGCCGGCCTCACCGCGCGTGCGGTGGTGGTGCTGGACGAGAACGACAACGTGCTGCACAGCGAGCTGGTGGCCGAGATCGGCAGCGAGCCGGACTACGACGCGGCACTAGCGGTGCTGTAAGTCACCCGCCAGGGTTGGCCGCAAGGCCGGCCCGCGATGCAAAAACGGCGCTCATGCAGATGAGCGCCGTTTTTGTTTGCGGGCGATGCCGGTTCAGGCCGCGTCGCTCTTGCGCGACGTGAAGCGCGGCTTGTTGGCCGAGAACGGCACCGCGGCGCCTGTCTGGCTGTCGATGCGGAACCAGGCCAGGTCGCGGTTCATCTGCGCCGACACCTCGCGCCAGCGTCCCATCGCCGGCGCCAGCGATTCCATCTTGCCGAAGATGTCGCTGGCCAGTGCCGACACCTCGCTGCCGCGACTGCGGATGTGGCCGCCGGCCTGGCTCTGCTGGTGGCTGGCCTCCGCCACCTCGCGCAGCACCTGGTTGATGGTGACCAGCGCGCTGTCCATGCTCAGCAGCGCCTCGCCCAGCGAGGTCTGCGCCACCACGCTGCCGTGGCTGGCCTCGTGCGCGGCGTCCATGGTGGCGGCCAGCGCCTTGGTGGCGCCCTCGATGCGCAGTAGGGTGTCGAAGATGCCGGCGGTGGCGCTGGACGTGCGCTCCGACAGCTTGCGCACCTCGTCGGCGACCACGGCAAAGCCGCGGCCATGTTCGCCGGCACGGGCGGCCTCGATCGCCGCGTTCAGCGCCAGCAGGTTGGTCTGCTCCGCCACGTCGCGGATCATGTTGCTGATCTGCGCGATGTCGGCGATGGCGTGCTTCAGCTGCTCGGTCTCGCCCACCGCGCCCTGGATGCGGCAGGCCAGCGCCTGCAACGTGCCGGCGGTGTCGCCGGCCAGCTCGCGGGCGTGGGCGGTGCGTTCGGTGGCGGTATTGGCGTCCTGCAATGCGCGGCGGATGTGGCTGGCGATTTCCTCGGCCGAGCTGGCCACCGCGTTGGCGGCGTGGTTGCTGTGCTCGGCGGTTTCCGCCTGCTGGCGGGTGGTGCCGATCACGTGGTGGGTGAGGTCGAGAATGTCCTGCGCCTCGCGCTCGCTGCCGGCGGCATTGCTGCGCACGGTGCCCAGCAGCTCGCTGAGCTTGTCGAGGAAGCGGTTGATGTGGCCGGCGGCCTGCGACAGCTCGTCGCGGCCGCTGACCGGCAGCCGGGTGCCGAGCTGGCCTTCGCCGAGCAGGTCGGCGGCGTGCTGCATCGCGGCGATCTGCTTCTTCAGCCGCTGCGCCAGCAGCACCTGCGACAGCACCACCGCCACGCTGGCGACGCCCAGCGGGCCCAGCACCAGCAGCACCAGTTGCAGCATCGCCTGCGCCATCGCGCTTTCGGCGCCGGCCAGCTGGCGCTGCTCGTTATCCAGCGTGCTGTCGATCAGGTTGACCAGCGGCACGATGCTGAGGCTGTAGGCGCGCTCCGGAATAGACAGCGCGTCTTCCGGTGCGGTCTCGGCGATGGTCAGCGCCGAGCGCAGGTTCTTGGCAAACTCCTGCCAGTAGCCCTGCGCCTTGGCGGCGAACGCCGGGCCGCTGGCCGGCGGCAGCGCCTGGCTGATCGCCGGGATCAGCCGAGCCACGTTCTGCTGCACCCGCGCCAGCCGCGGTGCGGTGTCTTCCAGCAGCGGGTCGGCGCGCGAGAGCGACAGCACCTCGGCCTTCAGCGTCTGCAGGTGGGTGGACAGCTGCTGCCGCTCGCGATAGTCGGCGAACTGGTGGCGCAGCGAGAACAGCTGCTGGCTGCTGAGCAGCATCACCACGATCAGGCAAGCCAGGGTAAAGGCTACGGTGAGCCACAGGCGTTTTACCAGTGTCATTTTCAATCATCCCTTCAAGATGCCGACAGTGTAGGGCGGCGACATTACCGGGAGATGACTGTTAACTTCGCCGGCGCGGCGCCTGCGGCGTGGCCGCAGGCGCAGTCTGGCGGATGCCGGTGACAGGGCGATGACGGTTCAGTGCTGGTGCAGGCTTTGCCGTGGCCGGTAGGCGTAGCTGTCGGCGACGTCGGCCTGGGCGGCGGCGAGGTGGCGCTCGGCGTAGTGCCGCCAGACGCCGCTGTCGAGGAACAGCTGGTACAGCGCGGGGTCGAGGTGGCCGTCCTCCGCCATCCTGCGCATGATCTGCAGCGCCTCCGACAGCGGCTTGGCCGGCTTGTACGGGCGGTCGGCGGCGGTCAGCGCCTCGAACACGTCGGCGATGGCCATCACCCGTGCCAGCACGCTCATGTCCTCGCCCTTCAGACCGCGCGGATAGCCCTTGCCGTCGATGCGCTCGTGGTGGCCGCCGGCGATCTCCGGCACGTGGGCGAGGTGGGTGGGGAAGGGCAGTGCGCTCAGCATCTTGATGGTTTCGGTGATGTGGGCGTTGATCTTGTAGCGCTCCTCCTCGGTCAGCGTGCCGCGGCGGATGGACAGGTTGCTCAGCTCGCCCTTGTTGTACAGCAGCTCCGGCACCTTGACCCTGAAGCCCCAGCGGTTGTCGGCCGGCAGCGTGTCGGCGCCGCCGCGCGGGATGCGGTGTTCCGGCTTGTCGGCCAGCAGCTTTTCTTCCACCGGCAGCGACGGCGCGGGGATGCCGGCCAGCCGCGCCTGCTCCATCGGCCCCAGCCCCAGGCGGTCGTCCAGCGTGCGCGTCCAGCGGCGCTCGGCGATCTGCTGCAGCCGTGCCAGATCGGCATCGTCCATGAATTCGCCGCCCAGGTTGCAGCGCGCGACGAAGGCGAAGTCGTCGTCCAGCTGCGCCTTCTCCCGCTGGCAGCGCTCTTTCAGCAGCGCGGCGTCCTCGCCGGCGGCAAGGCCCTGCCAGTAGGCGACATCGGCGTCGCGCTTGAGCAGCTCGAAGCGCATGCGGATCTCGTGGATGCGGTCGTACAGCGTTTCCAGCTTGGTGGCCTTGTCCACCACGTACTCCGGGGTGGTAACCTTGCCGCAGTCGTGCAGCCAGCTTGCGATGTACAGCGCCTCGCGGTCGGCGGCGCTGAGCTGGAAGCCGGCAAACGGCCCCTGCCGGCTCTGGTGCGCGACCTCGGCCAGCGCCTGCGCCAGCTCCGGCACCCGCTGGCAGTGGCCGCCGGTATACGGCGACTTGGCGTCGATGGCGCCGGCGAGCAGCTCCACCAGCGCGTTCATCAGCTGCTGCAGCGCCGAGGCCAGGCGGCGGTTGTCGATGGCGATGGCGGCAAAGCCGACCAGCGCCTGCAGGTAATTGATGCGGTGGCCGCTCTGGGTGTGGGCGATGCTCTCGCTGCTGGCCAGCACCAGCAGGCCCAGCAGCTCCTGCGACTCCAGCCGCAGCGGCAGCAGGATCAGCTGCCGGGTGTCCTCGCCCAGCAGGCTGCGCATCTCCACCGGAATCAGCGCAGGGTTGGCCGCAATCTGCTGCGGTGCGCTGGCGGCCAGCGTGTCCAGCAGCAGCGCGTCGTCCAGCGGCAGATTGCCCAGCAGCAGCGCCTGGCCGTGCTCGTCGCGGCTGATGGACGGCGCCAGCTGAGCGCCGTCCATCAGCCACAGCCCGCCGCGCTCGGCCGGCAGCGCGTGCATGGTCGATTGCAGCACGGTGCCCAGCAGCTGCTCCAGCGCGTTCTCGGCGACCATGTCGCGGCTGAGGCCGATGAAGTCGCGGATGGTGACCTTCATCGCCTCCGATGCCGCCATCAGCTCGTTCAGCTCGCGCACCGGGCTGGGCGGCAGGCTGCTGTCGGAAAAATCCAGCGACTGGATGCGGCCGGAGGCGGCCACCAGCTGCTGCAGCGGCTGGCTCAAGAGGCGCGACAGCAGCCAGCCCAGGGGCAGCATCAGCAGCAGGATCAATAGCGGAATCCACGCCGCGCGCTCGGCCACCGCACGGCCGGCGGCGAACAGCTCGTGTTCCGGCATCACCATCACCAGCTGCTGGCGGCTGCCGCCGGGCAGCGCCGACACCGCCACGAGCCACTGCTGGCCCTGCCACTCGACCTGTGCCGGTGCCGGCTTGCCGGGATGCCATTGTCGGCCCAGCGTCGCCAGTGCCGACGGCGCGCTCTCGCCGAGCTTGACCGGGCGCGGGTCGCGTTCGTCGGTATGGGTGCTGACCAGGATGTCGTGCGCGGTGTTGACGATGGCCATCTGCGCCGAGGGGCTGGGCAGCTTGTGGCGCAGGATGCTGCCCAGCGTCAGCAGGCGCAGGTCGGCGCCGGCCACCGCGCTGGCGTCGCCGTTCTGGTGCGCGTAGGTGAGGCCGACCAGACCGGTGGTGCTGAAGCGGTAGGGTTCGGTGGCGGCGGCACCGCGATTGGCCACCGCCTGCCGGTACCACGGCCGCTGTCGCGGATCGTACACCCGGCGCAGCACCAGTTCCGGCTGCACGCTGTTCAGCGCGTCGTCGAGAAAGCTGAAGCGCTGCTCGGCGACGCCGTCCGGCTGCTGCCGCACCAGTTGCCTGGCCCAGCGCGCGGTGGGGCCGGCATCCGGCAGCGCCTGGCGCGCGGCGTCGTCCAGCCGCCGCAGCAGGAAGAAGTCGCCGTTGGGGTAGGCCATGTACACCGCCTGCAGCGCCGGGTTGCCGCGCAGCACCGCCACCAGCTGGCCGGTGTACAGCACCCGCTCTTCCATACTGTAGGTTTCCGCCAGCGCGGAGTGGGCCAGCAGGTTGGTGGTGGCGGCGGCACCGGCGCCGCTCTGCTCGATATTGCTGGTGATCAGGGTGCTGGTGGCGCGGAACAGGTTGTGCTGTGCCAGTGTCAGCTGGCTCTGCATCGCGCGGTAGTAGAAGAAGCCGAGCGCGGCCGCCGTGGCCAGCACCAGTACCGAGATCAGTACCGTCAACCACACTTGTAACGATTGTCCGCTTCGGGGGAAAACCTGCTGCATCACGTGTGGCTCCGCTGGTGTTGGCGTACTCGGTAGCGACTGTTTATGCTTGCAGTATTACAAATGTTTTATGCATTGGTAGTGAATAATGCGTGCGGCGCGGCATTTACTGCCGGCCGCGACACCATTTTGGTCACAGACTGGCTTTGTGCTTGTCCATCACCCGCACGTAGTGCTCGGCGGAATAGCGGAAGTAGGCCAGCTCGTCTTCGGTCAGCGGCCGCACCTGCTTCACCGGGTTGCCCAGGTACAGGTAGCCGCTTGCCAGCCGCTTGTTCGGCGGCACCAGGCTGCCGGCGCCAATCAGCACGCGGTCCTCGATCACCGCGCGATCGAGGATGATGCTGCCGATGCCGACCAGCACCTCGTTGCCGATGGTGCAGCCGTGCAGCGTCACGTGGTGGCCGATGGTGACGTGCTTGCCGATCACCAGCGGCGCGCCCTGCGGATCGGATTCCTTGCGATGGCTGACGTGCAGCATGGCAAAATCCTGCACATTGCTGCCTTCGCCGATGCTGATGCGGTTCACGTCGCCGCGCACCACCGCGCACGGCCACACCGACACGTTGGCCGCAAGCTCCACCTCGCCGATCACCACCGCGGCGGGGTCGATATAGCAGGAGTCATCGATCTGCGGCTGATGGCCGTCGTAAGGGCGGATATTGCGATTCACTGATTTGTCCCTATCTCTAGAAAGATTCGCGCTGGCAACGGCACAGCGCACTGCCTACAGGATGCCAAACATGACCACCAATCCGCTACTGGACTTTAGCGATCTGCCGCGTTTTGCCGCGATCAAGCCAGAACACATCACCCCGGCGCTGGACGTGCTGCTGGCCAATGCCCGCGCCGCCATCGACAAGGTCATCGCCGCCGGCGGCGACGACTGGGACAGTGTGGCCGAACCGCTGTCCGACGCCACCGAGCAGATCTCGCGCGCCTGGGGCGTGGTCGGTCACCTCAACGGCGTGATGGGCAATACCGAAGGCCTGCGCGACGCGTACAACGCCGAAATCCCGCGCATCTCCGCCTTCTTCACCGAACTGGGGCAGAACCTCGATCTGTACGCGCGCTTCAAGGCAGTGGCGGCCAACCCTGCGTTCGCCAATGCCTCCGCCGCGCGCAAGAAGATCATCGACAACGACCTGCGCGACTTCCGCCTGTCCGGCGCCGAGCTGCCGGAGGCCGACAAGCAGCGCTTCGCCGAGCTGTCCAGCCGCCTCGCCGAGCTGTCCAACCAGTTCTCGCAGCACGTGATGGACGCCACCGACAGCTTCGCGCTGTACATCGACGACGTGGCCGAGCTGGCCGGCATCCCGGAAGACACCCTCGCCATGTACGCGGCGCTGGCCGAGGCCGATGGCCAGAGCGGCAAGTACAAGCTGGGGCTGCAGTTCCCGCTCCTGTTCCCGGTGCTGCAGTACGCCGACAACCGCGCCTTGCGTGAAAAACTGTACGAAGCCAACGCCAAGCGCGCGTCCGAATTCGGCCCCGCCGAGCAGGACAACGGCCCGCTGATCCGCGAAAAGCTCAAGCTGGCGGCGGAAGAGGCGCAGCTCTTGGGCTTTGCCAACTACGCCGAGCTGTCGCTGTACACCAAGATGGCGGAAAGCCCGCAGCAGGTGATCGACTTCCTGCGCGACCTCGCCCGCCGCGCCAAACCCTACGCCGAGCAGGACCGTGCCGAGCTGGAAGCCTTCGCCCGCGACGAGCTGGGGCTGGACACATTGCAGGCGTGGGACATCACCTACGCCGCCGAGAAACTGCGCGTCGCGCGCTACGCCTTCTCCGAGCACGAGGTGAAGCAGTACTTCCCCGAGCCCAAGGTGCTGGCCGGCCTGTTCAGCGTGGTGCACAAGCTGTACGGCATCAGCGTCGAGCAGAAGGACGCCGAAACCTGGCACGAGGACGTGCGCTACTACCAGATCTTCAAGGACGGCGCGCTCTTGGGCGGCTTCTACCTCGACCTGTACGCCCGCGACGGCAAGCGTCCCGGCGCGTGGATGGACGACGTGCGCGGTCGCCGCCTGAAAAACGGCCAGGTGCAGACCCCGGTCGCCTACCTGGTGTGCAATTTCACCCGTCCGCTGGCTGACAAGCCGGCCTATTTCAGCCACGACGAAGTCACCACCCTGTTCCACGAATTCGGCCACGGCCTGCACCACCTGCTCACCCGCGTCGACGAACTGGGCGTGTCCGGCATCAGCGGCGTGGAGTGGGATGCGGTCGAGTTGCCGAGCCAGTTCATGGAAAACTTCTGCTGGGAGTGGGACGTGCTGCAGGGCATGACCGCGCACAGCGAAAGCGGAGAGCCGCTGCCGCGCGTGCTGTACGACAAGATGCTGGCGGCGAAGAACTTCCAGTCCGGCATGCAGACCGTGCGCCAGCTGGAGTTCTCGCTGTTCGACATGCTGCTGTACACCGACGCCAAGCCCGAGTCCGTCGACTGGCTGGCGCTCTTGGAAACGGTGCGCGACGAAGTCGCCGTCAACCGTCCGCCGGCCTACAACCGCTTCCCCAACAGCTTCAGCCACATCTTCGGCGGCGGCTACGCGGCCGGCTACTACAGCTACAAGTGGGCGGAAGTGCTGTCCGCCGACGCCTACGCCGCGTTCGAGGAAGCCGGCGGCGCCAATCCGGAAGTCGGCCGCCAGTTCTGGGACGAGATCCTGGCGGTGGGCGGTTCGCGCCCGGCGCTGGAATCCTTCCGCGCCTTCCGCGGTCGCGATCCGCAGATCGATGCGTTGCTGCGGCATAGCGGGATGAGCGAGGTGGCGGGGTCTTGATGGCTGCTTAGCGGGATGCGGCCAAGGTTGGCTGCAGGGTGATTGGGAAAGGGCAAGCCGTGGAGGCTTGCCCTTTTGTCATTTTTGACTGGTATGATGATTGTGTTTTTTGGCTGGCATATATGCTAGCCAAGACCACCTTTTGGCGAGTTGGGCGCGGTAAACGTTGGGCTTCGCCGGCTCAGCCCAACCTGTCGGGCTGGTTACTGGTAGAGGGGATGACCTGACGGCGGGCATGGTGCTGAGTGCGGAGATCAAGACTGGTAAAAGGCTGGTGATGGATTATTTATTGAATCCGCTGATTGGCTACAGTGCTGAAGCACTTAGGGAAAATTAATGAAAGTACTTAAGATTTTACTTTGTGTGCTAGGGTTTTTTGCTGTCGGAGCGTGTGACCATAATCATGGTGAAAATGTTGTTCTTAAACTGAATGGTGATTTTCCAATATCAATAAATTTAAAAAATTGCAATTTCCCTTTTCAGGGGGAGGCAATGATATCTTTTTATACTGAGATTGATCGCTCTACCCGAGACTTTGTGTGTGGTGATGGCAGCAACAAAGATGATGTTGTTAGAATGCAAGTCGGACGTGCTGCGATTGCGGAAATCTTGAGTCGCTATGTAAAAGTAGATGATGTGGAAAATTATATTTTCTACAAAGAACGTGAAAACAAAAAATCTATTGGGTGGGCTATTTTTTCAAAGGACCATGATTTTGTATTAACTAAATCAAATATCAAAAATAGAATTGTACACTTGACAAAAAGAATGAATGGTAGGTTTTACTTGGAGGCTGTATTTGATGCAAAATCATTTGAGCCGAATGAGATAATAAATCAGGCAGCTAAGTTAATTGATGTTGTTAATATTAATGTAAATAGGGGTGTGTAATGGCCGTCATTTTAAATAATTCGCAGCACGGTAGGTTGGACTGAGCCTGCGAAGCCCAACGTTTACCGCGATGAAATAACCAAGGTTGGCCGCAAGCCGTAACGGGTTTGCGGCCAACCTTGTTTTGTCTAGGGTATCCGCTGCGCGGATATTCTTTATCTGCCGCTTGCCGCGCGGCGGCGGGAGAAGGGGCTGCCGCCGCCCCTTTTCAATCCCCGCTCTCCCGAAGGCGCAAGAATTCCCGTGCAAACCGCCGCCATCCCGGCGCCGCCCATCCGCTGCGCTCAAAAGAGGGCGGCTTGTTTCCGGGCCGGCGACAATTTGCACGGCTTGCGCCAACGGGACGGGGCGAGTCGGTGCGGTTTTGGTTGTTGTGGGGGGGGGGGGGTCGGGTAGGTCGGGTTAGCGCAGCGTAACCCGACAAGACGTGTAGCCCAATGAGATGGACTCCTCCCTCCCGCAACGGCATCCAGGTGCCAGACTGGAAGGGTTCACCACCAGTCAGACAGAAGGAAGGAGTCCACCATGAACGTTAGCCGAATCGGTGTC